>DWWT01000072.1 GCA_019119575.1 Candidatus Enterocloster excrementipullorum
TATATTATAAAGGGTTCTTTGGCAAGCAGAAACCGCGGTTATGTAAGGTTTAAGTAAATAATATGTAAAGTGCAAATATCTCATCTGGATATGTCACGCTTTTTATGCTCATTTTCCGTTCAGCGCAGCGAATCCCAAAAATTTTTTTCGCATTTTTGCCATTTTCCTATTGACAATTAAAAATATTATGGTAGTATTATACCGCAAATCAATTAAGCAGCTTAATATTTAATTAGTTATATTATTGATCATCCACTTTTTCATTACAAAGGAGTGTTTACCATGAAATACGATTTTACATCTATTATGAAGCGTCACGGAATGGATGCGCTCGCCGTTGACTCCCTGGGGCAGAACCCCATGGCTCCCACACCGCCGAAAGAAGGCTTTGATTTCATCCCCATGTGGGTTGCGGATATGAATTTCCCCACGGTTCCCACCATCACCGAGGCCATCATCCGCCGGGCTCAGCATCCGGCCTTCGGATATTTCGCTCCCCGGAAGGAATATTTTGATTCCATCATTCAGTGGCACAAAGATCGGAATGGGGTGGAGGGACTTACCCCGGCGTGCATCGGCTATGAAAACGGCGTGCTGGGGGGCGTAATCAGTGCTTTGAATGTATTCTGTTCCAAGGGGGACAACGTGCTTCTCAATTCTCCCACCTACATCGGCTTCACCAACTGCCTGACGAACAACGGCTACCACATGGTTCTCTCCCCCCTGGTAAAGGACGAGAAGAATGTATGGCGCATGGATTTTGAGGACATGGAAAAGAAGATCGTGGAAAATAAAATCCACGCAGCCATCTTCTGCTCCCCCTACAACCCCTGCGGACGCGTCTGGGAGCGCTGGGAGATTGAGAAGGCCATGGAACTCTATAAGAAATATGATGTGATGGTTGTCTCCGATGAAATCTGGTCCGATATCATCCTGGAAGGCTATAAGCACATACCCACCCAGAGCGTATCTGAGGACGCCAAAATGCGCACCGTAGCCCTCTACGCGCCCTCCAAGACCTTCAACCTGGCTGGCCTGGTGGGAAGCTACCATATTATTTACAACTCCTATATCCGGGATCGGGTAGAAAAAGAGTCCTCCCTGGCACACTACAATGAGATGAACGTGCTCTCCATGCACGCTCTGATCGGTGCCTACACGCCCGAGGGCCGGGAGTGGACCGATGAGCTCCGCCAGACCATCACGGCAAATGTGGACTATGCCTGCGATTACATAGAGGAACACTTTGAAGGTGTGGAAATCAGCCGTCCCCAGGGCACCTATATGCTGTTCGTGGACTGCACCAAGTGGTGCGAGGCACATGGAAAGACCATCGAGGATGTGGAAAAAGCCGCATGGGATGTGGGCGTAGGCTGCCAGGACGGCCGCATGTTCCACGGCCCCTGCCATCTGCGCATCAATCTGGCCCTTCCTCTTTCCCGCGTGAAGGAAGCCTTTGAGCGTTTGGACAAGTACGTATTTAACGCATAAATAATAGATATGCACGCCCGGCACATGACAAAAGGAGGCCGAAACCGGCACAGCGCCGCCTTCGGTCTCCTTTTATCTGTTCTGTGCAATGCTTGCTCCGGCCTTTCAGCCCTTTTCATGCACATCCGAATTTTCTCTCTTCATGCCCAGCTCCCGGCTCTCCTCCACATCCAGCCGAAATGTTTCGTTTATCTGTTTCTGTATGGCGATATAGGTTTCCAGTTCTTTCTCCGAAAAGCGGTCCAGCCCGTGGAAAGTCCTCTTATAGCAGGCATTCTCAAAGCTCTGATGCTTGCGGTAAATCTGGCTGCCCGCCTCGGTCAGATACAGGTTGTACTGCCGGTTATTCTCCTCATTCCGTTTCTGCATCACCCACCCTTTTTTCTTCAGCTTTCGTATAAGCTGGGAGGAAGCACTGCTGGTTCTGTCCACAATCTTAGAAATCTGCGAGGCAGTTATCCCCGGATTATTCCCTATCATCTTAATCATCTGCGACTCAGCCTGGAACAGGATTATCCCATCATAGTCGTGGAGCAGCGCATCGTACTCTTCGGTGAGGCCGCATCCCTTATCAAATTCATTCAGCATCTGTATGAACAGATCGTACCGCTTGTTTTCCATCTCTTTCGCATCCCCTTCAATCAGCGTCTGTCCTATTGTAACATAAGCCAAATGATTTTTCATCCTTTTCCGCTAAAAATACAGCCTCTCCTGCCAAAATGCAGCATACTGCTCCGCCAAATCGCAGATCTCTCTATTAAACAGATCCCCGCCCGGGCTCCTCTCCTCCCACAGCTCCGTTTTCACTTGAAGTCCCTTCCCCGTCTTTCTGGCTGTCCATATCCCGACCGCCCGGCCGCAGTACAGAATAACGCCCGGGTTTCCCACCGTCCGCCAGATGCGCCTGCGCAGCTCCGGCTCCGGCCTGACAAGCTCCCGGTCCCGCAGATCCAGATAGGGATCATGGGCTCCCAAAAGATGAAGCGTGCGGCCGCAGGACAAATCTCCCAGAAAAAGCTCCCGGTCCTGCGTCAAAATATATTTCTTCTTTCCCAGCACCCGGACAGGTTCCATCTCCTCCGATACCATTGCCCAGAGCCTCCTCGCCTGCTTTCCCGAACAGCCCAGCCAAGAGGAAAATCCGGCCGCATCCGAAGGCCCGTAGCAGTGCAGGTACTTTCTTACCAGCTGCCTCTGGGCCTCTGCCGGTTCCCCGGCCATTATTCCGGAGGTGCATATCCAATTTTTATACGATGTAAACGCAGGGTATATCCCCTGGCGTTCTCCAAAAACCACTCGCCCGAGGAAAGAACAGGGGCGCAGCAGAAAAGAAACCACCGCCCCGCCAACTGTCTGGCGCTCCGGCTGCCCATACATGGACGGGGCATTCCAGAGCCTTCTCTTTTCTTCCGGGATCAGGGGAAGCATCCACTCCGCCATCGTCTGATCCAGAGCGGACTTGCTCACAATTACCCGGTCATCCAAGCCGGAAATCACCTGCAGAAGCCGGTCCAGCAGATCCGAAAAGGACATCCCCAGAAAATCAAGAGCCAGCCGGATCCCATCTGTATAGATCCACGGCTCTTCTCCCTCCGGTATCAGCGCCTGCAGGAAGGCTGCCGCCTCCTCCCTCGGGAATACCACAGGCGCTCCCCGGAAACTCCATGCCTGCACAAGAAGCTTTTCCTTCTCAAGAATCCGCTCTATCTCCGCCCGGGACATACCCGGCACGCGGTTATGCAGGGATGTCTCCCAAGCCCCCGGCGGAGAGTTCTGCAGACCGCAGGCTCCTGCAGCCGAAACCGCATCCTTCTCCCCATACTCCCGATCCAGGTGGTGAGCGTGCAGCCGAAAGGCCAAAATGTTCCGGATCTCAATATCCATCTTCCACCTCAATTTTCCGCTCCGTACAGAAACCGTTCGGTCACTGCCTATGTATATCCCTTCCTATGCGTTCGGCTTCGTCCTCTCCGCAAAATCCGCCATAATCTCAGAAACCTTGATCTGCTGGGGACAGACTGCATCGCAGCTTCTGCACCCAATGCAGGAATCCGGCCGCTTATCCTCCGCCAGCGTCCGCAAAACCATGGGCGCGATAAAACCGCCTCCGGTAAATGAGTGTTCATTGTACAGAGAAATCAACTTGGGAATATCCAGCCCCTTGGGACAGTGGCTCACACAGTAATGGCAGGCCGTGCAGGGAACCGAATTCTTCACCATGCTGTCGGCAATGCTTAGGAGCGCATCCATCTCTTCCTGATTCAAGGGCTTATCTTCTGCAAATGTATGAAGGTTGTCCTCCACCTGCTCCCGATTCGACATGCCGGATAGAATCATCGTAACCTCCGGAATTGTCTGGAGGAAGCGAAACGCCCAGGCAGGGATTCCCTCCTGAGGCCGCAGGGCCTTGAGCTTTGCCTCATTCTCCGCCTGAAGGGATGCCAGTTTTCCGCCTCTTAAAGGCTCCATCACCCATACCGGCAGATTCCATTTTTTCAGGAGCTCCACTTTGGACTTTGCATCCTGGAAGCTCCAGTCCAGATAGTTGAGCTGAATCTGGCAGAACTCCATCTCCTTCCCATAAGCATCCAGAAAACGCTCCATCACATCATAAGCCCCATGGGCGGAGAATCCCAGATGGCGGATGCGCCCTGCCTTTTTCTGCTTCATCAGATAATCAAAAATGCCGTATTTTTCATCCAGATACGCGTCGATATTCATCTCGCATACGTTGTGGAACAGGTAAAAATCAAAGTATTCCACTCCGCACTTTTCCAGCTGCTTCTCAAAAATTTCCTCCGCCTTATCCATATTGGAGAGGTCATATCCTGGGAACTTGGTAGCCAGATAAAAGCTGTCCCTGGGATAATTCTTGAGAATTCTCCCCATCACACGCTCCGAATTGCCGCTGTGATATCCCCAGGCCGTATCATAATAGTTTACCCCGCTCTTCATGGCCAAATCGACCATCTGGGCGGCAGCAGCCTCGTCAATCTGCGAGTCATCCCCCTCAAGCACCGGGAGACGCATAGCGCCCATTCCAAGGGCAGAAAGCTTTAAATTCTGAAACTCCTTATAAATCATATCGCGGTTCCTCCTTTCCACTTTTTTCTATTATACGACTTGAGGCCAGGCCTAAGTCAAGCAGATTTTACGCGCGGAGTATTTCCGCGCGCTGAACATTTATCTGCTTTTCCTCCAGACCTGGCTCTCAAAGGGACGCAGCATGCGGATCTCCCCTTCCGCCTGCGCAGGCGCCTCCTTCCAGCTTGCGGTCAAAAGTTCCCAGCCGCCGGCATCAAAAGCAGGCGCAAGGGCCGCCTCCCGCCCCGTCATATTCGCCAGGACAATCAGCTCCTCCTCCTCGGTCCGGCGCCTGTACGCCAGTACCTGCGGGTGATCCCTGTAAATAAATCCGATGTCTCCCTCTGCGATCACCCGGTACTCCTTTCTCAGCCGGATTAATTTTTTATAACAGCTGAGAATGGAATCCTCATCCTTATTTTCTTCTTCCACATTGATATAACTGTGGTTTTCCGGAATACCAATCCACGGCTCTCCATCCGTGAATCCCGCATTTGGCCCTGCCTTCCACTGCATAGGCGTGCGTCCATTGTCCCTGGAGCGTTCTCCCAGCACAGCCAGGGCCTCCTCCTTCGAAGCTCCCCTCTCCTGAAGGATTTTATAATAATTGATACTCTCCACATCCCGGTACTGAGAAATATCCGAATACCGCGGGTTGGTCATGCCAAGTTCCTCCCCCTGGTACACATAGGGCGTTCCCCGGAACATATGCGCCACGATGGCCAGTGTCTTGGCCGATTCCTTCCAGTATTTCCTGTCATCTCCAAAACGGGAAACCGCCCTGGGCTGGTCGTGATTGCACCAGAACACCGCGTTCCATCCGCCGGCCTTCTCCATGCCCTCCTGCCACTCTGTGAAGAGCCGCTTCAGCTCGCCTAAATCGGGCTCCTTGAGCTTCCATTTATCGCCGTCCTTATAATCCACCTTCAGGTGATGAAAATTGAAGCACATAGTGAGTTCCTTATCCTCCGGCCGGCTGTAGCGTATGCAGTTTTCCAGCGATGTCGAAGACATCTCCCCCACCGTCACCATGGAGGCGATTCCCGTATCCCGTGTCAATTCCTGAAGATATTCATGTACATGAGGGCCATCCGTATAGAAGCGGCGCCCATCCCCCGCATAATCATTTTCAAACGCTTCCGGCTTGGATATCAAGTTCACCACGTCGAACCGGAATCCCTTCACTCCCTTATTTTTCCAGAACCGGATTACGTTTTTAAGCTCCTCGCGAACTTTGGGGTTATCCCAATTTAAATCCGCCTGCGTTACGTCGAACAAATGCAGATACCACTTCTTCAGATGAGGAACGTATTCCCATGCGCTCCCGCCGAACTTGGACTCCCAATTGGTAGGCGGCACGTCCGGCTCCCCGTCCCGAAATATATAATAGTCCATATACTCCGGATCTCCGGCAAGGGCCTTCCGAAACCATGCGTGCTCCGTGGATGTATGATTGAATACCATGTCGAACATGCAGCCAATCCCCCGGGCCTCTGCCTGGGCAATCAGCTCTTCCACATCCTCCATAGTCCCAAACACCGGATCCACAGAAAGATAATCCGACACATCGTACCCATTGTCATTGAGAGGCGACTTAAAAAACGGCGTCAGCCAGATGTAATCCGCCCCCTGTTCTTTTATATAGTCCAGGCGGGAGATCACTCCCCTTATATCTCCCAGCCCGTCTCCATTGGAATCCTGAAAGGATTTTGTATAAATCTGATATACTGCGCTCGCCTTAAAACCTTCCATTATCCGTCCTCCTTTTTTTGTTCCCAATCGCTCTTACTCGTTCAAACAAGTATGCTATATGCAGTATATCTTGTTTAAACAAGTTTGTCAAGAGACAATTTCCTCATGGAACACCTTTTCCCCCTTTGGCCGCCTTTTATACGGCGGACACGGAAAAAGCCGGAAGCATCTCTGCCTCCGGCCCCTGTATATTCATTGCTCTCTATTTCCCTGTCGGCTTCACCCGGTGAGCCAGATCGTAGAATACGAACCGGTCCGGCCTGTGCCGTGACTGGGTAAATTCAAACATAATGCCTTCCCCGTTGTACGTGCTGCTGCTCACCACCGCCATACAGTTGTATCCCTTTAAGTCCAGATACGTCTCATCAATCTGGGTTACACGTTCCACCGTCATTTTCCGTTTGGTTGTCACAATGCTCTCCCCCAATACATTTTCCATGTATTCGTAAATGGAGCGCTCCGCGATCTCCGGCGTGAGCCCCCTCACCACATCCCTGCGGAAATAATTGTGGTCAATAATCAGCGCCTCCCCCTCAATATACCGGACTCTCTGCACGTAATAAATCTCCGTCCCCAAAGAAAATCCCGTTCTCGCCTGTATCTTCTGATCCACCGTCAGCTCTGCAAAGCAGATTACCTTCGTCGTATAGCTTCTGCGGTTCCTGGCCACCGCTTCCTTCAGGCTCTCAATCCCTCCCAAAATAAACTCCGACTGTTCCCGCGGCTGGTAAATCACCTGCACACCCTTGCCGTGAATACTCTGCACATATCCCTCCGCAGCCAGCTGGCCCACAGCCCTGCGGATGGTGTTCCTGGAGCAGTCAAACTCCTTCACCAGCCTGTTTTCCGACGGCATAAGCTCTTGGAGACCGTAGGTTCCCTCCTCAATCCGCTCTCTGAGCGCTTTATATATCTCGTCATACTTTGTTCTCGCCATATCGTCTCTCCTTTTTGCCGCCGGCCGCAGCTTCATGCGGTCAGCCGCCCGCAGATATCCCCAGCCAGAACCTCCGAATCAAAAATAAAACCAGGAGATGAACCGGATAAAATCCGTAAAAAGCATATCTCCATCGGCCGGCTCCCTGCCTGCGCCGTCCATTGTACAAATATACAAAGGCAGCGGAAAGAGCCCCGCTCCCCACGGTAAAGCCCGCGGTGTCTATGAACCCCAGCACGCCGGCCGTAAGCGTTCTCCCTCCCCGGCTGGCACGGAAATAATAAAATCCCGCCATATACAAAATCCCCACAGCTCCATAATCTGCTCTCACAGCCTCCGCCGCCAGACAGCCCGCCAGAACCGCCCCTCCGAGAACCGGCAGCTCCTTCTCCCATCCGGTTCTCTCTGATATTTCCTCCGCTGCCCAGAGAGTCAAAAGCCCCAGAGCAAGCTCTGCCATCACACCCTGATGCTCCCAGGCCATCAAACGGTCAAAAACCGCAAGGTCAAAGGGAATTTCCGACAGCAGCGCAAAGAGAACCAGGCGCAGAAAATATTTTTTCCTGTTTCCCGTATGAAGAAATCCTTCGGACAAGAGCAGGCAGAATATAGGAAATGACAGCCGACCCACTGTCCGAAGAATTCGGTCCCAGCGGTAGACCGCATACCATTCCGGAGAATGAAAAAGAACTGCCTCGCTGCCGTATATCAGGATATATTCCAGCAGAACCGCCCCTATATGGTCAACCAGCATCAAAACTGCGGCCAGGCGCTTGAGGCTTGTCCCATCCAGTCCCCCGCGAATTTGCGCGTCCATCTCCCCACCTCCTAACAATTTTCAAGCGCTCCAGAAAAAAGGATAACATCCGCCGTCTCTTTGCGGCAGATGCTATCCTTTATGTGCTCTCTATTTCAAAGAGTCCTCAGCCAATATCCCCTTGCCGTATCCCGCGGCCAATGCTTCTATTAATAGAACAGCCGGTTTACCGCGCTGAAAATGCCGCGGATGGAAGACCGGGTAATATTGGAGCTGATGCCAACCCCGTAAGTCGCCTTGCCCGTAACCTGATCCACCAAGTGAATATAGGAAGCGGCCTGAGCCCCGGAACCGGATGCCAAAGCGTGCTCCGTGTAGTCCAATACCTTGATCTGGATTCCCAGCGCATCTTCCATACCCCTCTGCACCGCGTCAATGGGGCCGTTTCCAATGCCCTCGAAGGTCTTCTCAATCCCATGATCGGTATAGGTCACCTTAGCCAATGTCGCAAACTCGCCGTCTCCGGTCTCCGTATCCGTAATGCGGCACTTGCGGAAGTGGATGGGCTCCTTCCGATCCAGATAATTCTTCTTGAACTCGTCCATAATCTGCTCGGGAGCCACTTCACCCTGCTGCTCGGAAATCTTCTGGATGACATCTGCGAACTCCTTGTGCATTCCCTTGGGAAGCTTGAAGCCGTAGAAGGTATCCATAACAAACGCCACGCCGCCCTTGCCGGACTGGCTGTTGATGCGGACGATCGGCTCGTATACCCGTCCGATATCGCTGGGATCGATGGGAAGGTAGGGAACCTCCCAGTATTCGCTGTTTCTCTCCTTGAGCGCGTGCATCCCCTTGTTGATAGCGTCCTGGTGAGAACCGGAGAATGCGGTAAATACCAGCTTGCCTGCGTAAGGATGCCTCGGCGGAATCTCCATCTTCGTGCAGCGCTCGCAGATTTCTGCGATCTCACGCACATTCTCTATATTCAGCTCCGGGTTGATGCCCTGGGAGAACATGTTGTAAGCCACGTTGAGAATGTCTACATTGCCCGTGCGCTCACCATTCCCGAAGAGGGTGCCTTCCACACGGTCCGCACCGGCGAGAAGCGCCAGCTCCGTGGACGCCACGGCGCATCCCCTGTCATTGTGCGGATGCACGCTGAGGATGATGCTCTCACGCTTCTTAAAATGGGTATTCATCCACTCAATCTGATCCGCGTATACATTGGGCGTAGTCATCTCCACCGTGGAGGGAAGGTTTATAATGATCGGGTTCTCCTTGGTCGCCCCCCAGGTCTCCTGTACCGCCGTACAAATATCCAGAGCAAAATCAAGTTCCGTACCGGTAAAGCTCTCCGGAGAATACTCCAGGCGTATCTTGGTATCGCAGTCGGCCATATACTTCTGCACCAGCTTCGTGCCCACGATGGCGATCTCCTTGATCTCCTCCCGGTCCTTGTGGAACACCACATCCCTCTGAAGAGTGGAGGTGGAATTGTAAATGTGGACAATAGCCTTCTTGATCCCCTGAAGAGCCTCAAATGTCCGCTTAATCAGATGCTCCCTGCACTGAACCAGCACCTGCACTTCCACGTCGTCGGGGATCAGCTTGCGGTCCACCAGCGTGCGCAGAAAATCATATTCAATCTGAGATGCCGACGGAAATCCCACCTCAATCTCCTTAAAGCCCAGCTTTACAAGAAGGTTGAACATCTCCACCTTCTCCTCAACCACCATGGGCTCTACAAGAGCCTGATTGCCGTCTCTGAGATCCACGCTGCACCATACCGGCGCCTTCTGAATCTCTTTATCCGGCCAGGTGCGCTCCGGAAAATTCACTACGGGAACCCGTTTGTATCTCTGATAGTTTAACATAAATAATTCCTCCATTCTGTTCATTGTTTTCACACTGCATCATATCCAGGCCAACGCCTCTTCCCCTTATCATCCAAGTCAGCCGCCCATACCGGGCAGTCGCTCGATAACGCCGTAATGCCGGACAATGAACAGCACCGCTCTTACTGGTTCAGCCCCATCTCTCGCATCATTCCTTTCAAAATACGTTCTGAAACATACGCTCCGCATTTCCTGCGGATGGATTTCTTTATTATAGCATAAGCCGCCATAACTTACAAGTTAGGCGGCTCATTTTATCATTCTTTGTGGTTATAGTATATATTCCTGCGGTTCATGAAAAGAGGCCTTTCCTTTTGCCTTACAGGCAGTGCCCTCTTTCCTTCATCACCCGGATCACCTGATCCACATACCGCTCACAGGTCTCCATGTCCGGCGCTTCCACCATCACCCGCACCACCGGCTCGGTGCCGGACTGGCGCAGAAGGATTCTTCCATCGCTTCCCAGGGCCTCGGCCACTTTCCGGGTCTCGGCCTGAACCGCCTCATCCTCCTGGGCGGCCTTTTTGTCTTCCACCCGCACGTTCTTGAGCACCTGGGGATAAATCTCCACCTCGGAAGCCAGTTTAGCCAGAGGCTGTTTTTTCTCCAGGATCACTTCCATCACCTTGAGGGATGTCAAAATTCCGTCGCCTGTGGTGGCGTGTTTGCTGAAAATAATGTGCCCGGACTGCTCGCCCCCCAGGCAATGGCCTGTAGAGACCATATTTTCATACACGTACTTGTCGCCCACTGCAGTCTTCTCATAGGAAATACCTTCCCGGTCAAAGGCCTTGTAGAGGCCAAAATTCGACATGATGGTGGTTACTACCGTGTTGTTGAACAGGGTTCCCTGCTCCTTCATATATTTTCCGCAGATAAACATAATCGCGTCTCCGTCCACCACGCGGCCGTTTTCATCCACCGCGATGCATCGGTCCGCATCCCCGTCATAAGCAAAGCCCACGTCGCATTTCTGTTCCAGGACAAATTTCTGAAGTTCGCCGATATGGGTAGAGCCGCAGTTCTCATTGATGTTCAGGCCGTTGGGCTCATTGTGGATCACATGGGTCTCAGCCCCCAGGGCGTCAAAAACATTCTTTGCGATAGCCGAAGCACTGCCGTTTGCGCAGTCCAGGGCCACCTTCATGTTCTTAAAGGAACGGGTGGCAATGGAGATCAGATAGCCAATGTACCGGTTTCTGCCCGCGGCAAAATCAACCGTCCGTCCAATGGCGTCCTTCTTTGCCAGAGGGATTTCCCCCATAGCCCCGTCCAGATACGCCTCGATCTTCTCGATCACCGACTCTTCCAGTTTCTCCCCCTTCCCGTTAATCACCTTAATCCCGTTGTCATAGTAGGGATTATGGCTGGCGGAAATCATAATGCCGCACTGAAATCCCTCGGTGCGGACCACATAAGATACGCTGGGAGTGGTTGTCACGTGGAGAAGATACACATCCGCGCCGGAAGCCGTAAGGCCGGC
>DWWT01000073.1 GCA_019119575.1 Candidatus Enterocloster excrementipullorum
ACTCACCTCCCCGTGATTTGTAGTATACCGAGTTCCCTACAAGAAGAATTATAAAGAAAAATAAGCTCAGGGAAAACATTTTCATAACGTTTTGTGCCTGAGCGAAGCGAAAGGAATGGATATAATCATGATCCGTAACAAGCATTACGATGTTATCGTTTTGGGCGGAGGTGCGGCAGGTATCGCGGCAGCGATAGGCGCCCGCAAGGCAGGGAAAAATGTGTTGTTAGTGGAGCGCAATGGAAGCCTGGGCGGTCAGGCGACCAATGCAAATGTAGCTTCTTACTGTGGTTTCTTTACACATGGAGAGCAGCCGGAGCAGATCGTTTATGGTGTAGGGGAAGAGGTTCTGCAGAAGCTGAAAGCACTTGGATATTACAACGGTTACAGTCTTTCTCCCGTTAAAAACGCAATTGTTACATTGGATATTGAGGCCACAAAGGTAGCGCTGGATGAACTGGTGCTGGAGTATGAGCTGGACTTTTTGCTTCATTGTACGATGGTAGAAGCAAAGCTGGATGAGGCCGGGGAACATATCCTTGCTATTCGATGTGCAGATGATGAAGGCTATTGCGAATTCAGCGCGAACGCCTTTGTGGACGCCAGCGGCGACGGTAACCTGGGGGCTTTTGCAGGAGCGCCTTTTGTTTTTGGCGACGGTAATGGCGGAGGATATATGTCCACACGTGTTATGCGCATTGACCGTGTGGATCCTGCAGTGAAATTCACTCCGGCATTACTGGAGAAGGCATTGCTCCAGGCGAAGAATGACGGCTTTACTCATCTTACCAAAGAGTCTGGCATTGTGTTCCGCACCAATGAAGATACGGTTGCTGCAATCCTTCCGTCTGTGGAAGTGCCTGCCCTGGATGCGGAAACACTGACACGCTGTGAAGTGGATACCCGCAGGCAAAGCCTGGAATATATGGAAGCTTTCCGCCGGTATTTCCCCGGGATGGAAAAAGCCCGGCTTGTTTGGACAGGCAATTCTTTTGGGATCCGTGATACACGGCATTTATTGGGGGAATATACACTGACGGGAGACGACGTACTGAATGCGATAAAACAAAAAGATGCGGTTGCCCGTGGCGCATGGCCCTGTGAAATGCATGTGGAGAAAAATAAAATGGCAAAGTATCTGTTTGTTAAGGGTGATGATTATTATGAAATTCCGCTTCGTTGTCTGAAGGTACAGAAAATCAAAAATCTGTGGAGCGCAGGGCGTACGTTAAGCGCAGATCATATCGCCTTCGCTTCTGTGCGTGTTATGGGTACCGGCTTTGGTACCGGTCATGCCGCAGGTGTGGCAGCTGCTTTAACCGGTAACAAGGATACTTATGATGTGGAGGCTATCCGTGCTGAACTGAATCGTCAGAATGCACGTATTTAATTTGATCGAGAAGGGGGAGTTTTTCATGAACAGGAAAAAATGGATTCTTTATGTAATATCGTTTTTGTTTGTTTTTGGGTTCCGCTTTGTTCCGGCTGTTCCTGGGATGAGCGCTTCCGGAATGCAGGTGCTTGGTGTTTTTGTCGGAACCTTGATCTTATGGCTGACAACTGCCATTGATTGGCCCAGTATTTTGTGTCTTGCAGGCCTAACCTTTGTACCGGAGCTGACAATGAACAGTATACTTGCGAACTCTTTTGGAAACAGCACGTTTGCGTTTCTTATGTTTACCTTTACGTGTACTTATGCACTGTCTAAAACACCTTTCGTTAAGCGATGCGCGGTTGCGTTTATCTGCAATAGGATGGCGCAAAAGGGTTCCTGGTGGTTTGTAACCTTATATTGTTTATCTGTGCTGGTGATAGGCATGTTTATCAGCCCGGTAGTTTTATACGTCATTTATATGCCTATCCTGGAAACCATCTGCAAAGAGCTGCGGCTTGAAAAAGGGGATAAGCTAGCCAGTGCGCTGGGCCTCGGACAGCTGTTCTGCTGTGCTATTTCCTGTGGGATGACGCCGATCGCCCATGTCTTTCCGGTTATGGCGATTGGATTTTACCAGACGGCAGCCAATACGACAGTCAGCTATGCCGCTTATATGGCATTTGCAATTCCTGTAGGTATTATATCCTTCCTGGCCATGATGCTGTTGTTCCGTCTTGTTCTGCGGCCGGACATGAGCAAGCTGAAGGGAATCAATCTGGAGAGTTTGAAAGCAGAGCTGTCGCCAATGGATAAGAGGGAGAAGGTTACACTGGTTATTTTCTTCCTGGTCGTTATTATGTGGGTGGTACCGGAATTCTTTAAAACAGCGGTACCTGCTGTTTATACCTTCTTTAATGCTCGCGGAACCACATTCCCTCCTTTACTTGGTGCGGTAGCGTTGTTCGTAATTTCTGTGGATGGCCAGCCGCTTTTGAATTTTAAGGATACTATGAGCAAGGGTATCCAGTGGGGAAGCCTGATCATGGCAGCAGCTACACTGGCTGTAGGCTCCGCTATGACCAATGCTGACATCGGACTGACGACATGGCTTTCTTCTACCATCGAACCTGCGCTGGCAAACCTTTCACCGATCATTATCGTGTTAGTTTTTATTACCTGGGCGACCATTATGACGAACGCCTGCTCCAATATGGTTACAGTTACTGTTGTGTGTGCGGTGGCTATACCGATCTGTATGGCTTCCGGCGGCGCCATAAACACCTCTGCAGTTGCTTGCAGCGTTGGTATGCTGGCCAGCTATGCGTTTATCCTGCCTCCGGCTCACCCGAATGTGGCGCTGGCTATCGGTACCGGATGGACGCCTGCAGCGCAAATCATAAAATACGGATGTGTTTTGGCAGCGGTGGCAATTGCGGCAAGCCTTGTAGTTGGTTATCCTATTGCAAGTGCTTTGATGCCTGCTGTATAATATTAGCATTGCATGAATATGGAGGTCAAGTTTATATGAAAGATTTACAGGAACTTCGAAAGGAAATCGATGAAATTGACGGCCAGTTAATTGCATTGTTTGAAAAGCGAATGGATACGGTTCTTCATGTTGCCGAATATAAGCTGGCACATGACTTGCCAGTATTAAATGCTGGCAGAGAGCAGCAGGTAATAGACAAATGTATCGCATTGCTTAGAAATAAGGACTATAGTGAAGCTGTTACCGAATGGATGAATACGACGATGTCGTTAAGCCGTGGGATACAGACTCGTTTCCTTGAAGAACAGAAAGAAAAGAAGTAATTTAAAGTGGCGCCCGTGATGAAAGCGGGCGCTTACTAATACGTTCCTATATGAAAAATTTTGCACACTGAAGTAGTGGAAAAAATGGACAAGGTATAAAATATTATGAGCGTTGCATTTACCAAAATGTGTGGGCTGGCAAAACGTCAGAGGAGGGGCGGATCCTGCACTTGGCAAAACGATAATAAATCATAGAGTTATCCGTAGTAAGCACTATTTGTCCATTATCAATAAAACGTTTGGTCTTTACAAAACTGCCCTTGCTGTGGCTACCCTGGATATAGTATAATAAAGGCAGAGATAGTCCTATCTATATATGCGATATGTATTTGGAAAGGGAAGATTGTATGGCAATGGAAGAAAAGCTGGATCTTGTCCTACAGAAGTTGGACTCTATGGAGCGGGATATGAGTTTTATGAAGCAGGAGATGGGTTCCATGAAGCAGGAAATGAACTCTATGGAACAGAGGCTGAGCAGCCGCATGGATGCGATGGAGGAGCGGCTTACAAGAGTACAGGTGACATTGGAGAATGAGACGAACCAAAAGATAGATGTCATCGGGGAAGGCCATGATTTTTTGATAAAGCACCTGGGGGAAGCGCTCCAGATGGAGAAAAAGAATGAACGGATGGAGTTAGAGATACTGAATTTGAAGATGGAAGTGCGGAATATGGGTTATGATATCCGCGATTTGAAAAGAAAGCTGGCGCTTGTTTAATTTTGACGAGAAAATTTGACGGCGGGAGAAGTTCCCTCATCCTGAATGGGTGGGGGATTTTTTGTGTGGAAAATCCTGATAATACCGGTCAGAGAAAATAGAATGGAGCTCTTTGTATTTAAAAACCCCTCCTGGCACCGTATTCATGTAAAAAGCAAGCCCTGCCATCAGACAGGACTTGACGTAGATTTTAGTCCGGCCATTTATAAACAATTTTCTTCTCCGCTGAGCAGCCCTTTTGGGCATGCAGCTTCGTCATAATAAAAGAGGAGGGGAAGGCCATATGATAAAACGAACGGCTGCGGTCATTCTGGCCGGTGCTTTCCTGCTTATGGGGTGCGGCGGAAGGCAGGAGGATAAAACGGAAACCTATGCCATTTACGAAGAATTTGTCTGGGAAAACTTTGCAGAAAATCCGACCCGGCAGATTCTTGCAGATTTGGACGGGGATGGGACAGCGGAGATGATTCTTTTGGCGGATCAGACGGCGGATGACCCTAACAATTTTCAGGGGACGCTGAAGGTCTTTGGAATTTTGCCCGGCGGCCATGTGAAAGAGCGGTACAGCACGGATATCGCGGAGAATACGGCAGGATGGAGATGGATGTATTTATACCGGAGGGAGGGGGAGACACCTGTTATTTTGGAGTATTCACCCCAGATTTCTGCGGGCATGGGGCCGGTTATCCTGCGCTTTATCCGCTTCTCCAAAGAAGAATGGTCTTATGAGGAAATTGATTTCTTCTTCTGGGATTCGTTTCACGCTTCCGGCAGAGAGCGGGAGCAGATGGAGCAGAAAAAGGAGAAATTTGCCGGTACATTGGAGGAATATACGCGGTGGGCGCTGCCTCTTGTGATATTCGGCCAGGATATGGTTGTGACCGGGGACTCTTCTGCGTATTTTGGCGGGCTGGAGATACCGCACGTTTTCTGCGTTTCAACGCGCGAATAAATCTTGTGCGGCCGCTCATTTTCGCATATAATGGCTTTAGGACAGCAGGCGCGCACAGCGCGCAAGGGCGCACGGACGCACTGCGGGAGCGGAAAGGAGAAGCCAATGACGAATACAATCTGGAGAGCGAGAAAGCGCAATTTTCTGGGACTGCCCTGGACTTTTACGATTTACGGGTTCTCGGAGGACCGGCTGTATATTAAGACAGGGGTATTGAACACGCGGGAGGACGAGGTGCGCCTGTACCGCATCACGG
Organism: Candidatus Enterocloster excrementipullorum; assembly: GCA_019119575.1. Taxonomy (GTDB): domain Bacteria; phylum Bacillota; class Clostridia; order Lachnospirales; family Lachnospiraceae; genus Enterocloster; species Enterocloster excrementipullorum. Next base: position 5,115 of record DWWT01000073.1, read on the forward strand.
ACATTGGCCTGGAGAGGAGCCTGTGGCAGCGGATTATGGGCATGGGAACCATCCGGGTGTACAGTTCCGACCAGTCTCTGGGGGATTTCTCCCTGGTGAATGTAAAGGACTGCGAGAACGTGAAAGAGCAGCTCTCCCAGCTTATCGAGGCGGAGCGGGAGAATAAGCGGGTGTCCTCCCGGGAGTTTTTGGGCGTGGAGGATGAAGGGGACGCGCTGCTGTAGAGAGCCGTTTTTTTAATATAGCAAGAAACTGTATATGGATAAAAAGGAGAACTGGATTTTGCTTGTCTGTGGAGTTCGGTTCTTTTTATGCTGTGATAATTGATGATTTTGAAAACGGCAAAAGATATAAAACAATTCAGAATTTCGCGTTGCTATGCGGATATTCTGCTGCTACGGTTTGAAAGAACGGAGATATTGGATGAAGCATTTTAATTGTATTGTGGTTTTCAGCCCAGAGAAGGACAAAGTGCTGTTTTGCAAAAGAGCAAAAGAACCATACAAAAGCCTGTACAATTTTACGGGCGGCAAGGTTGAGCCGGGAGAAACGTCTATGGAAGCGGCTTATCGGGAGCTGAAGGAAGAAACGGGAATTCGAAGAAGCGATATCCGTCTTTTCCGTCTGATGGATTTGACGTATTACGCACAGAAAATTGTCTTGGAAATTTATGTGGGGAGGCTGCAGAGTGAAATGCCCCTTACAGAAGAAATAAATGCGCTGGAGTGGCTTCCTCTTACAGAGAACTTTGCGGATGCAAAAAAGTTTGCGGGGGAGCAGAATATTGCGCATATTATGAATATTGCTTTGCAATATCCTCTGGAAGAAGAGAATAGGGCTGAGATATCATGCGGTTTGAGCGGCGGATGCTCGGTGGGAATTGACGGATGCAGAGGAGGATGGATTGCAGCAGTAATCAGCGATGGAATGTTGAGCCTGCACAAATTTGCGGATCTGAATGAACTGACGGAGAAGCTTCCATTTGATTCCTGCCTGATTGATATGGTTATCGGCCTGCAGGGAAATGAACAGCAGATTCGGCCGGATGACATGGCGAGGAAAATCCTGAAAGGAAAAGCATATACCATATTTACGTCCCCCTGCAGGAAGGCCGTATATGGTGAAACGAAAGAAGAACGCAGGAAGGCCAATGTCAGAGTGCTTCATAAGAAGCTGCCCATCCAGACAGATGCCATTATTCCTAAAATGCGGGAAGTGGATGAATTTCTTCAGGCAAATTCACAGTACAAAAATGTGATTCAGGAGAGCCATCCAGAGGTCTGCTTTGCAAGGCTGAATGGGAGCGTACTTATGACGAGCAAGCATGATTCGCACGGAATCCGGGAGAGGGCGGCTGTCATCGGAAAATATCTTCCGGAGGTTACGGAAGGCTGGATTAGTTCCCGTTCCAGAGCATTGAAATGTAAGAAAGATGATATTGTGGATTCCATCTGCCTTGCGGTTACAGCAAATCTGATGCTCCAGGGAAGAACAGAAACGATCCCGCCGGAACCGGAGGCAGATGATACGGGACTTTTAATGCAGATGGTGATCCCACGAGAGATTCATCAGGAGCTGTGACCTGCTGTTTAGTCTATATTACTTTATGGAAAGGGCCGGAAATTATCTAAAGCGGCAAAGAAATTTCTTCGAATAACCAAAAATGGCCAGAAAATCAATCGTAAAAAAATACGATTGATTTTCTGCGTATTTCTGCATATAATTTAAGCAGGAAACAGGGAAAGGAAAAACAGTATATGCGCGAAACAAGAACAATAGAGTTCAAAGAAAAGATTACAAATACATTTTTAAAAACAGTAAGTGCCTTTTCGAATTACGGCGGCGGAGAAATTTTTTTTGGCATTGATGACAGCGGTACTATCAAAGGACTGCCGGATGCAAAACAAGCGTGTCTGGATATTGAAAACAAAATTAATGACAGCATTACGCCGCAGCCTGATTACACGCTGGAATTGCAGAATAATGACAGAACGATAAAACTGACTGTAAAAAGCGGGCTTCAAAAGCCGTATTTATATAAATCAAAAGCATACAAGCGAAATGATACCGCAACCATAGAGGTTGATACACTGGAGTTGACAAGGCTGATTTTGGAAGGAAAAAATATTCGATTTGAAGAATTGCCCTGTGCGGATCAGGAGCTGACGTTTGATACTTTATGTCAAAAATTAAAAGAGTGCATTCAGATTGAAACCTTTAATCAGGATACCTTGAAAACGCTGAATTTATATAACAGCACCATCGGATACAATAATGCGGCCGGTATTTTGGCAGATAAAAATCATTTTCCGGGAATCGATATGATGAAGTTCGGCGAAAACATCAGCGTGATTCATAAAAGGGCAACATTTGACAATATCTCCGTTTTGATAGTATATGAAAAAGCATTGGAGGTATTCAAAGATTATTATCAATACGAGGAAATACAAGGCGCCGACAGGAAAAAGGTAGAAATAATACCGGAGGCCGCATTCAGGGAAGCAATTGCGAACGCGCTGATTCATCGGGTGTGGGATGTGGAGTCGCAAATAAAAGTTTCGATGTTTGATGACAGAATAGAGATTATTTCTCCGGGAGGACTGCCGCCTGGAATAACAAAAGACGAGTATTTATCGGGAAAACTTTCCGTTCTGAGAAATAGAAATCTTGCAAATGTATTTTACAGGCTGGGGTTTGTCGAAATATTCGGTACGGGAATTACACGAATAAAACAGCTCTATGAAGAAGGATTAAAACAGCCGGACTTTGAAGTGTCGGAAAATACAATCAAGATTGTGCTCCCGGTTTTTGAGAAAAACCTGAATTTAACGGAAGACGAAAGAAAAATCTATAAGATTTTAAGCAGGACAATGTTGAAATCAATCAGCGAAATTGCTCCTTATGTTGATTTTGGCAAATCAAAGACAACACAGCTGCTGAAAGAAATGGGCAAAAAGGGGGTTGTAAAAATTGAAGGCAGGGGAAGAGGTACTAAGTACGTGATAAAATAAAATACTATTTATCTGCCGCAGCGGCAAACTCACAAAATCATTTGCGTAAATCCCCCAAATCATATATAATGGATTCCGTTGAAAAAGAAAAGAGCCGGGGCTGCCGGTCAAAGCCCCTGGAGCGTGTCTGAAAATAAGGAATCAAATATGGAATTAAACAGAGAGACAATGAAAAAAATACTGGACGGGATCGACTTAAAGGAGGCGCCTCCCACCGAGGAGCCCGCCCGTCAATATTATTTTATGGCAAGCGCCAGAAAACGTCTGGCGGATCGGTTTGCGGCGGAGCTTTCCACCGGAGAGGCCGCCAGGCGCTACGGGCAGGAGGAGCTTTCCCGCATGCAGGGAGAGGGCGCCTGCGGTACGGCAGCGGTGATCAATTTCGGCTGTCAAATGAACGCGAAGGACGCAGAGAAATTCCGGGCAATCTTAGAGTGCATCGGCTATGAGATGCGGGAGAATGAGGAAGCGGATCTAATCCTCTACAACACCTGTACGGTGCGGGAAAATGCAAACCTGAAGGTCTACGGCCACCTGGGACAGGCTGGGGGCTGGAAGAAGCGCCATCCGGGGACCATTGTGGGCCTGTGCGGCTGCATGATGCAGGAGGCCGACGAGGTGGAGCGGATCAAAAAGAGCTATCCCTTTGTGGATCTGATCTTCGGCACCCACAATGTGTTTAAGCTGGCGGAGCTGGTGGACGGCTGCCTGGCCCGCCGGGAGGAAGCTTCCCGCTCCGGGAAAAAGCGGAAAATGCTTGTGGATGTGTGGGAGGGGACGGACCAGATTGTGGAGGATCTGCCCGCGGACCGCAAATATCCCTTTAAATCCGGGGTCAATATCATGTTTGGCTGCAACAATTTCTGCAGCTACTGCATTGTGCCCTATGTGCGGGGGCGGGAGAGAAGCCGCAAACCCGAGGAAATCCTGCGGGAGGTGGAGCGCCTGGCCGCGGAGGGCGTGGTGGAGGTTATGCTCCTGGGACAAAATGTCAATTCCTACGGAAAAAATCTGGAGCACCCCATTACCTTTGCCGAGCTGCTGCGGCGGGTGGAGCAGGTGGAAGGAATCCGCCGCATCCGCTTTATGACATCCCATCCAAAGGATTTGTCGGACGAGCTCATTGAAGTGATGGCGGGTTCGGAGAAAATCTGCCGCCATCTCCACCTTCCCCTCCAGTCCGGGAGTACCCGGATCTTAAAGGCCATGAACCGGCGCTATACCAAAGAGCAGTTTCTAGCCTTGGCTGAGAAAATTAAAAAGGCAGTGCCGGGGATCTCTCTGACCACGGATATCATTGTGGGATTTCCCGGAGAGACGGAGGAAGACTTTGCGGATACCCTTGACGTGGTGGAAAAGGTGGGCTTTGACAGCGCATTTACCTTTATCTACTCCAAGCGCACGGGAACCCCGGCGGCTGCCATGGAGAACCAGGTGCCGGAGGCGGTGGTGAAGGAACGGTTTGACCGCCTGCTCTCCCTGGTGCAGGAGCGGGCTGCCGATCTGTGCAGCCGGGATGTGGGAACCGTGCAGGATGTGCTGGTGGAGGAAGTATCGGATCACGATGACGGGTTTGTGACCGGGCGGCTCTCCAACAACACGGTGGTGCACTTCCCCGGGGATCCCTCCCTTGTGGGAAAGATCGTGAACGTGTACCTGGAAGAGAGCAAGGGGTTCTATTATATGGGGCGGCCGGCGCAGTAGAGGGGCGGGCGTGCTTCGCGCGATAACGTATACCCTCCGGGCACCCCGTAATGCATGCCCCTGGCGGGGCGGGCGCGCTTCGCGCGACAACGTATACAGAAGAATAGAAGAGAGGAACAGCATTGGATTTATCACAGTTATCCCCCATGATGCGGCATTATATGGAGACGAAAAAGGAGTATCCGGACTGTATTTTGTTTTACCGTCTGGGGGATTTTTATGAGATGTTTTTTGACGATGCCCTGACCGCGTCAAAGGTTCTGGAGATCACGCTGACCGGAAAGGAGTGCGGCCTGCCGGAGCGGGCGCCCATGTGCGGCGTGCCCTACCATGCGGTGGACTCCTATCTCTACCGCCTGGTCCAGAACGGCTACAAGGTGGCCATCGCGGAGCAGATGGAGGATCCCAAGCTGGCCAAGGGGCTGGTGAAGCGGGAGGTGATCCGGGTGGTGACCCCGGGCACCATCACCAGCGCCCAGGCTCTGGATGAGACGAAGAACAACTACCTCATGGGCATTGTGTACATGGATGGAAAGTATGGGGTTTCTACAGCGGATATCACGACCGGGGAGTTCCTGGTGACGGAGGTTGACTCCGGCCGGGAGCTTTTTGATGAGATCAATAAGTTTTCGCCGTCGGAGATCATCTGCAACAACGCCTTTTACATGTCGGGGGTGGACATTGATGAGCTGAAAAACCGCTACAATGTGGCGGTTTCCGCCCTGGACAGCCACTTCTTCGGGGACGAGTCCTGCCGGAAGATCCTGCGGGAACATTTTAAAGTGGGATCCCTCTCCGGCCTGGGGCTGGACGACTACTCCACCGGGGTGATTGCGGCAGGAGCTGTCATGGCCTATATGTATGAGACCCAGAAGAGCACCCTGGAGCACATTACTTCCATCACGCCCTACTGCACGGGGCAATTCATGATTATCGACACCTCCACCAGGCGGAATCTGGAGCTGGTGGAGACCATGCGGGAGAAGCAGAAGCGGGGAACGCTTCTCTGGGTTCTGGATAAGACAAAGACCGCCATGGGCGCAAGGCTTCTGCGCACCTGGATTGAGCAGCCCCTTATTCATAAGGAAGAAATTATACGGCGGCAGGACGTGGTGGAAGAGCTGAACATGAGCTATATTTCTCGGGAAGAACTCTGCGAGTATCTGAATCCGATCTACGACCTGGAGCGGCTGATTGGCCGCATCAGCTACAAGACGGCCAACCCCAGGGATTTGATTGCCTTTAAGACATCTCTGGAAATGCTCCCCCATATCAAGCGGCTTCTGGGGGAATTTCGAAGCGCTGTTTTCAAGGAGCTGGAGGCGGATCTGGATCCTCTGGAGGATCTGTACAGCCTCATTGAGCGGGCCATTGAGGACGACCCGCCCATCACGGTCCGGGACGGGGGAATGATCAAGGAAGGCTTCTCGGAGGAGGCGGACCGCCTGCGCCAGGCCAAGACCGAGGGCAAGGACTGGCTGGCTCAGCTGGAGTCCCGGGAGAAGGAAAAGACAGGCATCAAGAACCTGAAAATCAAGTTCAACAAGGTGTTCGGCTACTATTTCGAGGTGACAAACTCCTTTAAATCCCTGGTTCCGGATTATTTTATCCGCAAGCAGACGCTGACCAATGCGGAGCGCTACACCACGGATGAGTTAAAGGAGCTGGAGGACATCATCATGGGAGCCGAGGAAAAGCTGGTATCCCTGGAGTACGACCTGTTCTGCCAGGTGCGGGATGAGATCGCCTCCCAGGTGGTGCGCATCCAGAAGACGGCCAAGGCCATCGCGGGGATCGATGTGTTCTGCTCCCTGTCGGCGGTAGCCAGCCGGCACAATTATGTGAAGCCCTCGATCAATGAGAAGGGCGTGATTCAGATCAAGAACGGCCGCCATCCCGTGGTGGAGCAGATGATGCGGGACGACCTGTTTGTGGCCAACGACACCTTTCTGGACAATGGAAAGAACCGGCTTTCCGTGATCACCGGCCCCAATATGGCAGGAAAATCCACCTACATGCGCCAGGTGGCCCTGATCGTGCTCATGGCCCAGCTGGGCAGCTTTGTGCCGGCCCAGGAGGCGGATATCGGCATCTGCGACCGGATTTTCACCCGGGTGGGGGCATCGGACGATTTGGCCAGCGGCCAGAGTACCTTCATGGTGGAGATGACCGAGGTTGCCAACATCCTGCGCAATGCCACGAAAAACAGCCTTCTGGTCCTGGATGAGATCGGCCGGGGAACCAGCACCTTTGACGGGCTCTCCATTGCCTGGGCAGTGATTGAGCATATCAGCAATACGAAGCTTTTAGGGGCAAAGACCCTGTTTGCCACCCATTACCATGAGCTTACGGAGCTGGAGGGAACCATCGCCGGGGTGAAAAATTACTGCATCGCCGTGAAGGAGCAGGGGGACGACATTGTATTCCTGCGGAAAATCGTCCGGGGCGGGGCGGATAAGAGCTATGGCATCCAGGTGGCGAAGCTTGCCGGAGTGCCGGATTCCGTCATTGCCCGTGCCAAAGAGATTGCGGAGGAGTTAAGCGATAATGACATCACCTCCCGCGCCAAGGAGATTGCCCAGGCGGGCGCTACGGTGACCCAGCACAAGGCGGTGCCGAAACCCGACGAGGTGGACATGCAGCAGCTGTCCTTCTTTGATACGGTGAAGGACGACGATATTGTGCGGGAGCTGGAGGGACTGGAGCTCTCCACTATGACGCCCATTGATGCCCTCAATACCCTGTACCGGCTGCAGACAAAACTGAAAAACCGGTGGAAGGAGAACGGATGAATTTTCATGTATTGACATTGTTTCCCCAGATGATCACGGACGGCCTGGGAGTGAGCATCACAGGCCGCGCCATGGAAAATGGACTTATCTCCGTGGAGGCGCTGGATATCCGGGAGTATTCTACGGATAAGCACCGGCATGTAGACGACGTGCCCTACGGCGGGGGCGCGGGCATGGTGATGCAGGCCGGCCCGGTGTGCGATGCCTATGAGGCGCTGTGCTCCCGGCTGGGAAAGCGGCCGCGGGTGATTTATATGACGCCCCAGGGCCGGGTGTTCAATCAGTCCATAGCGAAGGAACTGGCTGCCGAGGAGGATCTGGTCTTTCTGTGCGGCCATTATGAGGGGATTGATGAGAGGGCGCTCTCCCTGATTGTCACGGACAATCTATCACTTGGGGATTTTGTCCTCACAGGCGGGGAGTTGCCGGCCATGGTGATGATTGACTGCATCAGCCGCCTGGTTCCCGGCGTTTTAAACAATGAGGCCTCCGCCGAGGAGGAATCCTTTTCCGGCGGTCTCCTGGAATATCCCCAGTATACCCGTCCTCCGGTCTACCGAGGACTATCCGTGCCGGAGGTTTTGCTCACAGGACACCACAAGCGGATTGCGGATTGGCGCAGGAGGGAGTCCATAAAGAGAACTCTGGAGCGCCGGCCGGATCTTCTGCCCGAGGCCTGTCTCTCATTAAAAGAACAGGAATTTTTGGAGGAGCTCCTCACCAGGGAGGGGGCAAAGGCGCCTCAGGAGCATGTCCAGCTTGCCGAGCTGAAGAAAGCTTTGGCTGATTGGGCGGACGCCTTGGGACCCAAACGCCAGGGCGCCAGGGCAGGCCGGAGGGGGCTGGCCCTTGCCAAGCGGCTTCTCAAGGCCGGGGCGTGCAATCTGCGGGATCTGATCGGGTTTTACCGGGTGTGCGGGGCGCGGCTGCGGCAGGAAGACCAGGAGAGGGACGAAAATATCGCAGAGAACCGTTCGGACGCGAGGTAAACAGGGGCGAAAGAAGGTATCAGGCTTGTCTGCAGGAGTGCCCGCGAAAAGTGGCGAAAAGTGCCCGCGAAAATAAAAATTATCCTTGCATTTTTTTATTGTCTATGATAGAATGAACCAATGTGACGACAAGCAGATGGTCCTCTGTTGCGCAGACGGGGCGAATGATTTTGTTCCGGCGCATTTAAGAACATCGAATATCAAAGGAGGTTCACAATGAACGATATTATCAAGAACATCGAAGCGGCTCAGATGAAGGAGACCGTGCCCAGCTTCCGTGTGGGCGACACCGTGAAGGTGTACAACAAGATCAGAGAGGGTTCCAGAGAGAGAATCCAGATCTTTGAGGGAACTGTGATTAAGAGACAGAACGGCGGTGCAAGAGAGACTTTTACCGTGCGTAAGAACTCCAACGGCATCGGCGTTGAGAAGACCTGGCCCCTTCACTCCCCCAGCGTTGACAACATTGAGGTTGTGCGCAGAGGTAAGGTAAGACGGGCGAAGCTCAACTATCTGAGATCCAGAGTGGGCAAGGCAGCTAAGGTAAAAGAGTTAGTTCGATAAAGTAAGACAGACTTTACAGAGAGGGTGTCGCAAGATCCGGCTCATCGATGAGCAGGGCGCAAGGGTTTAAGCGTCGCATCAATGGGAGATACAAAGGGTTTTGCGGCGCCTGTTTTTATATTCTTGAAACGGATGTGGTCAATTGGACTTTTATATAAATGAAGAAACCGCCTGGTTCAGACGCGGGGTGCGCTGGGTGGTGAATGTGGTCGTGGTCTTGGCCTGCGCCTGGTTTGCGGTGTACGGATTCTGCGGCCAGGTGCGGATACTGGGAAATTCCATGCAGCCCGTGCTGGATGGGGAGGATGTGGTTCTGGTAAACCGGCTGGCCTACGATGTGGCAAAGCCGGAGCGGTTTGATATTGTGGTCTTTGAGAAGGAGGACGGCACAAAGAACGTAAAGCGGGTGATCGGCCTTCCCGGAGAGACCGTTGAGATACGCGGAGGGTTCCTTTTTATCAACGGAGAAATCCTTTATGCGGAAAATGACCTGGAGCAGGTGTCTCTGGCAGGCAGGGCGGAGCATCCCATTGTCCTTGGGGAAGACGAATATTTTCTTCTGGGAGACAACCGGGATAGCAGCGAGGACAGCCGGTTCCCCAATATTGGAAATGTGAAGGAAGATAAGATCCTGGGGAAAGTATGGCTGCGGATTTTCCCTATTTTAAAGCTGGATCTGATCCGATCCTGATGCATCAAACACGCTCTCAAGCATAGCAGGAGGACAAGCGATGAATATACAGTGGTATCCCGGCCATATGACAAAGGCCAGGCGGGCGATGAAGGAAGATATAAAGCTGGTGGATCTGGTGATCGAGCTGGTGGACGCCAGGATCCCATATTCCAGCCGCAACCCGGATATTGACGAGCTGGCCGCGGGAAAGGCCCGGATGATTCTTTTAAATAAGGCGGACTTGGCGGATGAGGAAGCGGTGCGGGGCTGGGCCGCTCTGTTTGAAGAGAAAAAGCTTCATGCCGTCTGCATAGACGCCAGAAATAAGGGCAGCTTAAAGCAGGTGCAGGGCGCAGTGGCCCAGGCATGTAAAGAAAAGACGGAGCGGGACCGAAGGCGGGGGATCATGAACCGGCCCATCCGGGCCATGGTGGTGGGAATCCCTAACGTGGGAAAATCCACGTTTATCAATTCCTTTGCGGGAAAGGCCTGTGCGAAAACGGGAAATAAGCCGGGGGTCACCAAGGGAAACCAGTGGATTCGGCTGAACAAGACGCTGGAGCTTCTCGACACGCCGGGCATACTCTGGCCCAGGTTCGAGGAGGAGATGGTGGGGGTTCATCTGGCACTCATCGGTTCGATCAATGACCAGATCCTGGACAAGGAGGAGCTGGCCTGCCGTCTCATCAATATACTGGGGGAACGGTATCCGGAGGTTATTCCGCAGCGGTACGGCAGCGAGGCGCAGGCGGCGTCTGCGGCCGGCGGCGGGCAGGAAGCTCTTGCGGTGCTTGCGGAGGTTGCGAGAAAGCGGGCCTGCCTGCTCAAAGGCGGAGAACTGGATATACCCAGGGCTGCAGCCCTGCTTCTCGATGAGTTCCGCGGCGGAAAACTGGGACGCATCTCCCTGGAACGGGCGGAGGATTTTTACGAACGGAGGAAATAAAATGGCCAGGGTACTGAAAGGGGAAGCGCTGGAAAAGGAGCTGCAGCGCTTGGAGGAAATGAGACGGTTTGAGCGGGAGTACGCGGCGTCCGGCCCGGTCTGTGGGATTGACGAGGCGGGCCGCGGGCCTTTGGCGGGCCCGGTAGCCGCCGCTGCTGTGATTCTCCCGGAAAATGCCCGGATTCTTCGGCTGAACGACTCGAAAAAGCTCTCTCCCAAGGTGCGGGATGAGCTGTTCGAAGAGATTAAGGAAAAGGCTGTGGCCTGGAGCGTGGGGATTGCGTCTCCGGCCAGAATCGATGAGATTAATATTCTGCAGGCCACCTATGAAGCCATGCGGGAGGCCTTGGCCGGCCTGTCCGTTGCGCCGGGAGTCCTGCTCAACGACGCAGTGACCATTCCCGGCGTCTCCATCCCTCAGGTTCCGATCATCAAGGGGGATGCAAAGAGCCTTTCCATCGCGGCGGCGAGCATCCTGGCAAAGGTGACCAGAGACCGCATGATGGAAGAGTACGGAAATGTTTTTCCGGGCTACGGCTTTGAAAAGCACAAGGGCTACGGCACAGCGGCCCACATGGAAGCCATCCGGCAGCTGGGCCCCTGCCCCATACACAGGAGGACATTTTTGAAAAACATTCTGGAGACGGGGGAAGAGGGATGAACCGGCGGGAGACGGGAAGCCGCTATGAGAAATTTGCCGCCGGACAGCTTGAAAAGCGGGGATATGAGGTTCTCGCCTTCAATTACCGGTGCCGCCAGGGGGAAGTGGATTTGATCTGCCGTCAGGGAGGGGTTCTGGTCTTTGTGGAGGTAAAATACCGGGCAACCGACCGCTTTGGCGCTCCCTCCCAGGCTGTGGACGCAAGAAAGCAGGAGCGGATCCGAAAGGCTGCCGTCCATTATATGTGCAGCCGGGGAATTGCACCGGATGTGCCCTGCCGCTTCGATGTGGTCAGCATCCTGGGCGGCCAGGTGGAAATCATAGAAAATGCGTTTTAGCCGGCCCACAAACGGCCGTTTGCATGCAGGAGGATACGGATGATTCAGTGGAATTACAAGGATGAGCGCCAGGTGCTCTGCACCCGGGAGAGGGCCGGCGTCCCTTTTCTCTCGTTTAAGGCTCTGGAAGAGACCGGGATAGTGGTCAACGGGTTTTCCACCCGTCTGGGCGGAGTGAGCCAGGGAAAATTGGCATCCATGAATTTCTCTGTGGCCCGGGGGGATGAGCCGGAGCGGGTGATGGAGAATTTTTCCCGGATGGCCGCAGCCCTGGGAGTGGAGCGGGACAAGATGGTATTATCCTGGCAGACCCATACGGTGCATGTGCGCCGGGTGACCGGGGAGGATGCGGGAAAGGGCGTGATCCGGGAACGGGATTACCGGGATGTGGACGGCCTGATCACGGACGTGCCCGGCATCACGCTGGTCACGCTGTACGCGGACTGCGTGCCCCTGTACCTGGTAGACACCGTGCACCGTGCCATCGGCCTTTCTCATTCCGGCTGGAGGGGAACGGTGCGCAAGATGGGCCAGGTGACGCTGGAGGCTATGGCAGAGGCGTTCGGGACCCGTCCGGAGGACGTTACGGCGTGCATCGGGCCCAGCATCTGTCAGGACTGCTTTGAGGTGGGAGAGGAAGTGGCCAGGGAGTTTTTGGCGGCATTTCCGGAAAAATACCACGGACAGCTCATAAAAGATGGAAAAAGGCCCGGAAAATACCAGGCGGATCTGTGGAAGGCCAACGAGGCGGTCTTCCTGGAGGCGGGAGTTTGTCCGGAGCGGATTCATGTGACAAACATCTGCACCCGGTGCAACAGCAGCTATCTCTTCTCGCACAGGGGACATGGGACGGAGCGGGGGAATCTGGCGGCGTTTCTCTGCCTAAAGTGATGGGAAAGGCTGCGCTGAGAGCCGGAGCAGGCCCCAAAAGGAGCAGGGGACCTGTTTCGGCTCTTTGCTCAGTTAAACTTTTACACTTTTATGCTGGAAAGTGCCAGATTAAATTGACGGCCGTATTTTTTTGTAGTATGATAGAGAAAGTCCTGCATCGGAGGGCGAATTTCGTTAGAAGAGAGGAGAAATATTATGAAAAAATCAGCAAAGCTCCTGTCAATTGTCCTTGCCGGAACCATGGTGCTTTCCATGGCGGCCTGCAGCAGCAGTTCGGAGGAGACAACCCAGGCTGCGGAGGAGACGGCTCAGGCTTCGGAGGAGACAGCCGCCGCAGAAGCAGCTTCCGAAGGAGAGAGCGGGAGCGCAGACGCGCAGGCGGCATCCGGGGAGACCTACACCATCGGTATCTGCCAGCTTGTACAGCATGAGGCGCTGGACGCAGCCACTCAGGGATTTAAGGATGCGGTGACGGAGGCGCTGGGGGACGCGGTGACCTTTGATGAGCAGAATGCCCAGGGAGACTCCAACACTTGCTCCACCATTATCAACAGCTTTGTTTCCAATGACGTCGATTTGATCATGGCCAATGCAACGGCGGCCCTTCAGGCGGCGCAGGCCGGAACCAATGAGATTCCGATTCTGGGAACCAGCGTGACCGAGTACGGCGTTGCTCTTGGAATTGATGATTTCAGCGGCACAGTGGGAGGCAATATATCAGGCACCAGCGACCTGGCTCCTCTGGATGAGCAGGCAGCGATGCTCCAGGAACTGTTCCCCGATGCCGAGAATGTGGGCCTGCTCTACTGCTCCGCAGAGGCCAATTCCCAATATCAGGTAGATACGGTGAAGGCCGCTCTGGAGGAGCTGGGCTATACCTGTGAGTATTATGCATTTTCCGATTCCAACGACCTTTCTACCATCGCTACCAACGCGGCTTCCCAGTGCGATGTGATCTATATCCCCACGGACAATACGGCAGCGTCCAACACAGAGATTATCAACAATATCTGCCAGCCTGCCGGAGTGCCCATCATCGCGGGCGAGGAGGGAATCTGCGCCGGCTGCGGCGTTGCATCCCTGACTATCAGCTACTATGATCTGGGGGTTGCGACCGGCGAGATGGCGGTGAAGATCCTCACCGGCGAGGCGGATGTATCCGAGATGCCGATTGAGTACGCGCCTCAGTTTACCAAGAAGTACAATAAGACAATCTGTGACGCCCTTGGAATCACGATTCCGGAAGGCTATGAGGAGATCGTAACCGAGTAATGAGGAATATCCGCAGCGAGGCGGGATCCGTCCCCCTCGCTGTATTTATCGAATAGACTGACTGAGGTGAGAAAATGAACATTATGAGCTTGATCAACGCTCTTCCCGGCGCAGTAGCCCAGGGACTGATATGGGGGATCATGGCAATCGGCGTTTACCTGACCTTCCGTATTCTGGATTTTGCGGATTTGACAGTGGACGGCTCCCTGTGCACCGGCGGAGCGGTGTGCATCATGATGATGCTGGGAGGCTGCAATGTATGGCTGGCGCTGCTTTGCGCGCTTTTGGCGGGCATGGCCACGGGATTGGCCACAGGCCTGCTTCACACGTTTATGGGAATTCCGGCAATTCTGTCCGGTATTTTGACCCAGCTGGGTCTGTATTCTATCAATTTGAAAATAATGGGAAAGGCAAACCAGGCCATCAATGTGGATAAGTTTGATCTCCTGGTGTCCCTGCGCTTTATCAAGGGCGTGCCCTTCTTTAAAAATACAATTTTCGTGGTGGCGGTTGTTCTGATCGCGCTGATTCTTATTCTCTATTGGTTTTTCGGCACGGAGCTGGGCTGCTCCATCCGAGCTACGGGCTGCAACGACAAGATGGCCCGCGCCCAGGGAATCAACACGGATTTTAATCGGGTTCTGTGCCTTATGCTCTCCAACGGGCTGGTCGCGTTTTCCGGCGCATTGCTGGCCCAGTACCAGGGCTTCTCTGACGTGCAGATGGGACGGGGAGCCATTGTCATCGGACTGGCCGCCGTGATTATCGGGGAAGCAGCATTTGGGAAAATTTTCCATAATTTCGGCTTTCGGCTTCTGGGCGTAGCCCTGGGCTCCATTATCTACTACTTGGTGCTTCAGGTGGTGATTTGGAGGGGAATTGACACAGACCTTCTGAAGCTTCTCTCCGCCGTGGTGGTGGCGGTGTTCCTGGCGATACCGACCTGGAAGCGCCGTTATCTGCAGAGCAGCTTCCGCGCAAAAAAGCCGGCGGCGGCAGGAAAGGAGAGAGCATAGATGCTGGAAATCAGACATATCTCAAAGACGTTTAATCCGGGAACGGTAAATGAAAAGAGGGCGCTGAATGACTTAAGCCTCACCCTGGAGGACGGGGATTTTGTCACAGTGATCGGCGGAAACGGTGCGGGGAAATCCACCATGCTGAACGCCATCGCGGGGGTTTGGCCTGTGGACGAGGGACAGATTCTCATTGAGGGAAAGGATGTGACCCGTCTTCCGGAGTACAAGCGGGCGGCTTTTCTGGGACGAGTGTTCCAGGATCCCATGAACGGGACGGCGGCCACCATGGGGATTGAGGAGAATCTGGCTCTGGCTCTGCGCCGGGGAAAGATGCGCAGCTTAAAGCCTGGTATCAGCCAGAGTGAGCGAAAGCTTTACCGCGATCTTCTTCTGCGGCTGGGCCTGGGGCTGGAGGAACGCCTTACCTCCAAAGTGGGCCTGCTCTCCGGCGGGCAGCGCCAGGCGCTGACCCTTCTCATGGCGACCTTAAAGCGGCCCAAGCTCCTCCTTCTGGACGAGCACACGGCGGCCCTGGATCCCAAGACAGCCCGCAAGGTTCTCGACCTGACGGAGGAGATGGTTGCGGAGCAGCACCTCACGGCCCTGATGGTGACCCACAACATGAAAGACGCGATTTCCATCGGAAACCGCTTGATTATGATGGATGATGGGCGTATTATTTATGATGTCCGCGGGGACGAGAAGAAGAAGCTGACCGTTGAGGATCTGCTCCACAAGTTCGGAGAGGCGGGCGGCGGCGCATTTGTAAACGACAGGATGATGCTGTCTAAATAAGGAGACGTTGAAATACCATGCTTGAACATAAGGATTATCTGTCCAGCCTGAATAAAGCGAGAAGAAAGAGAAACCAGAAATGGGATCCCCGTTATCTGCTGTTTGCCTTGGGCGCCCTGCTCCTCATTGCGGTGGTGGTTCTTGTGGTGCGGGCCGCCGTTTTGGGGTTTTCCGGCCGCGAGGCAGCGAGCCCCGGGGCGGATGATGCCCGAACAGCGAGCCCTGCCCAGGCAGGGGAAGGGCAGCCCGGCGTGTCTGCAGAGGAGGCGGCTGCTCAGGCCGCTCAGGCGGAGAAAGAGCGCGAGATTCAGGCAGTGGTGGACTCCTACAGCAATCTGGGTATTGTCCAGGTGTCCGGGTATCTGAACATCCGGGAGGAGCCCAGCATGGACGGAACCATCATCGGAAAGCTCTCCGGGGACGGGGCCTGTGAGATCCTGGATACGGAGGGAGAGTGGTCCCACATTACCTCCGGCGGCGTGGAGGGCTATATAAGCAACCAGTACCTCATTACCGGGGATGAGGCACGCGAAATGGCAAAAGGGCTTGTGAAGCTGCGTGCCACGGTGACTACAGACAATGTAAATATCCGCAGCGCCCCGGAGCTTGACCCCGCCAACTTGGTAGGGCAGGCCCTGGAGGGGGAGCGGTATGTGGTAGTGGGAGAGCAGGAGGGATGGATCCAGATTGAGGAGGGATATATCTCCTCGGACTATGCCACAGTTTCTTATGCTCTGGACGAGGGCCGAAAACTGGATATGCGCTCTATGGCGGTGAATCAGTACAAGAATCTGGTCATTTCCAAAGTAAACAATTATCTGAATGTCCGGGAGGAGCCCAGTCAGGACGGAAAAATCATCGGAAAGATGACCAGCAAGGCGGCGGGAGAAATTCTTGAGACGCTGGATGGCTGGTATAAGATTCAGTCCGGTCCGATTATCGGCTATATTTCCGCAGACCCGCAGTACACAGCCACGGGCCAGGAGGCCAGGGATATCGCTATGCAGACAGCCAGCCTTCAGGCGGTTATCAAGACGGATGTGCTCAACGTGCGGACAGAACCGAATACGGACTCCAAGATATGGACCCAGATCATCAAGGACGAGCGCTATCCGGTTGTGAGCCAGCTGGACGGCTGGGTGGAGATTGACCTGGGCTCGGTGGACGAGGAGGACGGCAGCGAGGCGGACAAGGCGTACATCTCCACCAGGGACAACAATGTGGAGGTGCGCTATGCCTTGAACGAGGCAATCAAGTTCTCACCTGAAGAGATTGCGGCCCAGGCCGCGGCGTCCCTGCGGTCTCGGATCGTGGATTACGCCCTGCAGTTTGTGGGCAACCCCTATGTGTGGGGAGGCACCAGCCTGACAAACGGTGCGGACTGCTCGGGATTTACTATGAAGGTTTTGGAGCACTTCGGCGTGTCCCTGCCCCATTATTCCGGCTCCCAGGCCAAGATGGGCAGGGGGATTAAATCCTCTGAAATGCGTCCCGGCGACTTGATTTTCTACGCGGGCAGCAGCGGCGCGGTGAACCATGTAGCCATGTACATCGGCGGCGGACAGATTGTCCATGCGGCCAGCAGGCGAAGCGGGATCAAGATTTCCACCTGGAACTACCGGACGCCGGTGGCCATCCGGAATGTGCTTGGGGATTAAGCGAAAGAAAAATAAATACGCGTCTGTTTGGGACGGATGCCCTCTGAAACTTACGGGAAAGGCGGGTATCCGTCCCCTTTTACCCTCAAACTGGACTTACTAAATATATAAAAACTGGATATTTAAATCATGCCAATTTGGTGATAGGATACTGTCAATGAATCAAAGAGACAATAAAAGACAACAGGAGGAGATTCCTATGAAAACAATCCATGCGAAGACATCGGTTCCGGGTGCGGCTCTCCGGGGAACAAAGGAGGATGTGCGCATTTATCGAATTGCCCTTACGGGTCTGTTTGCGGCTTTATCCTACATTGTATTTACCTTTCTTCAGATTAAGATTACACTGCCGGGCGGGGACGCCACGTCCATTCACCTGGGAAATGCGGTCTGCGTGCTGGGCGCCCTGCTCATCGGGGGATTTTACGGGGGCCTGGGAGGCGCCATCGGCATGACCATCGGGGACCTTCTGGATCCGGTGTATGTGATTTATGCGCCCAAGACTCTGATCCTCAAATTATGCATCGGCCTGATTGCCGGCGCTGTGGGTCATGGAATTTTTAAAATTGGCCGTATAAGCGGCGAGGAAAATAAAAAGAAACTGCTGCTGGCAGCCGCCGCGGCTTCTGTCTGCGCCCTGGGATTTAATGTGATTTTTGATCCGCTGCTGGGATACTATTATAAGCTTTTGATTCTGGGAAAACCCGCCGCAGAGGTGGCTCTGGCCTGGAATATCGCTTCGACTTCCATCAATGCGGTGGTGTCCGCGGCGGTGAGTACCGCCCTGTATCTGCCGCTTCGGACAGCGCTGCGGCGGTGCGGGATGGGAGCGGTGATTCGGTAGAATGCGTTCTTTGTCCTGCGCGTCCCTCTGCGAAAATAAAATAAGCGCATGTTCTCCCAAAACGGGGAAGCGGATCTCACCGCTTCCCTGTTTCCATCATTTCATACAGCTTCCGCAGAGCCTCCCGTATGCCTCCCACCTCGTTGATGAGGCCGGCTTCCACTGCCTCCCTGCCCACAAGAACGGTTCCCAGATCGCGGGTGAGCATCTTTGTATTGTGCATCAAATTCCGGAGCTGGTCATAGGCGATATTTGCGTGGCTGGAAACAAAGGTCAGGATCCGATCCTGGATCATTTCAAAGTATTCATATGTCTGGGCGGTGCCGATGACCATTCCCGTCATCCGAACCGGATGAATCATCATGGTTCCCGACGGGACGATAAAGGAATAGTCCGTCGAGACGGCCAATGGGACGCCGATAGAGTGGCTGCCGCCCAGGACCAGGGACACCGTGGGGAGGCTTAAGGAGGCGATCATCTCCGCAATGGCAAGTCCCGCGTCCACATCTCCTCCGGAGGTATTTAAGAGAACCAGGAGCCCTTCCACGCTGGCGTCATCTTCAATACAGGCCAGGCGCGGAAGTACATGGTCATATTTGGTGGTCTTGCTGCTCCCGGAGGAGTTTTCGTGCCCCTCTACCTCGCCGATGATGGTGAGAAGCTGGATTTTCCGATTTCCGCGGTTGTTTTCCAGGGTGATCTGGCCGTACTCCTCCAGCTTCCGGTCCTCTTTCTCCTCAATTTCCCGCTCGGTGCGCTTTTCCTCTGGATTCTGGCGGTTCCTGCCCTCTGCTTTCTCCGAATGGATTTTCTTGTTTTTATTTTGCCCCATGCGTATGCCTCCCTTTCGTTTTAAACACCTGCATTTGAACACGCTTTAGTATTTGCTTTCCGAATAGGGCATATACATGGTTCTTTTTGCCTGTTTTTGAACAGACGAAAAAAATGCGCCCGGACAAACCAGACGCATTTTTTTATCACTTTCGCATGCACGGGAACGTTTATCTTTTCCGCACTGCCTTATAAATTTCGCTTACCAGCAGGGGCACCAGCGCGAGAAGAATGACAACGCCCCATTCCGCAGCATTCAGGCTCATAACGCCGAAGACACCCTGAAGCGGCGGGAGCAGAAGAACAGCCAGCTGGAGGATCAGCCCGACAGCAAAGGCTTTGTTCATCATGGAGTTGCTGAACACGCCGATCGTAAAGATGGAATGGCGCTCGCTGCGGACGGCAAATGCACGGGTCAGCTCGCAGAACACCAGGGTGGCAAAGGACATAGTGCAGGCGATTCCGTCCGCAGTATCCGGGTCTGAGAGAACATACTCACCCAGCATATAAGCGCAGAGAGTCACCGCGCCCACCAGCACACCGTAAAAGACCATGCTTGCCGCAAATCCGTGGGCAAAGATACTGTCTTTGGGATCTCTGGGCTTCTCGTTCATAATGCCGGCCTCCACGGGCTCCATGCCGAGGGCAAGGGCGGGAAGCGAGTCTGTCACCAGGTTCAGCCACAAAAGCTGAATAGGGATTAGCGGCATCTGGTGGAAGTTCAGTGCAGTCGCTATAAAAATTGTGATAATCTCACCGATATTGCAGGAGAGCAGGTACTGAATGGATTTCTTGATGTTGGAGTAAATGCCCCGGCCCTGTTCTACCGCGTGAACGATGGTGGAGAAATTGTCATCCGTCAGAATCATGTCTGCGGCGCCCTTGGCAACATCGGTTCCGGTGATTCCCATAGCGCAGCCGATATCCGCAACCTTCAGAGCGGGAGCGTCGTTTACGCCGTCGCCGGTCATGGCCACTACTTTGCCTTTAAACTGCCAGGCCTTCACGATACGCATCTTGTGCTCCGGGGAAACCCGGGCAAATACGGAATATTGATCCACCTTCTGGTTTAATTCGTCCTGGCTTATGGCGTCAAGCTCCTCGCCGGTCATGGCCAGGTCTCCGTCGCGGAAGATATCCAGCTCTTTGGCAATGGCTACAGCGGTGAGTTTGTGGTCGCCGGTAATCATAACCGGACGGATGCCGGCGCTGTAGCACTCGGCTACGGCCTGCTTGACTTCCAGTCTCGGCGGGTCAATCATGCCGACCAGGCCCACAAAGGTAAGGCCGTTTTCCAGGCCCTCACTGGTGAGCTCCCCGGGAATGGAGGGGATGTCCTTATAGGCTACGCCCAAAACACGGAGGGCGCGGCTGGCCATCTCGCTGTTGCGCGCCAGAACGCTCTGGGAATCCTCGCCGGAAACAATGCAGCGGCCGAGGAGTACGTCGGGAGCTCCCTTTACCATCACCCGGTATCCGCCATCCTCCAGGGGATGGATGGTGCTCATCATCTTGCGCTCTGAGTCAAAGGGAAGCTCCGCCTGGCGGGGCATGGTTTTCTCGATTTCGTTCTTGTCAAGCCCTTCTTTGCAGGCAATGTCCACAAAGGCGGTCTCCGTGGGGTCGCCGGCTGTCTTGGGGCTTCCATCCTCTGCGTAGGTCAGGGTGGTGTCATTGCACAGGGCGCCGATGGTTAAGGCCAGGGGCCGTTCATCCGGTCGCAGGGTCCAGACGTCCACAACGGTCATCTTGTTCTGGGTCAGGGTTCCGGTCTTATCCGAGCAGATGACGGAGGCACAGCCCAGGGTCTCCACCGCGGGGAGCTTTTTCACAATGGCGTTGCGCTTTACCATGCGCTGCACGCCCAGGGCCAGCACGATGGTCACAACGGCGGCCAGTCCCTCGGGGATGGCTGCCACGGCCAGGGCCACGGCGGACATGAAGATCTCAAGGATAGGTCTTTGATAGAGAAGACCCACAAAGAACATGACCACGCAGACACCCAGGCAGATGACAGAGAGAACCTTGGAGATCTCGGCCATTTTTTTCTGGAGAGGCGTCTCGGAATCCTCTTCGTTCATGAGCATGCCGGCGATCTGTCCGACCTCGGTCTCCATGCCGGTGGAGGTGACCACACAGGTGGCTCGTCCGTTGGTGATGACCGTGGAGGAGATGACCATGTTTTTGCGGTCGCCCAGGGCGGTGTCCTCGGGCAGGCTGTCAAGGGCATTTTTCGATACGGGAACGGACTCGCCGGTCATGGCGGCCTCGTCCGCCTTCAGGTTGGCGCACTCCAGGATGCGGGCGTCCGCGGGAACCAGGTCACCGGCCTCCAGGACGATGATATCGCCGGGAACCAGGAGATTGGTTTCTACCCGGGTGAGAGAGCCGTTCCGGATTACTTTAGCCAATGGGGCGGACATCTTGCGCAGCGCCTCCAGGGCTTTCTCCGCGTTGTCCTCCTGGGAGATGGAGATGACGGCGTTGACGATGACGATTAAGAGGATGATAACGGAATCCACCCAATCCGTGAAGCCGCTGGACACAAAGGAGAGAACAGCAGCGATCAGAAGGACGATGATCATGGGATCCTTCATCTGGTCCAGAAACCGCATGAAAAGGCTTTCTTTTTCCGCGCTCTTCAGCTCATTTGGTCCGTACTTGTCCAGCCGGTTTTTCGCCTCACTGTCCGTCAGTCCTGACTGGGCGGTGACATTCAGCTGGTCCAAGACTTCTTTGGTTGTCTTGCTGTGCCATAGACTCATAGCGTGCACCTCTTCTTGTATGATTTTTAAACGGTGACAAAAAAGCCGTTTGCGGTCTATTATATACAAAAACCCACATTTTTTCCATCATATTTCTGTTAAAATTTTGCGTGATTCTCCAAATCTGGGGTTCTCCAAATCTGGCAACCGTTCGGGCGGCGCCGATCTTTTTGCCCGGCCAAAGGCCGGGATGTCCATTCGATGGAAAAACAGTTGCTTAAATTCCATATTTTGCCGCTGCGATTTCCCGGATTTCTTCAAATGTTTTGGGGGCGGGCTGGTCAGGCCGGTGGTCTCCGATGAGCTTTTCCATCCAGACCATATTGTACCAGCGGCCGAATTTGTAGCCGCATTCGCGGAATTCGCCGACCAGGCGGTAGCCCAGATGGGCGTGGAATTCGATGCTGTTGCGGGTGAGATATTCATCTTCCGTCTCGGGGCAGGCGATGCAGGCGTTCATATTGAGGATGCCCTGCTCACGGAGCGCCTGCTCCAGCGCCTGGTGCAGCGCTTTGCCGATGCCCATGCGCTTTTTGCTTCCATCCACGTAGATGGAAGTCTCTACCGCCCAGTCATAGGCGGCCCGCTCTTTGAAGGGGCCCGCGTAGGCATAGCCCAGCACCTGGCCGTCCGCCTCCGCCAAGAGGTAGGGATATTTTTCGCGGACGTGACAGATGCGCCCCGCGAACTCCTGCAGGGAGGGAACCTCATACTCAAAGGTTATGGCCGTGCGCTCCACATAGGGGGCGTAGATGGAAAGAAGGGCCGCGGCGTCGGTTTCTTCTGCGGTTCGTATGATGATTTCGTTATGTTCCATGATCTTATCCTCCTGAAATTTTTTTAATCCCGAATTATTCACAGCGATAGATTCCCAGAAGAAATCTGCATTAACATGTTTTTATCATGACATCTCGGAAGAAAAATTAAAACCGTTATCCACAAAAGGGCGCAAAAACCCCTTGGGTTATCAACTGGCTTGCTTCTGGGATTGTCAAAGTTCACCGGTCACTGGTTTTATTTATTCCAGCTGAGGCTGCAGTTTCCGGATGTTTTCCAGTGTTTCATAAAACTCACGCTTATAGGGACAGCTGCTGCATAGCTTAAATGTCGTATACCTTGCCGAATGCACCGCTTTCGCGGCGATTTTCAGCAGCTTCAGACGGATGGTATCGATCCGCTGCTTCCGCATATTTGCAGATAATGCCAGACGGCGGAGCCAATTGAACAGGTTGTATGCAAGGGCATGGACACGCAGACGGTTGGCGTTGACTACCTTAGAGTGGCTGCTGACAGAAGAAAAGCCAAAGCCACTTTTGCCTTCCTTGATAAAATTCTCCATTTTTCCCCGCCCACAGTAAAACTGGATGATCTGGTAAGGTTCCATTTCCATCGTGGTGATGATGAACATGGACCGGTGCACCAACAGGTTTGTTGGCTTTTCTACCTTGAAGACAACCCTCCTTGCATGTGGCCAGCTGGCCGCCCGGTACATAAACTCCCCATATTCCACGGCATAATCG
The DNA here is from genome assembly GCA_019119575.1 of Candidatus Enterocloster excrementipullorum. GTDB lineage: Bacteria > Bacillota > Clostridia > Lachnospirales > Lachnospiraceae > Enterocloster > Enterocloster excrementipullorum. The sequence continues at coordinate 28,388 of DWWT01000073.1, forward strand.
ACCTGGTTATTACGGGTAGCCCGGTAAAGTGCCTCTTCGGCATCCGCCACAAGCTTTCGGAGCACCTGGTTCTCTTTCAGGCGGATTGCATACTTGCAGTCATTGTCTTCACATGCTTCATACAGCTCTGGGGACGCAAAGCCGCTGTCACCTCGCAAATATATAGGAAGTGATGGGTATTTTTCCCGGTATTCCTGCATCAGCGGGAGCATGAAACGGTCTGCGTCCTTGCAGCAGTATTGTGTGCCATCCCGCAGCTGGGCCTTGAGGAGATCCCCGGTAAGCCCGTCAAAGCAAAGGAGCGGATGGTAGCCATGTGCCTGGTAATGGTAGTTAAACCCTTCCCCCTCCTGATGGCCATAAGTGTCCAGCAAAGTAGAATCAAGGTCAAACAGCATATGTTCAGGATGTTGGATGGAGTAAACGGCCCCACGCATCTTCCTGTCAATTTCGTCAAACTGGGCAAGGGTATCTTTATCCATCCGGTTCCAGAACCTGGATAGAGTGGGCTGCGAAGCCAGGGAATCCTTTCCTAAAATAGCCGTCAAAACCGGATCATTTGTCAGTTCGTCTGCGCAATCATCCTCAAAATATGCGGCAATGATCTGGTAGACCACCTGCATGAGGTTGTCCGGGTCGGTATGTGTGCGGCTGTTTGGGTGTCCATTGGTTTTGAAAAGCTTTTTGACCAGTGTAAGAAGCCCAATTTTTGCGGCGAATTCCTTGACGAGAAGTAGCCCGCCATCCGAAGAAAGATCGCCGCCATTGAAATTTATTTTGATTTTTTTGTTGCTTTCCAGTGAGATAGTGTTTAAAATAGTCATGAAGAACCTCTTTCTTTGGTTTGTTTATGGCTTAGTCACCTTAATTTTACCAAAGATTAGGTTCTTTTTCTATTCACTTTTCAGATGAAAGCAAAAAACTTTGAAACTGTAGCAACCGTGTGGCCTTTAGCTGTTTTCACCGCTCTGCGGTGAATAATTCAGGTT
>DWWT01000074.1 GCA_019119575.1 Candidatus Enterocloster excrementipullorum
TTGTCGTACAGCGACGTTTCACAACGAAAAATGATTGGTTTACATCCTCTTTAGTACAGCTTCGCCCCCGCCGGAATTCCATCATCCAGCATCAGCAGATTCAGTCCTTCCCGTCCGTCATACTCGTACACTGCGGAAATCAGCATACCCTCAGAATCAATGCCCATCATCTTTCTGGGCGGCAGGTTTGTGATGGCCACACAGGTCTTTCCAACCAGCTGTTCCGGCTCGTAATACTCGTGAATTCCGCTTAAAATGGTGCGTCTGCGCTCCGTTCCGTCGTTTAAAGTAAACTTCAGAAGCTTCTTTGACTTCGGCACCGCCTCGCAGGCCTCCACCTTCACCACCCGGAAATCGGATTTGGAGAAGGTCTCAAAATCCACCATGTCCTCAAACAGCGGCTCCACCTTCACTTTGGAAAGGTCGAGCTGTACGCTGGGAACGGACATGTTCACAGCCCCTGTCTGTCCGGAAACGGCTGCTTCCGCGGTCTCGCCCTTGCTTTCCGCCTTTGCGTCAGAAGCGGAAGCCCCCTTCTTCGGATCCAACGACTTCATCGTGGGGAACAGCAGCACATCCCGGATGGCGGCGGAATCCGTCATCAGCATGCACATCCGGTCGATGCCGAATCCGATGCCTCCCGTAGGCGGCATACCGATTTCCAGAGCGTTTAAGAAGTCCTCATCCGTGTGGTTCGCTTCCTCGTCGCCCTGGGCCAGAAGCTCCTCCTGGGCTCTGAAACGTTCCCTCTGATCGATGGGATCGTTGAGCTCAGAATATGCGTTGGCCATCTCCCATCCGTTCATAAAGAACTCAAACCGCTCCACATACTCCGGATTCTCCGGCTTTTTCTTGGTAAGAGGAGAAATCTCAATGGGATGATCCATAATGAAGGTGGGCTGAATCAGGTGCTCCTCCACGAACTCCTCAAAGAACAGGTTCAGAATATCACCCTTCTTGTGGCGCTCCTCGAACTCCACGCCCTTTTCCTTTGCAATGGCTCTTGCCTCCGCCAGCGTGTGGATCTCATTAAAGTCCACCCCCGCGTACTGCTTTACCGCATCCACCATGGTGATGCGCGGGAAAGGCTTGGAAAGATCCATCTCAACTCCATTGTACACAATGGTGGTGGTGCCCAGCACTTCCTGCGCCACAAAGCGGTACAGATTCTCCGTCAAATCCATCATGCCGTGATAATCCGTATATGCCTGATAGAGCTCCATCAGGGTAAACTCCGGATTATGCCTAGTGTCCAGGCCCTCATTGCGGAACACCCGGCCAATCTCATACACACGCTCCAGGCCGCCCACAATCAGGCGCTTTAAATAGAGCTCCAGGGAAATGCGCAGCTTAAAGTCCTCATCCAGGGCATTAAAATGCGTCTCAAAAGGACGGGCCGCCGCGCCGCCCGCATTGGATACCAGGATAGGGGTCTCCACCTCCATAAAATCCTGGCTCGCCAGATAGGACCGGATGGCAGCCAGAATTTTGGACCGCTTGATAAAAGTGTCCTTCACATCCTTATTCATTATGAGATCCACATACCGCTGGCGGTAGCGCATATCCGTGTCCGTGAGCCCGTGGAACTTCTCCGGGAGAACCTGAAGGCTCTTTGACAGAAGGGTGACCTCGGATGCGTGAATGGATTTCTCCCCGGCCTGGGTGGTAAACACCGTTCCCTTTACGCCGATGATATCGCCGATATCAAGCTTTTTAAATGCCTTGTAGGGCTCCTCCCCCACGCTGTCTTTTGAGACATAAACCTGGATGCTTCCGTCCCGGTCCTGAATGTTGCAGAAGGAAGCCTTACCCATCACCCGCTTGAACATCAAGCGGCCGGCCGCGCTTACCTCCTTTCCCTCCCATGCCTCATAATTGTCCTTAATCTCCGCGCTGCGGGCTGTCACCTCGTACTTTGTGATGAGGAACGGATCCCTTCCCTCTGCCTGGAGCTGCGCCAGCTTATCCCGGCGCGCCTTCAGCACATGATTCAGATCCTGTCCCGCCTGATTGGCCTTCTGCTGCTCTCCCACTTTTTTCGCTCCTTTATCTTTCCTATCAATAGTCTGCCCGGCGGGGGTTGCCCCGCCGGGTATGCATCACACTCTCTGGATCTCCAGCACCTTGTACTGGATCACACCAGCCTGCGTCTCCACATCCACCACGTCTCCGACGGCCTTGCCCATCAGCGCACGGCCCACAGGGGACTCGTTGGAAATCTTGTTCTGCAGGCTGTTTGCCTCGGTGGAACCCACGATGAAAAACTCCATCTCTTCATCATACTCCACATCCAAAAGCTTTACCTTGCAGCCCACATTGATCTTGTCAAGGTCGATCTCGTCCTCAACAACAACCTCCGCGTTCTTTAAGAGCTTCTCCAGCTCCTCGATGCGCAGCTCAATATCTCTCTGCTCATCCTTTGCCGCATCGTACTCCGCGTTCTCGGAGAGGTCGCCCTGCTCCCTGGCCTCCTTGATCTTCTGGGCTACTTCCTTGCGTTTGACCACCTTCAGATTCTGAAGCTCATCCTCATACTGCTTCAATCCCGCATATGTCAAAATGTGTTTCTTGTCTGCCATCGTACTCCGCTTCCTTCCTTTTTATAGAATCCGCCCATTCTCCGGGCATCTTTCCCAAATGCAGTCTATGCATTCTCTTCTTTTATTATTTCTCATCCCACACGTTCAAAGTATTATATAAAAAAATCATCATATTGTCAAGAAGCTATATCCGCTCCTCCAGCAGCCGCACCATATCCTCCAGGCTCTCCACCTGGTTAATCTGACTGCGCAGGGAGGCGGAATGGGGCATTCCCTTTGTGTACCAGGCCATATGGCCCCGCATTTCCCGCATGGCCGCCCGTTCTCCTTTAAACTCCGCCAGCATCCGGCCATGACGCAGGATCATCTCCCGCCGCTCCTCGGGCGCAGGCGGCGAAAGCTCTTCCCCTGTCTCCAAAAAATGCACCAATTCCCGGAAAATCCAGGGATTTCCCTTGGCGCCCCGCGCCACCATGATCCCATCGCAGCCCGTTTCCTCCAGCATCCGCTTTCCGTCCCGGGCCGTAAAAATATCTCCGTTTCCGATCACCGGGATTTTCACTGCCTCTTTCACCCGGCGTATGATATCCCAGTCCGCCTGTCCCGAATAATACTGTTCCCTGGTGCGTCCGTGGACCGCCACAGCCGCCGCGCCGCAGCTCTCCGCCATCTTGGCGAATTCCACCGCGTTGACGCTTTTATCATTAAACCCCTTCCGAAATTTCACCGTCACAGGCTTTTTGCAGGCTTTCACCATGGATGTGAGAACCGCCTCCGCCTTCTTTGGGTCGCGCATCAGGGCCGATCCCTCACCATTGTTCACAATCTTCGGCACCGGGCATCCCATATTCACATCGACAGCCGCATAAGGCCCTTCCGACAGCCTCGCCCCGATCTCCCCCATGATATCCGGATCCGAACCGAAAAGCTGCACCGCCACAGGCCCCTCATCCGGATCCGTTCGCAGGAGCTCTCCGGTGTTTTTATTTCCATATAAAATAGCTTTGGCGCTGACCATCTCCGTCACCGCCATCTCGCATCCCTGCTCTCTGCACAGCAGGCGGAAGGGCAGATCCGTAACCCCGGCCATGGGGGCCAGGATGATGCCGTGTTTTAAAACCGTATCTCCCACTGCCAGGCTCATAGGCCGCTGTCCTCCCCGCCGTTCCCCGGCCCTTTTCCGCTTCCCATAAAAAATGTGCGGTAATACAGCTCCAGAGATTCCAAAAGCTCCCTCTTTTCCGTCTGATACTGCTTGATTTTTAAGGCGCTCCCAATTTCATCAAACAAATAGTCCCCCGGATCGGAAACTACCTTAAAAGAGAGCGTTCCCTCGGGATCAAATTCCAGCAGCAGGATCCCTCCAATGTCTTCGGTGTAAAGAACACACAGAATCCGCAGCTCATCCTTGACTTCCTTGGGAAGGGAATCAAAATCCCGGTTAAAATAATATTTCTCCTCATAGGAATTTGCCCCGCAGAGCACCACATTTTCCGCCATGCGGCTCCTCCTTCCAACTTTTGCAGCCTGTGCCGGGCCTTTTGGGCCCATCCTCTTCCGGCCGCACGCATAAAAGGGGGGTGGCGCACACGCGTCACCCTCCTGCTGTTTCTATTCTTTTATCGCACCTTCCGGGCGTGAACCCCCAGGGCCTCCCGAAGCGTGTTTGAAATCAGTTTACCGCACCAGCATCTTAGAGATTGCGTACTGCTCCTCCGAGATATCCTTTGTCATGTTCAGGGCCTCCTGTATATCATAATCTACAAACTCCCCGTGCTTGTATGCCACCAGACGATTGCTCTTTCCCTCCGCCAGCAGCATAGCTGCCTTGGCGCCCATAATCGAAGCGTACACGCGGTCCTTGCAGGTAGGGGTTCCGCCCCGCTGCATGTGGCCCAGGATGGTGGCGCGGGTTTCAATGCCCGTAGCCGCCTCAATGCGCTTTGCCATAGAAGCGGAATGGCCGATGCCCTCCGCATTGATGATGATGTTGTGCTTCTTGCCCCGCTTGCGGTTCTCAATCACCCGGTTGATCAGCGACTGCTCATCCCCGTCGTAGCGCTCCGGAAGAAGGATGTCCTCCGCGCCGTTGGCAAATCCGCACCACAGGGCAATGTATCCCGCGTTGCGTCCCATAACCTCCACAATGCTGCATCGCTCGTGGGATGTGGATGTATCGCGGATTTTGTCAATGGCTTCCATCGCCGTGTTTACGGCGGTATCAAAGCCAATGGTATAATCTGTACAGGCAATGTCCAGGTCAATGGTGCCGGGAAGGCCGATGGTGTTGATCCCCAGGGCAGAGAGCTTTCCCGCGCCCCTGAAGGAACCGTCGCCGCCGATCACCACGATGCCGTCAATGCCGTGCTTGCGGCAGATGTCAGCCCCTTTCTGCTGCCCCTCGGGAGTAGTAAACTCCATGCATCGGGCCGTATAGAGGATGGTGCCGCCGCGGCTGATAATATCGGACACACTGGTGGTGTCCATGTCCACGATCTCTTCATCCAGGAGGCCCGCATAACCCCGCATGATTCCCTTTACCTTGAGCCCCTTGTTGATTGCCACCCGGACAACGGCCCGGATCGCGGCGTTCATGCCCGGGGCGTCACCGCCGCTCGTCAATACTCCAATGGTCTTCACTGCTTTTGCTGCCATACTATGCTTCCTCCTTTATTCAACGCTATTCTAATGCATTTTACTCAGGTTTTCAAGCTCTTTTTGTACCACCCTGACATTTTTTTCACCAACTTTACAATTGAGGCGTTCGACAAGCTCCCCGGTCACGCATACATTCCAGTTGGGAGGCAGAATCTTCTTTGCCCTTTCCATTTTCAGGTAAATGATAACCCTATCCTTCCCTTCGCTCTCCTCCAGGATATCCAGGACCTGCCGTTCCTGTTCCTTATAGTCCGCCATATTTTCAAACTGAAGCCACAGCTCCCTGGGCGCGTCCCCGAAGGGAACCGCCTGTTCGCAGACAAGCTTCCCCACCGGGTCGTCCCCGATGGAGACCCGTCCGCGGATAAAAAGCTTCTCGTCCTCCACAAAGAACTCCCTGTGGGCCTCATAGTCCCTTGGGAAGACAATGACCTCCACAGACCCCATCAGGTCTTCCAGGGTGATAAAGGCCATGAGCTGGCTGGTTCGGGTGGTCTTCACTGTCTTCCCGGCCACCATGCCGCCGATCACCACTCTCTGACCGTCCTGCACCCGGGCTTTTTCCGTCTCCTCATCCACTATGAAATCCGCAGCCGTGGCCGTGATATTTTTCCTCCACAGCTCCTCATAATCATCTAAGGGATGGCCGCTGATGTAAACACCCAAAACCTCTTTCTCAAAAGCTAAGATTTCTTCCTTCTCGTACTCTCCCACATCGGGGAAGGTGATCTGAAATTCTTCCCGCTCTTCCTCAGGCGCAATGTCAAATAGGCTCATTTGGCCCTCAAAGCCATTTTTCTTTTCCTTGGCCTTTGTCTCCAGAAGGATGGGGGCCACCGCCATTTTCTGCCGCCTGGTTCCCGGAAGGGAATCCATAGCCCCGGCCTTGATGAAATTCTCCAGGGTACGGCGGTTCACCTCCTTGGAGGCCATACGGCCCACAAAATCCTCCATGGAACGGAATTTTCCATTCACCTTCCGCTCTGTGAGAATGGCCTGCACCACGGGGCGGCCTACGCTCTTGATGGCGGACAGGCCGTAGCGGATGGCATTCCCGGACACGGAGAACCCGCTCTCTCCCTCATTGATATCCGGGGGAAGAACCTGAATTCCCATCATCCGCCGGCAGGTCAGAATATATTCGGAGAACTTGCTCACATTGTCCATGACCGAAGTCATGAGGGCCGCCATAAACTCCCTGGGATAATAGTATTTGAGATACGCCGTCTGATAGGCCACCACAGCGTACGCCGCGGCATGGGACTTGTTGAAGGCATACCGGGCAAAATCAATCATCTCGTCATAGATGTGGTTGGCCGTCTTCTCGTCGATTCCGTTGGCAATGCAGCCCTTCACCCCCTCCTCGGGGTTTCCGTAAACGAAATTCTGCCGTTCCTTCTCCATCACCGCGGCCTTTTTCTTGCTCATGGCCCGGCGCACCAGGTCGCTCCGTCCCATGGTGTAGCCCGCCAGATCCCGGACAATCTGCATCACCTGCTCCTGGTAGACGATGCAGCCGTAGGTGGAGCTTAAAATAGGCTCCAGCTGGGGGCACTCGTAGGTGATGGAGCTTCTGTCATTTTTTCCTTTCAGATACCGGGGAATAAAGTCCATGGGGCCCGGACGGTACAGGGAAATGCCTGCGATGATGTCCTCCAGATTCTCTGGCTTCAACTCCTTCATGAAGCTCTTCATCCCGCCGCTTTCCAGCTGGAACACGCCCTCGGTTCTCCCGGTGCCGATGGAGTCCAGAACCTGTTTGTCATTAAAATTAATATGATCAATGTCAATGTCCGCGCCCTGGCTCTGCTTTGCCAGGCGCACCGCGTTCTGGATCACCGTAAGAGTGCGAAGGCCCAGAAAATCCATTTTCAAAAGGCCCAGCTCCTCAATGGTAGTCATGGTGAACTGGGTGGTGATGGTGCCGTCCGCCGCCCGGGACAGGGGCACAAACTCATCGATGGAGCGGCTGCCGATCACTACCCCCGCCGCGTGGATGGAGGTATGCCTGGGCAGTCCCTCCAGACGCCTTGCCATGTCGATGAGGTAGTGTACCTGGGAGTCTTCCTTATAGGCTTTCTTTAAATCCGGGTTCATGGTCAGGGCCTTGTCCAGGGTCATGCCAAGATCCGTGGGAATCATCTTTGCGATCGTGTCGCACTGGGCGTAGGGCATATCCAATACCCGGCCCACGTCCCGCACCACGCCCCGGGCCGCCAGCGTACCGAAGGTAATAATCTGAACCACCTGATCTTTGCCGTATTTCTCCACCACATAATCGATGACCTCCTGGCGGCGCTCAAAGCAGAAGTCCACATCGATATCCGGCATGGACACGCGCTCCGGGTTCAGGAACCGCTCAAAGAGAAGATTATAGCGCACCGGGTCAATATTGGTTATGCCTAAGCAATAGGACACCACGCTTCCCGCGGCGGACCCCCGGCCCGGCCCCACCATAATGTCCTTCGATCGGGCATAATTGATGAAATCCCACACAATCAGGAAGTAATCCACATATCCCATAGAGCGGATCACGTCCAGCTCATAATCCAGCCGGGCCGCCAGAGTCCCGTCGTCCTCCGGATACCTGGTTTTAAAGCCTTCCCGGCAGAGGTGATTTAAGTAGGTCCAGGAATCAAAGCCCTCGGGCACATCGTACTTTGGCAGCTTGATGACCCCGAACTCGATCTCCACATTGCACCGCTCGGCAATCTTATGGGTATTGTCCAGGGCCTGGGGCGCATAGGGGAACAGAGAGCGCATTTCCTCCTCAGACTTGCAGTAATACTGCCCGCCTTCATAGCGCATCCGGTCCTGATCCGCCACTTTTTTTCCTGTCTGGATGCACAGCAGGATATCATGGGCCTGGGCATCCTCCGCATAGGTGTAATGGATATCATTGGTAGCCACCAGATCAATCCCTGTCTCCTGGCTGAGCCGCAGAAGCCCCTGATTCACCATCCGCTGTTCCGGCAGGCCGTGATCCTGAAGCTCCAGGAAGAAATTTCCTTTTCCATAAATCGCTTCGTACTTTTTTGCCGATCGCATGGCCTCCTCGTACATGCCGCGGGCCAGATAGCGCTGCACCTCCCCGGCCAGGCAGGCACTCAGTGCTATGATGCCCTCATGATACGTTTCCAATACCTCGTAATCCACCCGGGGCTTATAGTAGAAGCCGTCCACAAACCCCTTGCTCACCAGCTTCATGAGATTTTCATAGCCTGTATTGTTCTCCGCCAGAAGAACCAGATGATAGTAGCGGTCCTCCCCGCTCACCTTCTCCCGGTCAAACCGGGATCCCGGAGCCACATAGACCTCGCAGCCCAGGATCGGCTTGATCCCTGCTTCTCTGGCCGCTTTATAGAAATCAATCACCCCGTACATAACCCCGTGGTCCGTGATGGCCAGGCTGTCCATCCCCAGCTCTTTTGCCCGGGCTGTGAGCTCTTTTATCTTGGAGGAGCCGTCTAACAGGCTGTACTCCGTATGCACGTGCAAATGTGTAAATGCCATATATTTTCTCTCCACGCTCTTTTGCCGGCCCGTCCCCCCACCGCTATTTTGCTTTCCGGGCAGGCTCGGCTCTCTAAGAAAAAAGACGGAACAATCGTTTTTGCAGCCCTGTTCCATCTTTTTACTTTGCTTTAATCTTTCTATTTAATTTTTCAGCAAAGGCTCCCGCACCTACTGATTCGTCAAATACTTCTCAATCTGGGCAACTGCCTGTTCCTCGTCCATGCCCTCTGCCTCCACTTTAATCATACATCCGGCAACCAGTCCCAGGGTCATCATGCCCATAATGCTCTTCGCATTCACCCGTTTCCCATCTGATTCCAGATAAATCCTGCTCTCGTACTGACTTGCAGTCTGAACCAGCATTGCTGCCGGTCTGGCCTCCAGTCCGGATGGCAACTCAACTCTTACGCATTTCTTCAACATAATAATCCTCCTCATTCTGTCGCATGTCTGAAACCTGAAAGTATGATCGAGCGCAGGACAGCCTCCCGCATCGCCGCCGGCCGAAACGCTGTGTTCAACTGTCTCTGGCCGCCTGCTGCCGCAGTTCCTCAGCCACAGCGCCGAGCTTTCGCAGCCTGTGGTTCACTCCCGACTTTCCCACCGCAGGATTTAACGCTTCCCCCAGTTCCTTTAAAGTGGCATCTGGCCGCATCAAACGCACCCTAGCAATTTCCTGCAGATTGTCAGGCAACGCTTCCAGGCCAATGGTGTCTCTGATATACTCTATATCCTCGGTCTGCTTGACCGCAGCCGACACCGTTTTGTTGATATTAGCTGTCTCACAATTTACCTGGCGGTTTACATTTCCCCGCATTTCCTTTAAAATGCGGATATTTTCAAATTCCATGAGCGCCTGCGGAGCATCCATCAGCCGCAGGACCTCCACAATCTGATCCCCCTCCTTGAGATACACCACATAGTACCTCTTGCGGAGAACAATCTTAGCCTCTATCCCAAAGGAAGCGAGAAGCCCCTGAATCTGCTCTGCCTTCCCTGTGGAAGCGCAGACAATCTCCAGATGGTAAAACTTCTCCGGATCACTGATGGAACCGGAGGCCAGAAAAGCGCCTCGGATAAACGCCCGCCTGCAGCAAGGATTCTGTACCACAAGGTTCCGGGTCAGGGAGAGCTCCTCCCCCACCTCGCCGTGGGCATCCACAAGCTTGGTCGCCTGGAGAACCTTTAAGGCATCCTGGTGTTCATGCACCGCCACCACGTAAGTCCGGCCTCTGGACAGCTTTCTTCCCTGCTGGATAGAAACATCCGTCTTTATATTAAATGTTTTTCCTAATAATGTAAAGTATTTTCTTGCAACTACTCCATTTTCCGTCTGGATTTCTATGGAAAATTGGTCGGAGGCGGAAATTTTTACTTTTCCGCACATGCTCAAAACCGCGGCCGTCTCCGCAATCTGACAATGCCGGGCTGTGTCCGCATGACGGGCCAGCTCCTCCTTCACCCTGGCAGAAAAAGACATTTTTCCCTCCACCTGTGCCTCCCATCTTCAGCGTCCTATATCTCTGTGCTCCAATCGAATCCCGTACTCATCCCGCTCCTTTAAATGGGCATAGAGCTCCCGCGCGATGGTCACGGAACGGTGCTTCCCCCCGGTGCAGCCCACGGCAATCACCAGCTGGTTTTTCCCCTCGCTTATGTAGTTGGGGATAAGAAAATCAACCAGGTCATAGAGCTTGGCGAGGAATTCTTCCGCCGTACCGCCCTGCTTCACGTAGGTCTGAATCCGCTCATCCTCGCCGGTGAGGGGACGAAGCTCCTCCACATAGTAGGGATTGGGAAGAAAGCGCACGTCAAACACCAGATCCCCGTCCTGGGGAATGCCGTATTTAAATCCAAAAGACAGCACGGTGATGAACATGCTGCGGAACGCCTGGTTCTTCACGAAAATCTTTTCCAGCTCCTGGCGCAGCTCTCGGGTGAGAAGACGGCTGGTGTCAATGATATAATCCGCGTCCCTGCGCAGAAATTCCAGCCGTTCCCGCTCCATGGCAATTCCCTGGTCGATGCGTCCCGCTCCGGCCAGCGGATGGCTGCGGCGGGTCTCCTTATAGCGCTTGATGAGCGCTTCATCACTGGCATCCAGGAAAAGCACTTTAAAGTCCAGCCCACGCTCCCGCCAGTCCTTTAATACGGAGTCCAGCTCGCCTAACTCCTCGCCGCCCCGAATATCCACACCCAGGGCCGCCTGGGAAATGCCTCTCCCACCGGCAGCCAGCTGGACAAACTTATCCGCAAGAGGAATCGGGAGGTTATCCACGCAGTAGAATCCCATGTCCTCCAGCATTTTTAAAGCTATGGTTTTTCCGGCCCCTGACATGCCGGTGACAATCACAAGCTTCATGTTCTCACCTGCTCCTCCTGTGCGCCAAAATCACCCAGACGCCTGACCTCCAGCTCCAGCTCCACGCCGAATGCCTCCCGCACCCGCTCCCGCACCTGCGCGCAGAGGGACAGCACATCCGCCGCCGTCGCATTTCCCCGGTTCACCACAAATCCGCAGTGTTTCTCCGACACCTGGGCGTCCCCCACCCGGAGTCCCCGAAGGCCCGCGTCATCGATGAGCTTTCCGGCAAAATAGCCCGGCGGCCGCTTGAAGGTACTGCCGGCGCTGGGATACTCCAGAGGCTGCTTTTCCCGTCTCCTGGCGGAAAGTTCCTCCATCTCGGCCCGGATGGCCTGCGGGTCGCCGAACGCAAGCTCCAGCTCTGCCTCCAAGACCACATACCCTTCCTTCGGAATTACACTGGTCCGGTAGCCAAGCCGCAGAGCTTCTGCCTCCAGTGTCTTTACGCTGCCGTCCCTGGTCATCACCTTCACACGGCGAACTACATCCTTCATCTCCCGGCCGTATGCGCCCGCGTTCATCACCAAGGCGCCGCCAATGGTTCCGGGAATCCCGCAGGCAAACTCCAGACCCGTGAGGGAGGCATCCAGCGCCTTCCGGGAGAGCCTTGGCAGAAGAACGCCTGCACCAGCCCGCATCCGTTTTCCCTCAATATGCAGGCCATTCCAGTTCCCCATGGAAATAATAATGCCCTCAAAGCCCCTGTCACTGACCAGAAGATTGCTCCCATTTCCCAGGAATGCATAGGGAATCCCCTTATCTGCACAGAAAAGGAGGATAGCCGCCAGGTCCCGCTCATCCCCCGGGCTCACGAAAACACGGGCCGGTCCTCCGATACGGAAGGTCGTGTGGCGGCTCATCGGCTCTTCCAGCACATACCGGGATTTTTCGGATTGAAATAAGGCAGCCCGCGCCTGGTCGAAATCTATCATCCATTTCCTCCTCGTCAGTTTTCTTTGGGCCTGGTATTTCCCAGATTGGCCTGCACCCGGTTGTAGAGCTCCTTGGCCGCATTGTATCCCATCTTCTTCTGGCGGTAATTCACCGCTGCGGACTCAACGATGATGGCCAGATTCCGGCCCGGCCGGATGGGGATGGTGTGGCATACCACCTGGTTGCCCAAAAACTCCGTATACTGGTCCTCAAGGCCCAGCCGGTCGTACTCTTTATCCCGGCTCCAGTCCTCCAGCTTGATCACCATATCAATGGACTGCGTATCCTTCACGCTCTCCACACCGAAAAGGGTCTTCACGTCAATAATGCCTATGCCCCTGAGCTCAATAAAATGCTTCGTAATGTCCGGCGCGCTGCCGATCAGCGTCTCATCGCTGACCCGGCGAATCTCCACCACATCGTCCGTCACCAGACGGTGGCCCCGCTTGATAAGCTCCAGCGCCGCCTCGCTCTTTCCGATTCCGCTCTCGCCCATAATCAGTACGCCCTCGCCGTACACATCAATCAGTACGCCGTGGATGCTGATGCAGGGAGCCAGCTTTACATTGAGCCAGCGGATCACCTCCGCCATCAGGGCCGATGTCGTCTTGTCCGATACCATGCAGGGAACCCCGTAATAATTGCAGAACTCCAGCAGATCCTCGTCCGGCATCTGGCCTCGGCTGAACACCAGGCAGGGGATCTGGCTGGAAATCAGCTTGTCGTAGATGAAGCGCTTCCGCTCCTGGTCCAGGGTATTGATATAGGCCTGCTCCACATACCCGATAATCTGGACGCGCTCCCGGTCAAAATGGTCAAAAAAGCCGGTGAGCTGCAGGGCGGGCCGGTTCACGTCCGGATGCGTGAGGACAATCTTATCCGTGTCAATGTCCGGCGTAGTATTCTGCAGCTTCAGCTTGTCTATCAGTTCGGTAATTGTTACTCCATGCATGGTCTTTCCCCCTAAACGCGATTCTTATCTCAAACTGTTACCATACTATCACACTTTTCCTGCCTTGTCATGTGTTTTCTGGACAGGCAGAGGAGGGGATGGCTGATCCGCTTCCCCGCTGTCTTCCGCCCCTCGAAAAAATCCGTACACAGCCTCAGCCGCTCTCCGGTTCATCTGAGGCGCCGCCGCCAGCTCCTCCACTGTGGCCTGCCGCACCGACTCGATGTCCTTAAACTGCCGCATCAGGGCCTTCCTGCGGGCCGGCCCTATGCCCGGAATATCATCCAGAATGGATTTCACCTGGGTCTTGCCCCGCAGGCTCCTGTGGTACTCAATGGCAAAGCGGTGCGCCTCGTCCTGTATCCGTGTAATCAGCCGGAATCCCTCGCTGTGCTTGTCGATGGGCACCTCCACATTGTTGTAGTAAAGCCCCCTTGTGCGGTGAAAATCATCCTTCACCATGCCGCACACCGGAATGGAAAGGCCCAGTTTTTCCAGAACCCCCAGGGCGATATTCACCTGTCCCCGGCCGCCGTCCATCATGATGAGATCCGGAAAGCGCGTAAAACTGCCCAGAGTCTCCTCATGCCCGCTCTCCTTGAGCTGTCTGGCCTCTTCCATGCCGTGGGAGAACCGCCGGGTGAGCACTTCCTCCATGGAGGCGTAATCATTCGGCCCCTGGACGGTCCGTATCTTAAATTTCCGGTAATCGCTGCGCTTGGGACGCCCATTTTCATAGACCACCATGGAACCCACGGACTCCACGCCGCTGGTGTTGGAAATATCAAATGCCTCGATCCGCCGGATCCCCTCAAGGCCGATGAGCTCCCCGATCTGGTTCATGGCCCCGATGGTCCGAAGCTCCTCCCGCTTGATGCGCTCCTTGTCCTGGGAGAGCACCAGGGCCGCGTTCCGGGCGGCCAGCTCCACCAGCCGCTCCTTCTCCCCCTTCTTTGGCACCACGATTTTCACCTTCTGGCCCCGCTTGGCGGTGAGCCATTCCTCAATGATGCTTTCATCCTCCACCGGGTACTGGAGCCACAGCTCCCGGGGAATAAAAGGCGTTCCTGCGTAAAACTGCTTGATAAAGCTCTCCATAATTTCCGCCTCCCCCTCCGCGGTGGAAGCGTTCACATGAAAATGATCCCGCCCGATGAGCTTTCCCTCCCGGATAAAGAACACCTGGACCACTGCGTCCCGCTCATCCCTGGCCATAGCAACAATATCCCGGTCTCCCTCGGAGCTGCTGGTAATCTTCTGCTTCTGGGCCACCTGCTTCACGCTGTTTAAGAGCTCCCGGTACTCAATGGCCTTCTCAAAATCCATCCGTTCCGAGGCCTCTTTCATCTTCTCCTCCAGGGATTTAAGGAGGGGATCATAATGTCCCCCCAGAAAATCCAGGGCCTGGCGGAAAGATTTCTGGTAGTCCTCCTTCGAAATATATCCCTGGCAGGGGGCATCGCACTGCTTGATATGGTAATTCAGACAGGGTCTCTCCTTGCCCGTGTCCTCGGGAAGCCTCCGGCTGCAGGTTCGGATCCGGTACAGCTTGTGAATCAGCTCCAGGGTGTCTTTTACCGCCCCTGCGCTGGTAAACGGGCCAAAATACCGGCTTTTCCCATCCTTTTTCATGTCCCTGGAAAATAAAAGCCGCGGGAAATCCTCGCTCACCGTGGCCTTGATATAGGGATAGCTCTTGTCGTCCTTGAGCATGGTATTGTACCGGGGCCGGTGCTCCTTGATGAGGTTGCACTCCAGCACCAGGGCCTCCAGCTCCGAATCCGTCAGGATGTACTCAAACCAGGCGATGTGGGACACCATCTGCTCAATCTTGGCCGTCTTATTGCGGCTGCTCTGAAAATACTGGCGCACTCTGTTTTTCAGACTGATGGCTTTCCCTATATAAATAATCTCATCCCGGTTATTGTGCATAAGATAAACCCCCGGGCTCGCCGGGAGTTTTTTCAGTTCTTCTTCCAGATTAAACAATCCGTTCACCGTCCTTAATGGAATGTCACTGCTGCGGGGAAATTATCTGCGGAGCCGTGAGCCGTCAAATTTCTGCATGAGAAGAAGCGCACTGCGGATATGGGCAAGCTGCGCCTCCCGGCTCTCCCCTTTGGGCTCCGGCGGCAGATCCAGAGAAAGGCGGATGCAGTCAATCTCGCTCTGGCTGACCTTCCCCTCCGCCTTCTTTAAGAGGGCGAGCTTGCCCTCCAGGGAATCTGTATCCAGAAACTCCTGAAGCCAGGAGGAGGGTTCCTCCTCCGGCCGTGGCCCCGGGATTTTTTCTATCCGAGCGGCCTCTGACTGAATAGCCGCCGTCCGGGCGGCCGCAGTCCCCCAAGCCGCGGCTCCTTCTCCCGGCTCCACCTGCTCAAACCGATACATCTGCCCTGCCCCGGGATACTTTTCCCTGTCAACCGTTCCCGCAAACATGTCCAAAGGCCGGGCATACACCCCGTACGTCCCGTACAGTGCCTGGTAGACCACCAGGCGCTCCCCTGTCTCCGTGTGCTCCGCCAGGGAAATCACCTGATAAAGCCCCCCTTTAAAATGCCGGTAAAACTCTCCCGGCTTCGGTATCCGCTCCATGCCGCAGCTCCTTTCGTATTGCCCGTTCTCATTCTGCCTCTTCCAAGGCCCTCCGGGCCGCCTCCCGCTCGCCCGCAATCTGCGCCTCTTCCTGCGCCGCGGCCTCAGGGTTCAAAAGTCCGCCGTAGTGATAGCTCACCCCGGCATCCCACAAAATCCATTCATCATATCCCACATCGTACACCGCCTGAATCTGCTGACGCACCTGCTCGTCCCCGTATTCAATATACGTGTCCAGATAGGAGGCGGTAAAATCCTGAAGCCAGGGGCGCACCACTGCCTGGGGCGCATCGCCCGCCCTGGCGGCCAGCACATCCTTTGAACCCCGCAGCGCTTGGTACACCGTATCATATGGCTGGGTATCGGGGTGCTCAATCCCAAAATTCCCCGGCGCGTAATGGGAGGGATAAATCATCGGGCACAGATAATCCAGATGTTCCGCCATCGCCCCATAGTCCTGCCCCACAGAGGCCGCGTCCTCCTGGCTGCCGATAATCGTCCCGAACACATCCGCGGACACAAACAGCCCCTGGGAGGCCAGCTCCTCATAGGCATAGGTGATAAACTCCGTAATCGCCTGTGTTTTGTCCCTCCCCTGAGTATCCGCCTCGTCAAAGACCACATTCTTCATGGTCCGGTCCACCGTAAAGCGGATGTAATCAAACTGAATCTCCTCGAATCCAATCTCGCCGGCCTTCTTCGCCACCTCAATCAGATAATCCCAGACCTCCCGCTTATAGGGATTCACCCAGGCCAGCCCCTGGCTGTCCCGGTAGATGCTCCCATCCGCAGTGTGAAGGCTCCACTCCGGCTTCTGCTCCGCCAGATAGGGATCCCGAAAGGCCACCACCCGGGCAATGGGATAAATTCCATGCTCCTTGAGCTTTGCGATCAATGCCGGCATATCCCCGATAAAGGGCT
>DWWT01000075.1 GCA_019119575.1 Candidatus Enterocloster excrementipullorum
AACCTGAAAAATATCCGGCAATTTTACAAGGTTTATTCCGAGGATCAGATTGGCGAAACAGTGTTTAGCCAATTTGGGAATCTTCCCGCTGTCAGCACCGGACGGAAGTTTTATCTGAGCTGGTCGCACTATCTGAAGCTCATGCGGATTGATAACATTGAGGAACGCCATTTTTACGAGATTGAATCCGTCAAAAACGATTGGAGCCTCAGCGAACTGAAACGGCAGTACAACAGCTCCCTATATGAGCGTCTGGCACTCAGCACGGATAAGGACAAGGTTTACCGTTTGGCACTGGAAGGACAAACCGTAGAATCTCCAAAGGATGCTGTGAAAGACCCGTATGTCTTGGAGTTTTTGGGGCTGCCGGAGTTGCCCTCCTATTCCGAAACAGAGCTGGAAAGCCGGATCATCGATCACTTGCAGCAATTTCTCTTGGAGCTGGGGACAGGCTTTGCCTTCGTCGGGCGGCAGGAGCGCTTTACCTTTGATGAAGAGCATTTCATGGTGGATCTGGTCTTCTATAACCGGCTGCTGCCCAGCAAAGAGGCATTGCAAAAGCTGCTGCAAGAGCATATCACAGATGAGGACGGAGGCGAGGACGAATGAGGCTGCAATTCAAACATCAGAAATTTCAGGCAGACGCGGCAAAGGCCGTAGTGGATGTCTTCGCAGGGCAGCCTTACCTCACGCCTACCTACATGATGGACAGAGGCATCAACTACCAGCAGAATCTTACCGATGACGAGGATTTTACCGGATGGCGGAACGAGCCAATCGTACCGGAGCTGACCGACAAGATTATTCTGGAACGGCTGAATAAAATCCAGCGGATCAATCAGATTGAGCCGTCCGAGAAGTTGGAGCGGCCGGAATCCTGCAAGTATAATCTCACGATTGAGATGGAAACCGGCGTCGGCAAAACCTATACCTATATCAAGACCATGTATGAGCTGAACAAGCACTATGGTTGGAGCAAGTTCATCATCGTGGTGCCGAGCATTGCTATTCGAGAGGGCGTTTACAAATCCTTTCAAGTGACACAGGAGCACTTCGCGGAGGAATATGGCAAGAAGATTCGCTTCTTCATCTACAACTCTTCGAAGCTCACCGAGATTGACTGGTTCGCCTCCGACAGCGCCATCAACGCCATGATTATCAACTCCTAGGCGTTCAACGCCAAGGGCAAGGACGCGCGGCGTATTTACATGAAGCTGGACGAGTTCCGTTCCCGGCGTCCCATTGACATCATTGCCAAGACAAACCCGATTCTCATCATTGACGAGCCGCAGTCGGTGGAGGGCAAGCAGACAAAGGTACGGCTGAAAGAATTTCACCTGCTGCTCACCCTGCGCTACTCCGCTACCCACAAGGCAGACAGCATCTACAACATGGTCTACCGGCTGGATGCGATGGAGGCATACAACAAGCGGCTGGTGAAGAAAATTTCCGTTAAGGGCATTACCGAGTCCGGAAGCACGGCGACGGAAGGCTATGTCTATCTGGAAGGGATCAATCTCTCTAAAGCCGATCCAACTGCAACCATTGAGTTCGATTTCAAGGGCACAACCGGTATTCGCAAAAAGGCGATGAAAGTCGGGATTGGATTTAATTTGTACGACAATTCCGGTAATTTGGATGAGTACAAAAACGGCTTTGTGGTCAAGTTTATCGACGGGCGGGATAACTCGGTGGAGTTTCTGAACGGTATGCTGGATGAGCGGTATGATACGGACATATTTACAGAGCCGACCATCAAGGGAAAGCTCGGCACAAACGCCATGAATGCGCAGCGGCATTTGTATGACCATATTGTGTATGATTCCACCAATGAACGCGATTTTGTCACGGATCTTGATACCAATACGGATGTGGCGGTTTATGTGAAGCTACCAGATAGCTTCTACATCTCTACGCCGGTTGGAAGGTATAACCCGGACTGGGCGATTGCATTCTATGAAGGCACCGTCAAGCATATCTACTTTGTTGCGGAAACCAAGGGATCCATGCGTTCTATGCAGCTCCCTCAGATTGAAGAGTCCAAAATTCATTGCGCAGGGGAGCATTTCAAAGCAATCAGCAATGGAAATGTGGTCTACGATGTGGTAGATAGCTATGCGGCTTTACTGGACAAAGTCATGAAATAGTCTGGCAACCAAGTGTTTGCAAGCTAAAAACCGCTTGTTCTGCAAGCCGATCAGCTCAGCCAAAGGGACACGCGGTTTGGATTTTCTGATTGCTGATTATATGTCATTCTTTACGCGAGACTGTCATTAAACTGTTTTGCTAATAGAAGTGAGAAAGTTCCATGGCTTAAAGAAAAAGACCGGAAACGGGAAAAATTCCCTGGGACCGGTCTTTTTTCAGTATAATATTTACATGCTATTGTTTCATCTCTTCATGGGCCTCTATAATGCCCTTTTTTACAGCGGCCTTTATCACGCGGTACAAAATGTAGAAGAACACAGCCGCTATGCCTGCGTACACCGCAAGCGCCATTGCTATGCCAAGTATGCCGACGAAAGCCATATCTGGTTTCTTCACTCCTTCCTTACTGCGCCAGTCCGTTTTCCGGCACCGTGGGATCCGTGGGATCGTATTTCTGCGTAGAAGGGATCATGGTCTTGATGGCCGGACGGTCAAAGGGTCCGGGAACTGTGGATTCATATACGTTCACAGTGGTTCCTACCGGGCAGTGGTCATAGATCCATTTGGCGTCCGCTGTCGTGTAGCGGATGCAGCCGTGGGATTTGGTAGCACCCAGCCAGTTGTAGGTATCCGCCTTCAGGGTGTAGGGATCCGGCCTCTCATAGATCACGGAGTGGAGAAGGATGGGAAGTCCTGATCCCAAACGGGTCAGATACTGGCAGTATTCATCCGTCACCATCAGACGCCAGCGGTATTTTTCCGGTGTCACGTGATCGCCCAGGGGCGTGTCATCTCCTGTGGAGCAGAGGAACGACTTGTAGGGAATGATAAAGCCATTCTCTCCGTCCTGGATATATACGGTAGTGCAGTTCATAGCCTTGTTGATCCGCAGCATGAAAGGCCCCTGGGAGCCGAGATAGGGCTCCAGATCCTGAACAAGCTTTCCGTCCGCCTCGAAGAAATATTTATAGCCGTCTATGTACTGCCAGCCAACAACCGCAGTGTTGTTTACAAAATAGTAGCGGTCTCTGTCGTTCCAGGCCCAGCCGGTGAATGGCTGGCCGTTTCCGCTGCTGTAGAAAGGCATGCCGTTTACAAACTGGATGCCGTCCGCCGCGGCGGCGACCAGAGGTGAACTTAAATCATAAGAAGCGCCGGCTACGTTTTTGCCCCACATGGAGAGGCGCAGGCCGGTGATGAACTTGCCTGTGTTCATAGTGCCGTTGCTGGCACCGTTTTTGGACCAGCTGCACTGGGTGCCGTCATTCAGCGTGGATGTATAATAAATATCAAAGTTGTCTCCGAACACGCCGTTGAATCGGATCTGAACCGCCTCCACGGGGAAACCAAGGTTCCACGCGGTGTGGCCGCCGTTCATGGCCCATTCGGTCCAGCCGGTGTAGCTGGAATAGGTGCGGTAAAGCACATCGCCCGGAAGATTGTTGATGTAGATGGACATGGACAAAAATCCGTCGGATCCGGGCTGAATGGTAGAGTCGCCGGTAACAGGGGTCGTCCAGGTCAGATCTGATTTGAGAAGCTGAATCTGGAAGAACGCCTGATTGGTGTTCTCCGTGGTCAGGATGGGGGGAGCCTCCTGGGTCTGCCCTCCCTGCGCTGCCTCTGTGCCGCCGGTCTGTGCCGAATCAGCGGTCTGGGATGAACCGTCAGCCTGGGAGCCGCCGGTCTGCCCTGCGCCGCTGTCCTGGGCTGAACCGGAGGAAGCTCCTGTTCCCTGCTCGGAAGCCGGGCCGGAAACGCCGGGGCCTGTGGTGGCGTCCGAACCCGGAGCTTCCAGGGAAACTGTATTGTCAAAGGCAGGGCCGGTGTTGGAGTCATCCTGGGCCGCCAGAGCCGTCGTGGACGGTCCCGCCGCCAGGATGGCCGCCAATGCGGCCACTGCCGTATGCCTGAAAAATTTGTGCATGATACAACCTCCTACCTTCAATAACCGCGGTCTTTCTGTCGGGTCATAGGGCTGACAAAAAGACCGCCGCCGTCTGAACTATTCCATCCTAATTTAGCATATTTAAGGGAAAAATACCATATGTGATTTACTTTTTTTCGGTCTTATTGTAAAATCGTAAATAAAATGACCAAAGAATGTAAGAAACGAGGGGCAGGAATGGAAGGATGTGGAAAGGGCGGTCCGGTGAACATCATATACGCATCAAATGACGGCTATGCCTGTCATCTGGGGGCTTCCCTCTGCTCCCTTCTGGAGAATAACCGCCGGATTCCGAGACTGGATGTGTATGTCCTTTCCGTTGGGATGAAGGAGGAATTCCAAAAACGGCTGCAAAAGCTGGGAAAGCGGTATGGCAGGGAAGTTCATGTGGTGGAGCTCGGCGATCTGCGCAGGCGTTTCCCCTATGCGGTGGATACGCGGGGGTTTGATATCAGTGCCATGGCCCGCCTGTTCGCGCCGGAGGTCTTGCCGGAGACCGTGAAGCGGGCTCTGTATCTGGACTGCGACACCATTGTGCGGGGCAGCATCCGCAGCCTTTACCGGACGGATCTTAAAGGCAGTCTGGCGGGCATGGTCATGGAACCCACGGTATATGAGGCGATGCGGGAGAGCATTGGCTTCGGCAGGGATGAGGCGTATTTTAATTCCGGCGTCATTCTGATGGACTTGGAAAGGTGGCGCAGGGAGGGAACCCTGCAGACGCTTCTGGATTATTACCGGGATCGGGGCGGAAGCCTTTTTGCCTGCGACCAGGACACCATCAACGGGGCCCTGCGGGGCAGAATTCTTTCGCTGGAGCCAAAATACAATTTCTTTACCAATTATCGGTATTTCCGCTACGGGACTTTAAAAAAGCTCTGCGCTGCGTATGAACAGGTGGGGCCTGGGGCATTTAGGGAGGCAAAGAAAAACCCTGTGATCATTCATTATCTGGGGGATGAGAGGCCGTGGATTGCGGGGAACCACAACCACTACCGGAGGCTGTATTTTTGGTATTTGGCCAAAACGCCCTGGAAGGGGATTCCTCTGGTTGAGGGAAAGCGGATGTATATGCATCTGTGGTGGGTATTTAACAGGATGACCTGGATCTGCCCGGCCCTGCGCCTCTGGATCAGCAGAAGGTGGGGGATGCAGGTGATCGACGGCAGGAAGAAAAAGAGAGAACAGGAGGCTGCAGGGCAGAATGGATAAAATATGCTGCATTATTCTCAATTATAACGATGCGCATACCACCCTGGCCCTGGCAGGGGAACTGTCCGGCAGCCGGTGCCTTTCCGATATTCTGGTGGTTGACAATCATTCTTCGGATGATTCCTGGGAGCAGCTTGCTGTTCTGAAAGCGGACCGCACGAGCCGGGGGAAGCAGCAGGATGCAGGGCCGGAGGAAAAAGGCCCGGCCGTTCACCTTATCCGCACCGGGCACAACGGCGGCTACGGAGCGGGGAATCAGGCGGGAATCGACTATGCCATGGAGCATCTGTCGCCGGACTATATTGTCATTGCCAATCCGGATATCCATGTATCGGACGCGTGCATTCTCCGGGTAAAGGAGGCCCTCGTACAGCAGAAAAACGCCGCCGCGGCTTCCGCGCTGGTGCGAAGCCCGGAGGGAAAGCGGCTATTTTCTTATTGGGATCTGCTCCCTATGTGGAAGGATCTCCTGGACACAGAGCCGTTTTGTCGGCGGATTTTTAAGCCCTGGCTGATCACGCCGGTGGGAAGGCTGCCCAGGGGGGCGGACGGAAGGAGCCGCGTGGTTGGGGCGCTGCCCGGGTCTTTTTTTATGCTGAAGATGTGCTGTTTTAGCCGGCGGGAAGCGGGAAGCCTTTTTGATAAGAATATATTTCTCTATTATGAGGAAAAAGTGCTGGGCCGCAAGCTGCAGAGCATGGGGCTTGTAGAGCTTTTGGTGGGGGACGTATCCTATGTGCACGCCCACTCGGTCAGCGTGGACAAGAGCCTGCGCACCATGGCGGCCAAGCAGAAGATCCTTCACCGGAGCAAGCTGTATTATTATAAGAACTATCTGGGGGCGGGGCCTGTGAGACTGGCAGCTGCCCGGCTCTTTTTGGGGCTGGTTCTGGGAGAGGTCTGGATTCTCACCGGAGGATGGAGAAAAGGATGAACAAGGTATTGCTGGTGATTCCGGCTTACAATGAAGAGAAGAATATTGAGAGAGTGGTGGAGCGCCTGATCCGGGAATTTCCCCAGTTCGACTACCTGGTGGTAAACGACGGGTCAAAGGACGGGACAGCGGCCATATGCCGGGAGAAGGGGTACAATCTCTTGGATCTTCCGGTGAATCTGGGCCTGGCCGGTTCTTTTCAGGCGGGCATGCGGTATGCCTATCAGAAGGGCTACGGCTACGCCATCCAGTTTGACGGGGACGGCCAGCACCGGCCGGAATACATTGCCTCCATGAAGGAAAAGATGGATCAGGGCTATGATATTGTCATTGGTTCCCGGTTTATTGTGGGAAAGAAGGACTGGTCCATGCGGATGATCGGAAGCCGGCTTATAGGGGCTGCCGTCTATCTGACCACAGGAGCGCGTCTCACGGATCCGACGTCAGGCATGCGCCTGTTTTCGCGGAAAATGATTAAGGAATTTGCCCTGAATTTAAATTACGGGCCGGAACCGGATACGGTTTCCTTTCTGATCAAGCAGGGGGCAAAGGTGGCGGAGGTTCCGGTCACCATTGACGAAAGGACGGAGGGGGAGAGTTATCTGAAGCCCCTGACAGCTGCCTACTACATGGCGCGGATGCTGCTCTCCATCCTTTTCGTACAAAACTTCAGGAAGAGATAGAGGAGCGTTTGGATGAGAAGCCTGACAAATCGGTTGCTGTATACCGGCCCGGACAGGGAGCGGTACAACATGCTGTGGAATATAGCGGGGAGCTTCTGCTATGCTCTGGCCAGCATGGTGCTGTCCGTCCTGGTGATGCGCATGGCCGGGGAGGAAGAAGGCGGGATTTTTTCCTTCGGATATTCCACCCTGGGCCAGCAGCTCTTTATTGTGGCATATTTTGGAATCCGCCCCTTCCAGATCACGGACGGCAAGGGAGAATATTCGTTTGGGGATTACCTGCGCCACCGGTTTCTTACCTGCCTGGCGGCTGTGGCGGGCGGGGCAGTCTTTCTGGCGGTCATGGGCGCACAGGGGATTTATGATGGACATAAGACAGTGGTGCTTCTGCTCCTTGTGTTTTATAAAGTGATTGACGGCTTTGCGGATGTGTATGAATCGGAATTTCAGCGCCAGGGCAGCTTATATCTGACGGGCAAATCCAACTTTTTCCGAACGGTGCTCTCCGTGTGCGCCTGCCTGGGGACTCTGGCTGTTTCCGGAAGCGTCCTGGCGGCCTGCGCCGGGGCAGTATGCGCCCAGATGCTGGGCGTTCTTCTCTTTAATCTGGATGTGATCCGGGTACTGCCCGGAGTGGACTGGAAGAGAAGAAAGGGAGCGGCTGCCGGACTTTTCAGGAGCACCTCCTTTTTGTTCGCCTCGGTCTTTCTGGATTTTTACATTTTTTCATCTGCAAAATATGCCATCGACCGGTATATGAGCGATGGGGACTCAGGGTACTTTAACTTGATTTTTATGCCCACCTCTGTTATTTATATGATAGCTAACTTTATCATCCGGCCCTTCCTCACAAAGCTCACGGCCATGTGGGACGGGGGCGAGCTTGCGGCATTTAAGCGGGAGCTTGGCCGGCTTGGGATGCTGGTGGGAGGCCTTACGGTTCTGGCCGCCGCCGGCGCATTTGTGCTGGGACGCTTTGTGCTCTCTCTGGTGGAGATGCTTCTGGGGCAGGGATACGGGGGAAGCCTGGCAGGATACTGGATGGATTTCGGAGTGATTGTGCTGGGAGGCGGATTTTACGCTCTGGCCAATCTGATGTATTATGCGCTGGTGATCATGCGCAGGCAGAAGGCAATTTTCAGTATTTATGCGGTGGGAGCCCTGGCGGCATGGCTGATTTCACCGCCGCTGGTGAAGGGCTTCGGCATTCATGGAGCAGCGGCCTGCTATTTGTGCCTGATGATAGGGCTGACACTGGGATTCGGCCTTTGGACGGTCCGGGTCTGCGGTTTGGAAGAAAGGAAGAAGACCGGTTATGGAGGATAAGGAGAAGAGAGAGGCGGCTGGACGGCGGCCCACGGTGGATGTGATCATCCCTGTATATAAGCCGGACAAAAAATTTTCGCGGCTGCTCAAAATGCTCAGCCTTCAGACCTATCCCGTGGGAAAGATTATTGTGATGAACACGGAGAAGGCTTACTGGAAGGAGGAGGGATTTCAGGGAATCCCGGGGCTTGAGGTTCATCACCTGACGAAACAGGAGTTTGATCACGGCGCCACCCGCAACCGGGGGGCGAAGTACAGCCGGGCGGATATCATTGTATTTATGACGGACGACGCGGTTCCCGCAGACCGGGAGCTCATCGGCAATCTGGCCGCGGCATTTTCACAGAGAGGCCCTCAGGGAGAGTCGGTGATCATGGCATACGCCAGGCAGCTTCCCTGCGACGACTGCTCCCTGGCTGAGCAGTATACGAGAAGCTTCAACTACCCGGAACAGAGCTGCATCAAGACAAAGGCGGATCTGGGGCGGCTGGGAATCAAGACATTTTTCGCCTCCAATGTCTGCTGCGCGTACGACCGGGAGAAATTTTGGTTTCAGGGCGGGTTTATCAACCGGACAATTTTTAATGAGGACATGATTTTTGCCGGGAGAGCCGTTCTGGAGGATGACTATGCCATCGCCTACGCAGCCGACGCGCGGGTGATCCACTCCCACAATTATAACTGCAGCCAGCAGTTTAAGCGGTACTTTGACCTGGCAGTTTCCCAGACGGAGCACCCGGAGGTCTTTTCCGGCATCGCTTCGGAGAGCGAGGGAATCCGCCTGGTTAAAAAAACAGCGGCCTACCTGGTACGGCAGCGCAGACCCTGGCTGGTGCCGGGCATGATTCTTCAGAGCGGGTGCAAATATATGGGATACCGGGCGGGAAAATGCTGGCGCATCCTCCCGATGGGGCTGGTGATGAAGTGTACGATGAACCGGGAATACTGGAAGAAAGAGGGCGTGGATAAGAAATGATGCAGACGGGATTTCGGATCATACTGGTGATAGTATCCTTTATAACCGTGGCGTTCATGATGCGGAAAATCCGGCAGGCCAAGCTGCAGATTGAGGCTGCCATTTTCTGGGTGCTTCTGGCTGCGGTTCTCTTCGCATTCGCTGTTTTTCCGCCTCTGGCGGATTTCTGCGCCCAGGTGCTGGGCATCTACTCCACGCCCAATTTCCTGTTCCTGTCCATGATTTTCCTGCTCATGGTAAAGCTTTTCACCATGACCCTTCAGGTGTCTCAGATGGAGAGCAAGCAGAAAGAGCTGGTGCAGAAAATGGCCCTGGACACCAAGGAGAGAGAAGAACTTCTGGCAAAGCTTGCCGCGCAGGAGGCGGAGCTTGCCCGCAGAGTGGATGCGCTTGCGGCGGGAAAAGGAGACGGAAATCCGGTGACGAAAGAGAATGGGGCGTCCGGGCAGCCTGCTGGCCCGGAGCCGGCTCATGAAAGGCGGGGTGCGGAATGAGCAGAGGATGGGAAAGCGTAAAGAAGCAGCCGGGCATTTGGCAGACGGCCGGGATAACCGGCGCCGCGGCTCTTTTCGCCCTCTGGCATTTTCTGGATGTGAGAAATGGGGCGGCGGCCAGCGGCGATCTGTGGCTGCAAGGATCCTACGGCCTTCTTGCGGCATATGGGCTTTTGCTTGTCGCGGGGCTGGGATATCTGGTTCTGATCCGGGGACGGCTGTCCATAGAGCGTTTTTTTCTCTGCGCATTTCTGGGAACAGGGCTTATGTTTATGACGGTGCTGGCCCCCCTGTCGGCGCCGGACGAGGTGAGCCATTACATTACCGCCTATCAGCTTTCCAACCGCTTTCTGGGCGGGGTGTCCCGCATGGAGGACGGGAGAGTGCCCATACGGGCTCAGGACGCGTTTATCGAGGATCTGGAAGACGTGATGCGGGATGACGGCGGCGGCTGGAATACGGAAGATGACGCGGAGGATCCCCCCAAGGCAAAGGTGCTGGGCCAGGAACTCACGGAGGAAACCTACCGGTTCATCCGGGAGAAAGGGCTGGCCGGCTCGGGCGAAGAGGGGGAAGCGGTGTCCTATCAGCTTCCGGTGCGGACCACCCCTCTGGCCTACCTTCCCCAGGCGCTGGGGATAACACTTGCCCGGCTTTTAGGGCTTGGCGGATTGGGGCTTCTCTATATGGGGCGTCTGTTTAATCTGCTGTTTCTCGCAGGCATGGGCTATCTGGCCATGCGGCGGATGCCCTTCGGAAAGGAAGTGCTCTTTGGGGTGTATATGCTCCCCATGACCCTTCATCTGGCAGCCTCCCTGTCTTACGATGTGATGATCATCGGATGCAGCGGGTATTTCGGGGCAGTCTGCCTGGATCTGGCCTATGAAAGAGAGCGCGTCAGGCCCCGGGATGTGGCTATCCTGGCTGCGGTTTTGGGGGTTATGGGCCCGTGCAAAATGGTGTACGGCGTGATCGCCGGATACTGCCTGCTGGTTCCCGTGAAGAAGTTTGGAAGCTGGGGAAAATGGCTGGCAAGCGCCGTTCTGGTTCTGGGCGCTTTCGCGGCGGCCATGTTCCTGATCAACCGGGGAACGGTGTCCATGTATGTGGACGCCACGGACAGCTATATGGCCTGGGCCGATGAGGAGGGCTATACCCTTACCTGGCTGCTGCATAATCCGCGGTTTGTTCTGAAGATGTGCTATAATACGCTGGCCTGGCAGGGAGAGGTGCTGTTTACCGGCATGATGGGCGGCGCGCTGGGCAATCTGGATCCGGTGCTCAATACCCCCTTTGCGGTGATTCTGGCCATGTCGGCGATCCTGTGTCTTCTGGCGTTTAAAAAGAACGGGGAAACAGGGGAAATGAAAACGGGACACAGGATTTGGATCTGGTTTCTGAGCTTCATCTGCCTGGGAGCCCTGATGTTTTCCATGCTTTTGGGATGGACCCCTGTGTCCGCAACCAAGATCCAGGGCGTACAGGGCAGGTATCTTCTGCCGCTGCTGCCCATGCTGCTTTTGACAATGAAGAGCAGCCGGGTGGTGCGCACGGCGGGAAATGACCGGCTGCTCCTTTATGGGCTGACGGCCATGGATGTATATGTCATTCTGCGGATATTTGCCGTGGTGTGCCTGCGCGTAAGTATTGCCAGCTAGGAAAATACGTGGTAGAATTGCCAGATGGCGCAGAACGCGGATTGGCAGCCGTTTACGCTGTCCGGAATTGCTGCGGATATTTTTGAGAAAGGAAGCGGATTGAAAATGGGAAAGATAAAGGTTACCCCCTGTGATATCAAGGGGCTGTATGTGATTGAACCCACTGTCTTTAAGGATGAGCGGGGCTATTTTGTGGAGACCTACAATCAGAATGATTTCAAAGAGGCGGGGCTTGACATGGTATTTGTCCAGGACAACCAGTCCATGTCCGTGAAAGGTGTGCTCCGGGGACTTCACTACCAGAAGCAGTATCCCCAGGGAAAGCTTGTGCGGGTGCTGCGGGGAGAGGTTTTCGATGTGGCTGTGGATCTGCGGTCTGACTCCGAGACCTATGGAAAATGGTTCGGCGTGCGCCTCTCAGCGGAAAATAAAAAGCAGTTTTACATTCCGGAGGGCTTTGCCCACGGATTTTTAGTGCTGTCCGATGAGGCAGAGTTTGCATACAAGTGTACGGACTTTTATCATCCGGGAGATGAGGGAGGCCTTCTGTGGAGCGATCCCGAGATCGGCATTGACTGGCCGATCGAAGAGGGGATGGAGCTCATCATTTCCGAGAAGGATAAGAAATGGGGCGGATTCCAGGAGACGTTTAAGTTCTAGAAAGGAAAGCAAGAGCCATGAATTATGTGGTCACACTGGGAAAAGAGATTTTCAGAAAAAGAAAGCTCATACTGGATCTGGGCAAGGCGGATTTCCGCAAACGTTTTGTGGGATCCTATTTTGGCGTGGTCTGGATGTTTATACAGCCTGTGGTCACGGTGGCAATTTACGCCTTTGTTTTTGGGGAGAGCGGTTTTCGCTCTGCCCCGCCGGTTCCGGGAGCCTCCTATGTGGTCTGGCTGGTTCCGGGCATTGTGCCCTGGTTTTTTTACAGTGAGGCGCTGAATGCGGTCACAAACTGTCTCCAGGAATACAATTACCTGGTGAAAAAGGTGGTTTTCCAGGTGGAGGTCCTGCCTCTCATCAAGCTGATTTCTTGCCTGATGGTTCACGCGTTTTTTGTGCTGATTATGCTGGGGCTGTATTTGGTCTCGGGGATGGAGATCCGTCCTACCTGGATACAGATTCTCTATTACAGTTTTGCGGCTTCCATGCTGGCTCTGGGCATTGGATTTTTTACCAGCTCGGTAAATGTATTTTTTAAAGATATGGCGCAGATTGTGGCGATCTGCCTCCAGTTCGGCATCTGGATGACTCCCATCATGTACGATGAGTCTATGTTTACGGGACGGGCGCCGTGGATCGGCATCTTTTTTAAGCTGAATCCCTTTTACTATATTGTGGCCGGATACCGGGACAGTATGCTCACGGGCCATTGGTTCTGGGAGCGTCCCACGCTGACCCTGTATTTCTGGGCATTTACGCTGATTGTCCTGGCTGTGGGGCTGGGAATGTTTAAGCGGCTTCGTCCCCATTTTTCCGACGTGCTGTAGGCGGGGGCGTATGATTCGGAACGTGGAGATCGGATGGCGGCAGGGCGAGACGGAAGGCGCCATACGGGTGGAAGTGGTCTATTCCCGGCGGCGCACGCTGGGGCTTGAGGTGCGGGCCGACGGCCGGGTGATCCTCCGAGCGCCCAAGGGGCTTTCCAATCAGGCTGTGATGGATTTCGTGAAGGAGCGGCAGGCATGGATTGTGCAAAAGTGGTTTGAGACGGAGCGCATCCGCCGCCAAAAGGCGGAGCGTCCGCTCAGGGATTATGAGCAGAATCCGGCCCTGGAGGCCCAGTACCGGAAAGAGGCCAGAAGGCGGATCACCGAGCGGGCCGCCTATTTTGCGGAGAAAATGGGCGTGGATTATGGGCGCATTGCCATCAAAGCGGCAAAGACCCGCTGGGGAAGCTGCAGCGCCCGGGGAAATCTGAATTTTCACTGGAAACTCATCCTGATGCCTCCGGCTATTCTGGATTATGTGGTTGTCCATGAGCTGGCCCACCGGATAGAGATGAACCATTCGCCCAGGTTTTGGGCTCAGGTGGAGCGGATCCTGCCGGACTATCGGGAACGGCGGCGGTGGCTTAAGGAAAATGGGGGACTTATTTGAGAGAAGTCAGGTGCGGCGGGCGCGGTGAGAGACGGCGCCGGCCCGCATGATATGAAAAGGCCCTGTGCAGTTGGGAGACTTTCCGATGGAAAATCATTCTGCACAGGGCTCTGTCTTACATACCCGCTGTCTGAACGGTTATCCCGCCTTATGCTTTTGCCAGATTGGCTTCCAGCTCTGCCGGGGAAATCAGGCCGATGCTCTTTGAAACCACCTGGCCCCGCCGCATATAGAGCAGGGTGGGAACGCTCATGATCTGAAAACGGGAGGCCAGATCAGGCTCCTCATCGATATCCACCTTATAAAAATGTATCTCGGGATGCTTCCCGGCTGCCTGCTCCACCGCAGGAGCCAGCATCTTGCAGGGGCCGCACCAGGTTGCGAAGAAATCAACTACAACAAGATCATCACCGGCGTTT
Source organism: Candidatus Enterocloster excrementipullorum (assembly GCA_019119575.1). Classification (GTDB taxonomy): domain Bacteria; phylum Bacillota; class Clostridia; order Lachnospirales; family Lachnospiraceae; genus Enterocloster; species Enterocloster excrementipullorum. Next base: position 13,902 of record DWWT01000075.1, read on the forward strand.
ACTGCCTGGTCGAAATCATTCTTTGTCAAATGTGTAAGTGCCATAATCAATTATCCTCCTGAACGTTATCGTTGTCTATAGCATACCACAGAAGTATGCTTTTTTATGTGATAAAAGTCACGAAATTATTATAGATAAATTTAATAAAAAACGCAATACATATAAGCTTATCTAATTGTGGCCGTTCAGAGCGGCGAGCGGCACACTGAGTCATAGGAGAGGACGAAACATATGAAGCAAAATGCTGCGGCCGGCCATCTGGCGGCTCTTTTTACGATTCTGATCTGGGGAACCACATTCATTTCTACGAAGGTTCTTCTGGAGGATTTTGCGCCTGTGGAGATTCTGTTTTTCCGGTTCGTCATAGGATATCTGGCACTGCTGGCCGCAGACCGCCGTCCCATAAAGGGGGCCGGAAGACGCAGGGAGCTCACATTCGTGGGAGCGGGGCTGTGCGGTATCTGTCTGTATTATCTGATGGAAAATATTGCCCTGACCTATACCATGGCCTCCAACGTGAGCGTGATCGTGGCCACTGCTCCTTTTTTTACGGCGTTTCTTTTCTGGCTGTTTATGCGGTCCGAGGAAAAGCCGGGGGCGGGGTTTGTCCTGGGCTTTCTGGCAGCTATGGCCGGAATCGGGCTGATCAGCTTCAACGGCGCGCAGATGAAGCTGAATCCCCTGGGAGACGTGCTGGCCCTGGGCGCCGCGGTGGTGTGGGGGTGCTATTCCGTGCTGTCAAAGAAGATGGGAGGCTTCGGCTATCCCCTTATTGCCTCCACTCGGCATGCATTTTTTTATGGAATCCTCTTTATGATTCCTGCTCTTTTCCTTTTTGGATTCCGGCTGGATCTGTCCCGGTTTGCGGATCCGCTAAACCTGTTTAATATGGTTTACCTGGGAATCGGGGCATCCGCCGCCTGCTTTGTTTCCTGGAACTATGCCATGCATTCCCTGGGAGCGGTGCGGGCCAGCGTGTATATCTATCTGGTTCCTGTAATCACGGTTGTATTTTCCGCACTGATCCTGGGGGAGCCGGTGACGGTTCTGTCCCTTCTGGGAATGGGGCTTACGCTGGCGGGGCTGGTGCTGTCGCAGAAGAAGTGACGGGAAACGGATTTCCAGCAATTGACAGCCTATGGCTTTCATAGTAAGATAGTACCATCAGTGTTTCTTTGTACACTGATGGTACCAGCGACTGATCCGAAGAGACAGGCTCTGAAGGAAAAGACGGCACAACAGGATGAACTGCGGGATATACCTGGCACGTCTTTTCGGCGTGCCTTTTTGTCATTACTTTGAGGGAGTGAGAAGCGTGGACACAAGGATAGCAGTGATAGGGATTATCGTGGAGGACAGAACTTCGGTGGACGGGGTGAACGCCCTTCTCCATCAGTATGGGAAGTACATCATCGGGAGAATGGGACTGCCCTATGAGAAGAAAAATGTCAATATCATCAGCATTGTGATCGATGCGCCTCAGGATGCGATCAATGCGCTGTCCGGAAAGCTGGGGCGGCTGCCGGGAGTCTCGGCAAAAGCATTGTATTCGAAAGCAGGCGGCGTGTAAGCGCCGCATGTAAATATCTAATGGGAAAGCGCCCGGCCCGGGCCCTAACCCGAAGAAAAGGAGAGAGAAAAATGAAATACGATCCAAAATCATCCCATGCGGAAGAATTTATCAGCCATGAGGAAATCGAAGAGACCCTGGCTTACGGCCAGGCCAATCGGGAAAACCGCGCCCTGATTGATGAAATCCTGGCAAAGGCCAGGGAGCGGAAGGGACTAAGCCATCGGGAGGCTATGGTGCTTTTGGACTGCGCCCTGGAAGACAAAAACCAGGAAATTTTTGCCCTGGCAGAGCAGATCAAGAAGGATTTCTACGGCAACCGCATCGTGCTCTTTGCGCCCCTCTATCTGTCCAACTACTGCATCAACGGGTGCGTGTACTGTCCCTATCATGCCAAGAATAAGCATATTCCCAGAAAAAAGCTGACCCAGGAGGAAATCCGGCGGGAGGTTATCGCTCTTCAGGATATGGGGCACAAGCGCCTGGCTCTGGAGACCGGCGAAGACCCGGTGCACAATCCCATAGAGTATCTATTGGAATCCATTGACACGATCTACAATATCAAGCATAAGAACGGAGCCATCCGCCGGGTGAATGTAAACATCGCGGCCACCACGGTGGAGAACTACCGGAAGCTGCGGGATGCGGGGATCGGCACCTATATTCTGTTCCAGGAAACCTACCACAAGGAGAGCTACAAGAAGATGCATCCCACGGGCCCCAAGAGCGATTACGACTATCATACGGAGGCCATGGACCGGGCACAGACCGGAGGAATTGATGATGTGGGCATCGGCGTGCTTTTCGGCCTGGAGCTTTACCGCTATGAGTTTGCGGGTCTGCTCATGCACGCGGAGCACCTGGAAGCGGTATTCGGCGTGGGCCCCCACACCATCAGCGTTCCCCGCATCCGCCGGGCGGACGACATTGACCCAGATGTGTTTGACAACGGCATTGACGACGACACCTTTGCCAAGCTGGTGGCCTGTATCCGCATTGCGGTTCCCTACACCGGCATGATCCTGTCCACGCGTGAAAATCAAAAGACGCGCGAGCGGGTGCTTCATCTGGGAATTTCCCAGATCAGCGGCGGCTCCAAGACCAGTGTGGGCGGCTATTATGAGCCGGAGCCCGAGGAGGAATGTTCCGCGCAGTTTGACGTGAGCGACAACCGGACCCTGGATCAGGTGGTGGGATGGCTTATGGGCATGGGCTATATCCCCAGCTTCTGCACAGCCTGCTACCGGGAGGGACGCACTGGCGACCGCTTTATGTCCCTGTGCAAGAGCGGACAGATTCAGAACTGCTGTCATCCCAACGCCCTCATGACTTTAAAGGAGTATCTGGTGGACTATGGCTCCGAGGAGACGCGGCGCATCGGCGAGGCGCTGATTGAGAGCGAGATTGGCAACATCCCCAAGGAGAAGGTGCGTGAGATTGTCAGGGAGAACCTGGTGAAGATTGAGCAGGGGATCAGGGATTTTCGGTTTTAGAAAAATAAATGAAAAGCGGCGGCTTTGGTTTGTTCAAAGCCGCCGCTGCTTTTGTTATTGGCCCGCAATATCCCCTTTCCGGTATTCGGTTGGGGATTTTCCGATCAGTTTGTGAAATACCTTGGAAAAGTAGAGCGGGTCATTGTAGCCGACGGAGTATGCGATGACGCTGATCGGCATGGTCGGATTATCAAGGAGCAGATTGCAGGCTTTTTGTATCCGCAGCTGGGCCTGATATTTGGAAGGGGACACCGAATACTCTTCCATAAAGATCCGATACAGCTGGCATGTAGAGATTCCGACATACTGTGCCACGTCATCAATGGTACAGCCTACCGAGCTGTCTGTCTCCATAAAAGAAATTGCCTTTTCCAGGTATATGCTCCGCTTGCCCTTGTGCTTTTGATGAGGAGGGGGGTAATTAGAATGGGAGGCCTCAACCAGCAGGGATAAAAAATGATTGAATGCAGACAGCATCTCCAAATAGGAGGCAAAATTTGCCTCATAATTTTCATAAATTTTGATTATGGCTTCCGGGATTTTCGGGGAATCAATGTGCATGGTGTGATTCTTATGTGAGAATTCCGTCATCTTCAGGACATGCGGAATGTCCATTCCGGAGAAGCCGATCCAGCAATAATACCAGGGATCTTTAAAATCAGCCCCGTATTTAATGATTTCATTGGGATAACCTAAGAACAAATCTCCGGCAGCAAGCGTATGCCGCTCTTTGCGCACTTCAAACCATCCGTGTCCCCGTATTATGTAATGGAGCAGATAATAGGAGCGTACACCCGGGCCCCATATATGGCCGGGCTCTGTCTGCGAATACCCCCCCGGTATGGATATGAACGGAGTGAACGATATCCTGATGGCAGGTAAAAAGTTTTTTGAACGGTTCTATTTCTTTTGTCTTCTTCGTCATAACCAATCTCCCCTTTATGCATGATTTTTCCATATAATGCAATGTTTGTATATTGTAAACGGGTTTTTTGAATAGTAAGATTTATATACAAAAAAAGAGCGGACAATTGATAAAAAATATACATTATGCGCATGGGAAGTGCGCTGCTCCGGCGTGTGTATTGGGCAAAAATGATATTTGGAGGGAAAGTACATGAAAAAACAAGCCTTTTGGAGAAACATAAAAGTTGTTCCATATCTGTATATCCTGCCTAATATGATTCTGTTTATGGTATTTATGATTATACCAGTTTTTATGGCTCTTTACTACAGTTTTATGGACTGGAAAGGCATTGGAGACCCTGTTTTTACCGGGCTGGAGAACTATCAGTGGCTTTTTACGGATGATACATTCTGGAAGTCGCTCTGGAATACGGCGTACTATACATTGGCTACCGTGCCGTTCATTATGGTGCTGGCATTGTTCCTAGCTATGCTGTTAAATATGGCTCTTCCCCTGAAGGGGGTGTTCCGGGCGGCAATTTACCTCCCGGCAGTGGTTTCTACGGTTGTAGTAGGAATGATATTTACATGGCTTTTCCAGGATCAGGTAGGTCTGATCAACTATCTTTTGAACCTTTTGGGGATCGAATCCATTCAATGGGCCAACGATCCAAAATTCGCAATGATCATGCTGGTAGCCGCCACCATATGGCAGAGAACGGGCTACAACATGGTGATTTATCTGGCAGGCCTTCAGGGAATATCCCAGGAATATTATGAGGCGGCGATTGTGGACGGGGCGTCGAATTGGCAGCGTTTCCGCTATCTGACGCTTCCGCTCTTAAAGACGACGCACGTGTTTGTGATGATCACCTGCATCATCCACAGCTTCCGCTCCTTTGATTTGGTCTACACAATGACAAAAGGAGGACCGCTTAATTCCACAAAAACAATGGTAATGTACATTTATGAGCTGGCATTTACCAGAAGCCAGTTTGGACGGGCTTCTGCTGCGGGAGTTGCGCTGTTTACCATCATGGTTGTGCTGACTGCGGTTCGGTTTATGAATAATAAGGCAGAGGAGTAGTGGTTATGAAGAGAAAGAAACAACTTATAAAAATTTGTACATTTCTATTTGTGCTGATTGTTGCGCTGACTGCCCTGTTCCCCTTTTACTGGATGTTTATCACGGCGGTAAAACCTGTGGGCGAGATCTTCGCGTTCCCTCCAAAGCTGTGGCCGTCGGAATTTATGTTTGGGAATTTTGCCGAATCGCTCAAAACAGGGGCCTTCGACGTATATTACAAAAACAGCCTGATCGTGACGTCCGTCGCCACCATAATTACGATCTCCATCAATCTTTTGGCGGGATTTGCTTTTGCAAAATACGATTTCAAAGGGAAAAATATCTGCTTCCTGATTGTACTGAGCACATTGATGATTCCGCTTCAGGTGACGATGGTTCCGAACTTTATCATTGCCTCCAAGCTGGGCATACGCAATTCATATGTGGGCTTAATCCTGCCGCCCTGCGCGGAAGCCTTCGGCCTGTTTATGGCGCGGCAGTTTATTGAGGAGATCCCGAATGAGCTGCTGGAGGCGGGAAGGATCGACGGTGCTACGGAATTCGGTATTTTTTCCAAAATCGTTCTTCCGAATGTAAAGCCGCTTATAAGCGTATTGGCTATTTTTACGGTGATGTGGAGATGGAATGACCTGCAGTGGCCCCTTATTATGGTGTCCAAGGATCAATATTATACTGTGCAGCTTGGCTTATCCATGCTGAACGGATCGCAGTATGTAAATTGGAATGATTTGATGAGTGCTTCGCTGATTTCTACCATACCGATTGTGATTGTATTCTTGATATTCCAGAAGCAGTTTGTGCAGGGTATGGCATCCAGCGGAATCAAAGGCTGATATATATGCTCCGGGAAAGAGGTGGTTCCGGATACGCATAAATATAAACTATGGAGGTAAGTACATGAAAAAAATTTTTAAACGTCTGGTTGCGGCTGGTTTGGGAGTAACAATTGTAGCAGGAAGCCTGGCCGGGTGCTCTTCCGGATCGGGTACAGGGGAGACGCAGGCAGCTTCACAGGCAGAGACAACCGCTGCGGAGAGCGCATCCGGGGACAGCGGCCAGGCAGCGGAGACAGAAGAGCTGGTGGCAGAGGAGGGCGCAGAAATAGAGATTGCCTACTGGGAAGGCTCCCAGTCCGACAAAGATGCCTGGGACTGGGCAATCGCAAAGCTGAAAGAGGATCATCCGGAGATTACCATCACAACGCAGATTTATCCGTCAGATACATACAGGGATCAGCTGGATACAAGAATTGCCGGCGATGACTGGCCGGATGTTATGCGCTATACGTATCAGCGCCTTGGAAAATTTAAAGATTCCAATACCATGCTGGATCTGACGCCGTACATCGGTCAGGAAAGCCTGGACGACCTGATTCCGGCATTCCGGGAGGCATGCATGTACGATGGGAAACTCGTGGCCATGCCGCATCACACGGATGTAATTGCGCTGTTCTACAACAAAAAGATGCTGGCAGATGCCGGAATCGAGGTGCCGCAGTCACTGGAAGAGGCATGGACCGTTGAAGAGTTTACGGATATTGCCCGCCAGTTAAAAGAGGCCAACGGCCTGGACTATGCGATGGGCGGAATCTGGGAAAACAGCTCAGGATACCGCTGGCTTCCCTTCCTGTACATGTACGGCGGTTCTCTGATGAATGAGGATCAGACAGCGATAACAATGGATACGCCGGAGGCACTGGAGGCCATCAAGCTGTATGAATCCTGGCGTCAGGAAGATCTGATTAATAACGTAGCATTTACGGCGACCCCGGCATGCAACATGATGTTTGTGGCCAACCAGCTGGCATTTGCTTTCGCGGGAAGCTGGCACTGCTCTTATATGGAAGAGAATATGCCGGATGGCTGGGGCGTAACCTATATGCCGCAGAAGGATGGAAAGACCGGCTCTGATATGGGCGGAAACGGGCTTTTCGCATATGCCGGGACAGAGTATCCCAAGGCCGCTGCAATTGTTATTGAATATCTGACGAATGCGGAGAATATGAAAGGCTTCTGCGAGGCAGGCAACTTTATTCCTGTAAGACAGTCCCTGATGGAGGAGGGCCTTACCTTCTCATCCTTCCAGGAGGAGATGGAGCTGTTCATGGAGATTGCCGGAACCATTGATGAGAAGATGGCCAGCGATGAGACCAGCGTTCCGTTCCAGGAATTAAATATTGCGCTGAATGAAGCGATGGATCCGATGATTGTGGACGGCTCCAGCACGGCCGAGGAGGTCGCACAGAACTGCCAGACCACGATGACGGAGATTCTTGAAAGCTATTAAATAATTTTTAATAATAGGAGACATAATTATGCTGACAAAAATAGCCTTTTTAGGGGCGGGCAGTTCCGTCTTTGTACGAAATGTTTTGGGCGATACCATGCTGCATGACTGCTTTGAGGAGCTGGAGTATGCGCTCTATGACATTGACGCGGTCCGTGCGGAAGAAAGCCGTATGATGCTGGAGGCCATGAACCACAAGTATCGCGGCGGAAAAGTGACAATTAAGACGTACATAGGTCTGGATGCGTTGGGGGAAGCGCTTCAAGGAGCGGATTTTGTAATAAATGCAATCCAGGTAGGGGGGTATGAACCCTGCACAGTGACGGATTTTGAAATCCCTAAAAAATACGGGCTTCGCCAGACCATAGCAGATACGCTGGGAGTTGGAGGGATTTTCCGGGCGCTCAGAACCATACCGGTGATGGAGACATTTGCCCAGTATGTAGAAAAATATTGCCCGAATGCTTTATTTTTAAACTATACGAATCCAATGGCAATTCTGACAGGATACATGCTCCGCTATACCAATGTGAACCTGGTAGGTCTCTGCCACAGCGTTCAGGTGGCTGTTCCGAAGCTGCTTGCAGGGCTGGGCATGGAATATGACGACAGGATTCAGTGGAAAATTGCCGGCATCAACCACATGGCATGGCTTTTAGAGGTGAGTAAGGACGGGAAAGATCTGTATCCGGAGATCAAACGCCGTTCCCTCGAGCAGGGAGCTCCTGCGGATGATCGGGTGCGCCATGAGATCATGCACAAATTTGGATATTATGTCACGGAGTCCAGTGAACATAATGCGGAATATATGCCCTATTTTATAAAAGCACGGAATCCGGAGCTGATCGAACGCTTCAATATCCCGCTGGATGAATATCCGAGAAGATGCGTTCGCCATATTGAAGAGTGGGCGGAAATGCGGGACAAGCTGATTCATTCACAGGATCTGGATCATGAGCAGTCCAAAGAATATGCGGCATATATTATGGAATCCATTGTCACAAATAAGGCATTTAAATTCGGCGGCAATGTCCTGAATAAAGGCCTGATTCCCAATCTGCCATACGATGCCTGCGTGGAAGTTCCCTGCATTTCGGATGCGTCAGGCGTAACGCCATGCTATGTGGGGAATCTGCCGGAGCAGTGTGCGGCATTGAACCGGACCAATATTAATGTGCAGCAGCTCACGATTTTGGCGGCTCATACAAAGAAGAAAGAGGATGTATATCACGCGGCCATGCTGGATCCCCATACGGCGGCAGAGCTGACCATGGATGAGATTATAAGCATGTGCGACGACTTGTTTGAGGCGCATAAGGACTGGCTGCCGGAATATAAGTAGGCTATTGAATGAACGGATAGAGACATAATTTGCAGAGCGCGGCTGCCTGACCGGTGAGCAATCATCGGCCGGGCAGCTGTTTTTTTCACGAACCAGTGTTAAAATTTGACATTATATGCTATACTTATCCCTAAAGTGGAAAAATACGCGGCGGAGCGCGCCGCTGCCCGGCTTTTGGATATCTGAAAGCCCGCAGCGGATCCGGCAGGAGCGCTCCCCAGATGGAGATAGAGATGGCATCAAAAGACCATGCACACCTCCCGGCGATTGCGGTTCGGGATGTGACGAAAATATACAGGCTGTATGACAAGCCCATTGACCGGCTCAAGGAATCTGTCAGCCTTTCTCATAAAAACTATCACCGGGATTTCTATGCCCTGAATCATCTGTCCTTTGAGGTGGAGAAGGGGCAGACCGTGGGAATCATCGGCACAAATGGCTCCGGAAAGTCCACCATTTTAAAAATTATCACCGGCGTCCTCACGCCCACCTCGGGACAGGTGGAGGTGGAGGGAAAGATATCCGCCCTGCTGGAGCTGGGAGCCGGCTTCAACATGGACTATACCGGAATTGAAAACGTATATATGAACGGCACCATGATGGGCTACACCAGAAAGGAGATGGATGCCAAGCTTCAGGACATCCTTGACTTTGCGGAGATCGGGGATTTTGTGTACCAGCCGGTGAAGACGTACTCCAGCGGTATGTTTGTGCGCCTGGCCTTTGCCCTGGCCATCAATGTGGATCCCGAGATCTTGATTGTGGACGAGGCCCTGTCCGTGGGGGATGTGTTCTTCCAGTCCAAGTGCTACCGGAAGATGGAGGAGATCCGCCAAAAGGGCACGACCATCCTCATGGTCACCCACGATATGGGAAGCATTATCAAATACTGTGATAAGGTGGTTCTCTTAAATAAGGGAGAGTTCATTGCGGAGGGAGCTCCCGGTCAGATTGTGGATATGTACAAGAAGATTCTGGCAGGAAAGCTGGAAGAGCTTATGGCCGATCTGGAGAAAAAGAGGCTGGGAAGCGGCCGGGCCGGAGCGCCAGAAAAGGCGGGAGCGCCAGCGAAGACCGGAGCGCTAGAAAGGGAAGGCGCGTCAAAAAGAGCCGGAGCGGAGCCCCTGGGAATGGAGATGTCGGATTTCTCCGGCGGAATGGATCTTGAAGGGGAGAAATCCGCGGAGGGAGCGGCCGGGACCGGTGCGCCGGGGACAGGGCCGTCCCTCATGAAAGACCAGATGACCATCAATCCGGATCGGACGGAGTACGGGGACGGCCGGGCGGAGATCTATGATCTGGGCCTTCTGGACGAGCGGGGGAATGTGACAAACCTGCTGTTAAAAGGCGAGAATTTTACGATCCGGGAGTGCATCCGCTTCTACGCGGATATTGAAGCGCCTATTTTCACCTATACGATCAAGGACAAGAAGGGGACGGAGCTGACCGGAACCAACACCATGTATGAGGGGGCGGACATCCGTCCGGTGAAAAAGGGGGATGAGTACGTGGTGGAATTTACCCAGAAGATGAACCTTCAGGGCGGAGAATACCTTCTGAGCATGAGCTGCACGGGATTTGAGCTGGGAGAGCATGTGGTGTATCACCGGCTCTACGATGTGACCAGCATCACGGTGATTTCCAACAAGAATACGGTGGGAGTTTATGATATGGAATCCCAGGTAAAAGCGGAAAAGAGGACGAGCGGATGAATGATATCAGCTATGAGATATTGGATCAATTGAAGGCATACGGTGCGGACCGGCAGGCTTTGGACAAAATCCTTTCGGAGAACAGCCGTCCGGAATTTCTCTATGCCCTCTCGGATATGCGGGAAAACCTTCTGGAGTGGATGGAGTTTGCAGGCACGGAGAAGGTGCTTCAGGTGGGCTCGGATTACGGGGCCCTCACCGGTCTCCTGGCCCGGCGCTGCGCCCAGGTGACGGTGGCGGACAGCCGGGACGAGAACCTGGCGGTCAACCGGAAGAGAAACGGGGACAGAACCAACATCACCTACGTGAGCACGGCCCAGGACGGGATAGAGGAACAGAAGAAGCAGGAGGCCAGGGAAGCCCTGAAGGGGCCCTGGGATGCGGTTGTGCTTCTGGGGCCGCTTAAAGATACCAATCTGCACGCGCTTTTCGGAGAACTGGCCGGGCGGCTGGGGGAAAACGGCCGCCTTATTTTTGCGTGTGAAAATGCGCTGGGGCTGTCCTTCCTCTCCGGGGATGCGCATGACGGGGAAGAGAGCGCGTTTACCCGGGAAGAGATCCGGACGGCCTGCGCCGGTGCCGGGCTGACCCAGGTGGAATTTTACTATCCGGTGCCGGAATACCGGCTGCCCACAGCGATCTATTCGGATCGCCGTCTTCCGGCAGAGGGAGACATAAAAGCCGCCCAGGCTTACCATGGCCCCCGGTATGCCTGTGTGAATGAGGGGGAGGTCTATGACCGGCTGCTTGGCGAGGGCAAGTTTGGAGAGTTCGCCAGGGGATTTCTTGTGACAGCCTCCCGCACGCACCAAAAGGAAAAGACGATTTTTGTAAAATATAACCGGACCCGGAAGGAAGCGTTTCGGATACGGACCTCGATTCTGGAGGAAGGGGGAACCCTCTGGGTGGAAAAGCGCGCGCTGGGAGAGGCGGGCGCAGAACACATCCGATCCATGGAAAGAAAATATGAGAAGCTGCGGGCGGCCAATCCGGGCGTCACTGTGCTCGCTCCCCAGTATCCGCAGCAAAGTGACCGGAAAAACGGGGAGGAAGCATCCGTGCGCTTTGCCTTTGTGGAGGGGAAAACCCTGGCGGAGGCTCTGGCGGAAAAAATACGGCAGGAATCCGCAAGGACAGAGGGAAGGCCAGAGACGGCCGGGAAGACGGCTGCAGAGATCCTGGAGGCTGCCCTGACCCGCGTTCTGGGCGGAGCAGAGAAAAATAAGGAGCCCTTCCGCGTGACAGAGGGCTTTCAGGAGGTATTTGGAGAGATCCCGCCTTTGAAGGATGACTCGTATGCGGTCAGCAATGTGGACGGCCTCTTTGAAAATATCATGGAGACAGAGGACGGGCTGGTATGCCTGGACTATGAGTGGGTGTTTGACTTCCCCATACCTGCGGGCTTTATCAAATACCGCCTGCTGTCCTATTTTTACCGCGCGTACCGGGGAATCCTGGAGGGCGCGGGATACAGCACCCCGGAAGCACTTTTAAAGGCCTTTGGTATTGGAAAAGATTTGGCTGGCGTCTACGCCGGGATGGAAGAACGCTTCCAGACCTGGGTTCACGGGGACGCCTCCCAGGGGATTCTCGCAAATTATGTCCAGAAGACCACCAGCCTTTCGGAGCTGAAGACACGGGATGAAGAGCTGGCTCGGGCAAAGGATCGGATTCTGCAGCTTCAGACAGAGGTGGAGGAGAAGAATCTCCAGATCCGCAAGGAGCAGGAGGTACAGCGGCTGACCAACAACCATGTGGCAAACCTGGAGGTTATGATTAAGGACCTGCGCCATGAGATTGATGAGCTGGGCAAGCTTGCCACCTATTTAAACCGGCACGAGGCACTGATTTTCAAGGGCAGGAGAAAGCTGGGGGCAGCGGCGAACAAGGTATTTCCCAAAGGAACCAGAAAGCGGAAGATTCTGGATTACGGAATCAATACGGTGAAGCATCCGGTTCGCTACGGAAAGCTCTACACCACAAAGGAGGGCCGGAACCGGATTGAGGGGGATTTCGCCATCGGACAGGCCTATCTGGAACATGGAAAGCTGGAATTCCCCCAGGTTCCCGGCGAGGGAAGACAAGGGGAGGCAGGCTGGGAAGGGCCGCTTGTGTCCATTGTGATTCCCTGCTACAACCAGGTGGGATACACCTATGCCTGCCTGCACTCCATTCTGGAGCACACAAAGGATGTGCCCTATGAGGTGATTATTGCGGACGATGTGTCCACAGACGCCACGGCCCAGCTGGACAAGTACGCTTCCGGCCTGGTGATCCGCCGCAACAAGACAAACCAGGGTTTCCTGTTAAACTGCAACCAGGCGGCCCAGGCGGCAAGGGGAAAATACATTCTCTTTTTAAACAATGATACCCAGGTGACGGAGGGGTGGCTCTCCTCTCTGGTGGAACTGATTGAATCCGACCCCGCCATCGGCATGGTGGGCTCCAAGCTGGTGTACCCGGACGGCCGGCTTCAGGAGGCCGGCGGAATCATCTGGAGCGATGGCTCCGGCTGGAATTACGGCCGCATGGATGACCCGGAAAAGCCGGAGTACAACTATGTGAAGGATGTGGACTATATTTCCGGCGCATCAATCATGCTGTCCCGGGCTCTGTGGGAGCAGATCGGGGGCTTTGACACCCGCTACACCCCGGCCTACTGTGAGGACGCGGATCTGGCCTTTGAGGTGCGCAAGGCCGGATACCGGGTGGTGTACCAGCCGCGCTCCAAGGTTATCCATTTCGAGGGAGTGTCCAACGGCACGGATGTGAACGGCTCAGGATTGAAGCGGTACCAGGTGGAGAACTTCAAGAAGCTCAAGGAAAAGTGGGCGGATGAATTTAAGAAGCAGTATGTAAATGACGGCAATCCCAATCCCTTCAGGGCCAGGGAGAGAAGCCGCGGAAAGAAGATTATCCTGGTGGTGGATCACTATGTGCCCACCTACGACAGGGACGCGGGGTCCAAGGCCACTTTCCTGTACATGAAGATGTTCCTAAAGAAGGGGTACGTGGTCAAGTTTTTGGGGGACAACTTCCAGCACGAGGAACCCTACACCACCACGCTGGAACAGATGGGCATCGAGGTGCTCTACGGGGACAGCTATGCCACGGGGATTTGGGACTGGCTGAAGAAAAATGGAAACGAGATATCCATCGCCTATTTAAACCGGCCCCATATCGCCACCAAATACGTGGACTTTATCAAAGACTACACGAATATGAAGGTCATTTACTTCGGACATGACCTCCATTTCCTGCGCCTTACCAGGGAATACGAAATCACCGGAGATATTGAGATCAAGCGGGAGGCGGATTACTGGAAATCCATGGAGCTGACCATGATGTACAAGGCGGATATGACCTATTATCCCTCCAGCGTGGAGATCGATGTGATTCGCTCCATCGACGCCAGCATCCGGGCCAAGGCCATTTCCCTGTATGTGTACGACACCTTCCTGGACAACATTGATGAGGACTACTCCAAGCGCAAGGACATCATGTTTGTGGGCGGCTTTGCCCATCCGCCGAATGCGGACGCAGTCCTGTGGTTTGCAAAGGAGATCTTCCCGCTGGTGCGCCGCGAGCTGCCGGATGTCCGGTTCCTGGTGGCTGGCTCCAAGGTCACGGACGAGATACGGGCTCTGGAGACGCCGGAGAGCGGGATTGTGATCAAGGGCTTTGTTACGGACGAGGAACTGGCCGAAATGTACGCAACCACCAAGTTGGTGGCCGTGCCTCTGCGCTACGGCGCAGGCGTGAAGGGAAAAATCCTGGAGGCACTCTACAACGGGGCGGCCGTGGTGACCACATCCATCGGCGCGGAGGGGATTCCCTTTGTAGATACCGCCCTGGAAATCTGCGACGAGGCGGAAAGCTTTGCCGGGAAGCTGACGGAGCTGTATACAGACAATGAACGCCTCAGCGCCATGTGCAGAAGAAGCCAGGAATATATTAAAGAATATTTCAGCCTGGACGGGGCCTGGAAGACCATTGAAGAGGATTTTTCATGAGATACGAACACGTATATGCCATACCTGCCTACAAGGATTCGCCGTACCTGGAGGACTGCATCCGCTCCTTAAAGGGGCAGACCTGTCCCTCTCCGGTGATTCTGTGCACATCGACTCCCAGCGCGTATATCAGGGGGCTGGCAGAAAACTACGGCATCCCCCTTCACGTGCGGGAGGGAAAGAGCGGGATTAAGGAGGACTGGAATTTCGCCTATGCGATGGCGGACGGGGAGTTTGTGACCATTGCCCATCAGGATGATGTGTACCACAAGGACTACGGCGCCCGGCTGCGGGAGGCTGCCCGCCGGTATAAGGATATGACGGTTTTTACCACGGACTATGTGATCATAAAGGACGGCAGGCTTATCACGGGGGACGCCATGCTCTGGGTAAAGCGGCTTCTGCGCCTGCCCCTGCGCATCCCGGCCCTGAGAGATAAAACATGGGGGAAGCTTCTGCCTCTGATGTTCGGCAATTCCATCTGCTGCCCGGCGACCACCTACAATAAAGGCCGGATCGGGGAGCCGCTTGTGGATTCTCCCTTCCAGTTTGCCCTGGACTGGGATACGCTGGACCGTCTGGCCTGCAGGGACGGACGGTTCGTCTGTGAAGAACGGCCCCTTCTCTACTACCGGGTACACAGCGGGGCTGCCACAAAGGCCTGTATGGAGGATGACAGGAGGAGCCGGGAAGAGCGGGCGATGTTTTCCCGCTACTGGCCGGAGGCGCTGGTCCGCCTCCTGATGCGGGGATACCGGGCCGCATACAAAGAGTACGATTAGAGTGGGTTTGAAAACAGCTTTCTGCGACCGGTGCGCTGGTACACTGGAAGAGCGGGGCGCGGCCAGCAAATGAATACGGCAAGGAGGCGGAATCTATGGCTTCGAAGGACACGAGAAAAGCAGACGAGACCAAAAACGAGAAAATAAGAAACAGGATCGGATTTTCCCGCATGGAGAAGAAGTATGAGTGGAAGGATCATGTGATCTTTATGGGAATCCTTCTGGGGCTTGCCTTCTGGGTGAACCGGAATGTGGAGATCAAGGGTCTCTATATGGATGACCTGTATCTCTGGTCCTGCTTCGGGGAGCAGAGCTTTTTCCAGTATGTATTTCCCATAGGAAGCACCCGCTTCCGTTTCCTCTACTACCTGGCTGCCTGGCTGGAGATGGCCTTTGTGGGAAGCCATGTGTCCTGGTTTGTTCCTATCAATATTTTAATCAATACCATGGTGGCCTGGACCATCTATTTTATGGGAAGAAGTCTGTCCCGATCCAAGGCGGTGGGCTTTGTGTGCGGCGCCATGTACCTGGTTACACGGATGGCCTATTATCAGATCGGCCAGGTTTTGGGACTGATGGAAACCATGGCGCTCTGGATGGCCATAGGGATTCTCTGGTGCCTGTACCGGTATCTGAATGAAGAGCACAGAGAGGGCCTGTTTTACATAAGCTGCGCCCTGTATTTCGGTGTGTGCTTTGTCCATGAGCGGTATATGGTTCTCTTTCCTCTGCTGCTTCTGGCGCTGGCCGTGAAGCGGTGCCGAAATCCTAAGGCCTGGGCGTCGGCCATCGGGGCATTTCTTGTGATGCAGCTCATCCGTTTCCTGGCGATCGGCACCGTGCTTCCTGCGGGAACCGGGCGCACCCAGGTGGCGGAGACGTTTTCCATCGGTCAGGCCATTGTCTATGCGGCAAATCAGATCGGGTATATCTTTGGCTGGAACCTGGGGCCGGAGCATTTAAACGGCTGCCCCTGGTTCGTTACCCCCTTCTGGGTGAAGGGGCTGGTGATCCTGGGAGACGTCATGGTCCTTCTTCTGGCCCTGGGCTTTCTTCTGCGCATTGTGCGGGAAAAAGAAAAGGCAAAGCGCACGGGATTTTTCATAAATACGGGCCTTTTTGTATTCTTTATCGGGGCGTGCATCGCGGCATCCAGCGTCACCATCCGGGTGGAGATGCGCTGGATCTACGTCTCCTACACCGCGGCTCTGCTGTT
The DNA here is from genome assembly GCA_019119575.1 of Candidatus Enterocloster excrementipullorum. GTDB lineage: Bacteria > Bacillota > Clostridia > Lachnospirales > Lachnospiraceae > Enterocloster > Enterocloster excrementipullorum. The sequence goes on from DWWT01000075.1 coordinate 30,309, forward strand.
CATGGCGTATATGTACGGCGTCCTGACCGAAGGGGTCAGCCCGGAATTTTATTTAAAGCGGTTCTGGCCCTGGGGGGCTCTGATCGCGGGATATGTCCTTTTTATGTTCCCGGCGGAGCTCTTTTACAGGAGCTGTTTCCCCACTCTGTACTTGTGGCCGGAACAGAGCCGGTACAATTCTCTGGCCGAGGTGACCCGCGAGAAGTATGGGGAGGAGGTTGAGGGAAAAACCATCTATATCCTGGGAAATACCTACGAGGTCAGCGATTTTGACGCAAAGACATTCTTCAAGGTGTTCCAGAAGGACCGCATGGCAGAACTCACCCAGGTGGTTTTCATTGACAGTATCCAGGATATGGGCCTGGTGGATGACAATACCCTGGTGCTCAAGGAGGATCCGGAGCACAATGCCTATGTGGATATCACGGACACGGTGAAGGAAATCAAGGTTCATGTGGATTATGGGTACTACGATTACGATGACTGGATGGACGAGCACAGTGAGATTACGGTGATGTCCGGGGACGAGGGCGTGATCGAACTGGAATTTGTATTTCCCGGCATTCTCGAGGGCGGGGAGATCATTTCCATTACACGGGAAAATGGGCAGCAGGAGCGGATTCCGCTCCGGACAAATGTGGTGGAGCACGAGATCCAGGCGGAGCCCTGGCAGCTTGTCCACCTGAAATTTGACTATAATTTCTATACCCAGGATGCCAGGGAGCAGAGAAGCGACAGCAAGCTGGCGACCCTGGTTCATATCAATGTGAGATAACAGGAGAAACAGCGGAATATGAACAGAGAGCGGATAAAGACGATTTTGTACTGGGTGCTGCCCATCATCGGAGGAGCCTTCTGCGTCTGGTACATCACGAAAGCCACCACCGATGTGGTGTACTCCGATTATATACGGCTGGTAAACAGCTACCTTCCGGATATTTACGATATACGCAAGTTCCTGGTCCCGGACGTGCTGACCCGGGTTCCCATCAATTATCTGGAGCGGATTATCAATGTGGAGCTTTTTGGCTATTCCGTATTTTTCGAGCGGGTTCTGGGCGTGTTCGGCCTGTGCCTGGCAGGCTGGGTCTTTGGAATCTACTGCAAAAGTCATAGACTGAACATTCTCTGGTTTGTCCTTCTGATGGCAGTTATGTTCAGCCTGAATAAATGGGAAATGCTCACCAATGGAAGCGGATGGTCCCATTTTCTGGCCTTCGGAGGCTTTTATTATCATGAGGTAGTGCTGGACCGGGTGTGGGCCGGGAAGGAAAAGCCCCATGACCGGATCCGCTTAAGCCTTCTGCCCTGGATTATTATACTGGGAGCAGCGGGCCCCTACTGTGCCAGCTACGCTTCGGTGCTGATTGTGGCCTATGGTTTCTGCCTTCTGATGGAGCGCCTGAACCGGCGGCCCGGCGGAAAGACAGATCAGCCCTATGTTCTGTACCTGCTCTGCGCCCTGCTCCCGCTTCTTCTCTATATTATCAGCAATTCCTTTGTCATTGAAGAGCATGCCGGAGCTACGGGCCGTCCCCTGTGGGTGATTCTCGCGGAGAATCCCACCTTCCCCATCCGCTTTATCTTAAAGTCCCTGGCCGGGATTTTAGTGGGCGGCGAGGAGCTGCAGACACTGATGACAAACGGAGAACTCTCCAACAAGGGCTGCTATTTTCTGGGAATGTTTGTGGGCCTTGGATATCTGACGGCCCTGTGGATGAATTTCCGGTTCCGCATCTGGGAGCGCTCCATCATGCCCCTCATGCTTCTGGCCGGCGGCGGGATGAATCACCTTCTGGTGTTCATGACCCGGTATATTTTTGAGAAAGAAGAGTACGCCCTCAATTCCTCCCGGTATACCCTTCAGTTTCAGGTAGGCGTCTTCGGCATTATCCTGACATTTGCCCTGGCGATGCAGATAAAAGAGGTGGGGAAATGGCTTTACGGGACGCTGGCTCTGGTGTTCTGCGTTGCATTTTTGTGGGGAAATGTTTATACTACCTATCATGAGGTGGACAAGGCCAAGTACCGCAAGGAGCGCTTTGAGCAGATAAAGGCAAGGGCGCTGGAAGTGCCCGGCATGACGGACGAGGAATTTGCGGCCCAGGCGGATGACCTGGCGGATGAGTTTGAATACTGGAATGGGAACGAGAAGATACGGAAGGCTTTTCAGATCCTGGAAGAAAATCATTGGAATGTATTTCGCGAATAGGAGGAAAAATCCATGAAGGTTGTTATTTTGGCGGGAGGCCTGGGAACCAGGATCAGCGAGGAGAGCCATTTAAAGCCCAAGCCCATGATCGAGATCGGGGGGAAACCCATTCTCTGGCATATTATGAAGCACTATTCGGAGTATGGGTTCCACGATTTTGTGATCTGCCTGGGCTACAAACAGTATGTGGTGAAGGAGTTTTTTGCGGACTATTTCCTCCACACATCGGACGTGACCTTTGATCTGGCAAACAACAAGATGGAGGTGCACAACAATTACGCGGAGCCCTGGCGGGTAACCCTGGTGGATACAGGGCTCAATACCATGACCGGCGGCCGGGTGAAGCGGATTCAGCCCTATATCGGGGACGAGCCCTTTATGCTGACCTACGGGGACGGGGTTTCCAACGTGGATTTAAAGGCGCTGGAGGCCTTTCACCGCTCTCATGGAAAGATTGCCACCATCACCACGGTGAATCTGGGCCAGATGAAAGGCGTCCTGGACATTGGGGATGACAATACGGTGCTCTCCTTCCGGGAAAAGGATGACAATGACGGCGCCCTGATCAACGGGGGCTTTATGGTGATGAATCCCCAGATTTTTGACTATCTGGAGGGCGACTCCACAGTGTTTGAGCAGGAGCCCATGCGCCGCCTGGCGGCAGAGGGCCAGATGAAGGCCTTTTACCATGGCGGATTCTGGCAGTGCATGGACACCCAGCGGGAGATGAAGAAGCTGGAAGAGCTGTGGCAGTCCGGAAAGGCCCCGTGGAAGATCTGGAAGGATTGAGAAGCGCGAAAGTATGATAAGAAAGGATGGACGGCTGCTGTGCGTCTGGAAGAATTAAAGGATTTTTATGAGGGAAAACGAGTGCTCATCACAGGGCACACGGGATTTAAGGGATCCTGGCTCTGCCGGATTCTCACCCTGGCGGGTGCTCAGGTGACGGGATATGCCCTGGATCCGCCTACGGATCCAAGCGTATATCATATTGCGGGCATTGGGGAGACCATAAAGGACATCCGGGGGGATATCCGGGATCTGGAGGCGCTTCGCCGGGCCTTTGATGCGGTACGTCCGGAGATCGTGATCCATCTGGCGGCCCAGCCCATTGTCCGCGATTCTTACAAGGATCCGGTCTATACCTATGAGACCAATGTGATGGGCACGGTGAATCTGCTGGAGTGCGCCAGACACAGTGCGGGACTGCGCTCCCTGCTCAATGTGACCACAGACAAGGTTTATGAGAATAAGGAGTGGGAGTACGGCTACCGGGAGACGGACCGGCTGGACGGCTATGACCCCTATTCCAACAGCAAGTCCTGCTCGGAGCTTGTGACCCACAGCTATAAGAAGTCCTTTTTCAGCCAGGGCGGCTGCGCGGTCTCCACAGCCCGGGCGGGCAATGTGATCGGAGGCGGAGATTTTGCCAATGACCGGATTGTGCCGGACTGTGTCCGCGCTGCGGCTGCGGGAAAGGACATCCTGGTGCGCAGCCCCAAATCCACCCGCCCGTATCAGCATGTGCTGGAGCCCCTGGCCCTGTACCTGATGATTGTGAAGGGACAGTATGAAGACCGGAGCATGGAAGGCTATTACAATGTAGGGCCGGATGACAGGGACTGCATCACAACCGGGGAGCTGGCGGAGCTGTTCTGCAGATTGTGGGGCGAGGGCGCCCGGTGGGTGGATCAGTCGGACGGAGGCCCCCATGAGGCGGGATTTCTGAAGCTGGACAGCTCCCGGGTGAAGCGCGTCTTTGGCTGGAAGCCCCGCTATGGAGTGGAAGAAGCCCTGGAGAAGACGGTCCGGTGGTATAAGTCCTATCTGGCCGGTGAGGATATGAGAGAGGTCATGGACCGGCAGATTGAGGCGTTTTTTGCTGAGTAGCGGTTCCGTCCTGAACGGTTAAATTTGATATAAGAGGAGACAATGCGATGTTTGAAAATATGACGGAGGGCGAGGCCAGACAGGAAATCCTGGAGCTGGTTTCCGCCTACTGCGATAAATATCACAATCAGAACAAGCCCTTTCATGAGGGGGATCGGATTCCCTATGCCTCCCGCGTGTATGACCATGCGGAGATGGTGAACCTGGTGGACAGCGCCCTGGAATTTTGGCTGACCTCCGGACGGTATACGGATGCATTTGAAAAAAAGCTGGGGGAGTATCTGGGCGTGCCCTTCTGTTCCCTGGTAAATTCCGGTTCCTCCGCAAACCTTCTGGCCTTTATGGCTCTGACATCCCCTCTTTTGGGTGAGCGCCGGATCCTTCCCGGGGACGAGATTATCACCGTGGCCTGCGGTTTTCCCACCACGGTAACCCCGGCCATTCAGTACGGCGCGGTGCCCGTATTTGTGGATGTGACGATCCCGCAGTACAACATCGACACACAGATGCTTGAGGCAGCGCTCTCAGAGCGGACCAAGGCTGTGATGATTGCCCATACTCTGGGAAATCCTTTTGATTTAAATGCGGTAAAGGCATTCTGCGATGCTCATGGCCTCTGGCTGGTGGAGGACAACTGCGATGCCCTGGGAACCACCTACGCGGTGAAGGCGGACGGGGAGGAAACGGTGCGGTTTACCGGCACCATCGGCGATATCGGCACATCCAGCTTTTATCCGCCCCATCACATGACCATGGGAGAGGGGGGAGCGGTCTACACGAAAAATCCTCTGTTAAATAAAATTATCCGTTCCTTCCGGGACTGGGGCCGGGACTGCGTCTGCCCCTCGGGCCGCGATAACCTGTGCGGCCACCGGTTTGACCGCCAGTACGGGGAGCTTCCCCTGGGCTATGACCACAAGTATGTGTACTCCCATTTTGGGTACAATCTGAAGGCCACCGATATGCAGGCGGCTATCGGCTGCGCCCAGCTTGACAAATTCCCCTCCTTTGTGGAGCGCCGCCGTCACAATTTCGACCGGCTGCGGGCCGGACTTGCGGGGACAGAGGACAAACTGATTTTGCCCGAGGCATGCCCGGGCTCAAAGCCAAGCTGGTTTGGCTTCCTCATCACCTGCAAAGAGGGCGTGGACCGGAACCAGGTGGTACAGTATGTGGAGAAAAAAGGCATCCAGACCCGGATGCTCTTTGCGGGAAATCTGACCAAGCATCCCTGCTTTGACGGGATGCGGGCAGCGGGGAAGGGCTTTCGGATCGCGGGAAGCCTGGAAAACACGGACCGGATCATGCGGGATACCTTCTGGGTAGGCGTGTATCCGGGCATGACGGATGAAAAGATGGATTATATGGCGAGAGTGATAAAGGAAGCAATCGGAAAATGACAGAAAACTATGATATGAAAAAGGTCCATGAGGCCAACCTGAAAATATTAAAGGAGATCGACCGCATCTGCCGCAAATACAAGATACGTTATGCCCTGGATGCAGGTACTCTGATCGGTGCGGTTCGCCACAGCGGGTTTATACCCTGGGACGATGACGCGGATGTGGTTTTTCTGCGCAGCCAGTACGAGGCGTTTGTCAAGGTGGCGAAGCGGGAGCTTCCGGAGACCATGGAACTTCTCTTTCCGGACTCCTACCGGGACGGAAAGGCGTTCTTTGACTTCACGCCCCGGATTATTTACAAAAACAGCCGCTGCCATGCGGACAGCCCGGAGATGGCTTTTTACGGCGGAAAGCTGAACCATCTGTGGGTGGATCTGTTCATTCTCGACAAGCTCCCTGCCGGCAGAGGCGGGGCCGCCTTCACCCGCTTCCTCCACAAGGCGATCTACGGTCTGGCTATGGGACACCGGCCGGGGCTGGATTTCAAGAAGTACAGCCTGCTTCACAAGATATTTGTGGGCGGACTGGCGGGGGTGGGAAGACTCATCCCCTTAAAGCTCATTTTTGCCATGCAGAAGGCGGCGGCCTTAAAGGACAGGAACAGCCGGGGCGACAAGTGGTATTACAGCAATTACCAGCCGGATTACCTGTATGTGACCCTGGATAAGAGATGGTGTGAGGCGGTGGAGGACGCGGATTTTGAGGATACGCGGCTCATGATTCCCAAGGGCTGGCATGAGGTGCTCACCGAGGTGTACGGGGACTATATGAAGCTTCCGCCTGTGGATAAACGGGTGCCCACCCATTCCAGCCAGCAGATTGAGGTGTGGGACGACGAGGCCAGGGAAGCGCGGGCTTGAGAACGCCCGCCGTCCGCATGCCCTGCTTGGCGGCAGGAATTGGAGTCACGGAGAAAGGAACAGGATTGGAGCCATGGATAAATCGATTTCCGTTGTAGTTTCCGTTTACAATGAGGAAAAAGCTCTGGACGAATTTTACAGGGAGACCTCCCGTGTGCTGGAAGAGACCGGCTGGGATTGGGAGCTGATTTTTGTCAATGACGGCAGCGCGGACAGCAGCCTGCCCGTATTGAAAGGCCTGGCCGCCGCGCAGGAACGGGTAAAAATCATCAGCTTTTCCCGGAACTTCGGCCATGAGGCGGCCATGATTGCCGGCATGGATTACAGCACCGGGGAGGTAGTGGTCTGCATGGATGCGGATCTGCAGCACCCACCGGCCTGCATTCCAGAGATACTTAAAAAACGGGAGGAGGGCTATGAGGTCATCAATATGGTTCGCACCCAGAACCGCACGGCGGGACTGGTGAAGAATATCACCTCCTCCGGCTTTTACTGGCTGATTAATCATATTGCCGATGTACATTTTGAGCCAAATGCCTCGGACTTCTTCGCAGTGAGCCGCAAAGTGGCCCGGGTTTTAAGAACGAATTACAGGGAGCGGGTTCGGTTCCTTCGCGGGTATGTGCAGAACGTGGGATTTAAGCGCACGACCATCGAATATGAGGCCGGAGTCCGGGTGGCCGGGGAGAGTAAATACAGCCTGAAGAAGCTGTTTATTTTTTCCATCAACACCATCCTGTGCTTTTCCAATATGCCGCTGAAGCTGGGAATTTACGCAGGTATATTCTCCGCTCTTCTGGGCCTGGCCGTGATGGTATATACGCTTCTTACCAGACAGGGGGCGCCCAGCGGGTATGCTACTATCGTGGTGCTGATCTGCTTTATGTTTGCTATGATGTTTGTCATTATCGGGATTATCGGCGAGTACATTGCCATACTTTTTACCGAATTGAAAGACCGTCCGATCTATATTGTGGAGGAGACGGAAAATATAGAAGAAGCCGGCTGCGGGGATAAAATGTGATCTCCGGGCCGGTTTTTCTGTGAATATCCGGTGCTAATCCGTTTACAGAATTTTAAGATTTCGATTATTGACATTGTTTGGAAAGATATCTATACTTTATAGGGTGACAGGATGTCATTTTTGCAGAAGATAAGAAGAGAGTGCAAGGAGGCTCAGGATGCCTACGCAGCGTTTTTTTAATCTGAAAGAGGAGAAAAGGAAGGTCATATTGGACGCCGCGGTTCACGAGTTTACGCGGGTTCCTTTTTCAGAGGTTTCGATTAATAAGATTATTAAGGAGGCGGATATCTCCCGCGGGAGTTTCTATACGTATTTCGAAGACAAAGAGGATCTGGCCCGCTATATTCTTCGGGGATTCCGCGAGAAATTTCGGGAAGCAGTTTTTGAGGCCATGGACAGCACGGAGGGAAATTTTTTTGAGGTTCCGCTGCTGCTTCTGAGACGGCTTATGGCGGAGGGAACCTCCGGAATGGGCTACAAGATGTATCAAAATATGCTTTCGGATCTCAATGTGATCAACCAGAGCCAGATATTCGGCGTACAGAGCTTTCATTTCCAGGATCCCTCATATGAAGACTTCATAAGGGAGCTGTACCGCCGTCTTGACAAGGAACGCTGCCCTATGGACGAGGAGACTCTGGCTTATGCGGCGGAGATCAGCATCCTTCTCTCGATGAAGGGAATCGCCCTCTATTATAAGGAAGAGGCGGATCAGGAAATGATATTAAAGACAGCGGCCAGGGAACTCAGGATCGTAGAAAGAGGTGCCTGTGCTATGGCTGCCCAGAGCGAAGGGCAGATGCAGAAGACTGTCATTTCAGCAGAAAAAGGAGAAATTTAGGATGAAACGGCAAAGAAAAAAGACCTATGGATACCCTCTTGCGGCATTTGTGACCGCCGCAGCTATAGCGGCGGCGCCCTTTACGGCTTTTGCCGCGGTGAACAGCCCGGATGACAACAGCTATCAGCCTCCGGAGCCCCCGGCACCCAACTATAATCAGGATCTGAGCCCGGAGTTTGCTTATTCGGAGGATAAATGGGCTTCTCTGCGGGACAACGTGATGGAGTACGATGAGCTGGCAGATTTGATCCATGAGTACAATCCTACGGTGCGCAGCAACCGGTCTAC
>DWWT01000076.1 GCA_019119575.1 Candidatus Enterocloster excrementipullorum
TTTCCCCTACCAGCATATCTTCTCCCCCGGCCGCAGAATAATCCGTCCTTCTGCTTCAAACTGCTCCGCCGCAGTCTGATCAAAGAGTTTTCCCGGCGCCATGTGCACGGGAATGGTATGTCTGGCCCTGATAAGTCCTGCGCATGCGCTGGCCTCCGCAGGACCCATATTGTAGATTCCGTCTATGGGAAGGAATGCGTAATCAATATGCTCCGCGGCCAGCTCCTTCTCCATAGCCTCCGTGCGGGATGTGTCGCCTGCAAAGTAAAGCTTCTTCCCATCCGCATACATCAGAAAGCCCACACAGGAGCTGCGGGGATGGTTCTTATTGTAGGCCTGTACGCCGCGGATGACAATCCCCTTCTGCGCGATCTCCCGGTAAACTCCTTCTTTCAGAAAATCTCCGGCCCGCAGAATTCTTCCCCCCGCTTTGCGTGTGACCAGATCCACCTGGTTGTGATCCGAATGCTCATGGGAGACAAGAATCATATCCGCGGGGATGTCATACCCTTCTCCCGCATACGGATCTATGTAAATTACTGTCCCATCGCCCGCCGTCACGCGAAAACTCCCATGTCCCTGAAATAAGATTTCTGCCATCTTTCCCGCCCCTTTCCTTATCTTGCTTTATGCTCCGTTCCCGCCTACCGAAACCGGCTGTATTTATTCCCCGGCACCATACCGCCCCGGCAGGCTGCCAGTTCACTCACCGTCACCAGCTGATATCCCTGGGCCGTGAGGGCCGGAATCAATACCTCCGCAGCATCCGCCGTCGTCGTGTAAATATCATGCATCAATATAATATCTCCATCCCGTACCTTCCCCAGGACGCTGTCTATGATTTTCTGCGGATTACGGTTTTTCCAATCCTCCGTGTCAATAGACCACATAACCGCCGGCATACCCATAGAACCCAGGACCGACAGGGAGGTACTGTCAATAAATCCTCCCGGCGGACGCATAATCACGGGAGAAACTCCGCACACAGCCGCGATCTTCTGATTTGTAGTTCCTACCTGACTTACAATTGCATCCGCTCCTATTTTAGAGATGTACTTGTGGTCGTGGGTATGATTCGCCACCTCGCAGCCCTGCGCCGCCATCCGCCGGATCACGTCCGCGTTGGCATTCACATTTAAACCAAGCATGAAAAATGTAGCCCGGCCGCCATTTGCCTGAAGGCTGTCCAAAATCCGGCTGGTCACCGCGGTCCTGGGGCCGTCATCAAAGGTCAAGGCAATCATAGGCCGTGCGGGATCTACGGCTGCCGTCATTCCCGTTGCAGGCACGGCCTCCTGAATTTCCGCCGGTTCTCCTGCTCCCCTGGCCGTGATAGACACCCGAACCGCTTCCATCCACAGCCCCATGCCCTCTGTCCCGGCTGTCCCTCCATTTACAGCCCAGGGCGTCCAAGCTCCATTTTGAAACACCTTATAATACAGATCATATCCGGAGGCCAGCTCTCCTGTCAGCTCCATACGTATTGCCTCCAGGGGCTGTACGCCCCCGGCTCCTCCGGTCTCCGCGCCATCGTAGGCCCACTCGAGCCATCCGGAGCCGCTTAAGTTCACCTGATAGCAAATCCCGATCTGCCCTGCCGGAATATTCACAAGATTCGCCTTAAAGGCCGTGAGCCATGTGCCGGGTCCGCCGCCGCACAGGCCATTGTCCTGCGTGATCCCGCTCCACCCGCGCTGTACAATAAACCCGCTGTAATTAGCCGCCAGAAGCGGCCCTGCCTCTGCAGGCTGGGCCGCCTGATCCCCTGCCTCTGCCTGACCGGCTTCCTGAGCATCCGCTGCCTTCGTTTCCTGGGGATCCGCTGTTCCGGGCCCAATCTCCGAAATTGTCTCCTCAGCCGTGCCGGAAGACACCCCCGGCCCTCCCTGCTCCGGCTGAGCCGCTCCCACGCCTGTCACACCGGCGTAAGAAGAAAAGCCCTGTGCAGAAAAAATAATCCCCGCTGCCGCCAAAAGGGCTGCGGCTCTCCGCGCCATTCCCATGGTCTTCATGCGATTTTATCCTCCTATATTCTCTTGATTCAAATAATGCATGCCGGTCAGAATACGCGCTGATCCCCCCATCAGTCTTCCGGTTTTCCAAAAACTGCCGTGCACAGCATAATATATTCCCGATAATATATATGATCCTGCAAATCGCGCAAAGCCTGTGCGATCCCCCAATAGTACCATCCCTGCCGGTGCTTTCTCTTTTCATTAAAGCGTTCCCACAGGGCATCGCCTATGATCATGTAATCCCTAGCCGTGCACCGCATATTGCTCAGCTTGTCCCCCATAGCCAGTACCTTGAGATCCCAGGAGCCTTCCTTTAGACGGCTGAGAGCCGTGCTCTTTCTCTCCTGCCAGCTCTTTGATTTATCCTCACTGGCCTGCATTACAAGGCCCGACACCCGGGAGCCAAACCGCCTGCGCAGCTCCTCCTCGCTCACCCCCGCATCTTCTACCACATCGTGAAGCAGGGAGGCCGCAATTAATTCTTCATCCGAAGTAAAACCTGAGACAATCAGGGCTGTCTCCAATGGATGTGTTATATACGGAATATTTGTTCCCTTTCGAACTGCCCCTTCATGGGCCTTTGCCGCAAATGCCGCTGCTTCTTCTACCATGGATCCAGCTCCTTCCTATTGATGTTTCCATCATATCACATCCCATCTTTATTTTGAAGAGACTTGTAAGAAAAAGCATTTTCTGTTATGCTATAGGAGTATTTTTTGAGCCGGCGGGTACCGGCAAACAAGGAGGCTTTTTACTATGGATCATCATTCATCCTATTCGGCTCCGCGCAGCGACCGGATGTCCGGTTCCCCGGGCAGCCGCCGGGGCAAGAGCGCCAAAAGGAATACATATAATACACAGTCCTGGAAAGATAACCGCATCCTGCGGAATCTGGTTTTTTATGTGCTCCCCTTCGTTGTTGTGAACCTGATTCTTTTTACCCTTATCACCGCATCGCCCAAGATCGAGCTGACGATAGGGGAAACTACGGACTACAAGACAGTGGATATTTCTTTCCGCGTCAGATCCATTCTCCCCATCCGTGAGATGACTGTCACCTTAGAATCCCAGCCTGTGGAGGTGGAGCGTTCGGACGGCGCGTACCGGGCCACCCTGGATTCCAACGGAACACTGGAGATCTATGCAGAGGGCTGGAACGGAATGTCTGTAAGGGATAATGAACACATTGCCGTGCTGGATGACGCGGCTCCCGTTATTGACCAGGAAGATTATGTCCTGGAGGATGGCCATCTGGAATTTCTTGTAAGCGACAGCCAGTCCGGCGTGGATTTCAGCTCTATCTACGGGACAGAAGCTGACGGCCAGAATGTACGCCCTGCCAGCTACAGCGAAGACACGGGAAGAGTTGTCTTCGAGATGGAAGGGAGCGATGTCACTGTCTTCGTATCGGATTTCGCAGGCAATATAAGCCAGGCTGCCTTTTCCATTCATACCAATGGCATTGATACGGAAAATCGGGAACTTGATTTTTCAGAGGAGGAAGAGGACGAGGAGGAAGACAGCAGCAGCTCTTCCACCCGGGAAACTGCGGCGGCTTCCCAGTCTACCCGGGCACGGTCTACCACGGCTGCGGAAACTACGAAGGCAAGATCCACCACAGCCGCGGAAACTACGAAGGCAAGGTCCACCACAGCTGCAGAAACTACAAAAGCAAGAGAAACCACCGCAGCAGAGACGACACGGGCAAGAGAAACTACCGCCGCGGAGACGACGCAGGCCCGCGAGACCTCGGCCGCAGAGACAACCGCTTCCTCTCAGGAGTCCACTGCCGCCAGTTCCCAGGCCGCTCCTTCGGAGTCTTCCTCCCAGGCGGCCCCGTCTTCGAGCGGATCTGACGATGAAGTCACCATTATACCGCTGGGTTAAATTTAAAGCCATAAGCAGAGCCGATGTACCAAACTGCGTACACCGGCTCTATTTTTATATCTTTATTCTTTCTTAATCTTGGATATAGTATAATAGCCCCGTAAAATATATTTCGTTACTGCCCAGCAGTAGCTTTCATTCTACAACAGAGGTGACTGAAATGATTGAACGTATCAAGAAGCAATCCCCCGCCCGCATCATTGCCCTGGGGTTTGCCCTGGTAATCCTCGTCGGCTCCCTGCTTCTTATGCTGCCTTGCAGCATTCAGGACGGCGTCACGGTTCGGTACATTGACGCTCTATATACTTCTACCAGCGCTGTCTGCGTTACAGGTCTTATCGCAATAGACGCAGGAGACACATTTACTCCTCTCGGCCAGTTTTTCCTGGCCATGCTGATTCAGGTGGGCGGACTGGGTGTAACCGCTGTAGGAGCAGGCATCATCGTGGCCATGGGACGGCGTGTAAATTTAAAAGGACGCGTCCTGATCCGTGAGGCCATGAATGTTGATTCCGGAAGAGGTCTGGTAAAATTTGTTAAAGATATTTTCCTGGTTACCGTGATTTTTGAGCTTTGCGGCGCACTTCTGAGTTTTTTGGTCTTTGTACAGGACTATCCTCCCCTAAGAGCCGCGGGCATAAGCCTTTTCCATTCCGTTGCGGCGTTTAACAACTCGGGATTTGATATCCTTGGGAATTTCCAAAATCTTATCCCCTACCGGCACAATGTGCTGCTGAATCTCACTACCTGCGGCCTGATCTTTTTTGGGGGCATCGGCTTCCTGGTCATCCGGGAAATGTGGGTGAAGCGGCTTAACTGGCACAAGCTCTCCATGCATGCCAAAGTGGTTTTGAGCGTCAGCGGCTGTCTCATTGCAGTCGGAACCATCCTCATCAAGCTTACAGAGGATGTGACATGGCTGGGCGCATTTTTCCACAGTGTATCGGCCAGAACAGCCGGGTTTTCCACATATCCCCTGGGGACATTTTCCACACCAGGTCTGCTGGTGCTCACAGCGCTCATGTTTATCGGAGCTTCCCCGGGGTCTACCGGCGGCGGTATTAAGACAAGTACCTTTTTTGCCCTCATCCAGGGAATTAAATCTGCGGCCACCAACACCTCAGAAAAGGCATTCCGGTACGCGATTCCCAAGGATGCCTTCCGCAAAGCCGCGGTCATCACGCTTCTGGCCCTTGGGGTTGTATTTACAGGTACTTACCTGATGATGGTCATGGAGCCGGATATCCGTCTGGTCGATGCCCTTTTTGAGGTGACCAGCGCCTTCGGCACCGTGGGACTGTCAACAGGCATCACGCCGAATTTAAGTGATGGAAGCAAGCTCTTATCCATTCTGACTATGTACATCGGCCGTCTGGGGCCGCTGACCATTGCTTCTCTGTGGTATTTTGCCCGGGGCGAGCGCGTCAGCTATCCAGAAGGCAACATTGCGATCGGCTAATTATTTTTTCGCTGCGGCGAAGTACACGTATGTTTATTTGATTTAGGAGGATTCTACTATGAGCAGAAAAAAATTGGACACCTTGACTTACGGTATCGTGGGCCTGGGACGTTTTGGATATGCGCTGGCTACGGAGCTGGCAAAATCCGGCGCTGAACTTCTGGTATTGGATGGCGACGAAGAAAAGGTCCGGGAGATGCGTGAGATTACGGAAAATGCCCTGGTGGTGAAGAGTCTTGATAAAAAAACTCTGGCGGAGACCGGAATTCAAAACTGTGATGTGGCCGTAGTGTGCATTGGAGAACAGATTGCCACTTCCATCCTCACCACGCTGAATCTGGTGAGCCTGGGAATTCCCAAGGTGGTCTCCAAGGCCAACAGCGCGGAGCATGGGGAAATTCTGGCAAAGCTGGGAGCCGAAGTGGTGTATCCGGAACGGGATATGGCCGTACGCCTGGCCAACCGTCTGGAGACCGGACGCGTTCTGGATTCCATCCAGCTCAGCGAACGCCTTACTATCTCAAAAATCATCGTTCCTGACAAGCTGGCCGGAAAGACCGTGGTGGATGCAAATCTGCGCTCCCGTTTCGGCTTGAATATCATAGCCATTGCAAGCGGCTCCCAGGTGCAGGAGAACATCAGCCCCAATTATTCCTTCTGCAAAGGGGATATCCTTTTTCTCTCCGGAAGCCGGGACGGGCTGATGGAGTTATCGCAGTGGGCGGAAGAAAAATAATACAGATAATGGTGACGGCCCCGGAACGCCAATCGCTCCGGGGCCGTAAAATTTTTGCATTTGAAATTTCGGCAGCTGTACGCCTTACTGCCTGGGAAGGCGCTGCCGCACCAGCTCCGCAAAGAACTCGGCGCCGGTTACGAGGATGTCGTCGTTATAATTGAAACGAGAGTTATGAAGAGGCGTAGGATCCTCACCCTCCCTGCGATTTCCCAAGAATACGAAACATCCCGGTACATGCTGGATAAAGCGGCCGAAATCCTCCGAGCTCATGAGAGGTTCGCAATTCTCCACCACTTTGTCCGATCCGACCACGGCCTTTGCCGCTTCCGCCGCATACTTTGCATTGTCCGCCCAGTTAAAGGTCGGCGCAAATTCATGGGTGTAGATGAATTCGCATTCTGCCCCATTCATCTGGCAGATATGTTCACAGATTGCGCGCATTCTGTCCTCGATCAGCTTCGACACCTCCGGCGTAAAGCTTCTGGTATCGCCCCGAATCACCACATTGGAAGGAATCGCATTGTGCGCCCCGTCCGTCTCAAATTCTGTACAGGAGATAACCGCCGTATCGGTAGGAGTCACATTGCGGGCCACAATGGTCTGCAGTGCGCAGACAATCTCGGCCGCCGTTACCAGCGGATCCCGCACCACGTCCGGCGCAGAAGCATGTCCGCCCTTGCCCTTAATCCGGATCGTAAAATTATCCTCGCTGGCCATGATTCCTCCTGCCCGCATAGCAATTGTGCCCGCCGGATACTGCGGCATATTGTGCAGGCCGTACATCTCGTCCACCGGGAACCGGTCAAAAAATCCGTCATCAATCATGGCCTTTGAACCATGGCCAGGCTCTTCCGCCGGCTGGAAAACGAACCTTACGGTTCCGGAAAAATCCTTGCTCTCTGCCAGGATTTTAGCTGCTCCCAGAAGCGTTGTCGTGTGGCCGTCATGGCCACAGGCATGCATGCGGTTCGGCGTCTGGGATTTGTAGGGAAGGCCATCTGCCGCCTCCTGGAGACAGATGCAGTCCATATCTGCCCGCAGACCGATAACGCCTTTTCCGTCGCCCACCTTGAGCGTCCCCACTACTCCGGTCTTCCCGATTCCTGTCTCCACCTCAATGCCCATTTCTCTGAGCTTTTCTGCCACAAAAGCTGCCGTGCCCGTCTCTTCAAACGCGCTTTCCGGGTGCTCGTGGAGGTAATGCCTCCACTCCGTCAACTGTTCTTTTAATTCCTCTTTTTTCACCGTTCTTCTCCTTTCTCTGCTGTTTTACAGCAATCCGTTCTATTTGCACTTTTCTGTTATATCCACGGACTCATCCCAAACAGGCTCTGATTTTCCGCTGTTAAACTGCATGAGGTAATCATCCAGTACATACTTGACATACTTTCGCAGCCTGAGAAGGGCATATACATTAAAGAATACCAAAAATGCTACGCAGAAGTCTACTAAATCCCACAATACTGGAAGCGGAAGCGCCGCTCCAATCGTCACCAGTATGAGGGCGATGACCTGAAATACCTTTACTGCCTTGTCCGCTCCATTTGCTGAGCCCTTAAACAGATAGCGGACGCCTACCTCCCCGTAAAACAGGTCGGCAATCAAAGTAGTAAAACAGAATAAGAAGGTAACCAGCAGGACAAAATAGCTTCCCACCTGACCCAGCATAGAGGAAAATGCAGCCTGCACCAAATTCACACCATCCTGACCGGATTCCAGGGCTCCTGTCAGCAAAATGGCAAAGCCTGTACAGGAGCAAATGATAATCGTCGTCATGAAGGTTCCAAACATGGCAGAAAATCCCTGATTGGCTGGGTGCTTCACATGGGCTGATGCATGCATAGCGGCTGCCGTTCCATTTCCCGCGTCATTGGAAAACAAACCTCTCGCAACGCCATTTCTCACTGCCTCTTTGATCGTATAGCCTACAGCCCCCCCTGCTGCTGCTTCCAAGGTAAAAGCAGATTTAAAAATGGTTCCAAACATAGCAGGTACTTCTGACAGGTGGGTGATAATGATAATAATGGTGATCAAAATATACCCTACAGCCATAAAAGGAACGATCAAAGATGCAGCATCCGTAATTCGTTTCACGCCGCCCAGAACAATTACAGCCGTTATGATGGTCACAATAATACCCGGAATCCATGGAGAAATATTCACAACTCCGGTCACCGCAGACGTTATAGAGTTGTTCTGGAGCATGGCGATGCACACGCCCACGGCAAAAATCGTGGTGATCGCATATGCAATGGCGAGGGGTTTATTTCCCAGCCCTTTTGTCATGTAATAGGGAGAACCGCCGTAATAGTTTCCATCCTTGTCTTTTTCGTGAAAGACCTGTCCTAAAGTTGCTTCACCGAAACTTAAAACCATGCCGAATACAGCCGTAATCCACATCCAAAACAGAGCCCCCGGGCCGCCTGCCGCCAAAGCGCTGGCTACGCCCACCAGGCTTCCTGTTCCCACCTGGCCTCCCACTGCCGCACAGAGGGCAGCGAAACCGGAAACGGAACCTTCGTCCGATTTTAATGTGCTTTTCAGCGAACGAATAATATGTCCGAAGCACCTTACCTGTGGAAATCCCATGGTAATTCCATATAAGAGTCCCGTTCCCAAAAGTATAACCGCCAGAACCCATCCCCACATAATGTTGTTAAATTCCGTGATAAATGTCATACAGATTTACCCCCATCAGTATTTTGCTATCGTTCACAGGAAGGCTTCCTGTACCAGCCATCCCATACAATATGCCTGTAATTTTCCTTATCCGTATCTCCCTCCGTGCTGAAGCACAAAACAACAGAAGTCTCGTCAAGCCCCAAGGTCTCCCGGAAGCTCTTTAATTCGGGATCTGTCATCAAATTATAGACCAGTCCGGATGTCACTGCGCCGCTCTCTCCGGACACAATTTTCTCGTCTCCAGGCAGAGGATTTCCCAGCACACGCAT
This sequence comes from Candidatus Enterocloster excrementipullorum, assembly GCA_019119575.1. Taxonomy (GTDB): domain Bacteria; phylum Bacillota; class Clostridia; order Lachnospirales; family Lachnospiraceae; genus Enterocloster; species Enterocloster excrementipullorum. The sequence continues at coordinate 9,052 of DWWT01000076.1, forward strand.
GCCGTCTGCTGCCACGTAATCCGGACAGGAGAAGAAATAGCCTGCGTGATGCTTTAAAACCTCCCATCCCACCGTACATACCTCTCCGCAGCACAGACCTGCCATAATGGAATCAAGATCTCCCTCCACCTTGTGAAGCGCTCCGTCTCCGGCACCGGCTGTCTTAAAGAGGCATGCGGCCCGGTTGGGCTCTGTGATAACGATCTTTGGTCTTTGCGCCCCGTAAAAACTGCTGAAAAACCCGGTTACTGCCCCGGCCATGGCTCCCACGCCTGCCTGGAGGAAAATATGGGTGGGAACTCGTCCGCCCAGCGACTCTGCTGCCTCCAGGGCCATGGTCATATATCCCTGCATGATCCAGGAAGGTATGGTTTCATAGCCTTCCCATGCAGTGTCCTGCACAAGAATCCATCCGTTTTCATCCGCCTGCTCCTTTGCAAAGCGCACCGTATCATCGTAATTAAGCTCCGTGATCTCCGCCTGCGCGCCGAGGGCCCGAATATTTTCCAGCCGCTCCTTTGCAGACCCTTTGGGCATATACACGACTGCATTCTGAGACAGATTCTTTGCCGCCCAGGCAACGCCCCTGCCATGATTTCCATCCGTTGCTGTGACAAAAGTAAATGTGCCGGCAGGAACATCGCCAAGCTCTTCCGGTTTCTTTCCCATCCGTTCCGCAATCACTCTGCCCAGGGCATAGCTGCCGCCCAGTCCCTTAAAAGCATTCAGCCCAAACCGCAGGCTTTCATCTTTCACATACAGGCCCCCAAGCCCCAGTCTTCCCGCAAGGCCATCCAGCCTGCGGAGAGGGGTCGGCTTATATCCGCTGAGCCCTTTGTGAAAACTCCGTGCTCTTTGGGCTTCCGAAAGGGAAAACGTCTCATCCCAGGCGCCCTTCTGTCTGTCCGGGTTAAAGAGAACCATCTCGATACCCATCCTTTCCAACCTCCTTTATCTTCATTTGTTTTTATTTGAAATATGTAATATGCGATATATCGCATATCTAAAAACTATCACATTAGGAATCTTTTGTCAAGATTCCCTTTTATATAATTCATTTTTTAGCTATATTGCACATGAGGGGAGGATTTTTTCTTATATATTGCATAAACAAAAAGAAAATGTTAAACTGTTTGTAACCGTTACATACATGAATTTATGACTTGATTTTGAAGAGGTGAGAATAATATGCCCATCCCCAGCACGCCAAGGGACGTTGACCGGGTAAGCGCCCAGCAGCAGATATATAATACCTTGAAAGATTGGATTGTGGACGGCACGCTTGTGCCCGGAGAATTTATCAATGACTCAGAGATCGCCAAATATTTTTCCGTAAGCCGTACCCCGGTCAGGGAAGCTATCCTCCTTTTGTCTCAGCAGGATTTTGTAAAAATTATGCCTTCCAAGGGTACAAAGGTTACGGAGACAAGCGAAGAAGCCGCCGCCTTTATTTATGAGGCCATCTCCTGTCTTTCGGCGGAGATCGCCCGACTTGCGGTGCGGAAGCAGAAGCCTGGTGATATAGATGAGCTGAAGCGGCTGAATGCGCGTTTTGCTTTCATTATGGAAGCCCAGGATTATAGCAGGATTTTAGAAGCGGATACAAATTTTCACAACTATATTTTAAAGATGGCGGATAATCCCTACATGGAAAGCTGCTGGCGTCAAATTCTTCCCCATGCACACCGCTACGAGCTTTTATATTTTAAGTCCGGAATCAACAAGGAACAGTCCGTCGCGGATCATGATGATATTATCCGGGCCATTGCAGATAAGAGCGAAGGGGAGGCCGCCCGCTTCTCCCAGCAGAATTGGATCGGATTTTTTAACGAGCGGCTCCGCCCGCAGCTCATCGAAGCAGGCGCCAAAAAGAGCTGAGATACGTTTTCGAACATTGATGGTCAATCACATGCTGGAGCCGTGATGAAAATGATTTCTCGGCCCTTGCTAAATAGGGATACTCATCAATCACAAATACCATTCGTCTCCAGACTGACATGGCCGTAATTTCATCTAGGGCATCCGCATAATTTTGACAGGTAGGGAAACGGAAGCTTTCCGGATTCTTACAGCTATAGATGGCTTTCGAATGTCATAACGCCGGTTCATCGTCCGCAGTTCTTCTTCACGACAATAAAACATAGCTTCCTTACTCCTGCTTTCAAATACTTACAGATTAGGGATTCTGTATCGCCGCCGTTGATGAGATCGTGAACCTGACTCATCCGCTTACCCGTCATTCATAAAAAAATGTCTTCGACACTTCAACCCCCTAGCCCCCATTCATGGGGGAATTAAGGGTTTCTTTTTGTGCCGTTTTCCTGCATAATAGTCTTATGAATATCCTTCAAAGAATGAAAGTCATGTCCCGTTCTCGTGAAAGGCGGTCATCTGCATGACTTCCTTATATCCCATTCTTATGGTATACTCCTTTCAAAGGAGGCTTTTCATATGAACCCACAAACAGAGAAAATGCGTAAAAAATATATGGATAATCCACCGGAAGGGATGACATCCGAGGACATTCGCCGTATGAGCGAGGATGATCTTCTCAATATGGATTATTTCTTAAATGAAGATGACTTGTTTGATAACGAGGCTGGCGTAGAAGGATTTTATATCTTCTAGACCGTGTCGTCTTATTGTTTTGCCCAAGCAAGAGTTTATCTAACATATGTTCGGTAAGCTCTTGCTTTATCCACCTCCCATCCCATAAAGATCGGAATTTCCTATAAAGTGAAAAACGGCATCCGTTTTCAGGGATACCGTTTGGAGCTATGAAATTTGCCGCAGAACCTCTGAAGGAGTGAGAAGTGGAATGTCAAATTCTTCAAAGTCCTTTTTATTGCGGGTAACGATGTAATCGCAGCGGATGGATTTTGCGCAGGTTGCCATAAGGCAATCTTCAAAATCTTTTGCTTTTTTCTGGAATGCGGTAAGGACCTCATTGTTTGTGACGCCGCATACCTTTACGATTTCCAGCAGCTTTCCGACTGCTTTATAAGCGAGATCGGTACTGTGAGTGTATTTTCTGACCAGATAATAAATATCGGTAACAGAGGAAGCAGGTACAAAGCCGTCAATCCGGTGTTCTTCACAGAGGCTTAGGACTTTACAGGAGTCATCGACAAACGGCTCCCGTTCCAGCAGCACATCAAGGATGACATTGGTATCACACATGATCTTCATACTTTGATAGTCTCTCCTCTTTGATTGAATCCTGGTCAAGGTCAGCAGGTACGTCTTTTAACATTCCACGCAGGGAATCCACGGCGGAAATCTGAGGATTGACTACTTTTGCGATGGTTTTTCCATTGCGGGTAATAAAAATATCCTCTTTGGCAATCAGTTCCAGGTATTTCCCAAAATTGGTTTTAAATTCTGTTGCGGTAACAATCATGAATGACGCCTCCTTTCTTATGGGTCAATTTTATTATATGCGATTCTCCGAATAAAATCAATTCAAATCGCACGATATTAAAAAATAATTCAAAAATATCGCACGATATTAGGCGCTATGAGAAGTATGACTGCGCTCCGGCTGTATATCGCAGGTATGGCAGGGCATGGAATCGTCGGAAAAGAGGTGCCGCAAATCCGCGGCACCTCAAATAAATGCAATTTCTATTCAATCTACTTTTTAATCTCTAACTTTTTCGGCTCTGTCTTCGCTGTCGTCACCTTGTGGGGCTCTGTCTTTTTCGTCTCCAGCTTAGGCGCTTCTGTCTTCTTGGTCTCCACCTTGGGCGACTCTGTCTTCTTAGTCTCCACCTTGGGCGGCTCTGTTTTCGCCGTCGTCACCCTCTTGGGCTCCGTTTTCTTAGTTTCAACCTTAAGGGGCTCTGTCTTTTTGGTCGCCAGCTTCTTGGGCTCTGCCTTCGTCGTCCCTACCTTCAGTACCTCCGTCTTTGCCGCCGGTTTCCCAGACTCTGCCTTCGCTTGTTCCGTTTTCTTCACCGGCTTTGCCGCTGCCTTTTTCGTTTCCGTTTTTTTCGCAGCATGCCGCTTGGGCTCTTCCGGCGCCGGCGTACAGGAGAACACCAGACAGCTCATGGGAGGAATATGCATTTCAATCGAATAATCCCTTTCATCCCACTCCATCTTCTTCGCTGTCTTCACCCGGCTGTTGCCCAGGCCGTTCCCTCCAAATTCTTTTGAATCGCTGTTTAAGATTTCCTTATATTTTCCGGCAAAGGGCACGCCCACGCGGAATTTCTCATGATCCACCGTGTCAAAGTTGCAGACAAAAAGCAGCGTCTCCTTCTTGTCTTTGCTCCGGCGCAGGAACATGACCATGCTCTCCTTCTGGTAGCTGCAGTTGATCCACTCGAATCCTTCAGGCGAATAATCCTGCTCATAGAGAGCCGGATGCTCCAGATACAGCTTGTTGAGGGCTTTTACATAGGTCTGCATATTTTTGTGAAGCGGGTATTCCAGAAGATTCCACTCCAGGGACGCGTTTTCATTCCACTCATCAATCTGGCCGTACTCCTGTCCCATAAACAGAAGCTTCTTTCCCGGATGGCCGATCATAAATCCGTAAGCTGCACGGAGATTTTCCGCCTTCTTCTCCAGGGTATCCCCCGGCATCTTGCCCATCATGGAGCCTTTGCCGTGCACCACCTCATCGTGGGAGAACACCAGCACAAAGTCCTCGCTGTAGGCGTAGAGCATGGAGAATGTCAGCTCGCCGTAGTGGTAATTGCGGAAATAGGGGTCGCACTTCATATAGCTGAGGAAGTCGTTCATCCAGCCCATATTCCACTTGTAGTCAAAGCCCAGGCCCCCGTCTGCCGGCTTTCCGGTAATCATGGGCCACGCTGTAGATTCCTCGGCGATCAGGACAGCCCCGTCCTTTCTCCCCTTAAAGACCGTGTTGAGATGCTTCAAGAACTCCACAGCCTCCAGGTTCTCATTGCCGCCGTAAATATTTGCCACCCACTCCCCATCATTCTTCCCGTAGTCAAGGTAAAGCATGGAAGCAACCGCATCCATGCGAATTCCGTCCGCATGATACTTGTCCGCCCAGAACAGAGCATTTGCAATGAGGAAATTAGACACTCCGGGACGTCCATAATTGTAAATCAGGGTTCCCCAGTGGGGATGCGCTCCCTTCCTGGGATCCTCATGCTCGTATACACAGGTTCCGTCAAAAGCAGCCAGGCCGTAGGCATCCCTCGGAAAATGAGCCGGCACCCAATCAAGGATCACGCCGATTCCCTGCTGGTGCATGTAATCCATGAAGGCCATAAAATCATCCGGGGTGCCGTAACGGCTGGTAGGCGCGTAATAGCCCGTTACCTGGTAGCCCCAGGATCCATCCAGAGGATGCTCCATCACCGGCATCAGCTCCACATGGGTATATCCCATCTCCTTCACATAGGCTGCCAGCTTTTCGGCAATCTCCCGGTAATTATAAAATTCGGAGCCTGTAACCGGATTTCCCTCCTCGTCCATGGAAATATCTTTGCGCATCCAGGAGCCCAGATGCACCTCATAGATATTCATGGGCTTGTCCTTTGTATCGGTCTTTGCCCGGCGCGCCATCCACTCCTTATCCTTCCACTGGTAACGGCTGACATCCCAGACAATCGAAGCCGTGTTGGGGCGCAGCTCCGCGTAATTGGCATAGGGATCCGCCTTCAGCATGGGCTCGCCATGGCGCGTCTTGATTTCATACTTATAGATATCTCCCTGCTTCAGCCCGGGGATAAACAGTTCAAAAATGCAGGCGTCGTCCCAGCCCACTCTGCGCATCTGGTGACGCCGTCCGTCCCACTGGTTAAAATCTCCTACCACGCTGACGCGCATGGCACAGGGTGCCCATACGGAAAAATACACGCCCTCCACCCCGTTAATCGTCATGGGATGGGCGCCCATTTTTTCATAGATGGCATAGTGAATGCCGGCAGCAAATTTCTTTATATCCTCGTCCGTGTACAGCGGTGCAAAGGCATAGGGGTCGTGAATCTCCTCCTGTCCGCCGCCCTCGTACTCCACAAGAAGCGTGTAGGGCGTCACGCTCTTTCGCGGAATCAGCACCGCAAAAAATCCCGCCTCATCCGCCATCTCCATGGGGTATTTCTTTCCATTGCCCGTGAGTTTTACCGTAATGGACACTGCTGTGGGGATAAATGCCTGAACGAGCAGTCCATCCTCCGTCACATGAGGCCCCAGGAGCTTATGGGGATCGGAAGCCTCCGAGTAAACCAGCTCCTCAATCCCTGCCCAGTCCATCTGATCGTACAATTTCTGTTCCATCAATTTATACCCCCTGATTTTCCTTATACTTCCGGCTTAGAGCGTGCCGGCCCGCTTCTCAATGTTCTGTTTGAAATTGATAATGTCGTGCTCATACTCCTCTTCCATGAGCGGGGAGGTGATCATAAAGTCCGCGCTTGCCTTGTTGTTGGCAATGGGGATGTCGTATACCTGAGCAATCCGCAGAAGGGCCTTCACATCCGGGTCATGGGGCTGCGCCGTAAGGGGGTCGGAAAAGAAAATGACGAAATCAATCTTTCCCTCCACAATCTTCGCGCCGATCTGCTGGTCTCCCCCCAGCGGACCGCTGTTGTATCCCTTTACCGGCAGTCCCGTGTAATCCGTAATCATGCGGGCCGTCGTCCCCGTACCGCAGAGAAAGTGCCTTGAAAGTATATCCTTATGTGCCTCGCACCATTCAATCAGCTCATGTTTTTTCTGATCATGGGCAATCAGTGCGATATTCTTCTGTTTTCTGATCGTCATTGTCAAATGATCCATCGTTATACACTCCTTTCTTCACACCACCGGGTTTGTAATCGAGCCGATTCCTTCCACGGAACACTCCACCACATCGCCGGGCTTTAAGAATTTCGGCGGGTTAAATCCCATGCCAACGCCTGCCGGTGTACCCGTTGCAATAATGGTTCCCGGCTTCAGGGTCATTCCCTGGGACAGCTCGCTCACAATATACGCTACCCCGAACAGGAGGCGGCTGGTGTTCTCATTTTGGCGCAGCTCGCCGTTCACCCGGGACTGCACCTGGACCTTGGGCGGAAACTCCAGCTCATCCACCGTGGCGATGCAGGGGCCCATGGGAAGAAATCCGTCCAGGCTCTTGCCGAAATACCACTGTTTGTGCCGGTTCTGAATGGTTCTGGCGCTCACATCATTGATAATGGTATAGCCGAATATGTAATCCTTCACCTGGTTCTCCGGCACATGGCTGGCTTCTTTGCCGATAATCACAGCCATCTCCGCCTCATAGTCCAAGTCCTTTACGATGTCACTGTGACTGGGAATCCCGTCCCCCGGGTTCACCGCCTGGTTTACCCTCTTGGAAAAATACACCGCGTAGGGTCTCTCCCCGTTAAACTCCTCCTTCTTAAATCGGGCGGATTCCTCCGCATGGTCCATATAGTTGATTCCCAGGCAGATCACATCCTGCCGGGGATGAGGAATGGGGGCAAGAAGCTTTACCTCCTCAATGGGAGCAGCTCCCCGTATCTTGTAGGGGTTCTGGGAAGACATGTACTCTAAAAGCTGCTTTTCCGACTCACTGATATTCTCAATCAGCTGCTGCATGGTTTTATAATCCATGTCCATGGAGCGCAGGGGAAAAATCCATTTGCCGTCCCTGCTCATCACTCCCAGTCCCTCTCTGTGCTCAATCTCATAGGTAACAAGTCTCATGTCTTTTCATCCTCCCGCTCTTCTTACTGATTACTTTATCACATTCTTCCGAATTTTTCCACAATTTTGTGTGATAGGGCGGAGCAGAGTCAGAAAACTATCATCTTCCCAATCTGTATCCCCAAAGTAGGCATAAACGCCGCACAGACCACCGCCGCTGTCTGTACCGGGCTTAGGGCCTCCACATCGAACATGGCCTGCAGGCCCGGTACAAAGAGCACCGCGCCCAGGAGGAGAGCTCCCAGGCCGAATGCCATGAGGCTGTAGGGATTGCTTCCCAGGCCCAGGCGGACCAGGCTCTGCCGGCTGCGGCAGTTAAAACCATGGAAGAGCCGAGCCAGCGTCAGCGCGGAGAATGCCATGGTGCTGGCTGTGCCCGGGCCTCCCTCTGCCAGTCCCAGACCGTATGCCCACATGGTGGCTGCCCCGATCATTCCCCCCTGAACCAGGAGAATACGGACAAACGCCTTTGTCAGAATCCCCTCCTTAGGATCTCTGGGCCCCTCCTGCAGAAGCCCTTCCTCCCCCCGCTCCATACCGATGGCAATGGCCGGCAGGGAGTCCGTCAAAAGGTTGATAAATAAAAGATGCACCGGGGCAAATGGCAGGGGAAGCCCCCGAAAGGAGGTATACAGGACGCAGAAAATGCCTGCCATATTTCCGGAGAGGAGAAACTGGATGGCATTTTTAATATTGCGGTACACATTCCGCCCGTTTGCCACCGCTTTTATAATCGTGGCAAAATTATCATCCATGAGAATCATGGAGGCTGCGTCCTTGGACACCTCCGTCCCCCCGATGCCCATAGCCACGCCGATATCCGCCTTGCGCAGAGCCGGGGCGTCATTTACCCCGTCGCCGGTCATCGCCACAATATTTCCCCGGCGCTGCCAGGCATCCACAATCCGTATCTTGTGCTCCGGTGATACTCTGGCATAGACAGAAATCCGTTCGAGGGAGTGTTCCAGTTCTTCTTCTCCCATCTGATCCAGCTGCGCGCCGGTCACGGCCAGATCCCCCTCCCGGAAGATTCCCACCCGCTCGCCGATTGCCATGGCTGTTACCTTGTGATCCCCGGTGATCATTACCGGGCGGATACCCGCCTGCCGGGCCTTTGCCACCGCAGCCCTCGACTCCGGGCGGGGCGGATCCATCATGGCGGCCAGGCCTAAAAACACAAGATTTCCAGGCAGCCAGGCCTCCTCTCTCCCGGTCGATGCCGGACGGCAGGCCAGAGCCAGCACCCGCAGCCCCTGTGCGGACCAGCGCTCGTTTTGCTCGGATATCCTGCGGGCATCCGAAGAGGTCATGGGCCTGGAAGGAACCCAAAGCCCTCCGCCCTCTTCCCGCACAGCTTGCCCCCGCACGGCGTCCCCCGCCGGGTTTGCCATATAGCGGCAGCCTTTTAGGAGTACATCCACAGCCCCCTTCACGAAGACCGCGTTCTCTCCCTCCACCTGGTTTACCGTCACCATCATTTTCCGGGCGGAATCAAATGGCTGTTCCCCCTTCCTGGGGCAGAGCAGCCGCACCTGCTCCGGAATCACCCCCGCCGCCTCGTCCATGCGCAGAAGCGCGGCCTCCATGGGATCTCCGTCCCCGCCCCTGCCAAAGAGAGACGCATTGTTGTTGAGCGCGGCCGCCCACAAAAAAAGCTGCACGTCCCTGCGGCCCGCAGCCGCCTTTAATTCCTCTGCTGCCATCTCCCGGTGGTTGATGTACACCCGCTCCACGTCCATCCGGTTCTGGGTCAGGGTTCCCGTCTTATCCGAGCAGATGACAGAGACACAGCCCAGACTCTCCACTGCCTTCAGATCCTTTATGACCGCGTGCTCCGCCGCCATCTTCTGGGTTCCCATAGCCTGCACAATGGTGACGATGGAGCTCAGTGCCTCGGGTATGGCGGCCACGGCCAGGGCCACGGCAAACATGAGGGCGTCCAGCACCGGCTCCCTCCGGTACAGGCTCATGGCAAATACAAACGCGCAGACCGCTGTGATTCCCAATGCCAGATGGCCGGAAAACCGATCCAGGCTGATCTGGAGCGGCGTCTTTTTTTCTCCGGTTTCATTGAGCAGGGAAGCGATTCTGCCGATTTCCGTGGCCATACCCGTGGCCGTCACCACAGCAACCGCCCGCCCCGAGGTGACCAGCGAACCGGAGAAGATCATGTTGATCCGGTCTCCCACAGCAATCGGCTGATCTGCCGCTTGCGGAAGGCGGCCTGCCCGCTTCTCCACATTGAGGGACTCGCCGGTGAGGGAGCTCTCATTTACCGTGAGACCGTATACCTCCAAAAGCCGCCCGTCCGCCGGCACCATGTCCCCGGTCTCCAGAACCAGAATATCCCCGGGAACCACCTGGGCCGAGGGGATGGCCATGGATCTCCCTTCCCGGACGACGCGTGCCTCCGGGGAGGAAAGGCGCCGCAGGCTATCCAGGGATTTTTCCGCCTTCTGGTGCTGTACGGTTCCCAGAACCGCATTTAACAGCAGGACAGAAAAAATCACCAGGGCGCTCTCCGGATCTCCGGTCAGCATGGACACTGCGGCTGCCCCTATGAGGATAATCACCAGCAGATCTTCAAACTGCGCCAGAAATACCTGCCACCACTGGGGACGCTCTTTTTCCTTCAGCACATTTTCCCCATACATCCCAAGGCGCTTTTGGGCCTCCGCCTCCGTGAGCCCCTTCTTATCTGAGCGAATCTCCGCAAGAACCGCCTTCTCATCCATATGACACCAGTCCGCCATGCCGTCTCCCTCCCCGCCGGTTGCAGCCGCCCGGGAAAGCCTCCCGGACAATTATAAAAAATGCTCCCGATCCCTTAAAAGGCCCGGAAGCACTCTTTTTACGAGTACCACTCTAATCTATGAGCGGGGTTGTTTCATTATGCGCGCTGTCTTTTTTCCCGATAAATACCATGATGGTTCTGGCCATCACCATGACCTCCCTGGGATTTTCCAGGATGGGCTCCTGACCCGGCTCGAAAAAGCCGCTTCCCTCCTTGTCATCCGTGTCAAAGGCAATATGCCAGGTCATTCCCTTGGGCAGATGGGGCAGGGCAAAGGCATGGGGCTCCCAGTGCATGTTGCAGGCCACATAGAAATAATCGTCCTCCCCGCCGTCCGGCTTTATGCCGTATTTTCCGCAGTAAAAGATGCCGAGCTGCCTCCGGAAACTCTCAAACTCCGGCCTCCAGGCCTTCACTCCATGGTAGGATACGTCCGGGATCCCCACAGACCGGTAATCCATGAGGGCCGGCTCCTTCTCCATATGAAAAACCGGATGGGCCTTGCGGAAGGCAATCACATATTTTGTAAACTCATATAAATCCCGGTTGGTCTTTAAAAGCCCCCAATTGACCCAGGAGATTTCATTGTCCTGGCAGTAGGAATTGTTGTTTCCCTTTTTTGTCCTTCCAAATTCATCCCCTGCCATGAGCAGAGGCGTTCCCTGGCTCAAAAACAGAAGGAGCATGGCGTTTTTCAGCTGCTTTTTCCGAAGAGCCAGAATCTTCTTCTTCCTGGTTGTCCCCTCCGCGCCGCAGTTCCAGGACTGGTTGTAATCCGTGCCGTCCCGTCCGTCCTCTCCGTTGGCCTCATTGTGCTTGCGGTCATAGGATACCATGTCCATCATGGTGAATCCATCCGTATTTGCCATATAATTCACCGCGCCGACAGCCTCGGGATTCTTGCGGATATTCTTTGCTAAATTGTCCAGCTGGCCCTCATCGCCCTTTAAAAAGCTGCGCATCTCCAGCATAAATTCCGGGCCGTACTCCGCCAGATGGCGCGCGCCCTCTTTCTTTCGCTCCCCCCAGCCATTGGCAAAAAGCTTTGTCCTGCTGAGGAAGGGATCCGCAGCCAGCAGATCCAGAGGCGCATAGCCCACCAAATGAACACCGTCCACATGGTACTCCCTGACCCACCAGCGAACCATGTCCAATCCGTATGCCTGGGGCTGCGTGCCGTCAAAATACAGCTCAATAATCAGCTCCATGCCCGCCTCGTGAAGGCATTTTGCAAGATTTTTAAACTCCCGTTCCGGCATCCTCCCCTCCCCCGCATAGGCGGCCTTGGGAGCAAATCCCAGAGCGGGAATGTAGCCCCAGTAGTTTATCTTTTTCTCCGGGACGGAAACGGACTCTGCAGACAGCGAGGGCCCATCCGGCACCTTCTCCGGAATAAGTTCTTCAAATTCTGCCGGCGGCATGATCTCCACTGCTGTGACGCCCAGTTCCTTCATGTAGGGAATCTTGTCCAATATTCCGCGGAACGTGCCCCGATCCTCCTGGCTGACGCCGGAGGAGGGATGCTTTGTGAATCCCCGGACGTGCATATGATAGATCACTGTATCTTCCAGTGGAATCTCCGGGTTCCTGTCCTTTCCCCAGTCAAACGGCTCCTGCCCCCGGCATAATGCCCTTGGAACACGCTCCCTGTGCTCCGCATGCGCCCAGCGCGCTCTCTCCCCAAAGGATTTCCCGTAAGGGTCGGGCACCTCCTTTCCGTCCGCCTCAAAGGTATATTCCAAATCTGTGAAATCTCCCTGAACCGTCATGCTCCACACGTTGCCAATCCGGCCTGCTTCGGGGAACAAAATCCGCTCCTTCAGAGCCTTTCGTCCCTTTCTGTAGAGCAGAAGGGCGCAGGAAGACGCGGGGGACGCAAAGGCTGCATGAATCCCTCCCGGAATCTCCGTAAGTCCCATGGGATACAACCTGCTCTCATCTGCAGAAACTCTGTATGCTTTTTTCATTTTCTACCGCCTCCCTATGCCTGCGCCTCTATCTTCTCCGCCAGATCGCTTAAATACATCCAGCGCTCCATCTTTTCCTCAAGATCCGCCTCCGCAGCCTCCTTCTCCTGCATCAGCTCTTTCAGCTTCCCGTAATCCCGTGCCGCTTTCTCGATTTCCGTCTCCAGGCGGGCTAACTCCTCCTCCCGCTTTTTTATGTCGCCCTCAATGGTCCCCCACTCTCTCTGCTCCTTGTAGGTCATCTTGAGCTTCTTCCCGCCGCCTGCTATGGCTTTCCAGTTCTGACGGTTCATCTCCTGTCCCTCCGCGGATTTTCCGGCCCCGGAAGATACCGCAGATGCCGGGGACTTTGCGGACGCCGCGCCGTTTGCTGCCCCGGAAGACTTCGCAGACGCCAAAGTGCCCTCCCCCGCAAGGTTCCCCGAAACGGCCTTCTGATAATCCGTAAATCCGCCCTCATACCGGCCAATGCGTCCGCCTCCCTCAAAGGCAAAGATCCGGTTCGCCACCCGGTCCAGAAAATACCGGTCATGGGACACCGCGATCACAATCCCCGGAAATGTGTCCAGATAATCCTCCAGAATCATCAGCGTCGGAATATCCAGGTCGTTGGTGGGCTCGTCCAAAATGAGCACATTGGGGGCCTCCATGAGAATCCGCAGCAGATACAGCCGCCTCCGCTCGCCGCCGGAAAGCTTTCCGATCACCGTATACTGCATGCTCGGCGGGAAGAGAAAGCGCTCCAGCATCTGGCTGGCGCTGACAGAGCCGTCCTTTGTCCGGATATATTCCCCCTTTTGCTTCACATAATCAATCACCCGGAGGCTTTCATCCATGTCCTCGTTTTCCTGGGAAAAATACCCCAGCTTCACCGTCTGCCCCAGAAGCACCGTGCCGGAATCCGGCTTCACCCAGCCCGCGATCATCTTCATCAGCGTGGATTTTCCGCTGCCGTTGGGGCCTATGATGCCCACCCGGTCTGTCTTCAGAAAAATGTATGAAAAGTCCTGAACCAGCACCTTGTCCCCGTAGGCTTTTGAGACATTTTCCAGCTCCACCGTAGTCCTTCCCAGGCGGCTTGCCAGGGATTCCAGCTCCACATTCCTGTCATACTGGGGCCCTTCCTGATCCCGCAGCGCCTCATAGCGCTGGATGTGCGCCTTCTGCTTGGTGGAGCGGGCCCTTGCCCCCCGCTGCATCCAGGCAATTTCCCGCCGCAGAATGGACTGCCTCCGGCGCTCCGCAGCCTCCGCCATCTCCATGCGCTCCGCTTTGCGTGCCAGATACCCCTCATAGTTTGCCTGGTAGCTGTACAGCTTTCCCTTGTCCAGCTCCACAATCCGGCTGGTCACGCTGTCCAGAAAATACCGGTCGTGGGTGATCATCAGGAGGGCTCCTTTGAATGCCTTCAAATATTCCTCCAGCCAGTCCGCCATGCCGCTGTCCAGATGGTTGGTGGGCTCATCCAAAACCAGGAGATCCGCACGGCTTAATAGTACGCTTGCCAGGGCCGTGCGCTTTCTCTGACCGCCGGAAAGCTCCTCCACCTTTGCATCATGCTCCGTGATTCCCAGCCGGTTGAGCATGGTTCTGGCCGCAGCCGCCAGTTCTTCTCCTGACGCATAGACCGGCTCCTTTTCATTGTCCCGGATTATACTGCCTAAAACCGTATCTCCCGGCTCAAACCGCGGCACCTGGGGCAAATAGCGTATATAGAGATTCCGGCCCCGGACCACCGAGCCGCTGTCCGGCTCCTCCAGCCCGGCCACAATCCGCAGCAGGGTGGATTTTCCCGTGCCGTTGATGCCGATCAGTCCTACCTTCTCTCCTTCCTGGATAGAGAAGGCCGTATCCTCAAAGAGAAGCCGCTCCGTATATGATTTTGTCAAATGTTCAATTGTAACCAGATTCATATATCATGTCCTTTATTCTTGCTTTGACCGTCCTGCTGCCGCAGAAAGGTTTTCTTTCACAAAATTAGTATAGCATTTCAGGGGAATAAAAGTAAAGAAATATTCAAGTAAAAGACTGAACTCTCACAAAGTTTACAGATATTTTCCCAAAAACCGATGGAAAATCCGTTTTTTACATTCCAAGTATACCCAAAGGCCCGCAAGCATAAGCAAAAGAGCCGCCAAGGTGATGAGAAGGCAGGCCTTCTCCCCTGGCATTTCAAACATGGGGATATAGGTGATCCCTGTCACCTCGGCGATCCCCTCTATCACCAGATAGATAGCAAATGTCTGGGACGCAAACAGCGGCAGAGAATGGCGGCCGATAAAGCAGAGCAGACGGCTTTTTTTGAGAAAATCCCCTGCCAGCACCAGGGCCGCGGTTCCCAAAAAGGCCGCTCCGTAATAGTAAGGCGCCCCCACATACACGCAGTCGCATATATTGACATATCCGAACAGCCGCGGTCCGAAATAAAAGCTCAAATAGGTAAAGAGAGGAATAAACACCAGGGCCGCCGGGCGCAGGCGTTCCAAAAGCCGTCCCTTTGCCGTCCAATATCCCGCAATCAAAAAAACACAGGCGCAGAGCGCGGAGTCGATTTTCCATGGCAGACGGTTTCCCATCGGAAGATAGGGGTTGATCTCCTGGATGCGGACTGCCAGAAGAGCCAGAAGAAAGACACTGTAGCACTTTACAAGAAAATGCCTCTTTCCCGCCAGCTGAAACCAAATCCAGGCCATAAGCTCCGCCCAGAACAAGGCCACCAAAAACCAGAGCTGGCCCACATAGAGGTTCTGAGGCTGGGTATAGTAAAAAATCCAAAGGAGCTGATGGCTCCAGCCATCATTCAGCACAGGGGCCCGATAGGCAGGACGCAGCATGCAGATAAAAAAGGCCAGGGCTGTGATTCCCAGATAGGGAAGAAGGCGTTTCCTGGCCTTGTCCTTCAGAAACGGCAGCAGCCCATCGTATTTCTCCGGCCGAAAGGTCATGCCGGATAAAAAGAAAAAGGCAGGCATGTGGAAGGTATAAATCCAGTTGGATGGAAAGGTATGCAGCAAGATCACATGCCCCAGCACAACGGACAGGAGAGCCAGTCCCTTTGCCGCATCGATTTCACCTCTCCTCTCCGATTTTCGAACCATATTCTGATCCATTCGCGTTCTCCTCCCCTGCCGCTTTATTCTGCCGCGCTTAAACCCGCCCCGCGCATTTCGCAGCGGTTCCTGGCAGTGCATCTTATTTTAAAACCAGCTCCACCGGGCAGTGATCCGACCCCATCACCTCGGTGTGGATGTCTGCGGAGACCAGCCTGTCCTTCAAACACGCGGACACGCAGAAATAGTCAATGCGCCACCCCGCATTCTTCTCTCGGGCCTTGAACCGGTAAGACCACCAGGAATAAATTCCCTCCTTGTCCGGGTAGAAGTAACGGAAGGTATCGATAAAGCCCGCCGCTAAGAGATCTGTAAATTTTCCGCGCTCCTCATCGGTGAAGCCCGCATTTTTCCGGTTTGTCTTCGGGTTTTTCAGGTCAATCTCCTTGTGCGCCACGTTCAGATCCCCGCAGAACACCACGGGCTTCTTTTTTTCCAGTCCTTTTAAATAGGCTAAAAAAGCGTCCTCCCATTCCATCCGGTAATCCAGCCTGGCAAGGCCGTCCTGGGAATTTGGCGTGTAGCAGGTAATCACATAATACTCGGGAAATTCCGCGGTAATCACGCGGCCCTCATGGTCGTGTTCCGGGATTCCAATGCCGTAAGCCACGGACAGGGGTTCCTCCTTTGTGAACATGGCCGTCCCGGAATACCCCTTCTTTTCCGCATAATTCCAGTATTGATGCCAGCCGGGCAGATCCAGGTCAATCTGCCCCTCCTGGAGCTTGCTCTCCTGGATGCAGAAAACATCCGCATCCGCCTCTTTAAAATAATCCAAAAATCCTTTTCCCACACAGGCCCGCAGGCCGTTTACATTCCAGGAAATCAGTTTTCTCATTGTTTCGTTCTCCTTGCTTTTTGCTGTGAGCTGCCGCGGCCATGCTCCCTACTGCGGATAGGTAAGCCTTGACTGCGGAAAGCGGTCGATATTTTTTAATACCTCCAAATACCGTTTTGCCCAGTAATTTGCCATGGGAAGATTCATATCCAGATAATTTCCGCAGTCCATGGGAGATGCCCCGGGTATTTCCCCCTCGTAGGCCGCGATGCATTCATACATTTCCGTCACCAGGGGCAGAATCTGCCGTGACTCATAGTCCCCCGCCAGAAGCAGATAGAATCCCGTCCGGCAGCCCATGGGACCGAAATACACCGTTTTGTCCTTGTACTCCGGATGGTTGCGCAGGAAGGTTGCTCCCAGATGCTCAATGGCATGAACCTCCGCCGTATTCATCACCGGCTCCTCATTGGGAGAAGTCATGCGCAGATCAAAGGTTGTCACCACTCCTTCGCCCACTTTGTCTTTCCGGGATACGTACACGCCGGGCTGCAGTTTCATATGATTGATGGTAAAGCTCGCAATTTTTTCCATAGGGCATTTCCTCCTTCTGCCTATCACTGTTTAATCGCCAGGATCTGTGAGGAATTTTCCACAAACCTGATCCTCATTATTGTAGATATACACATAATTTCCGCTGATGCGTGTGTAAAACCAATGACCCACGGTGCCGATCCGGCCCCGCTCGTCATCTTCCAGCTTTTTTATCTGTTTTGCCTGGTCGTAGACCAGCACATACTCCTCATCCCCATTGAAAACCTGAAGATAGGATACCTGGCTGTCCACCTGATAGGGAGCCCGCCAGAAATATTCCCCTTCCTCCGCGGGCCTGCGCTCGTAGGAGAACATGTACTCCCCCAAGGCCGTATAGTAATGCTCCGTCTGCCCCTGCGTCAGAAGCATTACCGGCGGCGCTGAATCCGAAGCGTAGAATACCTGCACCTCCTCGGGCCTGCACCCGTAAGCAGCCAAAATCTCCGGATGGTTATCTGAAAAGGAATATGCCAGCTCATAGATACTCTCCTCCGTAAGCCCGGATGCCTGCCGCCCCCCTGTCTCCACCCATCGTCTCTCTTTTAAAGAGTAGGTCCTGCCGTACATGGTACGCGTATCCATCAGCGCCAGTTCCTCCTCCAAATCCGCTTCTTTAAAGGTGTCCAGCCCATCTAGGGATGCATAGCGGATAAAATCCAGCAGCCGCAGCTTTCCGTCAAATACCGCGATTCCGCTCTCCCCAAAGAGATACCGGCCGGAAGCCAGAAGGACCTTTCCCTCCGGAAGATCCAGCTCCCCTGAAAACGCTTCCTCTGCTTCCAGTCCGGTCTCCATTTTCACATCCGCGGCTCCTACATATCCCAGGCCATTTATGAGGCCCTGGCCGTCCTCGCTGGTAAGCCACTCATAGAGAATCCTGGCAGGGTCATCCGCTGCCAGATAGGCGGGAATAGCCGCGTAAAAATCATTTACAAACGGATAGTTTCCATTTCGTATGGTATCTCGGTCGGGCATCACATCGTCCACCGCCATAAATTTTAACTCCGGCCGCTCGTACATATTGCTGGCGTAGAAATATACGGAGTAGCCAAGGGCATTTCCCTCGTTGTCATAGGCGGAGACCTCCTCCAAAAGTTCTCCCATTTCCTGGACAATAAACTCCTTTGGAGCCTCCTCCATGGGAATATCCTTCATCACCAGCTTTTCCATCAGATTTTGGCTCCCAGAATTTTCCGGCCGCTGAAACGCGAGGATTTCCCGGTCTTCTCCCCCTATCTCCTTCCAGTTTTGAACCCTCCCGGTGTAGATCTCCACAATCTGCTCCGCGGTCAGTGAGGATACCGGATTGGACTGATTGGCCATAAAGACCAGGGCATCCCGGCCAATGGCTTTGACCTCCACCTGGTCTCCCAAGGCCTTGAACTCCTCCTTTAAAGCCTCGCTGGGTTCATAGGCAATGACCAGCTTCGGACTATAAGCGTCCTCTGCTGATTCCGGCCCCTTCTTTATCCGGTTAAGAAGGCGCATCCAGGCAGTGCTGGTCTTCCCGTGAGATACCGCCGTCTCTGCCTCCTGGGCCCCTGCCCCGGTACACAGGCGGTACAGGGCGTGGGATAAGGGAAGGGTTGCCGTGGAGCCATCAATCTCCGGAAAATCCTGAATACTGATGGCCGGCGCCCGAACCTGCCCTCCTTTTTTCTCCTCCTCCATCTGCGCCAGAAGCTTCAGATTCGCCAGTTCTGTCTGATTCAGCACACCCGCATCAAACGTCTCCGCCTCAATTTCCCCTTTATACCACTCCTTGGCGGAAAAATACTCCTGAAGATCTTGACTGGTGAATTTTCTCCCGTGAACCGCGTAAATCTCATTCCGGGCCAGGCGAAGCTCTTCTGCATCAAGACCTGAGAGCTCCTCTCTGGTATATACATGCTCCGCGCTGTCCGGCAGGATGTAGTCATCCTCCGGTGTACCGATCCGTTTGGCCCATGTGGATTCGGAGGGCAAGCGCTGGGACTCCGGAGCTTCGCTACCGGCAGATTCATTTTCCATGGGTTTGTTCCCCGCGGCTTCATTGTCAGAAGATTCATCCGCAGACGGTTCTGCGCCAGTCTGCTCTTTCGTAGATTCTCCTGCTGCGTCACTGCTTTGCGCGGATGCCGGGCTCTCTGCCCGGGAACAGCCGCCCGCTGTGAGCGCGGCGGCAAGGAGTGCCGCGGTCAGAAGAGCCCATTTAAGCCTCTGTCTTTTCCTCCGTCTGCTGTACCGGGTTTCCTTAAAAGCTTTGCTGTTCTTTTTCGTAAGCCATCCCCCTTTCCGGCCTGCATGTATCCCCTATAAATATGGAGCAATCTCAAATATGGTCTGTTCACCGTTTTTTTGCTCGTAAGTTCAATATAACTGAAAAGAGGGGCATCCCTCCTCCCGGGACACCCCTCTTGCCTGCCGTCCTGGGCAGCTTCTTTTTAATCGTCTTCCTCGTCACTCTCCGCCACGGTAAAGGTAAACCGCTTTCTGGCCATGGCGTCGCTCTCCAGATATTCGTCGTAGGTAGTAATCTTGTCAATCAGCTTCCCATTGATAATCTCCATAATCCGATTGGCTGTGGTCTGCACAATCTGATGATCTCTGGATGAGAAAATCAGCACGCCCGGGAATTTGATCAGGCCTCGGTTCAGGGCGTCGATGGACTCCATGTCCAGATGGTCCGTAGGCTCGTCGAGCATCAGCACATTTGCCCCGGAAATCATCAGCTTGGAGAGCATGCAGCGCACCTTCTCGCCTCCGGAAAGCACCTTCACCTTCTTCACGCCGTCCTCGCCGGCAAAGAGCATCCGTCCCAAAAATCCCCGCACATAGGTCACATCTTTTTCCGGGGAATACTGGGTCAGCCACTCCACGATGGTATCGTCATTGTCAAACTCCGCAGAGTTGTCCTTGGGGAAATAGGACTGGGTGGTGGTAAGCCCCCACTTGTAGCTGCCGGAATCCGGCTCCATCTCCCCGGACAAAATCTGGAAAAGCACGGTCTTGGCCCGCTCATTCGGCCCCACCAAGGCCACTTTGTCCTCACGGCCCAGGATGAAGGAGATATCATCCAGAATCTTCTCCCCGTCAATGGTCTTGCTGAGGTGCTCCACAGTGAGCACCTCATTTCCAATCTCACGGAAGGGCCGGAAGTCAATATAGGGATACTTCCGGCTGGAGGGTTTGATATCATCCAGCTCGATCTTTTCCAAAGCGCGCTTTCTGGATGTCGCCTGCTTGGATTTGGATGCATTGGCCGAGAAGCGCTGGATAAATTCCTGAAGCTCCTTAATCTTCTCCTCCTTCTTGCGGTTGGCCTCCTTCATCTGCTTGATGATAAGCTGGCTGGACTCCACCCAGAAGTCATAGTTGCCCGCATAGAGCTGAATCTTGCCGTAGTCAATGTCCGCAATCTGGGTGCAGACCTTATTTAAGAAATAGCGGTCGTGGGACACCACGATTACAGTATTCTCAAAGTTGATAAGGAACTCCTCCAGCCAGGCGATGGCGTCCAGATCCAGGTGGTTGGTAGGCTCGTCGAGGAGCAGGATGTCCGGATTGCCGAACAATGCCTGCGCAAGGAGCACCTTCACCTTCTGTGATCCCAGAAGACTTCCCATCTGTGCATAGTGGAGTTCTGTCTCGATGCCAAGTCCGTTTAACAGGTTTTCCGCGTCGGACTCCGCTTCCCAGCCGTTCATATTGGCGAACTCACCTTCCAGCTCCGCCGCCTTAATGCCGTCCTCATCGGTGAAGTCCTCCTTCATGTAGATGGCTTCCTTCTCCTTCATGATCTCGTACAGCCGGGCATTTCCCATAATTACCGTGTCCAGCACAGAGTAATCGTCATATTTAAAATGATCCTGCTGCAAAAAGGAGAGACGCTGGCCCGGCGTGATGGCAATCTCACCGCTGGTAGGCTCCAGCTGACCGGAGAGAATCTTAAGAAATGTGGATTTTCCCGCTCCGTTGGCGCCGATTAAGCCATAGCAGTTTCCCTCCGTGAACTTGATGTTCACGTCCTCAAAAAGGGCCTTCTTCCCAACTCGAAGGGAGATGTTATTTGCACTAATCATACGTTCTTACCTTTCTTACTATCTGTTGCCAATAGGCTCTATCAAAAGAGGGGACAAGCGCCTGGCCCCTCTTTTCCTGTTGTTCATTATCCGATTGTACAGGGAAAACCACTATTTTGCAAGGGTTTTTGCGAAAAACCCTCTTTGCCGGACAGCTGCTGCTGTTTATTCTGCCCGGGCTGCCTTAATCTCTATCGGAAAATTGATTCCCTGGGAAGCCACATACGTCACCTCCACCGCGTCCCCGCTGTCCGCAGCTAAAGCCCCCTCTTCAATGGGGCAGTTGTCTTTCATAAAGCTTAGCTCCCTGCCGTCCTCGGTCTTCATGGAAAATGTGCTCATAGCATTGGCCGTGGTAGTTCCGGTCTCCGTCGTGATGGTCCACTCCTCCTGCTCCGGCAGAGCCACCACCAGGGTTACATCTTCCAGGGCCGCCGCTTCCGGCCCTCCCAGCACCTCCCCGATATAGGCAATAGCGATGTGCACGTCCTGCGCGAGTTCCACCTCCACGTCCCTTATATCCGTGAGGCCAATGTCGTAGCTGTTGCCGTCATCCGCCTGGAGAGTAAATACATTTCCCTCCGCCCCCATCTTCACGATGGTTCCTTGGAGCATGTGGTACTGCGCGGCCTCCTGGGCCTCACTCTCCTCCGTCTCCTCCTGGGTGCTCTCTTCTGTTTCCTCCGTGCTTGCTTCGGTACTCTCCTCCACGGCGGATGTCTCCGCAGATGTTTCCGTGGAAGCCGTCTCCTTCTTCCCGCATCCGGCGGCCAGAATGGACGCCGCTAAGGCAAAAGCTGCCGCAGCAGCCAGTGATTGTTTTTTCATAATCGCTCTGTCTCCTTTTCGTATGCCTTCGCTGCTTTATTTGCCGCAGCTCGTATTTAGGTATGCTGCTATTGTACCCTGATGGTAACACCCGCAAGAAAAAAATACAAGGAATTTTCTTTTAAAGGTTTATTAGGATTTCGTTGCTGCGCTGCCCGTTCTTACCTCCCAAAACGCCACCGCGCTGGCCGCCGCCACATTCAGCGAATCCACCCCGTGTCCCATAGGAATGCGCACAATGTAGTCACAGTCCGCCATAGTCTCTGCCGCCAGGCCATCCCCCTCGGTTCCTAAAATCAGCGCCAGGCGCTCCTCCTGTTTCAATCGCTGGTCCTCAATGCTTATGGAATCCTCCCTCAGCGCCAGGGCGGCGGTGCGAAATCCCATTGCGCAAAGCCGCCGCATCCCTTCCCCCGGCCAGGCATCCTCCCCATCTTTTCCCTTTTCAAAAAAGGTCCAGGGGATCTGAAAAACCGTCCCCATACTCACCCGGGCCGCCCGGCGGTACAAAGGATCGCTGCACCCCGGCGTCAGAAGAACGCCGTCCAGCCCAATCGCCGCCGCAGAGCGAAAAATAGCGCCCACGTTGGTGGGATTCATCACCCGCTCCAACACCGCGATGCGCCGGGCTCCCCTGCATATTTCCTCCACAGTGGGAAGCGAAGGCCGAAGCATCGCGCAAAGCATTCCCCGCGTCAATTTGTAGCCAATAATTTTTGTAAGAATGCCCATCTGCGCCGTGTAAACCGGAATATTCTTCCAACGCTCCAGGCACTGCGCGAGAAGGTCTGCGGCTTCCCCCTCTGCCTGGTCTTTTTCCACCAGAAACGAAAGCGGACGGCATCCTGCACGCAGAGCCCGCGCAATCACCTTGGGGCTCTCAGCTATGAAAATCCCCCGTTCCGGAGCGTTTAGATTATAAAGCTGGGGCTCGGAAAGCCTGGCATAGACGTCAAGCTCCGGGGCGTTAAAATCCGTGATTTCTGTCAGTTGAAACATAGGCTGATACTCCTCTTTCCTTTCTCGCAGCAGCCGTCCGCAGCGGCATTTTCTTTTACTATAGCATGTATTAAAATATTGAGCAATGAAATCCGCAGTGCTATAATGTATACAGCCGTTCAGGACAATACACTGTCCTGAACCGTCATTAACCTATGAAAGGACCGACACACCATGCCATCTATCCAAGCATTAAAAGGGACCCCTGATAAAACCCGAGGGCTTTTTGCCGCATCCGCTGCGATTGCCGAGCTTCCCGCTCCGGAACATATGAATGATCTGGCGCAGATCTGCCGGGCCGCTTTAGAGGATGCCGAGGTGAAGCAGGCTTCCACCCTTATTTTCCCGGCTCTCCCTCTGGCGAAGCAGAATTCGCTCATGTTCCAGGCCATCAATGTTCTCTACAGAACCATGCGGGATTTTCAGGACAGCCATTCCTATCCCCAGGAGATTCTCATCTACTGCGAGGATGACCGCGTTTTGAATCTGTATATGGTTGTCTGGAATATGTATTACGCAGCGGACAAGCCCTCAAGAATGAACGACGGCAGATGGGATTAACCCGCCTGCCGTCTTTTTCTGCACTATGACTGCTCATCAGCGGCTTCCCGCCGGAAGCCGTTGTGCTCTTTTCTTTTCAGGCATTTCCATGCCACTCCTCGCCCTGGGCCTTTTTCTCCGTATATGTCTTTGCATACATCCTGACCGCCTCCCGGAACATGGCGATGGCTATGGAAAGGGCCGGCCGGTTCTCCGGGTCGATCTGCCCGTCATCGCTCAGCTCCGCGGCCAGATCCTCCTCTGTCAGACTGCGCGCTGTCATAACCGGATTGTTTACCGCCAACCCGCAAAGCGCAGCCAATGCCGCGCAGATGTCCACACTCACCTCCGGGGCCGCCTCGTATCCCATGACCGTAATATAGTCTCTGTGTGCATCAAATCCCAGCTTTATTCTTGGATTTCCGTCCTCATCCTGCATTGTACAGACACCGGGCGCATCCTTAGACACCCCGTACGCCGTGCGCTCCTGGACAAGGCGGATCATTTTCTTTGCATCGGTTGCCATACTGTATCTCCTCCTTTTCCTCTCTCCCTTCTACTATAGCACAGCTGAAAGGCACCTACAATCCCAATATCCGCCCCGCACACCTCTCGTCCACTACCAGCGTATTGAGAAATCCCCCTCTGAGGGCCCCCAGCACAGCCTCCGCCTTGCTCTCCCCGCAGGCGGCGCAGACCACCTCCGGGCATCTCCGAATATCCTCGAGGGTACTGCCGATCATCCGCTCTGACAAGGAGGTCTCCAGCTCCCTTCCCTGGACGTCATAGAAATGTCCACCGATATGGCCCACCGCCCCCCGGGATTCCAGCGTTTCTAGAGTACTGATGCTTAGATAATTGCTCCATGACTTATAGACAATAGAACCCACGCTGGTAAGGATTGCGTCAGCGCCTGCGGACAGCTCCAGCACACGCTTTATATTTTCCTCCTGAACAAGGCTCTCCTTCAGTTCCCGATTTTTTACAAAAAGCGGCGCGTAAATATATCTGTATTTTCCCCCATAAGCCGAAGCCAAGTCCTTTGCGAGGTCCAGTCCGTCCTTCTCCGGGCTCTTTAAGCTGGCTGCTCCCATGATGGGGACAACGGTAATAGGGATGTTTTTTCGGTTGTTGGTGCTGATGTGCTTTATAATATGATAGAGCGTATTTCCCCAGGAAATTCCCACCACCATTCCCTGCTTTACGATAGAATCCAGATAATAGGCTGTTGCCTCAGCAATTCTCGAGAGACCGTTATCCCGGTTCGTATCCTTTGTCGAGATAACCCGCACATTTTTCAGGGAAAAAGCCTCCTTCAAACGGCTCTCATAGGCGAGATTACGTTCCCATGGCTCCTGGATATGGATTTCCACGATTCCCAGCTCTCTGGCCTCCTTGAGCATCCGCGAAATCCGGGAGCGGGAAGTATAGAGCCGCTCCGCAATCTGACTCTGGGTCAGGTCCGAATTATAATACAGGTTCGCCACCGCCGCGAGAACATTCCATTTTTCCTGCACGCTCATGGACTCATAATTTTTAATCTTTTCTCCGCTCCCCAATGCCGCACCCTCCTCCGCAATCGCAAAAGCCGGCCCTGTAAGCAAAATGCCCGGACCGGCTCCCACTGATATTTTCTATAAATTATGAAGCAGTTCAGGACAGCGCATCTACTCGCCGAACACGGCCCGGTAGTCGTCCTGGAATTTCTTAATTCCCGCATCTGTCAGGGGATGCTTTGTCATCTGCTCAATCACTGCGTAGGGCACAGTTGCGATGTCCGCTCCCGCCAGGGCGCAGTCCGTCACATGGATGGGATTTCTCACGCTGGCCGCGATGATCTCCGTCTCAATTCCGCACACCTGGAACATCTCCGCAATCTCCCGGATCAGATCCACGCCCCGGGTGCTGATATCATCCAGCCGGCCCAAGAAGGGGGACACGTACGCGGCTCCGGCCCTTGCGGCCAGCAGAGCCTGGTTTGCGGAAAAAATCAGGGTGACATTCGTCTTAATCCCTTCTCCGGACAAAACCTTGACGGCCTTTAAGCCCTCCACCGTCATAGGAATCTTCACTACCATATTGGGATGGATGGCGGCAATCTCCCGCCCCTCTTTAATCATGCCCTCTGCATCCACGGTGGTGGCTTTCACCTCTCCGCTGATCGGCCCGTCTACAATGGAAGCAATTTCCCGGATTACCTCATTGAAATCCCGGCCTTCCTTTGCGATCAGAGACGGGTTGGTGGTCACGCCGCAGATCACGCCCATATCATTTGCCTTCCTGATGTCCTCCACCTTTGCTGTGTCCACAAATAACTTCATAAAAAAGTTCCTCCTCTTACTATTTGCTCTGCCCGTAATAGGCGTTTGCTCCATGTTTTCTGTAATAGTGCTTGTCCTGCAGGGACTGCGGCGCCTCTTTGATATCGGGGTTGATCTGCTCCGCGCGGGCCGCCATCTTCGCCACCTCTTCCAGAACAACCGCGTTGTGAACGGCCTCTGCCCCGTTTTTCCCCCAGGTAAAGGGGCCGTGATTCTTGCACAGCACCGCCGGCATCGCCACATAATCCTTATCCTTAAAATAATCCGCAATCAGGACGCCCGTATTCTTCT
Source organism: Candidatus Enterocloster excrementipullorum (assembly GCA_019119575.1). Taxonomy (GTDB): domain Bacteria; phylum Bacillota; class Clostridia; order Lachnospirales; family Lachnospiraceae; genus Enterocloster; species Enterocloster excrementipullorum. The sequence goes on from DWWT01000076.1 coordinate 35,009, forward strand.
CATAGGCCTCCTCGATTTCCTCCTTTGTCAGATTTCTGACACAGGGGATTTCCCCGTACATATAGTCCGCATGGGTGGTTCCGTAGCAGGGAATGCCTCTCCCTGCCTGCGCCCAGCTTGTGGCCCAAGGCGAATGGGTATGTACGATTCCGCCGATCCCCGTGAAAGCCTTGTAGAGCTCGATATGGGTAGCGGTGTCCGAGGAAGGATTGTACCGCCCTTCAATCTTATTTCCCTCAAGATCCATCAAAACCATATCCTCCGGCGTGAGCTTGTCATAGTCCACCCCGCTGGGCTTGATTGCGAAATAACCTGTCTCCCGGTCAATCTCGCTCACATTTCCCCAGGTAAAGGTCACCAGCCCATACTTGGGAAGCAGCATATTCGCTTCATACACGCGGCGCTTCAGTTCTTCCAACATCGCTTTGCCCTCCATTTTTTAATGACTCTGCTTTAAGAATACCACTTGCCTCCGTAAGTTGCAACAATTTCTCATATACTGCACATTTGTGCAGTTTCCAAAAATTGTAGCTGATTTGGCGTCAGGGCAAAAAGAACAATAAATAAAACAAAATTATCGTAAAATTGTTGATTTTATGATTGTTATCAGGTATAATCAAACTATAACAGGAGGTTCGAAATGAAAAACGAACAAATAAATGTTCTTTTTATCCAGACCGATCAGTGGTCTGAGCGGTTTACAGGGTACGGAGGCTGCCGTGAAATCATGACCCCTACCATCGACCAGCTTGCCAGAGATGGGGTTGTATTTTCCAACTGCTACAGCACCTGCCCCGTGTGCATCCCGGCCAGGCGGAGCCTGATGACGGGAATGTCTCCCAAGAGCCACGGAGACCGGGTCTACAGCGACCGCATGCCTATGCCTGAGGCCTGCACCCTGGCGGAGGCTTTTTCCCAAGCCGGATATCAGACAGTAGCCGTGGGAAAGCTTCATGTATATCCTCAGAGAAGCCGCATTGGCTTTGATGAGGTGATTTTGCAGGAGGAGGGGAGGTATGAATTCGGTGTGACCGATGACTACCAGATCTGGCTGGGAGACCACGGAATGGCCGGCAAGGAGTTCATGCACGGTATGGGAAACAACACCTACTACACGCGGCCCTGGCCTCTGTCAGAGGATGCGCACCCCACCTCCTGGGCTACCGCCCAGATGGTGCGTCAAATTCAGAGAAGAGACCCTCTGCGGCCCTTCTTCTTTTACCTGTCCTATCAGTTCCCCCACCCGCCGTTAGTGCCCCTGCGGGATTACATGGAGATGTACCGGGATGTCCGCCTGCGCGAACCGCTGGAGGACAATTGGGTAGACGACAGCTTTATCATGCGGGAGATGACCGCCCCGGCAAGGCACTACACCGCGCGGGAGATCGATTTGGCAAGACGGGCGTATTTTGCCCAGTGCACCCATATTGATCACCAGATTCGGCTGGTCCTGGGGGCGCTCCGGGAAAACGGGCTTCTGGACAATACCCTTATCGTTTTCACCAGTGACCACGGAGAGATGCTCTTTGACCACCAGATGGCGGGGAAACGCTGCTTTTATGAAAATTCCGCCCATATCCCCTTCCTCCTGTCCGGGCGGCCTGTGTCCGCTCTGCGGGGCGTGCGGGATGCGCGGATTGCCTGCCTGGAGGACGTGATGCCCACGCTTCTGCGTTTCTGCGGCATAGATGTTCCGTCTACCGCAGAAGGCATGGACCTTTTAGGCAAAAAGAAGCGGGATTGGCTTTACGGGGAAATCAGCGACGGCCCCAAGGCAACCCGGATGATTCACGACGGAAGACATAAATTGATTTACTATCCCTACGGCAACCGGGTCCAGCTCTTTGATCTTCTAAAGGATCCAAATGAAGAGAGGGATGTAAGCGGAAGCGAGGCATACGTCGCTGTGCAGGAAACGCTTACCGGCTTTCTCATGGAGTCCCTCTACGGAACGGATCGCGAATGGATACAGCACGGATGCCTGTGCGGTGTGGAGGCGCCGGAATACAGTGAAAAGCCTGATTACGGCTTTTCCAACCAGCGGGGCCTTCACTGGCCGGTCATGCCGCCCGCAGGCCGCGCATAGGGCTGAAGCATAACAGCAACCAGCAAACCAGCACAAAAAAAGAAAGGGGTAACAAGATGGTAGATTTAAAGGCAAAGCCATTCTATCTGTCGGACAGCGATGTGGAATGGGTACAGGAAACCATCCGGGGGATGACGCTGGAGGAGAAAATCGGGCAGCTATTTATCATGCTGGACCGGAAAAAGGACAAAGAGGAGACAAAACGCATTTTTGACACTTACCACATCGGAGGATGCCGCTATCAGAACGAACCGGCAGAAAAGATTTACGAGCAGAACAAGTATTACCAGGAGTGCAGCAAAATCCCGGTGCTCATCGCCTGCAACTGCGACAACGGCGGAAGCGGCGCCTGCTCGGACGGAACCCACATTGCCACCGCCGCGGCCTGCGGGGCATCTGAGGGAAGCGACGTGGCCTATGATGTGGGCTATGTCAGCGGCCGGGAGGGAACGGCCGTGGGCTGCAGCTGGGATTACGGCCCGGTCTGCGACCTGCTCTTTAACTGGAGAAATACCATTGTCAACACCCGCGCCTATGGCAAGGATGTTGACGCTGTAATCGCAAACTGCCGTGCCTACATAAAAGGCGTGGAGGAGAGCGGAATGGCCGCCTGCTGCAAGCACTTTCCCGGCGACGGCGTGGAGGAGCTGGACCAGCACCTGGTGATGGGAGTCAATACCTTCAGCTGCGAGGAGTGGGATGCCACCTTCGGAAAGGTTTACAAGACCTTGATTGACGACGGCATCCGCAGCATTATGGCCGGCCATATCGCCCTGCCCGCCTATTCCCGCAAACTGCGCCCCGGCATCAAGGACGAAGATATTATGCCGGCCACCCTGGCGCCGGAACTCCTCACCGACCTGCTACGGGGCCGGCTGGGCTACAACGGCCTGATTCTCACGGACGCCTCCCACATGGCAGGCATGACCTGCGCCATGCCCCGGAGTCAGCAGGTGCCGAGAGCCATCGCTGCCGGCTGCGACATGTTTCTCTTCTTCAATGACATTGAGGAGGACTTTGGATATATGATGGCAGGCTACAAGAGCGGCATCATTACCGAAGAGCGTTTAAATGACGCTTTAATGAGAATTTTGGGGTTAAAAGCGTCGTTAAAGTTGCATGAAAAGAAAAAAAATGGTACATTAATAAGTAGCAAAGAAGCACTTAAAGTAATCGGGTGTGAAGAACACCGGAAATTGGCAGAAAAAGCAGCCGACAGGAGCATTACTCTGGTGAAGGATACGAAGCATGTACTGCCAATTTCTCCCAAAACCCACAAGAGGGTATGCGCTTTCGTCATCAGCAGCCCGCCCATTTCCCGGAAGAACCGCCCGGACCCTGTAAAGGAGGTCGTAAGGGAGGAGTTGGAGAAGGCAGGATATGATGTGCACATGCACGAGAGCTACTATGACCTGATCCTCAAAGAGGGAATCAGCCTGGAGACAGAGCTGAAATCCGTGGTAATCGGAAAGGTAGAGGAATTTAAGAAGAAATACGATGCTGTATTTGTGTTTATCAATATGAAGGGGTATGCCCAGGAAAACAATGTGCGTCTCAGCTGGTCCATTGGGCACTCCGTGGAAATTCCCTGGTATATGCAGGAAGTTCCCACCGTGTTTATTTCTCTTAATTATACCAACCACCTTTTGGATGTTCCCATGGCAAAAACCTTTATCAATGCGTATGCTCCCACGCGGGAGATCATTCGCCAGACCATCGAAAAGGTGGGAGGACTCTCGCCCTTTAAGGGAACCTGTGACGACAATGTATTCTGTGGGAGATGGGATACCCGGCTTTAAGAAAAACGACAGAATATGGGGATCCTATGAAGAACAAGAAGGGTGTTATTTACAAAAGAAAGCAGGAAATATTAAGGGAACTTCATGAAAACAAAAAAGTCCTGGTCGACGATCTGGCGAAGGCGCTGCACGTTTCGCCCATCACGATCCGCAGGGATCTGGATGAATTCCAAGCCGAGGGAATTGTAGAGCGATTTTACGGGGGCGCCTCTCTGGTGGAAGGCGCCCTGGCCGAGGATCCCTCGGAGCAGGACTCCAGCGACCAGAACCAGTCCTGCAAAGAGAGCATTGCCCGTGAGGCGGCCGCTCTGGTGACAGAGGGAGATACCATATTTTTAAACAGCAGCTCCACCGCCCTTCTGCTGCTCAAATATTTAAAAGGCAAACGAGTCACGGTGATTACCAACAACGGGAACGCCCTTCATATGGAAACGGATCCTCTGATAGAGCTGGTTTTAACCGGTGGCGAGGTCAATCAGTACAAGAAATCCATGGTGGGCGATTTCGCCCTTCAGATGCTGCGCAAGCTGCGGGCAGACAAATGCTTTATTGGTGTGAGCGGAATTAATGAACTGGGCGAAATCACCACTGCGGTTCTCCAGGAGACCATGATCAACAGCCTCATGATCGAACAGACCAAGGGAATGAAAGTCATCCTGGCAGACCACACCAAAATCGGCTCTCAGAATAATTTTGTGATTGCGAGCTTAAATCAGATCACGCATCTTATCACAGACGAAGAAGCAGATTCCCGCATTCTGTCCGCTTTAAAACGCCAGAATGTATCGATCCTGGCCGCTCCCTTAGAGACGAAAGAATAAAAAACCAAAACGGAGATAGTGCGCTGAACTATCTCCGTTTTTCTTCATATTCTACGCGTACAGTCTCCCGTACAGCTCCTCAAACTCCTTCTGCTTCTTCTCATAAAATTCTTTCCGTTCCTCATCCGGCATATAGACCTTTGCGGTGTCATTGCGCCGGGAAGCGCTGAAAGCATGCGGATAATCCGTAAAGGCCTTCAAAGCCATGGCTCCCTGAATCCATGCCCCCAGAGCGGTAGCCTCCTCATTGGAGAACAGGCACACCGGCTCGCCCAAAATGTCCGCCTCCATCTGCGGGAATACCGGATTCTTTGTCAGCCCGCCGCAGATACGCACCGCACGGATACCCCCGGTATAGCTGCGGACAATCGAGAGATTACTGTCAATTTCATGGCAGATACCCTCCAAAATTGCCCGCGCAAACTCGCCCCGGGAAGCAGCCAGGGTGACATGGTGGAAGGAGGCCTCCGCCCGGCTGTTCCAGTCCGGCGTAGCCCGCCCCTGAAAATACGGCAGGGCGATGATGGGCGTCCCCGCCGCTTCAGACACCTCCCGGTTGATGGTGCTGTAATCGGAAGAATCACACTCCGGATAGAAGGAGCGCAGAAACCAGTCAAAGGCCGAACAGCAGGTAAGGACACTGCTCTCCAGAAGATACCGCCCGGGAACCGCCGAAGCACTGCATATCACATGCGGCTTCACTCCGGCCGGAAGAGAGTCAATGCCCGCCAGCAGAAATGCTCCTGTTCCCGTGGTGATTTCTACCTCCCCATTGTGAAGAATTCCAAGTCCCAGCGCCGCACACTGCTGATCTCCCCCCGCGCTGATTACCGGGATGCCGGCGGGAAGTCCGACCGATGCCGCCAGAGACGGAAGAAGTCCTCCCATCATGCTTCCCGGCGCCACCAGCTCACACAGCTTCACCTCATCCATCTGAAAAATTTTCAAAAGCTCTTCATCCCAGCAGCAGTCCCGCAGATTCATAAGAAGAGAACGGCTTCCATATGTATAGTCCGTATAAAAATTCCCTGTCATAAGCCATGTGAGGTAATCCGGAATTACCGCCAGCTTATACGCCTTCTCATACAACTCCGGCTCATTCTCCTTTATCCATGTCATCTTGCAGGCAGAGAAAACGGGGTTGATTCGGGAACCCGCTTTAGAAAAAATAATATCATTATATTTTTCAAGCCGCTCCTCATATACTGCGGTGCGCTTATCCTGCCACATAATGGCAGGCGCAAGGGGCACGCCCTCTTTGTCCAGCGGGATTACGGAGGAACGCTGAGCCGTCAGGGAAATCGCATCCGGCGTAATCCCTTCCGAAGCGCAGTAATCCGCCAGAACCTTCAAAAGAACCAGAAGCCCGTCCCTCCAGTCCGCAGGGTCTTCCTCCACCCTCCCATTCCCCAAATACTCAGGCCGCCGAATGATCGAATGCTTCATGAGCACTTCCGCTCTCTCATTATAAAGAATTCCCCTCATACTCGAAGTGCCCACATCAATCACATAAACGAACATAAATCTCTCCCTGTGTTTATTTTTTGTTCTTAAATCCTATTTGTTTGTTGCCTATTATATCAGAACAGCAATAAATAATCAATAAAATTTCGGTCAAACCATCCAATTTTTGATTGATTGAACATAAATCCGCTTTTATGTCATGTTTTATCGAAAAAAGTATAAAATAAATCCTAGTTTTTTGGATTAAATTGTTAAAAATAGCTTGACAATCGCCATTAACAATCATATAATGAACATATAAAAAGTCGAAACATTCAAAAATTGCTTTTTCGCAGAAAGGAGGGTGCAAGAACGATAAAAGCATTTCCTACAAAATTCTAAGTGAGGGAGGTTAATAATGAAGAAAAAAACAACAAAACGAGAACTGAAAGATTTGTTTACGGGATTGGCGTTTATTTTTCCCAGCTTTTTGGGATTTCTGATTTTCACGCTGATCCCGGTTATTATCTCTCTGTTCTTGAGCTTCACCCAGTGGAACTTTATGGAAGGCTGGGGCGCAATTAAGTTCACAGGGCTGGAAAACTACATCCGTCTGTTTACGGATGAATGGTTTATCAACTCCTACCGGAATAACATTGTATTCACCCTGATAACAGTTCCTGCGCTTTTGGCTTTGGGCCTTGTACTTGCCGTTATCATTAATAAGTACATCTGGGGCGGCGGCGTGGTACGCATCCTAATTTTCATTCCCTACATCGCCAGTGTGGTGGCGGTATGTACGGTATGGATGGTGCTTCTGCAGCCCAGCTATGGCCCTATCAACTCATTCTTAAGAGCCATCGGCATTGAAAATCCGCCCGGCTGGCTTACGGATTTCAAGTGGTCACTGCCGTCCATCATGATTATCTACATATGGCAGCAAGTGGGATATTATGCGATTGTGTTTCTGGCAGGCCTTAAAGGAATTTCCGAGGACGTGTACGAAGCGGCAAGCATTGACGGTGCATCCACGATCCGTCAGTTCTTCTCCATCACGATTCCTCTTATCTCCCCGACCACCTTCTTCCTAGCCATCATGGGCATCATCGGTTCCTTTAAGGTGTTCGATCAGATCAGTGTGCTGACTCAGGGCGGTCCCGGAAGCTCCAGCTCCGTTATGGCCTACTATGTATACCGCACCGCCTTTGAATACTTCGACATGGGATATGCCAATACCCTTGCATGGGCCCTGTTCGTACTTGTCTTTGCGGTTACTCTAGTTCAGTGGAAGCTGCAGAGCAAATTCACCAATGAATGAGAAGGAGGGCAGGCATGAAGAACACAACCAAAAAGTTTAATATATCCAAAATCATTTTGACCATCATCTTCTGGGCTATCGGCATTACCATGCTAGTTCCCCTGATCTGGATGATTTCCACTGCCTGTAAGGTTGAGGCCGATGTATTCAACTTCCCTATCGAGTGGATTCCCCGGCGTTGGAACCTGGTACAGAACATGAAGGAAGTATGGGGCGGTCGCTACAATTTTGGCCTGTACTACTTAAACTCTATCAAGGTAGCAGTGCTGGCAACCTTCTTCCAGGTATTTGTGTCCGCTCTGGGAGCATATGGCTTCTCCAAAATCAAGTTTAAAGGAAGAGACGCTCTGTTTTTAGCTTACCTGGCTACCATGATGATTCCGCCCCAGGTAACCATTGTCTCCCAGTTCATCATCACTAGACAGCTGGGACTTTACAACACCCATGCAGGTCTCATCGCCATGCTGGCATTCAGCGTATACGGCGTATTCCTGTTGCGGCAGGCCATGATGGCAGTACCGGATTCTCTTTCTGAATCCGCACAAATCGACGGCGCAGGTCACTTGAGGATTTTCTTCCAGATTATCCTACCCATGGTGAAGCCGTCCTTGGCAACCTTGGCAACTTTGAAATTCGTCTGGACCTGGAACGACTATCAGCATCCTCTGGTATTTTTAAGCAACCGGGATCTGTATACCATCCAGCTGGGAATGAAGCAGTTCGCATCCGAGTCTGGAAGCTACTACGCACTGACCATGGCCGCGGCCGTGTCAGCAATCGTACCCTTGGTAATCGTATTCTTGCTCTGCCAGAGATTTGTGGTCGACGGAATCGCAACTGGCGCAGTAAAAGGATAAACATTTTAAAGGAGGTTCTTTATGAAGAAAAAACATTTATTGGCAGCAGTTATGGCATCCGCAATGGCAGCTTCCGTGCTGGC
>DWWT01000077.1 GCA_019119575.1 Candidatus Enterocloster excrementipullorum
TGCTCCCCGTCCTCATGGTGGTGATGGTGGTGCTCATGCCCGCAGCACTCCTCCTCGTTGTGATGGTGGCTCTTTCTCACTTCTTCCAGAAGATCATCCAGCATGGTATCCCGCTTCTCGATGATCTCCAGAAGCTGGCTGCCCGCAAGCTGGGCCACGGGAGTTGTCACAATGGCCGCCTTAGGATTTTTCTCCCGGATCATGTCCACATCCTTCCGGATCTTGGACGCGTCCGTGATATCCGTACGGCTCAGGACAATGGTCCCCGCGTTCTCAATCTGGTTGTTGAAGAACTCGCCGAAATTCTTCATATACATCTTGCACTTGGCCGCATCCACAATGGTGACCGCGCTGTTGAGCGCCACGTCCATGTCGGCAGACACATCAATCACAGCCTTCATCACATCGGAGAGCTTGCCCACGCCTGACGGTTCAATAATAATCCGATCCGGTTTGTACTTGGTAAGCACTTCTTTTAAGGAGGCCCCGAAGTCTCCCACAAGGGAGCAGCAGATGCAGCCGGAGTTCATCTCCCGGATCTCAATTCCCGCATCCTTTAAAAAGCCGCCGTCGATCCCGATCTCACCGAACTCATTCTCAATCAGGACCACCTGCTCCCCGGCAATGGCCTCTTCCAGAAGCTTCTTAATAAATGTTGTCTTTCCCGCTCCCAAAAAACCGGAAATAATGTCAATCTTTGTCATGAATTTCATCCTTCTTTCTCAAAAGGCCGTCCGGCCGCTTTCCCGCATCGCGCCCGCAAAACCGGGACAGACCCGCCAATCTCGTTCAATACAGTATTTTGGCACACTTTGGAAGTAATGTCAAGATACGCCATCGCCCCCGCCCCGTGCCGCTGGTCATCACCGCCGCTGTCCCAGAGCCTGCCAGGCCATAAACAAAAGGAACACGATCAGGTTCACCACCACAATGCTGGCCCCGGCAGGAGTGGAAAACTGGTAGGAGGCTACCATCCCCGCGAGAAAGCACAGTACGGAGAGCACGCCGGAGGAGATCACCACGCCCCCAAAACTCTTGAAGGCCCGCATGGAGGTCAGGCAGGGAAAAATCACCAGGCTGGAGATCAGCATGGCCCCCATCATCCGCATGCCCAGCACAATGGTCACAGCGGTGAGAACCGCGATCACAACATTATAGGCCCCCACCCGCACGCCGGTGGCCTTCGCAAAATTCTCATCAAAAGTCACGGCGAAAATCTTGTTATAGCAGAATATAAAAAGTCCCAGAACCACCAGGCAGAGCACTACCGAAAGGCGCACATCCTCCCGGCTCATGGCCAGAATGCTTCCGAACATATAGCTGCTCACATCCGTCGTCATCCCCGTTGTCAGGGATGTGACGATAATTCCGATAGCCAGGGCGCTGGCGGAAATCAGGGCGATGGCCGCATCGCTTTTGAGTTTGCTGCTCTCCGTAATCCGCAGGAGGAAGAAAGCGGCCAGCACCACCACCGGGATAGATACCTTGAGGGGCGACCAGCCCATGGCCAACGCTACGGAGAGCGCGCCGAAGGACACGTGGGAGAGCCCGTCCCCGATCATCGAATAGCGCTTGAGCACAAGGCTCACCCCCAGAAGGGAGGCGCACAGGGACACCAGCATCCCCCCGGCCAGCGCGCGGACAAGGAAGGGATAGGACAACATTTCACTGATTACATTCATACTTCCGCCTCCTCTCCCGCTTTTTCCCCATGCATCTCCCCGGATTTACGTTCCCCGCTTTTCCGGTGCACCCGGCCGGACAGCTTCACCGCATGGCAGCCCGCCGTTGGCTTGCAGACTCCCTGCTCCTTCTCGTGGAAGAAATGGCCAGCCGCCGGGCTGTGCATATAGTCGTGGGCCGCCCCGTAGAACAGCACATGCTTCTGCAGGTGAAGGATCTTCCCCGCCTCCTCCACCGCATTGCGCAAATCATGAGACACCATAAGGATGGCGACACCGTCCTCCCGGTTCAGCCGCCGGATCATGGCGTAAAAATCCTGGATAGCCGCCGGATCCAGCCCCGTAATGGGCTCGTCCAAAATGAGAAGCTCACTGGTGGCGCAGAGCGCCCTGGCTATAAGCACTCTCTGCTGCTGGCCCCCGGAAAGCTCTCGGTAGCACTGTTTTTTTAAAGAGGCGACCCCCAGCTTTTCCATATTTTCCAGAGCCCTCTCCTTCTCTTTTGCGGAATAAAAGGGCAGAAATCCCCTGCGGCTTAGGCAGCCGCTTAAGACCACTTCCATGACCGTGGCGGGAAAATCCTTCTGGGCCGCAGTCTGCTGGGGCAGGTAGCCGATCCCTGTGCGGCGCAGCTCCCCGTCCACCAGAAGCTTTCCCCCGGTAGGCTTTAACAGTCCCAAAAGCCCCTTGATGAGGGTACTCTTTCCTGAGCCGTTCTCCCCCACGATGCAGAGATAATCCCCAGGATTCACCTCCATGTTCACATCCACCACCGCATCCTGGTTTTCATACCCCAGATCCAGGTGCTCGCATTTTATTAAAAATGAACCGTCCATCCGCACTCCTTCCTAGTTGAGTCCGATCTCCAAATTAACCGCGTTCTGGTTCATAAGCTGCAGATAGCTCACGCCCCCGTCAAATTCCCTGCGGGTCACATTGTGGCAGGAATGAAACAGCAGGGACGCCGCCCCCGTCTCTTCCCCGATGATTTCCGCTGTCCGGTGGCTGGAAAGCTCCAGATAATAGACCGCGGGAATCTCCTGCTCCCGCACCTGGTCGATGAGATAGGCGATGGTCTTGGCACTGGGCTCTGTGTCCGTGCTGCACCCGGAAAATGCCGCCCGGTAGGACAGTCCGTAGGTGTCCGCAAAATACCGAAGCGGAAACTTGTCCGCCACCACAAACATCCGCCGCTTTCCATTTTCCACAATCCGCCGGAACCGGGCGTCCAGATCCGCAAGCTCCTGCGTGTAGGCAGCGGCATTGGCCTCAAAATATTCCCTGTTTTCCGGATCCGCCTGGCTTAAGGCATCACAGAGAATTTCCACAATGGTAATGGCGTTTACCGGCGACGTCCATATGTGTTCGTCGTACGCAATCTCCAGGGCGTGGCCGTCCTCCGGGTCAAAGACCGCCTGCCCGCCGACGTCCAGATCCCCCTCGCGGCTGTGGTCGTAGGCCTCATCTTCTTCATGGCTGTGGTCATGTCCGTGATCCGCATCCTCCATGCCCTCCACCAGCTCCTCCTCCACAACATCCACGTAGTCCATCATGGTGAGCACCTCCATCCCCCCGGTGTCCAGGGAGGAAAGCACCTGGCTCACCCACTGCTCCATGGCGCCGCCGTTGCATACCAGGATATCCGCCTCCTGCATGGCGATCATATCCGCCGGGGTCGGCTCAAAGGAATGGCTGTCCATGCCCGCGGGAACCACCAGCTGCAGCCCGATCCTGTCCCCTCCGATCTGCCGGAGAAAATCGTAATAGGGAAAAATGGTAGCCGCCACTTGAAGCCTCCCATCCCCGGCCGCCGCATTCTGGGAGGAGCCGTTCCCGGCCGCGTCCTGGGAGGAGCCGGCCTCTGCATTCCCGGTCCCGGACGCACTGCAGCCCGCCAGACTTCCGGCGCAGCCAAAGAGCAGCAGGGCCGCGGTCAAAATCATTCTCCAGCGCCTTCCGCACTCTTTCTTAAATCCCATTGGCTCTCCTCACAAAATCAATCACCTGGGCGGGATGATCCGCCAGCAAAACCGGGTGAAAGGCCAAAAGCTCCTCACGGGAGCGAAATCCCCAGGTCACCCCCACGGTGTCCACTCCGGCATTTTTCCCGGTCTCCATGTCCGTATTGGTATCCCCGAAATACAGGCATTCCTCCCCAGAAACCCCCAGCTCCCGGCAGATGGCTTCCACCCCGTCGGGGGACGGCTTCTTTGCGATGCCCTCGTCCTCCCGTTCCCCGTAAATGCGGTCAAAGCATTCCTTCCCAAACACAGCCCACACATTGTCCAGGGTTCGGTCATGGGGCTTATTGGAGAGCACTGCGCAGGAAATATGATTCTCCCGCAGAAAGGCCAGAAGCTCCTTTATCCCCTCGTAAGCCCCCACCCGGTACAGGCAGCAGTCCTTAAAAATCCGGGGGTACAGCGCCAGGGCCTCCTGCACATGTTCCGGCTTCGAATCTCCCTTGGCCTCCATGGCCCGCTCCACCAGCTTCTTGTATCCATCCCCGGCAAACAATTTTGTCTCCTCCTCGCTCACAGGCTCCAGATGAAAATGAGCCAGCGTCTCACTCGTCGCCTTCTGAATCGCGTACACGGAGTTGACCAATGTCCCGTCCAAATCGAATATACAACAGCGATACATGCAAACATTTCTCCTTTCCGGCTCCGGCCTTTGACACCCCATTCCCCTCCATGGTATACTAACTGTAAAAATAACCACGTTTGTGAAAGGAGGCCGTTATGGCGGATTCCTATGTGATTACCTGCTGCTCCACAGCCGATATGCCCGCTTCCTATATGGAGGCGCATTCCATCCCCTATGCCCGTTTTCATTTTCGCATGGACGGGCGGGAATATGAAGACGACCTGGGAGCTTCCATATCTTTTGAAGAATTTTACAAAAAAATTGATGAGGGAGCAATGCCCACCACTGCCCAGGTAAACCCGGAGCAGTACAGGGCTCTCTTTGAACCCATTCTGGCCGAAGGGAAAGACGTTCTGCATCTGGCCCTCTCCTCCGGCATCTCCGGCAGTGTGGGATCTGCCCGCATCGCGGCCCAAACCCTGTCGGAGAAATATCCGGATCGGCGAATTGAAGTGATCGATTCTCTCTGCGCTTCCGTGGGCTACGGCCTTTTGGTGGACACGGCCCTCGAACGGCAGGCAGCAGGGGAAGACCTTTCCGCTCTGTCCGCCTGGATTACGGAAAACCGCACCCGGCTCCACCACTGGTTCACCACATCGGACTTGACCCATTTCCGCAGGGGCGGCCGCGTCTCCGCCTCCGCCGCATTTTTCGGAAATATGCTTAATATCTGTCCCATCATGCAGGTGAGCCGGGCCGGCACCCTCATCCCCCAGGAAAAATGCCGCGGAACCAAAAAATCCCTCCGGGAGCTGAAAGACCGGATGGTTCTCCACGCCCAGGAAGGCGCTGCCTATCCGGGCAAATGCTTCGTCGGCCATTCTGCCAGACCCGAAGAGGCCCGGTATCTTGCCAACCTCATTGAGGAGGCGTTTCCCCAGCTTGCAGGGAAAATCCTGATTACCAGCATCGGAACTGTCATCGGCTCCCACACCGGCCCCGGCACCGTGGTCGTGGTGTTCTGGGGAGACGAGCGGTAGGTCTGACCCGCGCTTTTCGTCCGGCCGGGACACCGCGGCCCCGCTCCCGGAGACTATCCGCAGCCTCCCGCACCGCAGCCCCGCCCACGGGGACTGTCCGCAGCCTCCCGCGCAGCGCCTGTACGCCCTACTCCCTGCCCGACATCCAGTAAAGAGCCGCGAACCCCAGCAGGGCCGCGATCACGCTGTACACCAGGTCCATTCCTGAGGGCACTCCCGGGAAGAGTTCCGGAAGAGAGCCGAACATAAATCCCAGGATGATCAGATACGTGGGCTGGGGATGGCGCTCCATCAGGCTTTCCAGCACTTTGGCTGTGAGGAAAGTGCCGCCCAGGACGCCGATGCCCAGCGGAATCAGCGGCAGCACATTCAGCCTGCTGATATTTTCCATAATGCTCTCATAGATTCCCAGCATATAGAGCATCTGGGACACACTGATGCCCGGAAGCACCAGGCCGATGGCAATGATGACGCCCCCCACAAGCTGCATGACGACGCTCATAATCCCCTCCCCCGGCGCAAAAAGCCCGGAAGGGAGAAGGGCCAAAATCACCACGGCCAGAATCCCGATCACCGGGTAAGCCACCGCCCCCAGATGGAAGCGCTTGATGCCTGCCTCCCGGTAGATCATGGGCACGCCGCCGGCCACTGCCCCCAAAAAGAAGAACCGCAGGGGGATATCGGCGGGGGTAGAGAGAAGCCAGGTAATGAGCCGGGAAAAGAGCACCATGCCCACCCCGGCGCCTGCCACGAACTGTCCCAGAAACACCATACTTTTTACCGGCTCTTTAAAGAAATTGCTGACAGAAGTGATCAGCCGGTCATAGACCCCCATAATCATGGCCATAGATCCGCCGCTGACCCCCGGCACGGTCATGGTTCCGCCCACCCACATGCCTTTTAATATGGTAACCCAATCAAAATGCTTCATAAATCAAAAAAACTCCTTTTGCGATCTGTCATGACTGGTATTGTACCCGAACACCCGGAAAATGTAAATATATTTTTATGAAGCGTGTTTGAAAATTGCGCGCTAACTGCCGAACACCGTCTCCGCATAATGCACCGACGCCATGGCGTCCCGGCAGTAGGCATCCGCCCCGATGCTCTTTGCATATTCCGGAGTGAGCACCGCCCCGCCGACCATCACCCGGACGCCGGGCGCCGTTTCCCGCAGCTGACGGATCGTCTCTTCCATGCTGGGCACCGTGGTAGTCATGAGGGCGCTGAGGCCCACCAGGGGCACATGCTCCCGGACAGCCGTTTCCACCACAGTCTCAGGCGGCACGTCCCGTCCCAGATCCAGCACATCATAGCTGTAATTTTCCAGAAGCACCTTCACAATGTTCTTTCCGATATCGTGGATATCCCCCTTCACCGTGGCCAGAATAATTTTTCCCTTCTTTTCCACGGAACCCTGCCCTTCCATCCGGGACTTCACCACATCGAAGGCTGCTTTGGCCGCCTCCGCGCTCATAAGAAGCTGCGGCAGGAAAATGGTTCCCTTTTCAAATCCCTTGCCCACACGGTCCAGGGCCGGGATCATCTCCCCATTGATGACATCCAGAGCCTCCCTCGTTTCCAGAAGCCGGGCCGCGGCCTGGCCTGCCTGCTCTTTCAGCCCCCGCTCAATGGCGGCTCCCAGGGACATACTCTCCCCGGACAAGACTGTGCCCGCTCCGGCCGCAGTCTGCGTCTTTCCATAAATCGCAATATACTCCCCGCACTGGGGATCCCGATCCATCAGCGCATTGAATGCATAGTAGGCCCGCATCATGGCCTCGGAATTAGGGTTAACAATGGCAGCGCCCAGGCCCCGCTCCATGGCCATGGTGAAAAACGCGCTGTTGATAATCTCCCGCTGCGGCAGGCCGAAGGAAATATTTGACACGCCCAAAATGGTCTTTACCCCCAATTCGTCCCGGATCCGTCCCAGGGTCTCAAGGGTGGTCAGGGCCCCTCTGCTGTCCGAGCTCACCGTCATGCAGAGGCCGTCCAGAATAATATCCTCCGGGCCGATCCCGTATTTTGCCGCCTCCCGGATGATCTTCTCTCCCACCGCAATGCGGCCCTGGGCTGTCTCCGGGATCCCCGCCTCGTCCAGGCACAATCCCACGATAACGCCGCCGTACTTGGCCGCCAGGGGAAATATCTGCTCCATAACCTCCGCCTTGCCGTTCACGGAGTTGATAAGCGCCTTGCCGTTGTAAATGCGCAGGGCCCGCTCCATAGCCTGAATATTGGAAGTGTCGATCTGGAGGGGCAGGTCAATGATCCCCTGAAGTTCCCGCACCGCTTCTTCCATCAGAGCCGGTTCATCGATCTCCGGAAGCCCCACATTCACATCCAGCACATGCGCTCCATTGTCCTGCTGGGCCACTCCCTCCCGCAGGATGTATTCCAGGTCATGATCCCGGAGCGCCTGTTTAAACTTTGCCTTTCCTGTAGGATTGATCCGCTCTCCTATAATCACGGTTTTTTCTTCAAACGCCACTGCCCGCGCATAAGAAGAGATCACCGTCCGGCGTTTTTTCTCGGGCCAGACCACCGGGATATCCCGGCACCGCTCCACCGTCCGGCGGATGTGCTCCGGCGTCGTCCCGCAGCACCCGCCCACAATGCAGGCTCCCATGGAGACAATTTCCTCCATGGCCTGCGCAAACTGGGACGCATCGATATCGTAGACTGTCCGGCCGCCCTCGCTTCTGGGAAGCCCCGCATTGGGGTTAACCAAAACCGGGGTGGAAGAAACCTTAAGAATCTCCTCCAGGATTCCCTTCATCTGCACCGGCCCCAGCCCGCAGTTGATTCCGAGAACGTCCACCCTAAGGCCCTCCAAAAGCGCCACGGTGGAAGCCGGATCGCCGCCTGTGAGAAGCTTTCCTTTCTCATCAAACACGGCTGTGGCAAAGACAGGAAGCGCTTTCCCGGTTGCCGGCGATATCCCCGCCTCCTTGGCCGCCAGAACCGCTGCCTTAAGCTCATAGCTGTCGCTCATGGTCTCTATGAGGATCAGATCCGCTCCGGCTTCTGCTCCGGCCCGCACCACCTCCTTGTAGATATCCACGGCGTCCTCAAAATCCAGATCTCCCAGAGGCTTTAAAAGTTTTCCTGTGGGCCCCATATCCAGCGCCACATAGCCCCGGCCCGCTTCCTCAACCGCCCGGCGCGCGCACCGCACCCCGGCCTCCACCACAGCCTTCGTCTCATCCCCGTATTTTAAGCGGTTTGCGCCAAAGGTATTCGTGGTCATAATATCCGCTCCGGCCTCCAGGTACTCCCTGTGGATCTGGGTCAGAACCTCCGGGCGGCTTACGTTCCACCGTTCCGGAAGTTCCCCCGCTTTAAGCCCTCTGGCCTGGAGCAGGCTTCCCATGCCGCCGTCACAGAACAGGCGGCGTCTTCTCATCTCCTCTAAAATTCCCATTGTCATTCCTCTTCTCTAGCATTTCCGTTCTGTCATTTCCGTTCTGCCATTTCCGTTCTGTCATTTCCGCTCTTGCATTCCCGCGTCCAAACCCGCGGTCTGCCGCCTATAGGCGCAGTCCGTCTTTGAACAGGTCTCGCAGCCTGATACCAGGCAGCGGCCCGGCCTGCGGCTCAGCCCCATGACTGCGGTCACAGATTTGGAAGGCATCATCAGCAGGCTGTCCGTCAGCTTGATGCCGATCCGCTTTCCTGCCTCCAGGCCGTCCAGCAGAGCCGTCTGGCACGCCAAGGGAAAGTCTCCGTATCCCGGACTGAACCGTGGGCGCAGAAACCATCCCTGTCCCTCATATTCCTCCCGCAGCTGCCCGCAGACCTGATCACAATATTCCTCAATCATTGCCGCAGAGACAGCCTGCAAAACCACAGCCCGGCTCATTTCCAGAAGGCTGTACCTGCGAATCAGCTGGTCGGCTCCTGTCCCCAGGGTAGCCGCAAACACAAGGATCTGGCCGCAGTCCCGCAGATTTTTATAAAGATTCCTGCTTCTGGTCCGGAAGCATCCCCCGTCAATCTCCCCATCAGCCCCCAGCGTCAGAGGGAACTGCCGGACGATGTGCCGCGGCCTGGCCTGGGCAAACAGCTCCCCGATGCAGTCCTCCACCAGCCGCTCCACCGCCTCATCCCTCTGTCCGGATCTGGCCCCCAGATAGCGCAGGATCTCCCGCCGATTGATATCCCTGGCCTCCATTTTCGGTCTCCTCTCAAACGATAACGGGCAGTTACCCGCACGTAATGATTTCCGACAAATTCTCTTTAATTTTCGCCGCCACGTCCGGCTTATTCATAGAATACACATGGATTCCCTTCACGCCATTGGCCAGAAGATCAATGATCTGATCCGTGGCATAGGCGATTCCCGCCTGCTTCATAGCCGCGGGCTTGTCGCCGAATTTGTCCACCAGGGACAAAAACCGGGAGGGCAGGTAGCTTCCCGACATCTGGGTAATCCGCTTAATCTGTCCCGCATTGGTCACCGGCATAATTCCCGCAATCACCGGCACCGTGATGCCCTTTTCCCGGATGCGGTACAGATAGCTGTAGAGCACGCTGTTGTCAAAAAACATCTGGGTGGTGACGAAATCGCATCCCGCTTCCACCTTCTGCTTCAGATAATCCATATCAACGGACTTATTTGCCGACTCCACATGGCCCTCCGGATAGCAGGCCGCGCCGATGCAGAAATCGCCGGCGGACTTGATTTCCCGGATAAGCTCCGAGGCATAGTGGTAAACCTCCGGCGTCTTCCCGTCCTTGGGAATATCCCCCCGCAGGGCAAGAATATTCTCAATTCCCCTCTCCTTTAGCTGTTCCAGCACAACGTGCACCTTTTCCCTGGTGGAGGAGACGCAGGTCAGATGCGCCAGTGGAGTCACCTTGTACACGTCCTGAATGGTGGAGGCAATCTGCACCGTATAGTCACTGGTTCCGCCTCCCGCGCCGTAGGTCACGCTCATAAAATCCGGCTTCAGCTTTGCGATCTCCGCCGCCGCATGCTCCACGGACTCATACGCGTCCTCGGTCTTAGGCGGGAACACCTCAAAGGAAAGGGTCGGGCGTCCGCCTGCCAATATATCTCGTATCTTCATCTTCTTCCTCCTTGCGCCTGTTAAGCCGTCACGATATATAAAGGCTCCGGCCATCTCTCGATGCAGACGGCCGGAGCGCCTCCATGGCAGCAAGCCTGGGCTGCTGCCTTTCTATCACATATCCACTGTCACTTTCTTCAAGTGCCAAATATCCTTTACATACTCCTCAATGGTTCGGTCGGAGGTGAACTTGCCGCTGTTTGCCACATTCAAAATGGCAGCCTTGGCCCACCAGGCCTCATCCCGGTATGCCTTGTCAATCCGCTCATGGGCTTCCGCGTAGGAGCGGAAATCCTTCAGGATAAAATACGTGTCCGCCCGATCGCTGCTCTTCGTGTTCAGGAGGGAATCATAGATATCCCGGAACAGCTCCGGATTCTCCGGTGAATAGTATCCATTGATCAGCTGCATGAGCACCCGGCGGATCTCCTGGTCGCTGTTGAAAATATCCATGGGATTGTAGCCGCCGTTGTTCTCGTAGTTGATTACCTCGTCCGAGGACATGCCGAAGATGAATGCGTTCTCCTGGCCCACTTCCTCCACAATCTCCACATTGGCTCCGTCCATGGTTCCCAGGGTCAGGGCGCCGTTTAACATAAACTTCATATTGCCCGTTCCGGAGGCCTCCTTGCTGGCCGTGGAGATCTGCTCGCTCACATCCGCCGCGGCAAAGATGATCTCCGCGTTGGACACCCGGTAATCCTCGATGAACACCACCTTGATCTTTCCATTGATGGAACGGTCATTGTTGATCACATCCGCCACGGAGTTGATCAGCTTGATGGTGAGCTTGGCCCGCTTATATCCCGCAGCCGCCTTGGCGCCGAAGATAAACGTTCTGGGGACAATATCCATATTCGGGTTGTCCTTCAGCTGATTGTACAGGTACATCACATGAAGGATATTCATGAGCTGGCGCTTATATTCGTGAAGCCGCTTTACCTGCACGTCAAAGATCGAGCGCGGATCCACATCAATGCCGTTGTGCTCTTTGATATACTTGGCCAGACGGATCTTGTTCTGGTACTTGATATTCATAAACTCCTGCTGGCACTTAACGTCATCCGCATAGACCTCCAGCTTCTTGATGTGGGGCAGGTTGGTAATCCACTCGTCCCCGACCTTGGAGGTTACCCAGTCTGCCAGAAGGGGATTGCCGTGAAGCAGGAACCGCCTCTGGGTAATGCCGTTTGTCTTGTTGTTGAACTTCTCCGGCATCATCTCATAGAAGTCCTTTAACTCCTGGTGCTTTAAGATCTCTGTGTGGAGCCTTGCCACGCCGTTGACGGAGAATCCTGCGGCAATAGCCATGTAGGCCATCTTCACCTGGCCGTCGTAGATAATGGACATCCGGCGGACTTTCTCCTGGTTGCCGGGATACATGGCCTGGATCTGCGCCACGAACCGGCGGTTGATCTCCTCCACAATCTGATAAATCCGGGGCAGCAGGCGGGAGAACAGCTCAATGGGCCACTTCTCCAAAGCCTCGGACATGATGGTGTGGTTGGTGTAGGCGCAGGTCTTTGTTGTCACCTCCCAGGCCTCGTCCCAGCTTAACCCCTCCTCGTCCAGAAGAATGCGCATCAGCTCGGGGATCGCCACCGTGGGGTGCGTGTCGTTGAGCTGGAAAACCACCTTCTCATGGAATTTCCGGATATCGTCATGCTTTTCCTTGTACTTCTTCACTGCTCTCTGCACGCTGGCGGAGATAAAGAAATACTGCTGCTTTAAGCGAAGCTCCTTGCCCGCATAATGGTTGTCATTCGGATACAGAACCTCCACGATGGTCTTTGCAAGGTTCTCCTCCTCCACCGCCTTCTGATAATCGCCCCGGTCAAAGGAATCCAGCTTGAACGTATTGATGGGCTCCGCATCCCAGATGCGCAGGGTGTTCACCACATTGTTGCCGTATCCGATCACCGGAAGGTCATAGGGAACCGCGCGGACGGACTGGTATCCCTCCTGCACAAAATGGTTTACCCCGTTGCGATTTTCAATGCGCACATAGCCGCCGAATTTCACCTCCATGGCATACTCCGGCCGCCGGATCTCAAAGGGATTGCCGTCTTTTAACCAGTTATCCGGAACCTCCACCTGATAGCCGTTCTCAATTTTCTGCTTGAACATGCCGTAGCGGTAGCGGATGCCGCAGCCGTAGGCCGGGTATCCCAGAGTCGCCAGGGAGTCCAAAAAGCAGGCGGCCAGGCGGCCGAGACCGCCGTTTCCGAGAGCCGGGTCCGGCTCCTGGTCCTCGATGGCATTCAGATCAAAGCCCAGCTCGTCCAGAACCTCTTTGATTTCTTTTCTGGCCCCGATATTGATAATATCATTTCCCAAAGCCCGTCCCATAAGAAACTCCATGGACAGATAATAGACGGTCTTTACATCCTTCTTCTCATATTCCTTATGGGTGGCAATCCACTCATCAATAATGACATCCTTTACCGCATAGGCCACGGCCTGGAATACCTGCTGTGGGGTCGCCTCATCAATGGTCCTGCGGAACATGTTCTTTACATTGTCCACTACGCTGCGTTTAAACGTAGCCTTATCAAAACCTGAATTATTCATTGGCCTCTCCTTCCTATCATTTGCTTTTTCATACTACGACGGCATAACCTTTTCCACGCCCAGCGTCACATTTTCCCCGTTGATGTTCCACTCTTTGGTAAATCCCTTCATCTGTCCGATCGTGATGAAGTCCGCCATAACCTCTGACTTGATTGTATCCGCGTTGTCTTTTAAAAGCTGGGAAATCTTTTCATTTCCATCCTGATACACCCCGACGTGGTCCATCACTTCAAATCCCGCGTCCTTGCGCATGGTCTGAATCTTGCTGATGAGCTCCCGGACAAATCCTTCCTCGATGAGCTCCGGCGTCAGGTTGGTGTCCAGCACCACGGTGAGCACATTGTCCTCCTCCGTCACATAACCGTCCTTCTGGGACACATCGATGAGCAGGTCATCCTTTGTGAGCACAACCTCCTGGCCGTCAAAATCAAAGGTCAGCGCCCCCTTCTCATTCAGGGTGTCCATAGCCGCGCTTCCGTCCAGATCCGTGAGGGCCTGGCGGATCTTATTTAAGAGCTTTCCGTACTTGGGTCCAACAGTCTTTAACTGGGGCTTGAAGGTGTAGGAGGTAAATGCCCGCACATCGTCAGAGAAAATGACCTCCTTAACGTTTAACTCCTCCTCAATAATCTTCACATAGAAATCGGACAGGGCGTGATCCGCTTTCACATACATCCGCGCAATGGGCTGGCGGTTCTTGATGCCTGCCGTATTTCTTGCGGCCCGGCCCATAACCACGGTCTTTAAAACCTCGTCCATGTCGGCCTCCAAAGATGCGTCGATCCAGTCCTCGTTCACCTTCGGGAAATCGCACAGGTGAATGCTCTCCGGGGCGTCCTTGTCGATTTTTCTCACAATATTCTGGTAAATCTGCTCCGTCATGAAGGGAATCATGGGGGCCGCCGCCTTTGCCACGGTCACCAGAGCGGTGTAGAGCGTCATGTAGGCGTTGATCTTGTCCTGCTCCATGCCCTTTGCCCAGAAACGGCTGCGGCTGCGGCGCACATACCAGTTGCTCATGTCATCCACAAACTCCTGAAGGGCACGGGCCGCCTCGGGAATCTGGTAATTCATCAAGTTATCATCCACTGCCTTCACCATGGAGTTCATCTTGGAGAGAAGCCACTTGTCCATTACCGGAAGCTTATCATACTCCAGGGTATATTGGGTGGCGTCGAAGTTGTCAATGTTCGCATACAGAACCCAGAAGGCATAGGTGTTCCACAGGGTTCCCATAAATTTCCTCTGTCCCTCGGTCACCGCCTTGTCCTGATAGCGCTTGGGCAGCCAGGGGGCGCTGCAGGTGTAGAAGAACCAGCGGACCGCATCGGCACCGTGGGTAGCCAAAGCCTCGAAGGGATCCACCGCATTTCCCTTGGACTTGCTCATCTTCTGGCCGTTCTCGTCGAGCACCAGACCCATGACGATTACATTCTCATAAGGCGACTTGTTGAACAGCAGGGTGGATTCCGCGAGCAGTGAATAGAACCAGCCTCTTGTCTGGTCCACCGCCTCTGAGATAAACTGGGCCGGGAACTGGGACTCGAAGAGCTCCTTATTCTCAAAGGGATAATGGTGCTGGGCAAAGGGCATGGCTCCGGAGTCGAACCAGCAGTCAATCACCTCAGGCACCCGCTTCATGGGTTTTCCGCACTTGGGGCAGCGAATGGTTACCTGGTCAATATAGGGACGGTGCAGCTCAATGTCGTCCGGGCAATTATCGGACATGCTTTTTAACTCCTCGATGCTGCCGATGGAGTGCTGACAGCCGCACTCGCACTCCCAGATATTTAACGGAGTTCCCCAGTAGCGGTTTCTGGAAATGCCCCAGTCCTGGATATTCTCCAGCCAGTCTCCGAACCGGCCCTTGCCGATGGAGTCGGGAATCCAGTTGATGGTATTGTTGTTGCGGATCAGGTCGTCCTTCACCGCGGTCATCTTAATAAACCACGACTCTCTCGCGTAGTAGATAAGCGGGGTGCCGCAGCGCCAGCAGTGGGGATAGCTGTGCTCAAAGTTGGGTGCCTCAAAGAGAAGCCCCCTCTCTTCCAGGTTCTTTATTACCAGAGGATCCGCATCCTTCACGAATTTGCCCGCAAAGGGGGTGTCCTCCGTCATATCGCCTTTGGCGTCCACCAGCTGCACAAAGGGCAGGTCATATTTGCGGCCCACCTTGGCATCGTCCTCGCCGAAAGCCGGCGCTGTGTGTACGATGCCTGTACCGTCGGTCATCGTTACATAGGTATCGCACACCACAAAGTAGGCCTTCTTGTGCTGCTTCTCGCAGTAAGGAACGGAGCACGCGTAGAGAGGCTCGTACTCCTTGTACTCCAGCTCTTTTCCCTTACATGTTTCCAAAATCTCGGCGTCCTCGCCCAGAACGGTTCCCATCAGAGCCTTCGCCAGATAATAGGTATAGCCGTCCGCAGCCTTTACCTTTACATAGTCCTCGTTCGGATTTACGCACAGGGCCAGGTTGCTGGGCAGGGTCCAGGGCGTGGTGGTCCAGGCCAGGAAATAGGCGTCCTCTCCCTTTGCCTTGAACCGAACAATGGCGGAACGCTCCTTTACATCCTTATAGCCCTGCGCCACCTCATGGGAGGACAGGGGGGTGCCGCAGCGCGGACAGTAGGGCACTACCTTAAAGCCCTTGTAGAGCAGGCCCTTGTCCCAGATCTGCTTTAAGGCCCACCACTCGGACTCAATAAAGCTGTTGTGGTACGTGACATAGGGATTTTCCATATCCGCCCAGAAACCTACGGTGTTGGAGAAATCCTCCCACATACCCTTGTATTTCCACACACTCTCCTTGCACTCTTTGATGAAGGGCTCCAGGCCGTACTGCTCGATCTGATCCTTGCCGTCTAAGCCCAGCTTCTTCTCCACCTCCAGCTCTACGGGGAGGCCGTGGGTGTCCCATCCGGCCTTTCGGGGCACCATATAGCCCTTCATAGCCCGGTATCTGGGGATCATGTCCTTGATTACACGGGTCTCCACATGGCCGATGTGGGGCTTGCCGTTGGCCGTTGGCGGGCCGTCGTAGAACACATAGGGCTCGCAGCCCTCCCGGTTCTTGATGCTCTTCTCAAAGATATGGGCATCTTCCCAGAACTTCTCAACTTCTTTTTCCCGTTCCACAAACTTTAAGTCTGTGGGGACCTTGTTATACATCCTGAATTCCTCCATTCTTCAAAAGTCCTGTCGTGTGCAGCGCGTTGCCGCGGCGAACTAAAAACGGCTTCCGTCCCAACCAGGACGAAAGCCGGAAAATCCCTTCGTTTAACCACCTATTGCTGCATACTATCATATGAGTTCCCGTAACGCTGGATACTGCGTCCCGGCTTACATCTGCCCCACCGCGCTCCCGCGCCGGCGGTCTTCTTTCAGCCGGACGGCTCCGGAGTGATCTTCAGTCACCGCTCTACTCACACCGGTTTCCACCCTTCCCGGCTCTCTGCAGCTTTCCCGCGGGCCTACTGTCTCCTTCAAAGCCTTTTTCTATAGACCATTTCATTATAATGACAGGAGCGGAAATTGTCAACTGTTTTAGGCTTTTTCGATGATGCACGGAAGTGCTTTATCCGTATGCCGCCTCACATTTCCAGTGACGCCTTAATGCGGATCCAGTTTTCCAGGCCCTGTTCGGATTTCTGAACCGTGGGCCGGTCAAAGAGGAGGGCGCACTCCACCTTAAAGCCCTGCCCTTCCAACCAAAGGTCTGAGCGTATTTTAGTTCCAGGACTGCCGGCGGGCGGGATACATCCAGGCTGCGCATGCAAATGTCAAAGCGTCCGGCGCCGGCCTCCCGGTTGGATGTTACCAGCCGTCCCTGAACCAGTTTTGCATGCTGTTCTCATAGATAGACCGCACCTCTTCATTCAGAACAGCCAGGGAGGCAAAGACTGTGTTTCTCTCCATCCGCATAGCCGTCAGCTTCAAATAACCGGTGATAACAGCAAATTCCAGACTTGAGCGGCCTGTATGCCATTTTCTCTCCTCCCTCTCATGTGTCAATCCGCACCATCTCTGCGATTGCCTTATTCCTGTAGACCAGGTCGTCCATGGCCGCCTCCACCAGCCTGCGCCCGATGCCCTGCTTCCTGCAGCCAGGGTGGACCGCCGTGTGGTAAATGTAGCCTTCCCTCCCTCGAATCGTCCAGGTTATTTAACCCCATACCGGCGCAGGACACCCACAGGGAATACAGCTCCTCATAATCCTCTATGCACAGATTTCTGATTTCCACACTTCTCCTCCCCTCTCACATAAATCATTATAGCGCAAAAGAAGGGCTCTTTCAATTTGTTAATTTTTTAACATTTCATTTGCCTTTTTTTAAACTTGTGCTATACTACCATCAAAACTTTACACGGTCTTTGCCCGCTCTTTACAATGACCGTAGGATCAGGGAGGAACAAAAGAATTATGGAACACAGAGATCTCACGCTGCTCACCGATTTATATGAACTCACCATGATGCAGGGGTATTTTAAAGAGAAGGATGCCAACGAGACTGTGGTATTTGACATGTTTTACCGCACCAATCCCCACGGCAATGGCTTTACCATCTGCGCCGGCTTGGAGCAGCTCATCGACTACATTAAAAATCTGCGCTTTTCTCCGGACGACATCGCCTACCTCAGAGGCCTTGGAATTTTCGATGAGGATTTCCTTGAATATCTGAAGGAATTTCGCTTCACCGGGGATATCTACGCCATCCCCGAAGGTACCGTTGTATTTCCCAGGGAACCTCTGGTAAAAGTCATCGCACCCATCATGCAGGCCCAGCTCATCGAGACCGCCCTGTTAAACCTCATCAACCACCAGAGCCTGATTGCCACCAAGACCGAGCGCATTGTGTACGCGGCCAAAGGGGACGGAGTGATGGAATTTGGCCTTCGCCGGGCCCAGGGGCCGGACGCGGGAACCTACGGGGCCCGTGCCGCCATGATCGCAGGCTGCATCGGCACCTCCAATGTGCTCTGCGGCAAGCTCTTTGACGTGCCTGTAAAGGGAACCCACGCCCACAGCTGGATCATGAGCTTCCCGGACGAGCTCACCGCCTTCCGCACCTATGCGCGGCTCTACCCTTCCGCCTGCATCCTGCTGGTGGACACCTATGACACCTTAAAATCCGGCGTGCCCAACGCCATCAAGGTATTCACCGAGATGCGCGAAGCCGGCATTCCCCTGACCTTCTACGGCATCCGTTTGGACAGCGGCGACCTGGCCTATCTCTCCAAGAAGGCCAAGAAGATGCTGGACGAGGCCGGATTTTCCGATGCGGTGATCTCCGCCTCCAATGACCTGGACGAGTACCTGATCGACAGCCTGAAAATGCAGGGAGCGGCCATCAATTCCTGGGGCGTGGGCACCAACCTGATCACCTCAAAGGACTGCCCTTCCTTCGGCGGCGTCTACAAGCTGGCAGCCGTCCGCGACAAGGCCACAGGCAAATTCATCCCCAAGATCAAGGTGTCGGAGAACGCGGAAAAGATCACCAATCCCGGAAACAAGACCATTTACCGCATCTATGACAAGGCTACGGGCAAAATCACGGCGGATCTGATCTGCCTGGTAGGGGAGACCTTTGACACGAACAAATCTCTTCTTCTTTTCGACCCCATTGAGACCTGGAAGAAGACCCTTCTGGCGCCGGGAAGCTACACCATGCGGGAGCTTCTTGTGCCCATTTTCAAGGACGGGGAATGCATCTATGAATCCCCCAAAGTCATGGATATCCAGGCCTACTGCCGGAAAGAGCTTGACACCCTGTGGGATGAGTCCCGCCGTCTAATGAATCCCCATGAAGTCTATGTGGATCTGTCCAATGAGCTGTGGCACACGAAAAAACAGCTCCTGGATTCGTATCACAGGAGCTGAGATTCACTTTGAAAGCAAAAGCGTATGTATCCCCAAAAGGATCCGGGGGCATGTCCTCGTCTCCGGATCCTTTTGGGGATATTTTTTATTACACAAAGTCCTCCCGCATGGGATTAAAAATGTCCAGAAGAATCCCCGCCTTTTTGCACACGCAGCCGTGCTCCACACCGTTCAGCTTCAGCATGGTGTCCCCGGCCCGCACGGTCTTTGTCTCTCCCTCGATGGTGAAGTCAAATTCCCCGCTGACCACATAGGTGATCTGGGTGTGGGGGTGATGGTGGAGCGCACCCACTGCTCCTTCCTCAAAGGTATTTTCCACGCACATGAGATCCTTGCTGTAGGCCAGCACTCGCCGGGTGACGCCCTTTCCGCCGGATCCCGGCGTTACATCCTTGTGAAATACCCATCTCTCATCCAGCATATGTTCATACCTCCTTAAATCCAACGCTTGTCAGAAATCTTCCAAAGGCCGCCCGGCCCTCCTCATCGCACTTGTACACGCCGGCGTCCTCCAGAACGCGGGCAAACACGTGGCCTACCTCCTCTTTCAGGATATCCTCCACATTTTCCGCTGTGACGGCAATCCCCTTCTCCCGGTAGGCAGGAAGGAACGCTTCCACCCAGTCCGCATGCTTCTCGATGGACGCGTTGCTCCGGATGTCCTTTCCCTCCACAATATACGCTCCCAGAGTCTTTAACTCCTCCTTGAGACGGGAGGGGAGAACCGCCAGGCCCATGACCTCGATCAGACCGATATTCTCCTTCTTGATGTGGTGCAGGTCCTGATGGGGATGGTAAACGCCCAGAGGAAATTCCTCCGTCGTAATATTGTTGCGCAGCACCAGGTCAAGCTCATACGTATCCCCCACCTTTCTCGCAATGGGGGTGATTGTATTGTGGGGCTCCCCGTCCGTCTCCGCATAAATAAATGCTGCCTCGTCCGTATAAGCTCTCCAGGCTCCCAGGACCTTGTCCCCCAGCTCAATCAGCCGGTCCGCATCCTGGCAGCGGAGCCTGAGCACGGACATGGGCCAGAACACAATACCGGCCTCCACATCCGCAAAGCCCTCCATAGAGAAATGCTTCTCAATGGGCGCCTTGGCCATGGCAAAGGTGTAATGCCCGCCCTGGAAATGGTCATGGCTTAAGATGGAACCGCCTACAATAGGGAGATCCGCGTTGGATCCCAGGAAATAGTGGGGGAACTGCTTAATAAAGTCAAACAGCTTCCGGAATGCCGCCTTGTCGATCTTCATAGGGACATGCTGGCCGTTGAATACAATGCAGTGCTCGTTGTAATACACATAGGGAGAATACTGAAACCCCCACTGGCTCCCGTTGATGGTGATGGGAATCACCCGGTGGTTGTTCCTGGCCGGATGATTGGCCCGGCCCGCATAGCCCACATTCTCCATGCACAGCTGACATTTGGGATAGCCGCTCTGCTTGGCCAGCTTGGCCGCCGCGATTGCCTTGGGATCTTTCTCCGGCTTTGAAAGATTCACCGTGATATCCAGGGTGCCGTACCGCGTCTCGGTCGTCCACTTCATATCCCGGCGGATGCGGTAGCGCCGTATGTAATCCGAATCCTGGCTCAGCTTATAATAAAAATCCGTGGCCTCCTGGGGAGAGATCTCGTACCGCTTCCAGAATTCCCGCACCACCTCGCTGGGTCTGGGCATCAGGCAGTTCATCAGCTTGGTGTCAAAGAGATCCCGGTACACCACGCTGTCATTTTCCAAGACGCCCGTCTCATGGGCATAGTCGAGAAGCTCTTTCAGAATGGCCTCCAGATCTCCGTCCCCTTCCTCCGTTTTCGGCTCCTCATACTCGTCCATATGCATAGCCTCCAGGATCTGATTCCTGGCATAGATGGCGTCCTCCTGGGCAATCAACCCCTTATCCAGCCCATATTTTACCAGACGGTCAATGGCGTTATAAATCATAATTATATCCCCTCCTCTTCCATTTTTGCTCCCCCTCATTATAGCCCCGGGCAGGCCATATGACAATGCAATTTTCTTCGAAATAGTATATAAAAATATGCCGCGGAATTGAACACGCAGATGACGGGCATGCATTTTCAAACACCCGCTATCCTTCTGCCCACAGCCCTCGGATCCGCTCTGTGATGATTCCCCCCAGCAGGCCGATGGCTGCCCCCGCCCCGCAGCCGGCAGCCAGCAGCACGGGAAGATAGGAAAATACGCCGAATGTCTTCACCACAAAGGCGGCTACCAGAAATTGTCCCACATTGTGAAACACGCCTCCCAGAATGCTCACTCCCACAATCCCGAAAAGATTAAATCTGCGGCACAGGGTCATGACGAGCAGGCTCAGCGCCGCCCCGCCCATGCTGAAGAGAACCGAGGACATATTTCCAAATGTAAAACCCGTCAGCAGGATGCGCACCAGGTTCACCGCGGCCGCCGGCCCTGCCCCCAGGGAATAGAGAACCGTCACGGTCACCAGATTGGCAAGTCCAAGCTTCACTCCCGGCGCGCCCAGGTAAATAGGGAGCAGGCTCTCAATATATCCCAGCACAAAAGCCAGGGCAATAAAAAGCCCGTAAAGGGCCGTTTTCCTCGTCCGGTTCATGGACAATCCTTCCTCTCTTTTTCTTGTGTCCCCTCTCCGCCTGTGATACAATAGGAGCACTTGGCGAGGTCTTTTTCGAGCCTAGTGCGAGTTGTACCTGCCTGCTTAGCGAGGTCTTCCACGAGCTTAGCAGGCACGGTGCAATAGGAGCACTTGGCAGGATTTTTACGAGAGGAGCATACCATGGGTATTATAAAAAAACGGGATCTGATTCTTGCAGCCATCCTTCTTCTTGCGGCCGCCTTCCTCTATCTGTACGGCGGACGCCGGGACAGCGCGGCCAGAGCCCAGGTCACTTCCGGAGGCCAGGTGATAGCCGAGCTGGACCTGAACCAGGATCAGGAGCTGGATGTGACAGGCCCTCAGGGCGGCCGGAACCACCTGATCATAAAAGACGGCCGGATCTGGTGCAGCGAAGCCGACTGCCCGGATAAGCTCTGTGTGCAGCAGGGGGAAAAGAGTCTGGACGGGGACACCATTGTCTGTCTCCCCAATCAGATGGCCGTGACCATTCTGCGCCATTAGCCGAATTATGATTGTGCCAGCGCACTGGAGCGTGTTTGAACCTGCGGACAGCCAGAATGCGCCCTGGCCTGTCCATGTGACCGGCTCTCTACAGGGAGAGCCCGCCCTTTGCTTTAGCCCGCCGGTCGCTGATGGACTGGATCACGGGCACCAGAAAAATCGCCACAATACCCCCTGCAAACCCATTGTTGTACAGGTTCATTCCCCCGTAAACAATCCCTACATTCAAGGCCACAGAGGAGTGCAGATAGCCCGCCAGGAGGCCGGCCACAGGCCCGAATGTTCCGGCGACCGGCGCCAGGGTGGTGGAGAGGAGCAGCGCCAGCAGGGGGGAGGGATCATTGATATTCCAGGTCTTTGTAAAGCTTCCCAGGCACACCCCCAGCATAATGGGCAAAATGTTGCGCAGATGCTTTCCCGTAGCGCTGAACCCCACAATGGTAAAAATACCTCCGATCGTTGGTCCGTTCAGCTCCCCTCCCACAGCCAGAACGCAAAGCGTAGCAAACAGGCCGTTGACCCCCATGTTGAACATGGCGGCGGCCCCGCCCTCCTCCTTTAAGTAATCCGTCCCGCTGATTCCGCTGCTCTTTAAAATTCTCCGGTAGGAGGCAAATATCTCCTTCTTTTGAGCCAATATTCCGGCCAGCATCATTCCCCCAAAGAGAATCCCCAGATAACAGGCGAACTGGCGGTTAAAGCCCGTCCCCCAGATCAGACGCGATTCCACTTCAAACCCGAAGGATTTGATGAGGGACACAATCACAGTCGCGATGATCCCAGAGGCAAATCCCACATTGTACAGAGAATATCCCCTGTGGGCAAAATGCACGCTGGTAGCCAGAGGCGGCAGGAAAAAGCCGATTGTGCAGCCCACCGCCAGAGCAATCCCCAGACGGCCGATCAGCGGAAGATTCACTACCGTCATCATCTCCGTGATAATAGGGGACAAGCTGGTGCCATAAAGGCCGATATACACATATCTCTGCACCGGCGTCCTGTGAAACCAGGCGTAGAGACAGACTCCTGCCAGAATAGCCCATATATTGAGCAGATTTTTCCCAAAAAGGGAGAACCCGAACATAAGGCAGCTGGATGTTATGGTGTGGCCCGTCATGTCCATGCCGAGAAAATAAACAATGGCAATGCTCATAAGCGTCAGGGCCCCCGCATTAATCAGAGCGGCCCCCACGCCTCCCACCACAAAATAATCCGTAATCAAAAAATCCGGCTCCCGTATCAGCCGGATAATGCCTGGCAGAATCGTTTCCGGCGGCTGGAGGGCCAGGCCAATGACCATAAAATAAATAGGAATAATAGAAAGAATCAAAAATTTCTGTCTCCTGGTCAAAATCCTAAGCCCGCCAAATCGTTCCGCCTGCTTCATCCGCACGTCCCCGCCTTCTCAATTTTTCTATCCATATCTATGATACATGATAGCGGCGGGATTGGTAAAGGGAAAATTTGTATTTTTTTCAATATCCGATGAAATCCCCATTTTGCCCCCCTATATGGTTTTAAATACTGCTATGTCTCTGGTTTTACTCCGTCCGCAGCACCCACCGCTCCGTCTGAAACATCGACTCCTGCAGAAGCCAGCCCGCCCGGAAGAAATTCATCAGCTGCCAGTACCCGGCGCCCGTGAGCCCGTACTCCTTGATGAGGTCAAACTTGGCCTTGTAGCTGCGCACGTCCTCGAACCACACCTCATGCTGGATTCCATACTGCCAGTACCGAAACCATGGGCACTGGGCCGTCTCGTCAAAGCGGATATCCACTCCGAAATCAATGGCGAGCTGGACGGCCTGGCGGTGGCTCAGGGTGCGGGCCCGCGTCACCCCTCTCTCATAGGGAAGGGGCCAGTCGTAGCCATAGTTGGGAATCCCCAGGCTGATCTTCTGCGCAGGGATTTCCTTCACCGCATAGTCCACTACCCGGCGAACCATATTGACAGGAGCCACCGCCATGGGCGGGCCCTGGGAATATCCCCATTCATAGGTCATGAGCATAACCCGGTTGGCCGCCTCCCCCAAAAGCCTGTAATCAATCCCCTGATAGAGCAGGCCCGGCTGATCCGGGGATGTCTTCGGCGCCAGAGCTGCGCTCACCTGGTAATCAAACTCATTGAACATGCGGGCGGCCAGGGACACAAACTCCGGATAGCGTTCCCTGTCCTGGGCCAGCACATACTCAAAATCAAAATCCAGTCCGCCGAACCGCCTCTCCTGCATCGTCCGCCCCAGCTCCCATATGAGCCGCTCCTGGGCCTGCCGGTCTCCCAACAGCGCAGAGACCAGATTGTTGTTGAATCGCCCGCTGGCATCAATGGGTGTCAGCGTAAGGATCGGCCGCACTCCCGTCTCCCAGGACTGATCGATCATCCACATGTCATCGCTTGCCGGGGAAACAAGATTTCCTTCCTCTGTAAATCCATAAGAGAACACGTACAGGTCCGTCAGATAGGGCAGGGTATCCCCAAGGGTCCCGGCGTCAATAAACGGGTATGCGTAGCCGAAGGAATAGAGCGGCGGCCGCTCCTTCTCTTCTCCCTTCCCTATAAAAAGTGCCTGGCCTACGGCCAGGCGGTATGGATATTCAATCTGATTATCCCATATAAGCTGATCCACAGGGATTCCCTGGGAAGCAGCGATGGAGTCCACACTGTCCCCCGCCTTCACCACATATATTTCCATGTATGCTGCCTTTCTGCCTTGTCATAGAAATATATGCCCGTACAGCGGGGTGTATGCGTGGTTCGTTCCGCGTTATTGAATCCAAGCTCCGTCGGCACCCACGTAATAGCCGTCCGGCGTGGTGGTGTTCGCCAGCATCGCTCCGCTGTCCGAACAATAGTACCACTTGTTGTTCCAGTAAACCCACCCCGTCACCATGTAGCCGGATTCATTAAAGTAATACCAGTAATTGTCGATATACTGCCACTGATTCACCGGATACGTCTTATCCGGGTTGCAGTACCACCAGCCCACGGAATCCAGCAGCCACGCTCCCGTACTGGCGTTCTGCGTCACGCCAGGCCCTCCTGATGAGCTTCCGGAGCTGTAGTAGGAGGAAGAGCTGCCTCCATTCTCCCGGATATCTCTGGCCTCGCTGGAGCTCACGGACAGTACATCTGACTCCTCCCAGCTTCCCTTGTTGGAGGAATTGTACACGGCCCGTACCCGGAAATAATAGTCTCCGCTTCCCGTGAACTCACTGGAAAAATCATAGCTGTCATCCGTGGTGGTCTTTACGGATGTAACAGCGTCCCCATCGCAGTACAGCCGCACCTCATAGCGCTCCGCATCCTCAGGCTCCTCCCAGTAGGCAGTGCCGTCGTCCTCGTCCCAGTTTAAATCATTGATTTCCAAGTCGTAATCGCCGTCATCGTCATCGCCGTCCAGACGGGACAGGGTGAT
>DWWT01000078.1 GCA_019119575.1 Candidatus Enterocloster excrementipullorum
GCATCCCGCGGAAATCAGGATAAAGCCCAGCCGGGAGGAAAATTTTTCTCGTTCCATACCAATTGTCCCTTCTTCGTTTTTGATCGTCCTCTCCCGGATTCCGCCGCGGTTTTAACACGTTGACGCGGCAGTCTTCCTCTGAACAGAACAAAAGAGCCCCTCCGCAAGAGCTCTTTTGACATTTTAGCACAAAATACCTGCTTTCTCAATCTTTTTTGCATAAATCATGAAACGGCAAAGCTACCGCTCTACTCTCATTTTTTGTAATAGGCAGCTCTCCTCTTATTCTACTAACGTTCACTTGCACGCTCTTTTAGCAGTCCTGCTTGTCTGCCGTTGCATTTAATCTGTTTCTGATACAGGAAGCAAAATCAGGGCTGAAACCGCCAATTGGAGTGCAGAGGGCAGACGCCTTTTATGCTCGTCTGTATATTGGCCTCACCTTGGGGGCTTTATGAAAAATCAAACCGAAGCGGTTCCAAACGGTACAGAGCAATTTTGCGGAGCGTCCTTCCTATACCGGCCGTCAGACTGAGCCGGTCATTTGCGGCCGAAAGGTACATCCGATAAGTTGCATTTATTCTGCCCTCATTAAAAAATAATTCTATGCTTGACATATCTGCGATTATACGCAGCGAGACCCATTCCTTTTCTGTTTGTCCAAGGTGAATGCAAAACTGCCGCTTTTCCCCGCTTTCCCTTATTTCTATCTCTGCCTCCCGGCATGTCAGAAATATATGGATGCCATCTCCTATGTCCCCGATTCTCAGTGCCAGATCGATTTTCCCTTTTTGCAGCTCCTGAACTGGTATCTCCAATTCCAAATCGAACAGCGCGCATCGAAGGCCATCTAAAACGTTTGTCTGTGCCGGAAGTTTCCAATCTCTTCTCTCCAGAAGGGGTGTGCGCAGCTTTTTGATCTCTTCAATTGGGTACATTATAAGTTCCCCTCGCTGTATTTTCACCTCCCGCGGATAAGTCAGGGCCCCCGCCCATTGATATTCCCTGCTTTTTTTCTCGGATTCCCAGTTATCCATCCAGGCCAGCAGAAGCTTGCGCCCGCCGGAGTTGATCATCTGCGGGGCATAAAATTCCGTCCCCCAGTCCACCCGCCCCTCTTTTTCCACAAGGAATCTTCCTGTTTCATAGTCCAGCTCCCCGGTAAAATACCAGGAACTGTGTTTAATCCCCTCACGGTTCTCAGGAGATATAAGAAGAAGCGTGCCTTCCGGGTATTCTGTCAGGCAGGGGCACTCCCACATATCTCCCTGGTTCTCTCTGCCTTCCAGCATTACATTTACAAACTCCCAGCTGAGGAGATCCCTGCTTCTATACAGCAGCACTCTTCCCCTGCTGTTCCATTTTGAACCGATTATGCAGTAATAGTATTCCCCCTTTTTCCACATATAGGGATCCCGAAAATCCTCCTCCATACAGGCCGGATGGGGAATTACCGGATTGCCCGGATGTTTTTCAAAATGCACGCCGTCCCGGCTTTTCGCCAGGCACTGCTCCTCTTTTGGATGTCTGTCTGCCACATGCCCTGTATACAGTATGCAAAGTTCGTGTTCTTTCTCAATAGCAGATCCGGAATAGCACCCCTGACAGTCATAAAATTCCTGGGGATACAGCGCCGGCGGCAAAAACGTATACTGCTGAAAATCGTTTGTGACCACATGGCCCCAGTGCTTTATCCCCCCATCCGCCGAATAGGGATACGCTTGATAAAAAATGTGATACGCTCCTTTATATTGCGTAAATCCATTTGGATCGTTCATCCATCCTGTAGGCGGCGTCAAATGAATTTTCAAGCGGTATGGATCGCCCTTGAACGGAACCGTCATATAGAGAGTTCCTCCCATTTCTGCCGGCACATGCGGCGGATGTGGAAATCCCCTGTTGAAAGATCGCATTCCAATACTGCGGCCTCATCTTCCCAAGTCCGTTCAATCAAAAAACTATGCCGGTCTTTAAGCTGAATTTGTATTTGACCTTGAAAGGCCGGACAATTGTTGCGAAATTCCAAAAGTTTTATCAGGCGTTTGACTACACTGCGGTTCATATGCTCATCTATTTCTTCCCACGGGAAATTGTGACGGTTGATATCCCGGTGATCGCTGCTCTTCATAAGGCCGTCAATGTCATTTTTTCCCGCAAGAAGTCCCTCATAATAGACCATAGGAATCCCCGGAGCAAAAAGCTGAATCGCCCTGGCACACAGATACCGTTTTTCGTCTTCCTCCAATATTGAGAAGTATGTCCCGTAAAGCTGATAAGATTCCCAATACTTTTTCTTCTCCGGATGAAGTTCCCTGTACGCATAGCTCAGATTGCCCTCCACTTTGCGTATGGTTTCTTCCGCCTCCCCCCGCTCTACCCAGCCGTCTGCGTCATATACGCCGATTCCATCATGCGTATCCAAAACTGTAAATTGATTTCTGGGAGAATTTTTCATCCATTCCACCAAGCGCTCCGCCTCTCCCGTAACCACGGCATGGAGAACCAAAAATGGAAGTACAAAATCATATGTCCATATCCCATGTTCCTCCAATTTTTTAGCCATTTCCCAGCGGGCATGGATTTCCGTAAACATAAGACGTCCTTTTTTTTCAAAATAAGCATTCAGGGGTTCTAAAAATTCCCACAGCTGCGGTTCAGCGCAAAAGCATCGCGTCCCCTTGATTTTTGTCACATATCCTGCGGCATCCAACCGGATACCGGATATTCCATGATCTAAAAGTCCGTCAATGGTTTCTCGGATATATTCCTTTGTAACAGGCTTTGTCACATCAATATCCACTTGGGTGTCACGGAACGTATTCCATATTTTCCTGACTGTGCCGTCCCCCAGCTTCACTTGAATATAGGGATCCGCTTCTTTTCTGCGGTAAAGGAGCTGATATTCCGGAGATGTTTTATAGTCTGATCCCCAAAATTCTTCAAAGTCCAAAAACATTTCCCGGTAGGGTGACTTTTCTCCTTTCATCAGGTAATCTTTAAATTCCCTGCTTTCTGTTGAAATATGATTTACCATCATATCGCAGTATATATCCCAGTCTTTTTTCAATGCCTCAATATCTTCCCATGTTCCAAAGGCCGGATCCACCTGGTCATATCGTACCGGGGCAAACCCCCTGTCCCCCGTAGAAGGGAAAAAGGGGAGTATATGAATGCCGTGAAAACATTTTCCGAAATAGCGCTCCATGCAGCGATGAAGGCCCTTCAGGTTTCCGCCCAAAGAATCGGGATATGTAATGAGTATTACTCCATCGTTGATTTTCATTCTACTTAATCGCTCCATCCATAACTCCTGCTACAATCTGCTTCTGCAGGAATATATATACTGCCACAACCGGCAGAACACTTAAAATCAAGGCCGCCATGGCGTATCCCAATTCGGCTGTATACTCTCCAAAAAAGTAGAATGTAGACAGCGGAATCGTTCTGGCCTTATCCTTAATCAAAACCAAAGAGGGCAGCAGGAAATCGTTCCATGTCCAAAGAATATTAATAATTAATATTGTTGTAGAAATGGACTTTAAATTTGGAAACACTATCCTCCAAAAGCATGCGCTGTGGCTGCACCCGTCAATCATGGCCGCTTCTTCCATTTCCTTGGATATGCTTTTAATGAATCCATGATACATGAAAGTTGTCATCGGCATTCCAAATCCCAAGTAAAAGAATACCAGAGCCGTTCTGCTGTTCATCCATCCCAGCTTTCCAAAAATAGATACAAACGGTATCATTAGAGACTGGAACGGAATAATCATAGCGCAGACTAAAACTCCCAAAATAATTTTATTAATTTTCCAGCTCCATCGCACCAGCATATAAGCCAGCATTGACCCGAATACAATCAAAACGATCTGGCTCAGTACCGTTACATATACTGTATTTCCCAGAACTTTAGGAAAATCCATTGTAGTCCATGCTGTCACAAAATTATCCATAGAAAATTCCATCGGAAACGCCAACGGATTTTTTATAATTTCCTTTCTTGTCTTCAAAGAATTCAGAAGCACCAGGAAAAATGGGAACAGCATCAGCAGCATGCAGAAAACAGCCAAGATCTGGCAGCAAATTCCGGCATTTTGTTTTTTGCTTTTCATATTGCCTCTACCTCCTTTTTCTTAAGGACAAAGACCTGAATAAGGGCAATAGCAGCCACTATTGCAAACAAAATAAACGCTTTTGCCTGTCCCGGCCCAAGATTGTAATTTAAAAATGCTTCATTATAAATGTGCATAGACGCCAGCTCTGTTGTTTTATAAGGCCCTCCTTTTGTCAGGGATAGATTTACATCGTAAACCATGAAGGCCTTTCTCAGCGTCAAAAACAGAGTTATTGTAAATGACTGTACCATCAAAGGAAGTTTGATCCGCAAAAGCGTCTGAATCGGAGTGGCTCCGTCGATTTTGGATGCCTCTACCAAACTCTTATCAATTCCGGTTAATCCGGCAATATAGATCAGCATCATATATCCCGCATTCTGCCAGATTCCCACAATAATAAGCGCCCACAGCGCCATGTGAGGATTCGTAAGCCAGCTTTTCTCCAGCCATTCAATCCCTGTACCGGATCCAAAAAACGGAATCACTCTTGAAAAAACAAACTGCCAAATGTATCCCAGGATAACGCCACCTATCAGATTGGGTGTAAAATAACCCGCTCTATAAAAGTTCTGAAACTTTATACCGCTTGTAACTAATAAGCTGAAGCAAAACGCCAATAAATTAGAAATAATTACGACAAAAAACACATAATAGAAGGTTTTTCCCAAAGAGTCCCAAAAAGCTGCATCCGTAACTGCTTTTATATAATTTTGTGCCCCGACAAAGGAAATCGCCTCGTCAAAATTTCCATTCCAGTTGGTAAGCGAAAGTCCTATACCCGCAGCAAAGGGGATCAGAACCACAAACAGAAAGGCTGCCAACGGAATAAATCCGAACTGAAAAAATATTTTTAAAACAGCTGCTTTGTTTTTTTCTCTATACATTTTTCCCTCCATCGATCGCAAAAAGAGATGCCGTTGGAGCGGCATCTCTTTCTACTCTTTCCTTACTCAGCCGCCGACTCTACCCATTCCTCTGCAAACTGGGCAGCCACATCTTCGCGAGTAATCACCCCATCAAGATATTGCTGCATTGTTGCTCCAAACAGATTCATGGCTCCAGCCGGGAAATAGTCACTCATACGCTCCAGCGTATTGCCATCTGCCATATACTGATTCAGCTGCACGGCCGTAGGATTGGAGGGTTCTAATGCAAAACCTTCAAAAACAGGAGTAAACTGCAGGGTATTGATATAGCAGTTCTGCCCCTCTTCCGAGGTGATCAGCCAGTCAAAGAAATCAATTGCCGCCTGCTGCTCTTCCGGAGTAGACTGTTTTCCATCAATCGCAAACATAGAATAGGAAAGAACAATCTCCTTGTTGCCGTAAGCATCGTCCGCATCTCCCATGGGATACGGCATAAGGCCCACCTCTGCCTCCGGATTCACTGCAATAATGTTGGGATATACAAAGTTTCCAATCGGCCAAAAAGCAACCTCGTCCGAAGCCATTGTCAGCTGGTCGTCCTCATATGTATTGGACAGCGGGGAATCCTTGTATGTATTATACTTCATAATCAGATCAAAAGTATCCATCCATTCATTAAACACCTGGCTGTTCTGGAAATCATATGTTCCCTCTTTGCACTGCTCAATCACCGCCTGCCTCTCATCATAGTCCGGACTTACAGCGCCAAAAAGTACGGAAGGAAGATGAGAGCCTAAAAGCCAGTCCATATTGGACATCTGGATAGGAGAATATTCCGTCTTGGAAATCTCGTCCAAAATTGCTTCGAAATCCTTGCGGTTTTTAATAGACGCGGGATCAAATTCTCTTCCTGTCGCCGCCTCAATTACTGTCTTATTATAGAGAATTCCGATTCCCTCTGCCGTAGTCGGCACCGCAAGCACCTTTCCATCCACAGAGGTCTTGGGTTTCGCCCAGTCATATACAAGATTTGCAAACTTTGTGTCTGTTATATCAAGAAAATTATCAGAAAACGCCGTAAATTCCGGTCCGCCTACCATAGTAATTGTCGGAGCATTTCCAGAAGCATACAGTGAGGTCAGCTTCTCGTAAATTGTCTGGCCAGAAAGCGGAATTGCCGAAATAGTCACATTGGGATGGCTTGCCATGTAAGTGGAAAAGGTTTCTTCAAACTGTGTCACAATCTCCGGCTTTGTTACCAAAAAGCTGATTTCTACCGGTTCCCCTTCTTCGGCCGTACCTTCATCTGCGCTCTCTGCAGCTTCCGCTGTATCCTTGGATGTGCTCACCGCAGCGCTTTCCGTCTGAGTGCTCTCCTCTTCCGCAGATCCGCAAGCAGAAAGAGAAACCGCTGTAGCTGCCATAATCGCTAATGCTGTTAACTTTTTCATGAAAATTAACCTCCCTACTTTAGAGTTCATTGATATTGTTATCACTTTTGCTCATGAGCTTCCTTCATCGGATATGCAAATTATAACACATTGACCAAAATAGAGAATAGCATAAGATTGCATCTACATTGCATATATTGACTAATGTTCCTCCTCGTTCCCGCCTCCATCAAGCCGCAGCATCAATACATTATGGTTATGAGCCTGGATATATTCTTTATATTCCCTTGGCGACATAAAATAGATGGACTTGAAAGCCCTGTAAAAATTTGTATAATCTTCAAATCCACATCGCCTGTATATAGTCTGTATCGGTTCGCCGTCAGCAATCAAATTTCTGGCAATCATAAGACGTTTTTTCTTTAAATATTCCATCAAAGTCATCTGCGTATGCTTTTTGAATTTCCGCATTAAATGGAACTTATTCATATAGAAATTTTCAGCCACTTCATCCAGAGAAACCCTGTCCAAAACATGGCGGTCCAGATATTCCATAACTTCTTTAACAATCGGATCCTGTCTCGGCTCTACTTTTCGGATATAAAACGAACTTTTACTGTATTTGCAAAGCAAAAGGAGAAGCTCCCGCAAATAATTTTCCAACAAATCCTTTGAAATACTGTCGTTCTGTTCTGACTCTTCTACCAGATTATCCAATATCTCCCGTATTTTTTCAGAATTGACAGCCGGAAGTCTCAGCAATT
This sequence comes from Candidatus Enterocloster excrementipullorum, assembly GCA_019119575.1. GTDB lineage: Bacteria > Bacillota > Clostridia > Lachnospirales > Lachnospiraceae > Enterocloster > Enterocloster excrementipullorum. Next base: position 7,137 of record DWWT01000078.1, read on the forward strand.
CCGCATCTTCTTTCCGGTTAAAAATAATTTCCCGGTATTCTTCTTTTTGAATCAGAGTCTCAATAAATTCATTTGTCATCCACACTACATAACGCTTATATTCCGAAGTGAAGTCTTTTACCACTGCCTTATGCAGCTTTTGCTTGCGGATCACTACGATATCTCCCGGCCTCAGCGTGTAAATCCGGCTGTCAATGATATAATCGCATGCTCCCTCTTTATGATAATAAATCTCCAGATAATCATGGTAATGCAGGGGATTATCGACCTGTGACTTGGCGGTTTTATAATAAATTTCATAATTCTTTGAACTCATCACATCTTTTAAATATTCCATTCTTCTCTCCCTCACATCAAAAATTTTCCCAAATACTCCTCTTTGTGTAGCCGATCTTTTTTACTGGAGTGTGTTTGAAAATTGCTTTCTGCCAGATGCGCGTTCCACTTTGCGGGACACCAACGACGCCCTTTAGGGTCTTCGGGCCAAATATATGTAAAAAGTATTTGACATTCATTTCCCATTCCGATATATTAAAAATGTAAAAAACTTTTGACATTACAAAATAAAAGAAAGGAGCTAAGCGATGGCGGTTTCAAATTCTGCACCCCTATTTATCTTTGCGTTTTTCCTGTTCCTGCTCCTACTTATGACTCTGGATATTGCCATGATTGTGTCGCTGCTCAAAACCGGCGATGAGCGGAGGCAGCTCATCGTATGGAAAGCCAGCACCGGCACCCTTCTCATCGTTGTGCTCTCCCTGGTGATTCAGATTGCGGAATCCATCGTCCGCTCACAGGCCATGGAGACCAATCCATTTATCACGCTCAGCATTGCCGCGGTTACCCTTAGTGTACAAGGGGATGCACGCCCTTTGTACACTAAGGGTATCTATTTTATAGAGCTCCTATACTATAAAAAGAGGTACAGCTGCTGATATGAAAAACAGCATCCGAGACAGACGAAAAGAATCCGGCATATCCCAGGAAAAACTCGCAAAGAAATGCAGTGTATCCCGTCAGACAATCAATGCCATTGAAAATAACAAGTATGACCCCTCCCTATCCCTTGCATTCCGGCTTGCGGCAGAGCTGGGCGCAACCGTAGACGAGCTTTTCACGCCATAAAAATGTCCCGAATCTTCCGTGTGCATGACTTTTTCTGTACACAGCGGATTCAGGACGTTTTCAGTTACGTAAAGTCAAACAGCGACAGCTGATTCGACTGAGGCAGATCCCCCAATAGGCCCAGATCCGCCATGAGGGCGCAGATGGTGCCGTTCACCTTTGTCCGGCTGCTGAAATCCTCGATGGACAGGAAGGGACCGTCCTTCACTGCGTCCACCACAGCGTCCGCCGCCTTGTCCCCCAGGCCGTCGATGCTGCTTAGGGAGGGCATGAGCTTTCCGTCGATAATCTGGAAGTTTCTTGCCTTGGCCCGGTAGATGTCGATGGGCATAAATTCAAAGCCCCGGGCGTACATTTCCTGGACGATGCGCATATCCCGCAGGGTATCCTGCTCCTTCTTGGAGAGGGAATCCGCCCGCTTCTTATAATCTGCTAAGTAATACTCCAGCTTGTCCCTGCCCTGGCACATGATCTCATAGGAGAACGCGCTGGCCCGGATGCTGAAAAACGCCGCGTAGTAGGCCAGGGGATAAAAAATCTTGCAGTAGGCAATGCGCCAGGCCATCATCACGTAGGCCGCGGCATGGGCCTTGGGGAACATGTATTTGATCTTCTTGCAGGACCAGATGTACCAGTCCGGGACATCGTGGGCCTTCATCTCCTCCTCCCACTCCGGCTTCAGTCCCTTGCCCTTCCGCACGCTCTCCATGATGGTAAAGGAGAGCCCCTGCTCCAGCCCCCTGGAGATCAGATAAATCATGATGTCGTCACGGGTACAGATGGCGGTCTGGATGGTGGCCTTGCCCTCCTGGATGAGGGTCTGGGCATTTCCCAGCCACACATCCGTTCCGTGGGCCAGGCCGGCAATCCGCACCAGGTCAGAGAAATACTTTGGCTTGGTGTCCAGAAGCATCTGCATGGCGAAATCCGTGCCGAACTCCGGCACGCCCAGGGCCCCCAGGGGGCAGCCACCGATGTCGTCCGGGGTGATCCCCAAGGCCTCGGTGCTCTGGAACAGGCTCATGACCTCCTTGCTGTCTAAGGGGATGTCCTTTACCGGGTCAATCCCTGTCAAATCCTGGAGCATACGGATCATGGTGGGATCATCGTGTCCCAGAATATCCAGCTTTAACAGGTTGTGGTCAATGGAGTGATAGTCAAAATGGGTCGTGATGGTGGATGTGGTCATATCGTTGGCCGGGTGCTGCACCGGGGTAAAGGAATAAATCTCCTCCCCCAGCGGGAGGACAATGATGCCGCCCGGGTGCTGTCCCGTGGTCCTGCGCACGCCCACGCAGCCCTGGACAATCCGGTTGATCTCGCAGTTTCTCTTTCTGGTGCCCCGCTCCTCGTAGTATTTCTTCACATAGCCGTAGGCCGTCTTGTCCGCAAGAGTGCCGATGGTGCCGGCCCGGAAGGTCTGTCCCTTGCCGAAAATCACCTCGGTGTAGTCGTGGGCCTTGCTCTGGTACTCGCCGGAGAAGTTCAGGTCAATATCTGGCTCCTTGTCCCCCTTAAAACCCAGGAATGTCTCAAAGGGGATGTCAAAGCCATCCTTCTCCAGGGGCGTGCCGCAGACCGGGCAGAGCTTATCCGGCATATCGCAGCCCGCCATGCCGGAGAATTTCTTTACCTCCTCGGAGTCAAAGTCATAATAGCGGCACTTTGGACAGTGATAGTGGGGGCTTAAGGGATTCACCTCGGTGATTCCCGCCATGGTGGCCACAAAGGAGGAGCCCACAGATCCCCGTGAGCCCACCAGATAGCCGTCCTCATTGGATTTCCACACCAGCTTCTGGGCAATAATATACATCACGGCGAATCCATTGGTAATGATGGAATGGAGCTCCTTTTCCAGCCGGTCCACCACGATCTGGGGCAGATCTTCCCCGTACATCTCGTGAGCCCGGTCGTAGCAGATCTTCGTCAGAGTCTTGTCCGAGTTCGGGATCACCGGCGGGCACTTGTCCGGCCGCACCGGGGAAATCCGCTCGCACATATCCGCAATCTTCCGGGTATTGGTCACCACCACTTCATAGGCCTTGTCCGGGCCCAGATACGCGAACTCTTCCAGCATCTCCTCGGTGGTGCGCAGGTACAGGGGTGCCTGCTCGTCCGAGTCTTTAAAGCCCTGGCCCGCCATGATAATCCGGCGGTACACCTCGTCCTGAGGATCCAGAAAATGCACGTCGCAGGTAGCGCACACCGGCTTATTAAACTCTGTCCCCAGCTCCACGATTCTCTGGTTGAGCGCAATCAGATCCTCCCGGGTCTTCACCGTGCTCTTCTCGTCCTTAAGCATAAACGCATTGTTCCCCAGGGGCTGAATTTCCAGGTAATCATAAAAATTCACCAGCCTGGCGATCTCGGTCTGGGGCGCGCCCCGCAGAAGCGCCTGGTAGAGCTCCCCGGCCTCGCAGGCCGAGCCGATGATAAGGCCCTCCCGGTACTCCTCCAAAAGGCTTTTGGGAATCCGGGGCCTCCGGGAATAATATTTCAAATGGGACCAGCTCACCAGGCGGTACATATTGATGCGCCCCACATCATTTTTCGCAAGGATAATCACGTGGTTGGTGGGCAGCTTCATGATGGTCTGGTCGTCCATGGTTTTTAAGGCATTGAGGGCGTTTACATCCTCCACCCCCCGCTCCCGCAGCATGCGCACAAAGGCGGCGAAGATCTCGGCCGTGGCCCCTGCGTCGTCCACCGCCCGGTGATGATTCTCCAGGGAAATGTTCAGCGCTTTTGCCACGGTATCCAGCTTATACCGGTTGAGGTTCGGCAGCAGCAGCCTTGCCAGGGATACTGTGTCCAGTACCGTGGGATTGAAGGGCAGCCCCAATTTTTCCGCATAATGGCCAACAAATCCCACATCAAAGCCCGCATTGTGGGCTACAAGCGCGGAATCTCCCACAAACTTCAAAAATTCCGGCAGTATTTGGTCGATTTTTGGGTATGGAAGCACCATGGCGTCATTGATGCCCGTCAGCTTCTCGATATCAAAGGGAATGGGCACCTCGGGATTGATGAAGGTAGAATATTTGTCCTGAATCTTTCCATCAACCACTTTCACGGCCCCGATCTCGATGATGGTATTCTTTTCGGGGCTGAATCCCGTGGTCTCGATGTCAAACACCACGTATGTACCGGCAAAGCTCTGGCCTCTGGGATTCTCCACCAGCTGCTTGGTGTCGTCCACCAGATAGCCTTCCACCCCGTAGAGCACCTTAAAGGTATCGCCCTTGTCCAGGGCGTGGTTCGCGTCCGGGAATGCCTGGACGCAGCCATGGTCTGTGACAGCCACTGCGGGCATGCCCCATTTCTTTGCCCGCTTGATGATGCTCTTCACATCGGAGACCCCGTCCATATCACTCATCTTGGTGTGGCAGTGGAGCTCCACCCGCTTTTCCAGGCTGTTGTCCATTCGGCGGCTGGTAAAGTCCTCCCCTTTCTTGATGCCCACAATGGAGCCAAGGGTCAGCTCCCCGTCGAATTTGTCAATGGTGGTCACACCCTTAATCTTCAGAAACATGCCCACATTGATGACGGCTTTTACCTCCTCAAAAAGCTCCGGCCGGATAAACATTTTCGCGGTGATGGTGTCCGTGTAGTCCGTCACATCGAAGGTCAGGATAAACTTGCCGCTGCGCAGCTCCCGGCTCTCGCACGTCAGGACCTGGCCCCGGAGGGTCACCTCCCCCATCTCCCCGTCAATCTGCTCAATCTCGATAAAATCATCGTCGAAATCCCGGCCATAGAGCACATCCGGGTTGTTGGAGCGCTTTAAAGCGTATTCTCCCTTCTCCCGGCCCCAGTCCTTCTTTCCGCGGCCAAAGCGGGCGCCGTCCCCGGTGCCTCCGTCCTGACGTCCAAAGGGTTTCGCGCTTCCCGCAGCGCCGGCTCCCCTTTCCCTGGGTGCTCCGGCTGTTCCTGACTGGCCGGACGCCTGACCGTTTGTACGGCCCTTTGCCTCTCTTCCGGCAGCGTTAGTCCCGGCAGAGCTGTTGCCGGCGGCCTGTCCGCTTCCGGCTGCACTTCCCGCCAAGGGGGCATTTCCCTCCATCCACGGCGGCGCCTCCAGGACCGGTCCCTCTGCCCCTGCGGCTCCATTTTCAAGTGCTCCATACCCGGCCGCTGCCAGGGCCTCCCGGGCAATTTTCTCCTCCAGCATCTGCCGGCGGTTGCTGGGCTTTGCCGGCACATACTGGAATTTCACTTCCACAGGGAGGCCGCACCGCTCTCCAAAGACCTTTTCCAGCACCCGCTTTAACTCCGCCGTCTTGGTCCGGTTCACCGGCGTGTCCTCCACGGTGAGCACCATCCGGTCCTCCCTCTCGAAGACGATCTCCGCCTTGCGGAACATGGTATACTCAATCATGCTGTAATTCTTGAGCTCCAATAGGAGGCTGTCCTTGTAGAGCTCCAAAAGCTTCTTGGGCGTATACTGATCCGACAGGCGGTAGCGCTCCTGAATCCGTATGGAAATCTGCTTGGAGGGAAAAAGCTGATCCTTAATTCCCCGCTCCAGATCATAGATGTTCTGCTTGTGAATCAGCCGGGTGCTGTTTAAATAAATGCGGATCCGGCTCCTGTCCCGGGAGGAGGAAACCTTCTCCACCTGCACCAGGGCCAGCAGATCCTTTAAAGGCTGGGCTATATTTAATGTGGGAAATACCTCTAAAAAGTCTTTTGCCATATGTTTGTCTACTTCCTTCGTTCCTCTGCCATAGCCAAAAGCTCCGCCCGCAGGGCGGCCAGAAGCTCGGCCTCCGGCACCTTGCGCAAGATCTGTCCCTTTTTGATGAGCAGTCCCTCACCCACACCGCCGGCAATCCCGATGTCCGCCTCCCGGGCCTCCCCGGGGCCATTCACCACGCAGCCCATGACGGCCACCTTGATGTCCAGGTCATCGAACTCCGCAGCCAGGGTTTCCACCTCTCCCGCCAGGGAGATGAGGTCAATCCGCGTCCTTCCGCAGGTGGGGCAGGACACTACCTCGATGCCGCCCTTCCTCAGCCCCAGCGTGCGGAGAATCAATTTGGCGGTCTTTACCTCCTCCGCCGGATCTCCGGTGAGGGAAACACGAATCGTGTCCCCGATCCCCTCGTGGAGAATAATCCCCAGGCCCACCGAAGATTTAATGTTTCCCGCATATACCGTTCCCGCCTCCGTGATGCCCACGTGAAGGGGATAATCCGTCCTTCCCGCAATCAATTCATGGGCCTTCACGCACATCATCACATCCGAGGACTTGATGCTGATAACAAGCTGGTCCCAGCCCATCTCCTCAATCAGATGCACCTTGTCCAGAGCGCTCTCCACCAGGCCCTCTGCGGTGACGCCGCCGTATTTTTCCAGAATCTCCTTCTCCAGGGAGCCGCTGTTGACCCCCACGCGGATGGGGATCCGGCGCGCCTTCGCCGCGTCCACCACCGCCTGCACCCGCTCCCTATTCCCGATATTTCCCGGGTTAATGCGGATTTTATCCGCCCCATTTTCCATGGCCGCAAGAGCCAGACGGTAGTCAAAATGGATATCCGCCACCAGGGGAATGTGAATCTCCTTCTTAATCTCCCTTATGGCCTCTGCCGCCTCCCTGGTTGGCACCGCAACCCGGATAATCTCACATCCGGCCCGCTCCAGCCGCAGGATTTGCTCAACCGTGGCTCTCACATCCTCGGTTTTTGTATTGCACATGGATTGGATCAGAATGGGATTTCCCCCTCCGATGGGACGCCCTCCCACCCAGACTGTCCTCGTATTCTTTCTGGTCATACGACTATTCTCCTTATATCAGCTTTCTCACATCGTTAAACAGAATCAGCACCATCAGCGCCAGGAGGATGAGAAGCCCCAGCATGTGGACTCTCCCCTCAAGCTCCTTGTCAATGGGTTTTCCCCGGATAAGCTCAAGGAATAAAAACACCAGCCGCCCGCCGTCGAGCGCCGGCAGGGGAAAGAGATTCAGCGCCCCCAGGTTTGCATTTAAGAGAATCGAAAAATTGATGAGCATCAAAAGCACTGCCCCCATCCCGTAAGGGGAAGCCTCCTCCACCGTCGTGTCAATGGTGCTCACAATCCCCACCGGGCCGCTGAGATCATCCATAGACACCATTCCATGAAACATCATATAAAAGCTGTCCAGCACATACCGAATCCAGAACTGCACCTCGTACACGGACTGGAGCATAAGCTGGAAAAAGCCCTCTGCGGGATACAGACGGGCATCAAAAACCACTCCCGCCAGATACTGCCCGGTCTCCTGGGAGTACATGGGTGTGATGGATGCCTTCATGGTCTGCGTCCTCCCGTCCTCCCCCTGCCGCTTCCAGGTGACCGCAAGCTCCCGGTTGGGGTGCGTATAGAGGTAAAAGCTGAAATCCTGGTACGAATGGACGCTGCGCCCATTGACCCGCGTGATCACATCCCCGGCCTGAATGCCCGCAGCCTGCGCCGGATATCCCTCCTGCACATCCGCCACCCGGGCGGTGGCGCGTCCCGTGGTTCCCACCAGAATCATCGCCAGGAGAAAAGCCAGAAGAAAATTAAACACCGGCCCTGCCGCCACCACCAGGATGCGGGAGAACACCGGCTTATTATTAAAGGCTCTGGGGTCCGAGGCGTCCTCGTCCTCCCCCAGCATCATGCAGGATCCCCCGAAGGGAAGCAGTTTGATGGAATAGCGGGTCTCCCCCTTCTGGAAAGAAAGCAGTCTTGGCCCCATTCCCAGGGAAAACTCCAGCACGCCGATGCCGCACAGCTTCGCCAGCAAAAAATGGCCGAATTCATGGATTAAAATAATCACTCCCAGAATCAGCACTGCCAAAAGTAAACTCATCCAGTCGTCCTCTCTCTGCTTTTATTTTTCTCAGGCAGGCGGCGCCAAATCAGAACCGGCCCGCCTCCATCTGCTGCTCCACGTATGCCCTGGCCTGTCTCTCGGCCTGCAGGATTTCCTCAACCCCGGGGGCTTCCACCATGGAGCAGTTCTCCAAAGCCCCCTGGATCAGATCCGCAATCGCCAGATAAGGGATTTTCCGGTCGAGGAAAAGCGCCACCGCCTGCTCATTGGCCGCATTAAACACGGTCGGCATGGTGCCGCCCTTCCTCCCCGCCTCGTAGGCCAGCGCCAGCCCGTTAAATGTCCGGCAGTCCGGCTCCTCAAAGTGAATTTCTCCAATCTTTGCAAAATCCAGCCGCTCCCCCGGCAGATACCGGCGCTCCGGATAATACAGAGCGTACTGGATGGGAAGCTTCATATCCGGCGTGCCCAACTGGGCGATCACCGCGCCGTCCGCAAACTCGACCATGGAGTGAATCACACTGGTCGGCTGAACCACCACCTGAATCTGGTCAAATTCCACACCGAAGAGCCAGCGGGCTTCCATGACCTCCAGCCCCTTGTTCACCATGGTGGAGGAGTCAATGGTAATCTTTTTCCCCATAGACCAGTTGGGATGCCTTAGCGCATCCTCCACCGTGACATGGGAAAGCCGCTCTCTGTCCCATCCCCGGAAGGGTCCGCCCGAGGCGGTGAGGAGAATTTTGTGCGCCGGATTTCCCCCTGCGCCCTGCAGGCACTGGAAAATCGCGGAGTGCTCGGAATCCACCGGCAGAATCCGCACGCCCTTCTCGGCCGCCAGGGGCATGATGAGGTGGCCCGCGGTGACCAGGGTCTCTTTATTTGCCAGGGCAATGTCCTTCCCCGCCTCCATAGCCGCCATTGTGGGGCGGATTCCGATCATGCCCACCACAGCGGTGACCACAATCTGGGCCGGGCCTCCGGCGGCAGCCTCCATAAGGCCTTCCATCCCCCAAACGACCCGGACATCCAGATCCCGGACCCGCTCCTTTAAATCCCTTGCCGCTTCTTCCTCCCAGAGGCAGGCTGTCTCCGGGTGAAATTCCCGTATCTGCCGCTCTAAAGCGTCCACATTTCGTCCCGCCGCCAGGGCCGTCACCTCAAGGTCCCCATTGTTCCTCACAATCTCCAGCGTCTGGGTGCCGATGGAACCGGTAGAGCCCAGAACCGCGATCTTCCTCTTCATAGTTATATTCTCTCCATCCTGCAAAAAATACACATCACTGCAAAAAGGTCATGGCAAAATAAATAGCCGGGGCCGTAAAAATCATACTGTCAAACCGGTCCAGAATCCCGCCGTGCCCCGGTATCAGATGGCCGTAATCTTTGATATTGTGATTGCGCTTGATGGCCGATGCCGCCAAATCCCCCACCTGGGAAATCAGCGCACCGATGGCGCAGCCCACCGCGCATGCCATGCGGGGATCGGAAAATTCGTCCATCCCTCCTCCCACCACAGAGGCATACAGGAATCCCAAAAGCGCCGCGCCGGCCACTCCGCCCACTGCGCCCTCCACGGACTTTTTAGGGCTTAAGCGCGGGGTCAGCTTATGCTTTCCAAACAGCATGCCCACGCAGTAGGCGCAGGTATCACAGCCCCAGGAGCTCAGGAAAATAAGCCACACCACATACGCGCCGTCGTTCATCTCCCGCGTCTGGTAGAGGAAGGACAGCATCACCGGCACATAGCACACACCGAAAAAAGCCCCCGTAATTTCCTCTGTCTTGTATTTAGGAAATGTAAATACATATAACGCCATGAGAATCATCAGGGAGGCAATAATCATCAAATTGAGATACTTCTCTCCCTCCCACCACAAAATCCCATAATAAGATACCGCGGTGAGATACCCGACCACGGCAATGGAGCGCCGATGGATATCCAAGGCCCGGTACAGCTCAAAAAGGCCGATGAGGGAGATAATTCCGGTCACCGCAAACAGAAGGCCGCCTCCCTTTCCAACCACCACAACGGCCAGAAGCACCAATATGATTCCGCTTATCAAACGGGTTGTAAACATGGCCTGCTCCTTTCCCTACTTTACTCCGCCGTACCGCCTGTCCCGCTTATTATACTGGACAATCGCCCGCTCCAGCTCTTCCCTGTTAAAATCCGGCCACAGGCAGTCCGTCACATAAATCTCCGTGTAGGCCAGCTGCCACAAGAGGTAATTGGACAGGCGCAGTTCCCCGCTGGTACGGATCAGAAGATCCGGATCCGGTATCCCTGCCGTATCCAGATAAGAGGCAAACACAGCCTCATCTATCTCTTCCGGCTTTCTCTTTCCCTCCGCGCAGTCCGCTGCCAGGCGGGCTGCCGCCCGGCGGATCTCATCCCGTCCTCCGTAGTTTACGGCGATAATAAAGGTAAGCCCCGTATTGTCCTTTGTCTCCTGCTCCAGCCGGCCAATTCCCTCGATGATATCCTGGGCAAACCGGCTCCTGTCCCCGATCATCTTCACCCGCACATTATTCGCGGAGGCCACCTTTAAGAGGCGCACCATATAATAGCGGAAAAGCTGCATCAAAGCGCCCACCTCTTCTAAGGGGCGCTTCCAGTTTTCCGTGGAAAATCCATACACCGTCAGATACTCAATTCCCATCCGGGCCGCAATCTCCACGGTCTTCTCCACCGTGACGCAGCCCTCTTTGTGCCCCATGATCCGGGGCAGACCTCTCTTTTTCGCCCAGCGGCCGTTTCCATCCAGAATCAGGGCCACGTGCCGGGGAATCACCATATTTTCATCCAGAGCCATGCGCTCCCTCCTCTCCGCTCGCCTGAAATACAGGCCATTCATAGCAAAAGGCAGGAGCATCTCCTGCCTCCTCATTCGTTTAATCGGCTGTCACGCTGCTTAAACGGTCATGATCTCTTTCGTCTTCTCTTCCACAGCCTTGTCCACCTTCTCGATCATCTTATCGGTGAGCTTCTGCATCTTCTCTGTGGCTTCCTTCAGATCGTCCTCGGACATATCTCCCGCTTTCTCCATCTTCTTGAACGCATCGTTGGCATCCCGGCGGATGTTGCGGATGGCTACCTTGGCGCCGTCGCCTTTCTTCTTCACATCCTTGGCCACCTCTTTTCTGCGCTCCTCCGTCATCTCCGGGAAAATCAGACGGATGCAGTTTCCGTCATTGGTGGGGTTGATGCCAAGATCAGAGGTGAGAATGGCCTTCTCCACCGCCTTCAAAAGGCTCTTCTCCCAGGGCTGGATCACGATCATCCGGGCCTCGGGCACAGAGACATTTCCCACCTGCTGGATGGGGGTGGGGGTTCCATAGTAATCCACTTTTATCTTGTCCAGAACGTGAGGATTTGCACGCCCCGCCCGAATCGCGGCGTAATCGGACAGCAGCACCTCCAATGTCTTGTTCATCTTTCCCTCATACACTTTTAACTCTTCCATAGGTTCCTCCTGATTATACAGCCTGCGGCTGCTTTTTTTATTCTCACGCAGCAATTCAAAGCGGCGGGCAAACGGGGCCGAAAATATGCCGTCCTGAATTGCTGCTTTTTTAAATTTTCTACACCGTGACCAGCGTACCGTTCACCCGGCCCTGCATGGCGTTCGCGATGCCGTCCTTTTCATTTAAGCTGAACACCGCCATAGGCATCTTGTGCTCCATGCACATGATGGAAGCGGTCAGATCCACCACCGCAAGCTGTTTGTCAATAACCTCCTGGATGGAGATGGTATCATACTTTTTCGCCTGTGGGTTCACCTTGGGGTCGCTGTCATAGACTCCGTCAATGGACTTGGCCAAAAGAATACAGTCCGCGTCCATCTCGATCGCCCGCAGCGCGATGCCTGTGTCCGTAGAAAAATAGGGATGTCCCGTGCCCCCCGCGAAGAAGACTGCCCGTCCCTCCTCAAAATACGCGTTGGCCTTGTCCTTGGAGAACAGCTCGGTCATGGAGCCGCAGGCAAAGGGTGTTAAAATAGCAGTTTTCATCCCCGCTGACCGGAATATCTCCGACACATAAATACAATTCATCACCGTAGCCAGCATGCCGATCTGGTCCGCCTTGGTCCGGTCAATGGCCTCGCTGGTCCGCCCTCTCCAAAAATTGCCGCCGCCTATCACGATTCCCACCTGAACACCGGCATCCACAGACAGCTTCACCTGGCGGGCCACCTCCCGCACCGTCGCCTCGTCAAAGCCGGTATGCCCGGAACCTGCCAGGGCCTCCCCGCTCAGCTTTAAAAATACTCGTCTTGTTTTCATCAAGCCCTACGTCTCCTTTGTCACAATATCTGCACATACTATACCATAAATTGGGCTTTATTGCAAAACATTTATACAATGCAGTTGACTTTTTAGTTAGTTGATGCTAACATTCTTCTTGTAGACCGGCTGCCGAGTCTTTAGAGCACGCGCTGGCACGAACCAGACATATATGGGGAGGAAAACGGGATGCCAAGTGAAGTCCATCCCACCAGGAAAAAACTCCTGGAGGCGGGAAAAAGAGAATTTCTTGCAAAAGGATGGAAGGGTTCCAGCCTGCGCAGGATCTGTGCCTCCTGCGGCGTCACCACCGGGGCCTTTTATTTCTTCTTTCCCAGCAAGCAGGCTCTCTTCGAGGCCATTGTGGACCCGGTCATCCGCGCCCTGCTTTCCCTGACCGAAGAGCTGGCCCAGCGGGAGCTGGAGGATCTGTTCACCGGCCAGGAAGGGGACCGGCGGATGATGGAATTTGAGCTGGCCCACCGGCAGGAATTTCTCATCCTTCTGGAAAAGGCCGAGGGGAGCAGCCGCGAGGGATTCCGCGAACAGGCCTATTCCAGCATGGCCCGCTGCTTCTCCCGGCAGTTTGAAAAAGCCATCGGCCGCAGACCGCGGCAGGACGTAATCGACCTGCTGGCCGGCCTTCGGTTTGAGACCAACCTGGCTATATTGAAAGGAGCTTCCCATATGGAAGAGGCTTATTTTTTAAACAGCATCATGGGCTGTTACGCGGAGGGCGGATTCCTCCATCTTATCGAACAAATGCATCACAAGCTGTAAAAACCTGAGGGCAGACGTCCTCAGGTTTTTTACATAACAGGACATAACATTTGTTATGTTCCGCGCGCCCGCATGATGCGGAGCGAATTATTATTTTCAAAAGGAGGTCAAGATTTATGAAACAGACAAATTACGGCAACTGGGTTCCGGGGACTCTCATGAACCTGCTCTGGGGCGGAACCGCCCTCTTTCTCGCGGCGGTGCTTTTTATCCGCTTTCTCGGAGGAAGCGGGCTGATGCAGGGTATTTTTCTGGCGCTTTTCGCCCTCTTCGCAGCCATGGCTCTCTATATGCAGGCCTGCCGCCGTGCCTTTTCCTTCACCGGGGGCAATGTGATGGGAAATATCCACCGTTTTCTCCTGTCAAGGCTGCCCTGGGACGGCAGGGGAAGCCTCCTGGATATTGGCTGCGGTTCCGGGACACTGGCGATTCTCTGCGCCAAGACCTGGCCCTCTGCCCAGGTCACTGGGATCGATTACTGGGGGAAAGAATGGAATTACGCAAAAGCCCAGTGTGAGGAGAATGCCCGCATCGAGCAGGTTCCGGCCGTCCAGTTCTGCCAGGGCGATGCGGCCCATCTGCCTTTCGCAGACGGGAGCTTTGACGCGGCGGTGAGCAATTTTGTCTTTCACGAGGTGCGCACCCAGCCGGACAAGCGCCAGGTGGTGCGGGAGGCATTGCGGGTAATAAAAAAAGGCGGTTCCTTCGCCTTTCATGACTTGTTTGAGCAGAAACAGCTCTATGGAGATATGGATGAATTTCTAGAATTCCTGCGCCGGGAAGGCATCCGGGAAATCCACTACGAAGCCCATACAGAGCGTCTTCCCATGGTGCCCTGGTTCGCAAAGGCTCCGTGGATGCTGACCGGGCTTGGACTGATTTACGGCAGAAAATAGTCCGGCCTATGAAACGGCCGCCAGCCGGTAAAGCGCCAGATTTTCCAGGGCGTAGGCCGCTCCGTCCTCCCCGTTGGTCCGGGTACAGCACCGGGCCGTCTTCTTGATGCTCTCCATGGCATTTCCCATGGCAACGGTGTACTTGAGATCCAGAGTGAGCATGGAGCGGTCATTTTCACTGTCCCCCACAGCCATAGCCTCATGGAGGCCGATGCCCTTCATGGCGGCGTAGATAGCCAGCGCATTTCCCTTCTTTGCCTCCCCATGGGTCAGCTCCCGATTATAGGGATCCGAGGAAGCCACGGACAGCCCTGCTCTTTTCTTGATTCGCTGTTCCACCTCTGACAGGATGCCGGGATCCGCATGAATCAGGGAAATTTTATAAAAGGTAAGTCCCTGGGAAAACAGTTCCTCCGGAGCCACTACCCGGAATTTCTTTCGAATATTTTCCAGAGAATAGGCGGCAATCGGAAAGCGCATGCCGCCCGCAAATACTCGGCGCAGATCCGCCTCTGTGTTGATGGTCACGCTTCCCTGATCCGTCATAAAATCAAAGAGAAGCGGAAGCCCCTTGCAGCACTCCAAAATCCATGCAGTCTGGGCGTATTCTAAGGGCCTGTGCATCAAAAGCTCTCCCTGCCGGCTGTAGAGTGCCGCTCCGTTCATGCAGGCCGCGGCCGCGCGCAGTCCCCACTCCTCCAGGGGCTCCACGGCATCCGCATAGCTTCTGCCCGTACAGATTAAAAGCTCTCCGCCCGAATTCTGAAACTCCTTAAGAGTCCGGGCCGTCCGCTCGGTGATGCGTCCCTCCGGATTTAAGAGGGTTCCGTCCATATCCAGTGCAGCCAATCGTATCATATAATTCCTCCCAACTTTATAACGGTTGCTTGAAATTATTATATCCCGGCTGCGTAAATTTCAAAACCATCTTCCGGTAAAATCCTTGTAAACAAACGTCTTTGTGCGCTGCGAGTATAGATCCCGCCGCACCTGCATGCTTACCGAACCTGCAGCGCCGCCGCGCGCACCTGCCCCTGCACAAGAAGGCCGCAGGCCGCTAACGGCAGGGCACAGGCCCAGATGCTGCGCACGCCCCACAGAAGCCAGAACCCGTATCCCGCAGCCACCCCCAGGTGAAAGCAGGCCAGGGTACCGCCGAAAAACAGGGCCTTCTCCGCCTTTTTTCTGCGCGCGCCCTCATCCCCGCGGCTTAACAGGGCCTCTGTGGCCGCCGTCACCGTTTGCTTTAAATTGTTGGTAGAAAATATGGTGGCGGACACATATTCTCCCGCCCCCTTAAACGCACACCACTGAAAGGAGGTGGCAAAAAAGACGGGGTAAAGGGCCACAAAAGGATTGACCTCCTGGGGAATAAAACCGCAGACCGCCACCGCCGCCAAATCCGCCAGGACAGAAAAAAGCTTCACATTCCAGTCCGTCCGCTTTTCCAAAAACACAAACAGGATCATGGCCCCTATGTATATGGACAGGGCCACGATCCGATACGAAATCTCCAGGGGATCTCTCCCCAAAATATCACATACCAGCTCAATCAGATTGGCCGTCTGCGCCGAGCCAAAAACACCCATCCGGCTGACAATGGCATACACGCCGATGAACCCGCCGCAGGCGGCCATCAGATGATGAATCAGGACGTCCCGCTTATATCCTTCTTCCATGTGGCATTTCCTCCTTTATTTCTTTTCCAGGCATTACGCGTTCATCCGCCATTTATCCCAAAAAAACACACCACAGCGGCACCGTCACCATAGAGAGCAGCGTGGTGCTCACCACACACTTGGCGGAAAAGACCGCATCGCAGTTGTAGCGGTCCGCCAGGATTGCCGTGACGCTGGCCGCCGGCATGCCCGCCAGAACCACGGACACGCCCAGAACCGTGCCGTCCAGGTGAAAGGCGCTGCACCCTGCCCATACCAGGAAGGGAATAAAGGCCAGGCGGATGACTGCGTAATAGGCCGTCAGTTTGTTCCACAGGCTCCGGAAAGGCACGCCGGCCAGCACGCTGCCGATAAAAAGCATGGACACCGCGGTGTTGGCGTTTGCCAGGGAAAGTACAGTCTGATTTATCACGGCCGGAAGCTGCTTTTGACTGATCATCAGAGCCAGGCCGATCACCGCCGCTATGATGCAGGGGTGGGTAGCCACCCGCTTTGCAAGCGTCTTTCTGTCCGGGCATTCGGTGAAATAGGTGAGCCCCAGAGACCACATGAATATCCTCTGGGGAATCAGATAGATGGATGCGTATAAGAGGCCAAGAGAGCCGTAAATTCCCTCCGCGATGGGATTTCCCAGAATCCCCGCGTTGGAGCAGATGGTGGCGTACTGGAGCACCTTCTTGTGGCGGGATTCAATGTTCGGATACAGAATCATGCTTAAAATATAGGCGCCAACCTGGATTGCCAGGGCCACAATGAGAATCGCCAGGCAGCTCTTTAGAATTTCCATATCAAATTCCATCTCAAAGGACTTGACGATGCTGCACGGCAGGGTCACATTCACCACCAGGCTGGACAAAAGTCCTTTGTTCGTGTCGGTGACAATCCCCGCCTTTTTGAGCAGAAGCCCTACAAGAAGCAGGAGAAACAGCATTCCCTGCATGATAAACATATTTTCGAAATTCATAGGCGCATCCTCTTTCTCAAGGGACTGTCCCTGCCCCTCTTCTCTTTCACCTGGTTATTATACGTTTATCCTACTTTCCTTGTCAATGAATACTTTGAAATGATTGTCCCCCGCCTTTTGCTGTGATATGATACATAATAAGAGGGTTCCCTGTACCGCTGCCTGCAGCGTGCAGCCCCCACGAAAAATGAGGAGGAACAGTCAATATGATCACCAGAGACAATACGAAAACCATCTATGACCTGACCGCGAATGCGGGCGCCCTCCATGGAGACAAAATCTTTCTCCGCTGGGAGGACAACGATGTCATCCGCGAAGTCTCTTTTAAAGAATTTTCCGCCCAGTGCGCAGCCATCGCCTCCTGGACCCGCGCCCAGGAAGCGCGTCTGGGACGCAAAATCCATGTGGCCCTCTTAGGCGGCAGCAGCAATCATTACCTGGCGGTTTTGCTGGGCGTCATGTGCGCGGGAAGCGTCTCGGTTCCCCTGGATATCCAGGTCAGCCTGGAAACCCTCTGTGACTGCCTGCAGCGGTCGGATGTGGATGTACTGTTCTACGACTGGGAGCACAGGGCCCTGGCCGAGGGCGCAAAAGAGCGCTGTCCCGGGCTTTTCTCCTGTATCTCTCTCCAGCACGGACGCCATGTTCTCTGCTCGGACAATCTCTTAAAAGAATACATGGGACAAACCATACAGCCCCAGGCCGGGCCAGATGACCTGGCTATGATCCTCTTTACCTCCGGGACCACGGGGAAGGGCAAGGGCGTCATGCTCTCCCACGGCAACTTAATCGACAACACCTTCTGCACCACCGAGACCGAAGATGTAAGCGGGGAGGTCTATCTCAATGTGCTTCCCATCCACCATGTATTCTGCATCAACGGAGACATTCTCCTGCCTCTGCGCTACGGGTATACCATCTGCTTGAACCAGAGCCTTTCCAAACTGGCGGACCACCTGCTTCTCTTTGCGCCCACAGCCTTCCGGGCCGTGCCCATGATCGCCAAAGCCTTATACAGCCGCATCGCCGTCATAGCAAAACAGCAGCCGGATCGGCCCATTCAGGAGATCAAGGAAGCGGTTCTTGGCCCCCGTCTGCATCGGATCATCAGCGGCGGCGGATACCTCGCGCCGGAACTGGCCAAAAATTTCCAGGATTTAGGAATTTCTATTGCCCAGGGCTACGGCATGTCCGAATGCTCCCCCAAAATTTCCTCCCCGGACTGGTCCCGGCCGGACAAGATTGCCTCCGTGGGCCGGGTTGTGGAGGGCTGCCAGGTGCGGATTGTGGACGATGAGATTCAGGTAAAGAGCCCCTCTGTCATGATGGGTTATTACAAGGATCCGGAGAACACCGCCCAGGCCCTGACCGAGGACGGCTGGCTGCGCACCGGGGATATCGGTTATGTGGACGAGGAGCAGTTTCTCTACCTCACCGGCCGCAAGAAAAATCTGATTATTTTGAGCAATGGGGAAAATGTGGCTCCGGAGCAGATTGAAAATATGTTCGAGGGCGAGCGCCTTATTGAAGATATCCTGGTGTACGAGGAGGACGACGCCATCGCAGCCGAAGTCTATCCCAACTTCAAGTATGCCCAGGCTGCGGGCATCACGGATATCGAGGGCAGCATCCGGCAAATCATCGCAGAGCACAACCAGGCCCTGCCCTCCTACAAGCGGATATTAAAATTCCATCTCAGGGATGTGCCCTTTGAAAAAACCTCCTCGAAAAAAATCATCCGCTCCCGCTATTTCAGTCAGAAGAAGGCCCAGGAGGAAAAAGAGGCAGCTTTTCGTCAGCCGGAGACCAAGCGGCAAAAGGAACTGGCGGATCTCATTGCCGCTTCCCTTGGGCACCGCCGCTTCGGCATTGACACCAACCTCTATGAGGCGGGGCTGGACTCCCTGGGAAGCGTCATGCTGCTCTCCGACCTGGCCTCCCAGCTTCATTTGAACCTGACCCTGGATACCCTCATGTCCCATCCCACGATTCTCCAGCTTGAGGCTCTGCTTGGTGCCGTTCAGAACCAGCCGGCTGTGGACTACAGCCCCCGTCCGGTCTACCCGCTGACCAATCTGCAGATTTATTTTGCCTATGTGATGAGAGGAAATACCACGGCCAACCTGCCCTTCCTCTTCCGTCTGGATCCCAGTGTGGATCTTGCGCGGTTAAAAGAAGCCGTTGTCGCTCTCTTTGACCTTCATCCCGGTCTCAAGTCCATCATCCAGCTGGATAACGGCGCGTACAAAAATTTCCGGGATGACAGCCGCCCGGTCTCCATCTCTATCGAGACTCTGACGGACAGCCAGTGGGAGGAACTGCGGCCTTCTCTTTTAAAGCCTTATTACTACGGGGACAATGAACCTCTGTACCACATCGGCATCTACCAAACCGATTCGGCCAACTATTTGTTTTTCGATATCGCCCACATTGTGGGGGACGGCATGACCATGAATATCCTCTTTGAGGATTTAAATGCCCTCTATCTGGGCCAGTCTGTGGAAAAGGAATCTTACACCCTGTATGAGTACGTGCTGGACGAAAAGGACCGGGAGGCCCGGGGCCTGCGGGAGCGGGATATCGCCTATTTCCAGGGACTCATGAAGGATTTCCGAATCCGCAAGAGCATCTTAAACCGCCGGGATTTTCACGACCTGGACCATGGCATTGACGCCGCTTTGAAGGACCGCTTCGGGCGCCTGAATCTGAACAAGGTGAAGGCGTTCTGCCGGGAAAACGGAGTTTCCGAGAACGTCCTCTTCCTCACGGCATTCAACTACTGCATCGGCATATTCAGTGGGGAGAAGGATGCCATTTCCACCAGCATTCACAGCGGCAGGACGGACGGGCGCTGGATCCGGCTCGCCGGCCCCCTGTTCCTCACCTACCTGTTCCGCTATACCGTCATTCCCCATGAGACCGTGCCGGAGCTTCTGCGCCGTGCCGGAAAACAGGTGATGGAGAGCATGCGCTGCCACATTTCCACCATCCATGGAGATGAAATGTTTTTCCAGTACCAGGGTGACATTCTGAATATCAATGAAATCGGCGGTGCTCCGGCCGAGCGCCTGAAAATTCAGCTGGACGCCCTGCCCTTCCACCTCCAGGTCTTCTCCGACAGCCAGGGCTATTACTACGAGCTCCGCTACTGGGAAAACCGGTTTGACAGGGATCAGCTCACTGTGTTTATGACCTGCATGGAGCGAATTGTGGAGGCCATGCTGGAGGAGCCCTCCGCCAGACGGCTAAAGAGCCACCTGCCGGAGAACGTGTTCCCCAAACATTATTTTATCAAGGCCAGTGTGGTAAACCGCACCGCCGGCTTCCGCCTGATTCCCGAGATCGGATGGGACATGGATGTAAAGGCCTATGTGCTGGACGATGCCTGCCGCAAGCAGCCCTTCGGCGGCTGGGGAAATCTCTATATCATGGATCATCCAACCCTGGGCTGGAAAGACAAGGTCACTAACCCCTACGGGCCGGGCATTCTCTACCAGACCGGCCTCACTGCCCGCATTCTGCCGGACGGCACCCTGGATCTTTTGGAGCAGGGCGGACGCACTGTGATGATGGAGCGGCTCACCGGGCGCTGCTATGTGGATCTCTACGCTTTAGAGCGGCTTCTCTCCTCCTTAGACGGCATCCACAGGGCCGAGGCCTATGTGCGCTGGGGTGAGGAGCACAAGCTGGTCCTCACCGCCAACCTGTACTGCAGCCAGGCGCCCCAGCTCGACCGGCTGAATGAATACTTAAAGCAGCATTGGGATGAAAAATTGCTGCCCATTGATTTCCGGGTAATCCGCGATTAGCGTGCGGGACAATATTGGAAGGTAAAGGAGCAGGGACGAACCCATGGCAGAATACCAAATTTTTGTGAACGGAACTATTTTTACATCGGACGATGACAATCCCTGGGCCCAGGCCATGATCGTCCGTGGCGGACGGATTTTCTGGGTCGGGCGGGAGGAATCGCTCCCGCCCTGCCGGGGAGAGGTCATAGATTTAAAAGGGAAATGCGTGATCCCTGGCTTTGTGGATGCCCACATGCATCCGCTGATGCTGGCGGATTTCCGCAAAAAAATCGCGGTCATGCCGCCGGAAATCCGCTCCATCCGGGATTTGCAGGAGGCCGTCCGCTCCAGGCGAAAGACCCAGGGCCCCGGCCGGTGGATTCAGGGCTGGGGATACGATGAGCAGGCCCTGGCAGAAAAGCGTTCCCCCAACCGCTATGACCTGGATCAGGCCTGCAGCGACGCGCCGGTCTGCCTGATGCGCTCCTGCGCCCATATCCGCTGCGTCAACAGCATGGCGCTGACGCTCGCGGGCATCAGCCGGGACACCCCGGATCCCATCGGCGGCGAAATCGAGCGGGATGAAAACGGGGAGCCCACCGGCGTCCTCAAGGAAACCGCCGGCAATCTGCTGGCGCCGTTTCTGCCCGCAGAACAGCCGGGACAGCAGATTGATAATCTCCTGGAGCTGGGGGAACTTCTCGCCTCCCAGGGGATTACCGCTGTCTGCGACATGGGCAATCTGGACAGCCCCGACGACAGCATCCCCATCTACGAGGAGGCTGCACGGCGTGGCTTTCGCCAGAAGGTTGGCGTGTACTATATGTGGAGCCATTTTGCCGGACAAGGGAATGCCTTTCCCCTGCTGGACGGCAGAATGGACCGGAGCCGCCAGATTTTTGCTGCCGGGTTAAAGCTGATCGGGGACGGCAGCGTCTCCGGCCGCACCGCATGGATGGAGGAGCCCTATCTGGGGCCCTCCGGCGGCCGCGATCTGTCCGGCGGCTCCGGTTCGTCCGGCAGCCCTGATCTGTCCGTCGGTTATGGCTTTCCTGTCTGCACCGACGATCAGATCGAGTCCGCCATCCGCTTCTGCAAATCCCACGGCTGCCAGCTCTCCATACACGCCATGGGAACCCGGGCCATCGCCCGGATGGTGGATCGGGCCTGCCGGGAAACGCCCTGGACAGAAGGTCCCGTGCCCTATGTGCGCATCGAGCATGTGACCGCCCCCTCCGAGGAGAGCATCCGGCGCGCTGCGGATCACGGCATTGCCTTTGTCACCCAGCCCATCTTCCTCTATGCGGAATCCGCCAGCTACCTGGCAGGTCTCGGGCCGGAGCGGATCAAGACCTGCTATCCGGTCAAAAAGATCCTGGAAAATGGCGTGACCCTGGGCTTCTCCTCGGATGCCCCGGCAACCTTCTGGGCCGTCCCCTCGGACCCGCTGCCCGGCCTCAAGCTGGCGGTCACGCGGCGTGCGGCGGACGGCACGGACTGCGGTTCCTGCCAGGCCCTCGATATGGAGACAGCGGTAAAGCTCTACACAAGGGAATCAGCCAAAGCCGCCGGTTTTTCCGGCCTGGGAATGCTCAAGGAGGGATACCGGGCGGATTTTGCCGTGCTGAGCGAATCCATTTTTTCAGTCAGCCCCGAGCAGGCAGACGAGATTCGGGTGCTTCAGACCTATATGGACGGAATATGTGTTTATAACGCAATAGAGAAATGACAGGAGGAGTTCAATCATGTTTGAAATGCCAAAATACAGAGAGCCTGATTTTACAGAGCAAAAATTCACGGATGCCCCCGATGCGGTTCTGGAAACCGTATCCATGAAGGGAGTGGCCCCGGAAAACTATCACAGCACTTCCATGTACCCGGAATACTTCAAAATCAATGGGAAATGGCTTCTGGCAAAGGAGAGCCGCATGGATGCCAGCGTGGTTTTGGACAAGAGCGGAGAATTGCGGGTGGTGGAAAACCGGAATCTGGAGGCAGGCGATCAGGTTGTCATCGGAAGGACAGAGAATGCCGAAGAAGGCATTTTCCTCCACAGCACCGGCTTTGAGGATAAGGAAGCCGGCTCCCCGGACCAGTTTGTGTTCCGCCAGGGCCGAAGCCGCGAGACCTCTTTTGCCCGGGATTATGACCGGCTCTTTGAGCTGCTCCGATACGAGAAGGAGCACGGAACTATTCTCTGGGTTATGGGGCCTGCCTTTGCTTTTGACGCGGACGCGAGACGGGCCATGGAGGCCATGGTGGAAAACGGATATGTGGACGGGCTGATGGCCGGCAATGCCCTGGCAACCCATGATCTGGAGGGCGCCATGTTCCATACGGCCCTGGGGCAAGACATTTACACCCAGAAATCCCAGCCGAACGGCCACTATCACCATCTGGACGTGATTAACCGCGTCCGAAAAAGCGGTTCCATCCCCCGCTTTATCGAGGACTATTCCATCGATAACGGCATCATGTACAGCTGCGTCAAAAACCAGGTTCCCTTTGTCCTGACCGGCTCCATCCGGGACGACGGTCCCCTGCCCGAGGTGATCGGCGACGCCTACGAGGGCCAGACCGCCATGCGGAACATGGTCAAAAAGGCCACCACCGTCATCTGTCTGGCCACCATGCTTCACACCATCGCCGCAGGAAATATGACGCCCTCCTACCGTGTGCTGGATGACGGCACGATCCGCCCGGTCTTTCTCTATACGGTAGATGCCGATGAATTCGTGGTAAACAAGCTGCTGGATCGCGGAAGCCTGGCCGCCACCACCATTGTCACCAATGTGCAGGATTTCATCATGATTGTGGCGAAAGGGCTGGGGCTTCTGTAAACCCCCGGTTGCCCTTAGTGTACAAGGGGACACACGCCTTTTGTACACTAAGGGGATTCGATAAGGAGAAAAAATGGGGGCCGCCTGTCTCCCGACTGCCCCCTTCTCAAACTTGGAATGCTCCATTTACTATTTCGAACCATCCATTTTTTCCGCAAATCCCTGCAAGCTTTCCGCCCTTGCCGCGGCCTTCAGCCATCGGGAGAGCACATCCTGATTCTCCTGGGACATAATTTTCTCCCGCAGCTCCTCAGGCACCGGGCCCAGTTCCTCCAAAAGCTCCAGAACATCTCTGCGGCGGCCGGCAGCTTCGCCGTCCTCACGCCCTTCCTTGTACACAAGCTGCCGATACAGCTCCTCGTCAAATTCCGTCAGTATCACATTTCTCACCTCCGCCCGATGCTTTTCCAAAAATTCTTTCAATATGTTCTCCCTGATACAGCGCCGAACTGTCCGGTCAATGGCTGTCTCCAGGCTCATTCCCTCCTGCAGGAGTCCCTGTACTTCTGAGACAAAATAGGAATATTCATAAAGCTTCCGGCATGCCTCCATCAGTTCCCGATTTTTCCCGAAATTAATGTTTAATACCAAAGCGATGCATTCCAGACAGGGAGTCTCCTCCCGTTTGATAAAGGCATCGGTGAGCCTTAGAATCTGCCGATCCGGTTCTTCTCTTGTGCCGTTGTAGAACACCACATACCGGGGCGCGGGAAGTTTTATCTGCTTGGCAGAATAAATATTCAGGTGATTCTTCCTTACATATGCCTGGTAGAGATGGCTGATATAGAATACACCCCGCAGCGGCATGTTGGGATTCCAGGTGCTCTGTCCCTCGTATAAATTCATATACTCTTTAATTAAAA
This sequence comes from Candidatus Enterocloster excrementipullorum, assembly GCA_019119575.1. GTDB lineage: Bacteria > Bacillota > Clostridia > Lachnospirales > Lachnospiraceae > Enterocloster > Enterocloster excrementipullorum. The sequence continues at coordinate 31,164 of DWWT01000078.1, forward strand.
AAGAAATATCATTTTTCAGTCCCAGATACAGAACATCGTCAATGGTCGTAATTTCTAAATCATCCGGGTTTTCATAGCTGGTCCCGTTGATGGCATTATAAAGAGTCAAAAGCTCCTCCTTTTCCCGAAATACCATCCGGAACAGACTGTCCTTGTAGGTGCGTCTTACCGTCCCATTGCCCATACGCATGCTTCTCCTTTCATTGTACTATAAAATTTTTTCTTCTGCAAATTTTTGTTCGGAATCTGTCTCGAATAATCTCAAAGAAAAGGATTTTAAAACTCCTCAGAACCGCAGAATCTGCGCAATTCGCAATTGCCTTCAGATCAAGATAATTAGAATGTGATCCCACAAAATGTTGGTATACTCACTATAACGCAGACATGGATAAAATGCAAGAACTTCCTGCTGCGCCGTACCCGTCCCCACCGTGCCCGCCGTCTGAACGTTACATATCGTCCGATAAAACCCCGGCCCCGCCGCTCCATTTTAAAAACAGAGCACGGCGGGGCCGGAATATGTTTCTGTTATTTTCCGAATCTATTCAGGAGAACAGCTGCTGCCCTCACTGCTTTCAGGCCCTGAGCTCAATCCCCAGACCCTTCAGTCCATTCAGAATCTTATTCATCACCGAAGTGACTTCCTTATCGTCCAGCGTGTGGTCAATTGCCCGGAGCGTGATGGAGTACGCCACGGACTTGTGGCCGGCCAGCACCTGGGCCCCCTCGTAGAGGTCGAAGAGGTGATAGCTCTCCAGGAGCTTGCCGCCCCGCTGCTCCAGCACGTCCTCAATCTGGCCCACCATCACGTCCTTGGGCACTACCATGCTGAGGTCGCGGGTCACAGCCGGGAACCGGGCCAGGCCCTTGTACTTCCGGTCGAATGTGGTGTACTCCATGATGGCCGGCATATCCACAACCGCCACATAGGTCCGCTCACCGATCTTGTAGTTCTCCGCCACCTGGGGATGGATTTCGCCCAGATAGCCCACAACCGTTCCCTCATAAACCATATCCGCCTTGCGGCCCGGATGGAGGTAGGGATGGTCGCCGTTGGGATCATAGTGAACCTTCTTATCCATTCCCACCTTCTCAAAGAATTCCTCCACCACGCCCTTCATGGCAAAGAAATCTCCGCTGCCGTACATTCCCAGAACAAACTGCATCCGCTCGTCGGGAAGCTCGGTCAGAGGCAATGCCTTGGGCAGGTAAATATTTGCCAGCTCGTAGAGGCGCACCTCCTTGTTGCGACGGTTGTAGTTGGTGGACAGGGAGGTGAGCATGCCGTTTAAGGGCAGGGTGCGCATAATGCTGAAATCTTCGCCCAGCGGGTTGGAGATAGTCACCGTCCGGCGCAGGGGGCTTTCCTCGGGAATAAGGAGTTTATCAAACACCTTGGGGCTCTCAAAAGAGTAGGTCATCCCCTGGGAGAATCCCGCAAACTGGGCTGTCTCCCTTGCCAGAGCCTCTATCCGCAGCTTGTAGGAGAGCTTGCCCGTGGTGGCCTCCCCGGAGGGCAGGCTTGTGGGGATCTTGTCATAGCCGAAGAACCTTGCAACTTCTTCCGCGATATCTGCCTCCCGCTCCAGGTCCTGTCTCCAGGTGGGGGCGATAATCTCTTCCTTCTCGGCATCGTACTCCAGCTCCAGCTTCTTGAAATAGCCAAGCATCTCTTCCTTGGAGATATCGGTTCCCAGAAGCTCATTGATCTTGTCAGGACGGAAGGGAATGTGCTTTTTCTCCCGCTTCTCCGGATAAATATCAATCACGCCGCCGATTACATCGCCCGCGTCCAGCTCCTCGATGAGCTGGCAGGCACGGTTCACCGCCTCCAGGGAGGTGTTGGGATCCAGTCCCTTCTCATACTTGCCCGACGCGTCCGTGCGCAGGCCCACCTTCTTGGCGGAAAGGCGGATGTTGGTGCCGTTGAAGCAGGCGGACTCAAACACCATAGTCTTTACATGATCCGTGATCTTGGAATTCTCACCGCCCATAATTCCGGCAATGCCCACTTCCTTCTCCCCGTCGTTGATCATCAGGATGGTGGAATCAAGCTTTCTCTCCTGGCCGTCCAGGGTCTGGAACACATCCCCGTCCTTGGCGCACTTGACCACGATCTCGTGGCCCGCCAGCTCGTCGTAATCAAAGGCGTGCATAGGCTGGCCGTACTCCTCCATCACGTAGTTGGTGATATCCACGATATTGTTGATAGGCCGGATGCCGCTGGCCGCCAGGCGGCGCTGCATCCACTGAGGCGAGGGAGCCAGACGGATGTTCTTTACCATACGCGCGCAGTACCGGGGGCAGAGATGGGAATCCTCCACCCGCACCTTCAAATAATCGTGAATGTCTTCCTCATTTCCCGAGGGAGCAACCGCCGGAGGGCAGAAGGGCTTGCGGAAGGTGGCAGCCGCCTCCCTGGCAATGCCGATCACACTGTAGCAGTCCACCCGGTTGGAGGTAATCTCATACTCAAAGACAACGTCCCGCAGCCCCAGAATAGCTATGGCGTCCGCTCCCGGCTCGCTGTCCGCGGGGAGCAGGTAAATGCCGCTCTCCGGCGCATCCGGGTACATATTCCGGTCAGATCCCAGCTCCTCTATGGAGCACATCATGCCCTGGGACTCCACGCCCCGAAGCTTTCCTGTCTTAATCGGAATGCCCTCCTCGGGAAGAGGGCCTCCGTCATGGCCTCCGGCTACCCGTCCGCCGTCCAAAACCACGGGGACCTTTGCTCCCACAGACTCCTTCGTGATATTGGGGGCCCCTGTGACAATCTGTACGGGCGCATCCTGCCCCACATTCACCTGGCAGACCACCAGCTTGTCCGCATCCGGATGGCGCTCCACGGAGAGAATCTCTCCCACTACGATTTTTTCAAGGTTTTTGTCAAGATGGGTGTACCCTTCCACCTTGGTTCCGGTCAGGGTCATGGCATCCGTATATTCCTGGGCGGTCACGTCCAGATCCGGCACATAGGCCTTAATCCATGATAATGCTGTATTCATGCTTCTTCTCCTTTTACTGCGAAAAATCCTGCCGCCGCCCGCCGGGCGCATGCAGGTCTACTGGAAAACTTAGAACTGCTTCAAAAAGCGGATATCATTCTCATACAAAAGCCGCATATCGTCGATCTCATATTTTAACAGGGCGATACGCTCAAGACCCACGCCGAAGGCAAAGCCGGAATATTCATCCGGGTCAATATTGCACATCTCCAGCACATGGGGATGAACCATGCCGCAGCCCAGGATCTCAATCCAGCCGGACCCCTTGCAGAAGCGGCAGCCCTTGCCCCCGCATTTAAAGCAGGATACATCCACCTCGGCGCTGGGCTCCGTAAAGGGGAAGTGATGGGGGCGGAATTTCACCTTTGTCTCCGTGCCAAACATTTCCTTGGCGAACTCCTCCAGGGTTCCCTTTAGATCCGCAAAGGTAATACCCTTGTCGATGACCAGGCCCTCGATCTGATGGAAGGAGGGGGAATGGGTGGCGTCCACCTCGTCGGAGCGGAACACACGACCCGGAGCAATCATGCGAATGGGAAGCTTTCCCTGCTCCATGGTGCGCACCTGAACCGGGGATGTCTGGCTGCGCAGCAGGATCGAATCGTTGATGTAGAAGGTGTCCTGCTCGTCCCTGGCCGGATGGCCCTTGGGAATGTTCAGCTTTTCAAAATTGTACTCGTCATACTCCACCTCCGGGCCTTCCACTACCTCATAGCCCATGCCGATGAAAATGCGCTCCACCTCTTCCAGGGCAATGGTGTTTGGATGGCGGTGTCCTTCCTCCTGCCGCTTGGCCGGAAGGGTCACGTCGATGACCTCCTTCCTTAACTGCTCCTCCCTGGCCTTCTGGGCCAGCGCGGTCTTGGCCTCCTCCAGGCGTCCCTCAATCAGGGCCCTGGCATCATTGACCATCTGACCCACCTTGGGCCGCTCCTCCGGGGACACATCCTTCATGCCTTTTAACAGGCTGGTCAGCTGCCCTTTTTTACCCAGGTAGGATACCCGGATGTCATTCAGCTTTTCCAGGGCGTCTGAGGCCGCAATCTGCTTTAACGCCTCTTCCTTAATCTTCTCTAACTGCTCTTTCATGGCTTCTCCCTTTCCTTAAACCTCTCTGAAAATGTACAGCAATGCAAAAAGCCCCGTCCCTCTGCCGGCTTTCAAAAAGCCAGGCAAAAGGGACGGGGCAAAATGACCCGCGGTACCACCCTGCTTCCCGCATATTCTTACAGCGCGCTTCAGAAATGCGCTTTGATATCCGGGCACTCTCTGCACATAACGCGTGCGGACGGCACAGACTACCGGAAAACCGCCGCATCACCTGCGGCCCGAAACGCGCCGGAATCCATCCGGACAGCCGTCTCCGCTTTTTTCCTCTCACCTGTGCAGCTCCAGTGGGAATTTCGGAAACACATGTGAACCTGGGCAGGCTTTCAGCCGGCGGCCTTCCCTCTCTGACGGAACATGCGCTCCTACTGTACACTCTCATCGCTTTTTTGCTGTATAACGTATATTGCCTTGATCCAAGTCCGGCTCACTGCAATCTAGTGTCCATTCTAGCCATATTCCGCCAAAAAGTCAAGAGCTATCTTTTTCTTTTTCAATGACGTTACCGTTCAGACAACGGCATTTCCATTGACTTTTTCCGGCACCTTCTGTAAAATAGCGGCATGTCTCCTGTGTGCGAGGGGCGTATGATTCTCCCCCTCCATATCCTCTGTGCACAAAGGAGCCCGTGCCCCCGTATACGGGGGCAGACGCGAAGGAAAACACTGCACAAGAAAGGATCCCATCATGCTTTACACCCGTTCCATTCCCTGCCTGGATCTCACCCAGATCGCCTGCTCCGGCCAGTGCTTCCGCATGCATCCCCTGCCCCGCGCCGCATTTCCCAAAGAAATCTCTGACGCGGACCAGGGCTTTCGGATTATCAGCCGCGGGCGCGTTCTCTTTGTTTTTCAAAAGGAACATTCCCTCTCCCTTCTCTGTCCGGAGGAAGCGCTTGAAGATTGGCTTGCATACCTGGATGCGGATCGGGATTATCAAGAGATCATCGAATCCGTTGACCCCAAAGATGCCTATCTCACCGCCGCGGCCCAGGCCGGATCCGGCATACGCATCCTCAACCAGGATCCCTGGGAAATGATCATCACTTTTCTCATCTCTCAGCAGAAAACCATTCCGGCCATCCAGTCCCTTGTGGAGGCTCTGTGCCGTACATACGGGCGCTCCATCAGTCCTTCGGAGATATCCTGCCCTATTTCCGTTTCAGAGAAGCTTTATTCCTTCCCTGCCCCGGAAGAGCTCGCCCGGGCCTCCCTGGAAGAACTCCAGGCCATGAAGCTGGGCTACCGCGCCAAATATATCCACCGCATCTGTCGGGACGCCTGCTCCGGCAGTCTGGATCTGGCATCGCTCACGCAGATGGATTACGATGAGGCTATGGCGTATCTCACCGGCTTTTACGGCATCGGCAAAAAAGTGGCAAACTGCATCTGCCTCTTTGGCCTCCATCACATCGGCGCGTTTCCCGTAGACACCTGGATTGAGAAAATCCTCATGGAGCACTACTACAGCAAAAGAAAATACCGCCGCACCCCCAAAGCACGCCTTATGGACCAAATGGTTCAGGATCACTTTGGAAAGTACGGCGGCAGCGCCGGCATCATGCAGCAATATATTTTCTATTACGAACGCCTGCAGCAGGGTAAAATCCGATCTGGGCGGCCAGGAGAGACGATTTAATTTTCTTCCCCTTTGACGCCCGCAGGCAATATATTCTCATCATTTGAAAAATCCCTTTTTCTTTGGCCGCTCTTCCGGCTCCGACACGCCGTTCATGACCTCGTCGAACCGCCGCAGAGCCTCCTTCTGAGCCTGAGTCATGCGCTCCGGCACCTGAACCACCAGGGTCACATAGTGGTCGCCGCGCACATTCCGGTTGCGCAGGGAGGGAACACCCTTGCCCTTTAACCGCACCTTTGTGTCGGTCTGTGTGCCCGGCTTTACCTCATACTCCACCTCGCCGTCCACAGTCTTGATGCGGATGGGGCCGCCCAGGGCTGCCTTTGCAAAGGATATGGGCACCGTGGAATAAATGCTGGTATCCTGACGTTTAAAAATGGGATGCTGAGACACAACAGCCTCCACCAGCAGATCGCCTCTCTCGCCGCCGTTCACGCCAGGCTCTCCGCCTCCGGCCATGCGGACGCTCTGTCCGTTGTCGATACCTGCCGGAATGCGCACCTTAAACTTCTTGCGGACCGTCTTATAGCCTGTGCCGTAGCAGTCCGGGCATCTCTCCTTGATAATCCTGCCTGTACCGTTGCAGTCCGGACAGGTCTGCACATTCTGCACCTGACCAAAGAATGACTGCTGCGTATACATGATTTTTCCCTTGCCGTTGCATTTGGGGCAGGTCTGGGGCGTAGTTCCCGCCTTAGCGCCCGTGCCGTGACAGCTCGCGCAGGTCTCTTTAAAATTAATCTCTATCTCCTTCTCGCAGCCAAATACTGCTTCCTCGAAAGAAATCCGCACGGATGTGCGCAGATTCGCCCCCCGCATAGGACCGCTTCTGGCCCGGGAGGAACGGCCGCCGCCAAAAATATCACCGAAAATATCGCCGAAGATATCTCCCATATCTCCGCCGAAATCAAATCCGCCGAAGCCTCCGAATCCCCCGGCTCCGCCGCCGCCCTGCTCAAATGCCGCATGGCCGAACTGATCGTACTGCTGGCGCTTCTGGGGGTCGCTGAGGACGCTGTACGCCTCGGAAGCCTCCTTAAACTTGGCTTCTGCCTCCTTGTCTCCGGGATTGGCGTCCGGATGGTATTTCTTGGCGAGCTTTCGGTACGCTTTCTTAAGCGCATCCTCGTCCGCGTCCCTGGGGACGCCCAGGACCTCATAATAATCTCTCTTGCTCTCTGCCATCTTCTTACCTCTATTCTTCTGAACGTCTTCTGAACGCCGAAAACCGCTCTTGTATCATACACTGGTTGCAGGGGTCAGGCCCCGGTCCCCCGGTTCCCAATCCCTGCCGCACTAAAAATCTATATTATACTTCTTTAAAATCCGCGTCAACCACGTCGTCGCCGCCCTGGCTGCCCGCATTCTGGCCGCCCATATCCGGGCCTGCCTGACCAGCCGCGCCGGATGCCTGCGCCTGCTCATACACCTTGGCAAACAGCTTCTGGGCACTGTTCATCAGCTTCTCTCTTCCGGCCTTGATGTCCTCCACCTGCGCGTCGGTCATCTGATCCACCGGAGCGCGGTTGATGGCTTCTTTGAGGGCATTTAAGTCCGCCTCAACCTCGGCCTTGTCATTCGCGGAGATCTTGTCGCCTACCTCTTCCAAAGCCTTCTCGGTCTGGAATACCATGGAGTCCGCGTCATTTCTCGCGTCAATGGCCTCCTTGCGCTTCTTATCCTGTGCCTCGTACTCAGCGGCCTCCTTCACGGCTTTCTCAATATCTGCGTCAGACATATTGGAGCCGGATGTGATGGTGATATGCTGCTCCTTGCCGGTGCCCAGATCCTTTGCGGACACATTCACAATACCGTTGGCATCAATATCAAAGGTAACCTCGATCTGGGGAACGCCTCTCCTTGCAGGCGGAATTCCATCCAGACGGAACTGGCCAAGAGTCTTGTTGTCCCTTGCGAACTGCCGTTCGCCCTGTACCACGTGGATATCCACCGCGGTCTGGTTGTCAGCAGCCGTGGAGAAGATCTGGCTCTTCTTGGTGGGGATGGTCGTATTTCTCTCAATCAGACGGGTAGCTACGCCGCCCATGGTCTCGATGGACAGGGACAGGGGAGTAACATCCAGAAGAAGGATATCTCCTGCGCCTGCGTCGCCTGCCAGCTTGCCGCCCTGGATCGCCGCGCCGATAGCCACGCACTCGTCGGGGTTAAGGGACTTGCTGGGCTCCTTGCCCGTCAGCTGCTTTACCTTATCCTGCGCGGAAATCATACGGGTGGAACCGCCGACCAGAAGCACCTTTCCGAGCTCGGAAGCGGAGATGCCCGCATCCTTTAAAGCGTTCTGCACCGGAACCGCGGTGCGCTCAATCAGGTCATGGGTCAGCTCGTCAAATTTCGCCCTTGTCAGGTTCATATCCAGATGCTTGGGTCCCTCAGAGGTAGCCGTGATGAAGGGCAGATTGATATTGGTGGTGGTGGCCGTGGACAGCTCCTTCTTTGCCTTCTCAGCCGCCTCTTTCAGTCTCTGAAGCGCCATCTTGTCGCCTGACAGGTCCACGCCCTCAGCCTTCTTAAACTCGGAGATCATCCAGTTTGTAATCGCATTGTCAAAATCATCGCCGCCCAGATGGGTATCGCCGTTGGTGGAAAGCACCTCGATGACGCCGTCGCCGATCTCGATGATGGATACATCAAATGTACCGCCGCCCAGGTCGTAAACCATGATCTTCTGCTCTTTTTCATTGTCCAGGCCGTAAGCCAGGGCTGCAGCCGTGGGCTCATTGATAATACGCTTAACCTCCAGGCCTGCGATCTTGCCCGCATCCTTGGTTGCCTGACGCTGCGCGTCATTGAAATATGCGGGAACCGTAATAACCGCCTCTGTTACCGGCTCGCCCAGATAGCTCTCCGCATCAGCTTTCAGCTTCTGCAGAATCATAGCGGAAATCTCCTGGGGGGTATACTTCTTTCCGTCGATGTCAACCTTGTAGTCCGTGCCCATGTGGCGCTTGATGGAAGAGATGGTCCGGTCCGCATTGGTCACAGCCTGACGCTTTGCCGGTTCGCCGATCAGACGCTCTCCGTTCTTTGTAAATGCAACGATGGACGGCGTTGTGCGCACGCCCTCTGCGTTGGCGATAACGGTGGGCTTTCCGCCTTCCATAACAGCCACGCAGCTATTGGTAGTACCTAAGTCAATACCTATAATCTTGCTCATAGTTTTTTCCTCCTGCTATATTTGAAATTTACTGATTGTCTCATCATATCTATATGAACACGCTCTAATTGGCTACCTTTACCATGCTGTGGCGAACCACGCTGTCACGGTACATATAGCCTTTCTGGAGCTCCTCAGCCACTATGTTCTCGCCCAGGCTTTCGTCCTCCACATGCATCACCGCATTGTGGAAGTTGGGATCAAATTCCTTTCCCACAGCCTCGATGGCTTTTACTCCCGCATCCTCCAGTGTCTTCTGGAACTGCTTATATATTTTCTCCATGCCCTGAGCAAAGGGTGTTTCCTTCGCGTCCTCGGGCACGGTGGCCAGGCCTCTCTCAAAATTGTCCACGATAGGGAGAATGCGCTCAATGATATCCCGCGCTCCCATCTCGTACATCGCGGACTTCTCTTTGTCCGTCCGCTTGCGGAAATTGTCAAACTCTGCCATCTGGCGCTTCACCCGGTCAGTGAGTTCTTCTATCTTCTCGTCTCTGGGATCCTTCTTTTTCTTGAAAAATCCCTTCTTTTCACCGGATGACTCTTTCCCGGCGTCCGTCTCCTCGGATCCGCTGCCGGCCTCCGTCTCCGACGCACTGCCATCCCGGCACTCATCCGGCTTTTCTTCCGTTTCCGGGGCGCTTTCCCCAGCCGGTCCACCGCCAGTCTCCTGCTCTGAGGCCTGATTCTCCGCGCCTGCAGCCTGCGCATCCGCGGTTTCCTCGTGCTCCTTTTTTATCTCTTCTGCTCTCATCTCTTCACTCACAGCCTATCACCTTTCATCCTTTTTAAATGCCACGTCCAGCTGGCTCATAAGGGTACGCAGGGTTGTCAGAACCTTCTCATAATCCATCCGTTTTGGTCCGATAATCCCTACCGTTCCTCTCAGTCCGCCGCCCAGATCATAGTTGGCAGTTACCACGCTGCAGTCTTTCATGGACTGCACCTGGGTCTCATCTCCGATATAAACCTGGATTCCGGATTCTCCGTCCTGGCTGTCGTTTACCTCGGATACAAATTCCTTTAAAACTTCCTTATGCTCCAGAGTACCGATCAGCTCGCTGGCCTTTCCGTCCTCTGTCAGCTCCGGGTACTTGAAAATGTTGGTAGCCCCGCTGGTGTAAATCTGCAGATCCTCTTCTCCCGCCCGAATGGCCTCCGCTACCTCGTTAAGCACCAGATCTACCACCCGGCTGTGTATGCCTGCATCTCCTTTCAGGCGGCTGATTACATCCAGGTTGATCTCCTCGATGGTCAGACCGTTTAAACTGCTGTTTAAAAGAATATTCAGGTTCAAAAGCTCTTCGTCCGCCAGCTCCTCGGCCAGGTCAATCATCGCGTTCTTTACAATGTTTCCCTCCACAACAACTACTACCAGAAGCTTCCCCGTCTCCACCTTGGACAGCTGGATGAATTTCAGCTTTGTCTTGTGGTAGCTGGGTCCGCTTATCATGGCGGCATAATTGGTATTAGAGGCAAGAACCTGGGCCATCTTCTTTAAAACCAGCTCCAGACGGTCCACTTTCTGAACCATCATGTCTTTAAACTCTGTGACCTCATTTTCCTTTTCCTGCATAATCTGATCCACATAAAACCGATATCCCTTGTCTGAAGGGATACGGCCTGCCGAGGTATGCGGCTGTATAATGTAGCCCATCTCCTCCAGGTCAGACATTTCATTGCGGATGGTGGCAGAACTGAGCTTCAGCTCGGAATATTTGGAAATGGTTCTCGATCCCACCGGCTCCCCTGTCTCCAGGTACGTCTTTATGATCGCCTTCAATATGGTAACCTTTCGGTCATCCAGTTGATCATTCAGCGCCATCTGCTCACCTCCTTTTTGTTTTATTAGCACTCGTTCCTTTGGAGTGCTAACATCTACATTCCATAATATATTCCTTATTCCTCCATTTGTCAAGAGTGAATCGAAAATTTCTTATTTAACTCGGCTGCTGTTCATCCGCTGTCCGGGTGCACATGCTTTTTGGGTCGGATACGAAGGCATCCTGCGCCGGAACTGCCGCATTGTAACTCTCCATTAATAATTGTTTAACTTTTTCAACTTGACAAGTAACACTTTTGTAATATAATATAGAGATACGCGGACCATTAAACGCCCAAACAACTGCAAAGATTGCGAGGTACTTTATATGTGTAAGCTCATAAAGCAGGTCCTGCTGGCGGCTGCAGCCTTTTCCCTCAGCTTGACAGCAGCTTTCCCGGCATTCGCCCAGGAAGCGGGGACCGAAACGGTTATGGATGACGACTATGTGAATGCAGGCCCCGGAGCTGTTCAGGTTCCCGTGGAGGAGGAACCCGAAGAGCCCGAGGAGGTATCCCTGGGATTATTCACCGTCACCGGCTACTGTGGATGCGACCGCTGCTCCGGCGGCCACAACCTGACCTATTCCGGTACGGTTCCCACCCCTAATCATACAATTTCCGCTGATATCAGTCAGTATCCCATCGGCACCAAGCTCCGGATCGGAGATGTAGTCTACACCGTTGAGGATAAAGGTTCTTCTGTCCGTGGAAATGTGGTTGACATTTTTTATTCTTCCCATCAGGAAGCCCTGGACAAGGGAACCTACACAGCAGAGGTTTTTCTGGTACAGGAGTAAATGTCCCGCCCTTCCTTAATAATTAACTGAACGACATTCGATGTGCGCCTGGCAGGCGCACAATAATACCGGGTTCCATGTTTCACCGAGCATGGGACCCGGTATTATTATGTGCATCCAATTGTTCGTCCTTTGTCCGTATTATTTCAATTATCCATCATATATTACGTTTCTATTACATATTATGTACTATAACTGCCTGTCCAATAAAAGTATACGCTTGCGGCAGATGCGGGATAGACGTACAGGCACATCCGTCCCGCTCGCTTCCCGCAGAAATAAACAGGAGGAAATTGTACATGAAATGCAGACACGTGATCGCAGGAATCGTTCTTACCGCAATTTTGGGGGCTGCGCTTCCCGCTTCCGCCGCGGCAGATGAAATAGCTGCACCCTCGGCGGCAGCCGCCGCTTCACAGGCGGACGAGCCCCTCACGCTCATCCCTCTGGGCGTCTTCACGACCACCGGCTACTGCCCATGCGGGAGCTGTTCCGGCAGATGGGGGCGGCTGACAAGTACGGGAGCCCTGGCCGCCGCCGGGCACACTGTGGCTGTGGATCCCCGCGTCATCCCCTACGGAGCCCGGCTCATGATCAACGGAGTTATCTGCACCGCTGAGGACCGGGGCGGCGGGGTTCGGGGAAATCACATCGATATTTTCTATGACACACATGAGGAAAGCCGCCTGCACGGCGCCCAGGCCGCGGAGGTTTATCTGATACAGCAGTAGCGAATAACGCAGCAAAGCGGGCATACGCCCGCTTTTTTTCTGCCGTCTGAACGGCGTTTCCCTATGCTGCTGTCTCTGGGGCAGGCCTCTGTCTGAGCGTACCGCTTTCCCGGGGCGCGCCTTCTCACTGGCCTGACACCTCCCGAAGCTCCGTCCCCTCATAGAAAAATCCCAGAATCTGCTCATAGGACTTTCCGGCCTTTGCCATTCCCTGGGCGCCGTTCTGGCTCATCCCCACGCCATGGCCATAGCCTCCCCCATAAATATGGAAAGAAATTGTCCCGTCCTCCCCGGTGCGCTTCTCCACTGCGATAAAGGCGCTTGGAAGTGTGGCGCTGCCTTCCATGGCGGAGCCGTCCTGGCGCCGGATAACCAGGGAGGCATTTCCCAGGCAGGAGCGGATCGCGCTCTGGCCGCTGATGGACACGGTCCCCTCCGTGCCGGTGACCGTCAGCTCTTTGGCAATTCCTCCCGCGCCGCGGGAGGAAACTGCCAGATCCGTCACCTGGCCGGCGCCGCTTATCTGTGCCGTCAAAATATCCGCTGAAATATCTGTCTCCCACCGGAACATAGCAAAAGATGAATCAAACGCCGTCCGGTCGGTTCCCCGGATATAGGAGTCAAAGTCTCCATTGTCTCCCTCATCCAGCTCGCCGCCCCCTTCTTTGATCTCCTTGGATTTCAGATAGGGAAGGGCAGCTCCCTCGCTCCCCCAGACGCTTCCGTCCGCCCCTCTTCCGCAGGACGTGGAATAGTAAAAGGCCTGAGCCGGCTCCTCACCATAAAAAAGCATCTTTCCATAGGTCTCGTTCACCGCCTGGCTGGTCCGCGCGTCCGCGCTGGTATTGTTGTACACCTGGAAATTGGTGCTGTCATCCACATGGGCGCCGTACTGGCTGTAGGAATTGCCCAAAATCTGCCGGTACGCATAGGTACGGGCGCAGACCGCCTGGGCCTTCAAAGCCTCCATCTCATAGGAAGGCGGCATCTCACTTGGAACCACCTTTTCCAGATAATCCTCCAGGTACAGGTCATTGACCAGGGTCAGTCCCTCCCCGGTTTGCCGAATCTCCAGGCTTCCGCTGTATGTGGGATTTCCCTGGCTGCGCTCAATGGAGCGGATCGTAATCCCCTCCTCCTGCTCCGGAGTAATGGTGATGCGCCCATACGCCAGACGCTCATCTCCCGGCAGAATCGATAAATTTTCCCCGGCTTCCAGCCGGCTGCTGACAATCTCTCCCTTTTCATTTTCATATTCCAGAGCAGCCGCGCAGTTCACCGTCAGATCCGCCTGCGCGTGGAAAAGGCTGTGAAATCCTGTATCCATAAGAAGAACCCGGATGGTTCTCGCGTCAAACTCCCGCTCCAAAAGAGCCGCGCACAGTTCCCCCTCGGCCGCCACAAATTCCTGCAGGTCATAGCCCACCAGAATGTCCTCAGCCCCCAGAACCGCAAATTCCCCATATGTTTTGTAGACGTGGAAACTGGGCGATAAGGGAATCTGGCCATACCCCTCAATTTCGATATAGGTGTCTGTCACAGACAGAACCTTTCCGCTGATCCGCTCCTTCTTGATGGTCACCCGGGTCAGCGTGCCATTATCCAGGTGCAAATCTGCCAGATTGCCGGACAGAGATGCCCGCTCTTCCTCGGTGCCGCTGGCCGGAAATTCCCGGCTGGCTGTCCCAAGATAGGCCGTAAATGTGTCCCCTTCCGCTTTGGCCAGCCATACGTTCTCATAGACCACCTCCCGGCTTACCAGATCCCGCATGGCAATCATTTCCCCGTCCCTGGCCAGAAAACGGATCCGGCAGTCCAGATAGGCGTCCAGGGCCAGACCCTGAAAGCCAAAATTTCCCTCCGTGGTATAGGCCGTCCAGCTCTCCGCCTGGGGAAGATTGGACGGAGTGCCGTAGAGAATGGCCTCCACCGTCCGCACATTGCCCTCCGGATCCACCTCGGCGAGAATCCGGTCGTACAGTCTCCACCACTCATCCTCCGGAAAGTAGCTATCCTCGTTGTGCCGGTTGGAGCCCACTTGAACCCGCAGGCGGCCTGCCACGCAGGATGCCATATGAGCCGCTTCCGCATATGTAAGATCCCCCTGGGCACTGGACAGAGTGGGCGGGGTGAGCGCCGGATCCAAATACCCCTCCTCGTAGAGATAATCCATGTATTTTACAAACCAGTTATTTCTTTCTTTTCCGGAAAAATAAGAAGTCTCCCTCGCCGCCTCCCGGGCCTCGCAGTCCTCCTTGGTGGTCAGCGCCAGAGCCATAGCCTTAAATGCCTGGGCGCGGGAAATCCGCGTCCCCGGCGGCTCCAGGGAGACAATCACCACGATCAGAACCACCACGACGGTGACCACCCCGGCCACCCAGGCGATCATCTTGTTTCTCATATTCATAATCTGCTCCCATATACAAAGGAAAGCAGCGAGAGACTCGCTGCTTTTATCATCTGTAGCCCCAAGATGCCGTCTCTTACTTATTGACGCCTAGCAATGCTAGGTGGGCAACCTCACTTAGGCTTCTGCCTTCCACTCGCGGGAGGCCTGACATCCACCTAAAAATATTGGAATCCCTTGTGTCTAATGTAGGTTCAAAATTGGTAAGAGTATCGCACACCCCAGGTAGCTACAGGTTTGCCTTACTGATTTTATGAAGCTATTATACCCCATGCGTCCGGGTTTTTCAAGCGGATTTTTCTGAACATTTATGGCAATTTTGTAACAATTGTACCCGGTGCAAACGATCATCCCCGCACCATTTCATAAATCAGAGGCTCCGGCTCCGGCCTCTCCTTTTCGATGGCGCAGGCGGAAAGAAATTTCTTTGCCGCCGGTTCCAGCAGCTCCTCCCGTGACGCATAGAGGACTCCTATGGTCTCTCCTGCCCGCACCGGATCCCCGTACTTCTTATGCAGCATGATACCTGCCCCGTAGTCCAGGGCGTCTTCCTTGCGGCTTCTCCCTGCTCCCAGAAGAACCGAGGCAATACCCACAGCCTCCGTGTCCATATGCCCCAGGTATCCGTCCGACTGCGCTTTCACCTCCAGGCGCTTATCCCCCACATGCAGGCGTTCCGGTTCCCACACGCATCGCGGATCTCCCCCCTGGGCCTCTGCCATATCGGCCAGTACCCGCAGGCCCGCTCCCGTCTTCAGAGCTTCCGCAACCCGCTCTCTTGCCCTTGCCAAGCCGGCTTCTTCCGCCTGACTGAAGCCTATGCCTTTTCCCGCTTCCGATCCCCGGACATCCGCCCATCCTTCCGTCCGCTGCGCCTTCCCGGAACATCCGCCCGGTTCGCTGCCTATCCAGACCATCAGCGCCGCCAGCTCCGTGCTCACCTGCACCAGATCCTCCGGCCCCCGGCCCATCAGGGTCTCGATGGCTTCCCGCATCTCCAGGGCATTTCCCACCGCGCGGCCCAAAGGCACATCCATATTGGTAATCAGGGCGCAGCATCGCTTTCCCGCCTGGCGGCCGATGGCCACCATTTTTTCAGCCAGGCGGCGGGAAGACGCCAGATCTTTCATAAAGGCGCCGCTTCCCGTCTTCACATCCAGGACAATGCCGTCGCTCCCCGCGGCCAGTTTCTTGCTCATGATAGAGGAGGCGATGAGGGGAATGCTGTCCACCGTGGCCGTCACATCCCTGAGGGCGTAGAGTTTTTTGTCCGCCGGGACCAGATTTCCCGACTGTCCGATCACCGCAATCCCGTGCTCGTTTACAATGCGGAAAAATTCCTCTCGGGGAATCTCTGTCCGAAAGCCCGGGATGCTCTCCAGCTTATCCACGGTTCCCCCGGTATGCCCCAGCCCCCGGCCGCTCATCTTCGCCACCTTCACCCCGCAGGCCGCAGCCAGAGGGCCCGCAATCAAGGTCGTCTTATCCCCCACGCCGCCGGTGCTGTGCTTATCCACCTTCACCCCCTGTATGGGGGAGAGATCCACCATATCCCCGGAATGGGCCATCTCCAGGGTCAAATCCGTAATTTCCCCGTCCTCCATTCCCTGAAAATAAATCGCCATCAGCATAGCGGACATCTGGTAGTCAGGAATATTGCCCCGGACAAAGCCCTGCACCATCCAGGCAATCTCCTCCCGGCACAGGATGCCGCCCCGCTTCTTTTTCTCAATTATGTCATACATCCGCATATCCATGCCCTCCTCTCCTGTCAGACAGGCCGTCTGAAAGCTCTGCCGTCTTCCGCTGATTTTCCGTGGCCGCCCCTTTCACCCCAGATTGTCCGGCCCAAAGCTCTCCGGCAGAAGCTCCGCCAGGGTGAACTCCCTTCTCTCCCCGGTTCCCTTCACCAGAAGAACCCGGAAGGAAGGCCCGCAGAATTCCCGCATCACCTGGCGGCATACCCCGCAGGGCGGACAGTAATCCTCCGCCTCCCCGTCCTTTCCTCCGCAGATGGCGATCGCCGCAAATTCCCGCTTTCCCTCGCTCACCGCCTTGAAAAAGGCGCACCGCTCCGCGCAGACCGTGGCGGAATAGGCGGCATTTTCAATATTATTTCCCGTGTAAATGCTCCCGTCCCCGCACAGCAGGGCCGCGGACACATGGAAATGGGAATAGGGCGCATAGGAGCGGGAAAGCCCCAGAAGGGCCTCCCGGACAAGGGCCTCATCCTGTTCTTTCTCCTGCTTCAGCGTTTTTCTTTCCAAATTCATTCCTCCCCGGACATTCTATATAATTTCCCGCAGAAAGCTGCACCCCTCCACCTTTCCTTTCGCCCCCAGATACTCCAGTATGGCGGCCGCTGTGTCAGAAAAGGTGGGACGTGTCCCCAGGTTCGCACCGGCCCGCACCGGCTTTCCCGCCATCACCAGGGGCACATATTCCCGGGAATGGTCCGTGGAAGGCGTGCTCGGGTCGCAGCCGTGGTCCGCCGTGATCATCAGAATGTCCTCCTCCCGCATGGCGGCGAGAAGCTCCGGCAGGCGCTCATCAAAATACGTCAGAGCCTTGGCGTACCCATCCACGTCATTGCGGTGTCCGTAGAGCATGTCATAGTCCACCAGATTGGTAAAGCACAGGCCCTCGAAATCCCGCTTCATGTACTCCAGGGTGCGGTCAATGCCCTCCGCGTTGGAGGCAGTGCGCACAAAGTCCGTGATGCCGCAGCCGGCGAAAATATCATAGATCTTTCCCACAGCCAGCACATCCTTCCCCTCCGCCTTCAGCACATCCAGCATGGTAGCCTTGGGGGGCTTTAAGGAGAAATCATGGCGGCGGGACGTCCTCTTAAAGGGATATTCCCCCTCAAAAGGCCGGGCAATTACCCGCCCCACAGCCCAGGGGCCGGTGCAGATTCTGCGGGCCGCCTCGCAGATGGCGTACTGCTCCTCAATGGGGATTACCGCCTCGTGGGCCGCAATCTGGAGCACGCTGTCCGCTGATGTGTATACAATCAGCTTTCCCGTTTTCATGTGCTCCTCCCCGTAATCGCGGATCACATCCGTCCCGGAATAGGGCTTGTTGCAGAGAATCCCCCGGCCCGTCTCCCGGGTAAGGGCGTCCAGAAGCTCTTTGGGAAACCCTTCCGGAAACAAAGGCATAGGTTTGGGCGAGCTGACCCCCGCAATCTCCCAATGGCCTGTGGTGGTATCCTTTCCCATGGAAGCCTCCTTCATCCGCGCTACGGCTCCCGAGGGCGCCTCCTCCCCCTCTGCCCAGTCCATGCCTTCTATATTAAATAAGCCCAGTTTTTTCATATTGGGCATGTGAAAATAAGGGCTCTTCGCCGCAGCCGCCAGGGTATTGCTCCCCGCGTCCCCAAAGTCCGCCGCATCCGGCATTTCCCCGCATCCCACACTGTCAAGCACAATCAAAAATACTCTCTTCATCGTTCTCCATCCTTTCTTTACAGCCCGATTAGCGGCACAAATTCCCCGCCCACGTATTCCTTTAATTGTTCCGGCGAAAGGGTCACCTGAACCCCCCGCTGGCCCGCGCTCACCGTAATTTCATCATAGAGCTGGGCAGTCTCCTCTATAAACGTGGGATAATGCTTCTTCATCCCGATGGGCGAGCAGCCGCCCCGGATGTATCCGGTTACGGCCAGCATATCTTTTACATGGATCATCTCCACCTTCTTCTCCCCCGCCGCCCTGGCCGCCAGCTTCAGATCCACCGCCTCGTCCACGGGTATGCAGCACACCAGATAGCCCTTCTTCTCACCCTTAAGCACCAGGGTTTTATACATGGTGTCGTGGTCCACGCCCATCAGGTCCGCGGCATGGCTGCCCGACAGGTCATTTTCATCCACCTCGTAGGTTCCGGCCCTGTAGGGAATTCCCGCCGCATCCAAAAGACGCATAACATTTGTCTTAACCATGATTTATATGCTCCTCTCCGTCCTGTGATGTCAAGTTTTCGCAAGAGTCGTCCGAACTGTTTCAATTTTTTCCATGCTCCGCAAAATACGCCCGCAAAACCTCCAGGCTCTCCTCCCGGCATACCCCCGCCGTGACCTGGGGCCTGTGGCCGGAATTTTCAAATACCATCCGGCTGCACGGGCTTCCCTGGGCATGGATCAGCCCGCACAGCTCCACATCGCTGGCCCCATAGACCAAACGTCCCAGCTTTGCCCATACCATGGCTCCGCTGCACATAAAACAGGGCTCACAGCTGGAATACAGGGTGTATTCCCCCAGGTCCGTGATCCCCGTCTCCTCGCAGAAATTCCGTATCAGCCCCATCTCCGCGTGATACGTAAAATCATGTTTTGTATAGATTTGATTTTCATTCGTATAGACAATCTGGCCATCCTTCACCAGCACGGCTCCGAATGGCTCGTTGCCATGCCTGACCGCTTCCCTTGCCAGGTCAATGGCTTTTTTCATGAATCTTTCGTCCTGCTGCATATTCTCATCCTCCGGCTGTATTTCTGTGCGTCGTATGCAGCTTTTATTGTACCATATCCGGGGGATTTTTTACAGAAAAATATACCATCCGTTTACAAGGGGGCGGCCCGAAAATCATGCGTTTTCCCATACCAATTTTCTCCATTTTCATGTATACTGTTAAGCAGAATGCTCCGCAGCGCATTTGAAAATTCAATTCCGCTGCCTGCACACATTTTCAGAGAAAGGAAAAGCCCTATGAACAAAACCGACATCCTCATTATCCACGGAACCGACTACAAAGCCATGACAAAAAAGCTCCTCGCCGCCGCCGACCTGGCCGCGGACATCGGCGACCGGAAAAAGCACGTGGCACTAAAGCCCAACCTAGTCACTGCCCACGCCCCCTCCACCGGGGCCACCACCCACGCCGAACTTCTGGCGGGAACCATCGAGTACCTGCAGGACGAAGGCTTTTCCAATATCTCCATCATGGAGGGATCCTGGGTGGGCGACCGAACCGGGGACGCATTCCGGGCCGCGGGCTATGACAAGGTCTGCAAGCGCTACCAGGTGCCCTTTGTGGACCTCCAGCAGGACTCCTGGAAGGAGTATGACGCAAAGGGCATGAAAATTAAGGTCTGCGACCAGGCCATGGCTGCGGATTACATGATCAACATGCCGGTGCTCAAGGGCCACTGCCAGACCGTCGTGACCTGCGCCTTAAAAAACAACAAGGGCATCATCCCCAACTCCGAGAAGCGCCGCTTCCACACCATGGGGCTCCACAAACCCATCGCCCATTTAAATACCGTGGCCCCCAACCACTTTATCCTGGTGGACAACATCTGCGGGGACCTGGACTTTGAGGAGGGCGGAAACCCGGTGGTCATGAACCGCATCCTGGCTTTTAAGGACCCGGTGCTCTGCGACTCCTTTGTGTGCAGCAGCATGGGCTACTCCATAGAGGACGTGCCCTATATTCCCCTAGCAGAGCGCCTGGGCGTGGGCTCCTCGGATCTGTCAAAGGCCAACACCATCTATCTCAATGATGCCCAGGAAGCTGCGGGCGCCAAGTTCCCCATGACCCGGCGGGTGGAACGCCTGGCTGCCTTTACCGCCCCGAAGGACGCCTGCAGTGCCTGCTACGGCTCTCTGATTTATGCCCTGGACCGGTTAAATGATGAGGGCCGTCTGCGAAAGGGCCTCCCGCCCGTCTGCATCGGCCAGGGCTATAAGGGGCAGTCCGGAGCCATCGGCGTGGGCCAGTGCACCCGGAGCTGCGAGAAGAGCCTTCCCGGCTGCCCGCCGAAAGCCGCGGACATGGCGGCATTTCTCCGGGAGAACTGGATTTCCTAGAGTGTGTTTGCGGACTTTCCGCCTGGAGCCGCTGCCCGGTTCTGCGGCCCGCATGAGCCACCGCCTAATGTACCCCGCATAGGCCTTCGGCCGCTTGAGCATGGTAAAATGGTCGGCTCCCTTTACGAACACAATCTCCGCCCCCGGTATCTTTTCTGCCATCCACAGGGAATGCCGGGGGCGGATCATATCCCTGCGCCCGGTGAGAAGAAGCACCGGGCATTTTATTTTTCCAAGGCGCCTGGCCGTGAGGCGCGGACAGAAAGCCATGAGGCCGGTGAGCTGCCTCTGCCGGCGAAGTTTGCTCCTTCGTTCGCCGGACCGTGCCAGATGCTCCCCCAGCCAGTACAGCGGATACTGGGACTGTACCTGGAGGAAAAATCCCGGCGTCACGCCCCAGGGCAGCGCATTGCCGCTGACAGCCGCCACAGCCAGCACCCGGCCCGGATATCGGCTGGCAGTCTCCAGGGCGATATTGGCTCCGTCGCTGAAGCCCAGGATGGCCGCCCGGGGCACTTTTAGGGCATCCATAATCTCAATCACATCCCCGGCCATATCCCCGGTGGTAAAGCCCTGTTTCTCTTCCCTGGCATAGATGCGGGAAAAGCCGTGGCCCCGGCTGTCCATGAGGATGACCCGGAAATCCCGGCTCATCCGCTCTGCCATTTCTTTAAAAATACCGTGATCCTCCCCGTTTCCGTGGAGCATCAGGAGAGGAATCCTCTCCTCCCTTCCGTCCCGGCCGGCGCCGCGCTCCCACACCTCATAATAGAGGGATGCATGGGCGCCCCGTACATATTCTGTCTTTTGTTCCATTTCGCTCCTCCTTGTTGATACAAATAAAGGGGGACACAGTTCCGATACCCATGGCCTTTATTGACATCTCTTCCAAAACAACAGCATACCTCTTACAGCTTCTCCAACAGCCGTGCCGTATCTTCCGGTGAAAGCCCAAGGGCAGCCGCTGCCTGCTGGGCCGTCAGCTGCATATTCTTCATTAAATTTCTCAGGTCACTCAGCCGCGTACTTTCTGTTACTTCTTTTGTCGCTTTCTCAACCGCTTCCATCTTGTAATCCTCAATCGCCTTACACACTTTTACTTCCTCCTCTTCTGGTTTTATCACCAATTTTGCGTTTACGCAGGCGTTTAATACCTCCACTTCTCTTCGTCCCAACGTCAGTTCCGGCTTTTCCTCATAAAGCCACTCCACCAGTTTCTTTTTGTCACCGGAATACTTGATAAATTCCAGCACATCTCCCAGGGCACTGTGAAACTTTCCAAACTCTTCCTTCCCAATCTCCGCCGGATTCAGTTCCCTTAACCGCCCCGGATCGATCACCGGGTAACCCTGATATAGAAAAAAATTAAACGCATCTGCAAATACATCGTTCTGCCGCATAAAATTTTTTGTGGCTGTATCCGCTCTTCCCATCTGTTCTCCTTCTCTGATTGTACTAAAGTTAAAATCTCTTGTAAAGTGGTGCCTCGGCTGCCGAAATACAGCCAGGAAACCCGGAACTTCCAGGTATAAATGAACCGTTTAGCAGGCTGAATGCTGCTGATGGGATTATCTTATCAAAGAAAGATAAGATACGCAAGAGGTTTACGGTAAATATACTGAAATTGTTATTGCGGAAACAGCATTGACATTCCCAATCATCTGCATTACAATAATTGCATATGCAACTATTGCTGATGCAATTATCTGCATCTGCTTAAAACGGATGCGCGCAATTATCATTTTCAGGAGGATTCTGTCATGAAGGAATTTCTTTCCTATATGAGGCCATACCGGAGGGACTGTATTCTGGCGGTCTTCTGCATTATGGCGGAGACCGTATTTGAACTTGTCATCCCCCTGGTCATGGCCTCCATCGTGGATGTGGGCGTGGCAAACGGGGACACGCACTACATCATCATGCGTGGCGTGCAGATGTGCGCCTTCGCCCTCATGGCCCTCGTTCTCGGCCAGGGCTCCTCGGTGTTCGCCGCCCGCTGCGGCCAGGGCCTGGGGGCGGAGCTGCGCAAGGCGGAGTTTGCCAAGCTCCAGAAATTTTCCTTTTCCAACACGGATCATTTCAGCACGGCCTCCCTGGTGACCCGCATGACCAGCGACGTGACCACCATCCAGAACGCCATCGCCACCGGCATGCGGCCGGGATTCCGCTCACCGGTGATGATGCTCACCGCCATGACGGCCTCCTTTTTCATCAATGCCCGCCTGGCTCTGGTCTTTCTGGTGGCGGCTCCGGTTTTGGGCATTCTTCTCTTTCTCATCATCAGCCATGTGCGCCCCCTCTACACCCTGATGCAGGGGGCCATTGACCGGGTAAACCGGATCATCCAGGAAAATCTCACCGCCATCCGGGTGGTAAAGTCCTGCGTCCGCGGCGACTATGAGATCCACAAATTCAGCCAGGTAAATGACAGCCTGCGCCAGACATCGGAGCGGGCCTTCCGCCTGGCCGCCCTCAATGCCCCCGCCATGCAGTTCGTAATGTATACCACCATTCTGACCATTCTCTGGTTCGGCGGCAGCTTCTCTGCTGTGGGCGGCGTCCAGGTGGGGGAGCTCACGGGATTTTTGAGCTATGTGCTCCAGGTCTTAAACTCCCTCATGATGCTGTCCAATGTGTTCATGACCGTGACCCGGGCCATGGCCTCCTGGAACCGGATCCGGGAGGTGATGGATGAAGAAATCGAGATTACCGAGGAACGGGCGCGGGACATCCAGGTGGCCGAGGGCGATATCCGCTTCGACCATGTGTATTTTAAATACCATCCGGATGCGGAGGAATACGTCCTCTCCGACATTTCCTTCCACATAAAGCCCGGACAGACCGTGGGAATCATCGGCCAGACCGGCTCGGCAAAGAGTACCCTGGTGCAGCTGATTCCCCGCCTCTATGAGGCCACCGAGGGCACGGTCTATATCGACGGCCATCCCGTGGCGGAATATCCCTTAAAGGGCCTGCGGGATTCCATCGCCATGGTTCTCCAGAAAAATACCCTGTTTACCGGCACGGTGAAGGACAACCTGCGCTGGGGCAAGGAGGACGCCACGGATGAAGAAATCCGCCGGGTCTGCCAAATTGCCTGCGTAGATGAATTTATCGACCGCCTGGAAAATGGCCTGGACACCATGCTGGGCCAGGGCGGCGTCAATGTGTCCGGCGGCCAGAAACAGCGCCTCTGCATTGCCAGGGCCCTCCTCAAAAATCCCAAAGTGCTGATCCTGGACGATTCTACCAGCGCCGTGGACACAGCCACCGAGGCAAAGATCCGGGAGGGGATGGCAAAAAGCCTTCCCGGCACCACCAAGATCATCATCGCCCAGCGCATCACCTCCGTGCTCCACGCGGACCAGATCCTGGTGCTGGATGACGGAAAGCTGAACGATGTGGGAACCCACGAAAGCCTCCTGGCCTCTAATCCCATTTACCAGGACATCTATTATTCTCAGCAGGAAGGAGCGAATTTGTAATGGCACGCAATGTAAATTTCAGCCGTCCCAAGGACACGAAAAAGACCCTGCTCCAGCTCCTGGCATACTTAGGCCGCCACAAGTGGTACATGCTGGCCACAGGATTTCTGGTTGCCGTCAGCGCTATGGCTAACATCCTGGGCACCTACCTGTTAAAGCCGGTCATCAACAACTATATTATCCCAGGGGACATTCCCGGCCTTGTGCGGATGCTCATCTTCATGGGGCTCATGTATCTGGCGGGGGCTTCCTCCTGCCTGGCCTACGGGCAGATGATGATGCACATTTCCCAGAAGGTGGTGAGCGAAATCCGCTCCGACCTGTTTCAGAAGACCCAGAAGCTCCCCCTCTCCTACTTTGACACTCACACCCACGGGGAGCTCATGAGCCGCTTCACCAACGACGTGGACACCATCACCGAGGCATTAAACGGCAGTTTTACCATGCTGATTGAGAGCTTTATCACCATTATCGGGACCTTCACCATGCTCCTTATTTTGAGCTGGCGGCTCTCCCTCATCGTGTTCTTCTTCCTGGCCGTGATGTTTGTCTTCGTCCGGTTTAACAGCGCCCGGAGCCGGAAATACTTTGCCCGGCAGCAGATGTACCTGGGCAGCATGAACGGGTTTGTGGAGGAGATTGTCACCGGTCAGAAGGTGGAGAAAGTCTTCAACCATGAGCCCCAGGATTTTGAGGAATTCTGCCGCAGAAATGAAAACTACCGCCAGGCGGCGGTAAAGGCCCTGACTTACTCGGGCCTCACCATCCCCACGGTGGTGTCTCTCGGCTATGTCAACTACGCGGTGTCCGCCTGTGTGGGAGGTCTTTTCGTTCTCTCGGGCCTGACCGACCTGGGCACTCTGGCCTCCTACCTGGTATACGTGCGCCAGAGCGCCATGCCCATCAACCGCTTCACCCAGCAGATTAATTTTCTCCTGGCCGCCCTCTCCGGCGCGGAGCGGATTTTTGATATGATGAACCAGGAACCCGAGGTAGACGAGGGGCAGGTAACCCTTTGCAATGTAAAGACAGATGTCCGGGGGCATCTGAAGGAGACAGAGGAATACACAAAGGATTTTGCCTGGAAAGTGCCCGCAGGCGTGCCGGTGATGCATGGGGACAAAATGCCTTCCGGGCAGGAAGACCGGACAGAGGCACTCGCAAACGCGGCCGGTTCCTCCCCCTTCCGCCTCATCCCCTTAAAGGGCGACGTGCGCTTCCGCCAGGTAGTCTTCGGCTACACGCCGGAAAAGACCGTACTGAACGGCATCAGCCTCTACGCCAAGCCCGGCCAGAAAATCGCCTTTGTGGGCTCCACCGGCGCGGGGAAAACCACCATCATCAACCTGGTGAACCGGTTCTATGAGATAAACAGCGGCTCCATCACCTACGACGGCATTGATATCCGCCAGATTAAAAAGGACGACCTGCGCCGCTCCCTGTCCATGGTCATACAGGACACCCACCTGTTCACCGGAAGCATTGCGGACAATATCCGCTACGGCCGTCTGGACGCCAGCCGGGAGGAAATCATCGATGCCGCCAAGGTGGCCAATGCCCACTCCTTTATCCGCCGTCTTCCCCAGGGCTATGACACGCCCCTGCACAGCGACGGGGCCAACTTATCCCAGGGGCAGCGGCAGCTTCTCTCCATCGCCCGGGCGGCCATCTCCCGGCCTCCGGTGCTCATCCTGGATGAGGCCACAAGCTCCATTGACACCCGGACGGAGAAACTCATCGAACAGGGTATGGACGCCCTGATGGAAGACCGCACGGTCTTTGTCATCGCCCACCGCCTTTCCACCGTCCGCAATTCCAAGGCCATCATGGTGCTGGAAAAGGGAGAGATCATCGAGCGCGGCAGCCATGAGGAGCTTCTGGAACAGAAGGGGCGCTATTATCAGCTGTATACGGGACAGTTTGAGTTGGAATGACAGAAAGAAGGATCAATATGGAAAAACAAACCGTGAGAAAACTGATGGTTCGGGCGGAGAGGGCCAGAAAGGCCCTTCTTAGGCCCTATTTTGCCTCCCTGGGCATCACTCTGGGCCAGGGCCACGCCAAGATCCTGGACAATCTTCTGGACAGGGATCATGTGACCCAAAGGGAGCTGGCGGACCGCTGCCACATGGATGCCACCACCATCTCCCGCTCCTTAGACAAGCTGGAGGAGGCCGGATATTTGGTCCGGGAGCGGGAGCCGGGCTGCCGCCGCTCCTTCTTTATCTGCCTGACCGAAAAGGGGCTCTCCCAGGCGAAAAAGGTGCGCCTCGGCTTTGACTTTGTGGACGCCCAGCTTACGGCGGGGTTATCCCCCCAGGCGCTGGAAGCATTCTGCCAAAACCTGGAGCAGATGTGCCGGAACCTGGAGGGATGCGAGATTCCACAAACGCCCGAATCTCCCCCATCCGGCTTCGGGCATACGCATACCCCGCTTCCATAATCCCCTCCATGGCCTCCATGTCCAAGAGTCCCTTAGCCGCCTCCGCAGGCGGATTTAAGACAAGGGCCCCGCAGCAGATGCCGCAGTCCTTGAGCCTGCGGCCCATCAGGGAGAAGGAGCAGGACAGCACCTCCAGGACGGAATCGTCTTTGGGCCGCTTGTAGGCTGTGCCCACGTCCACCGCCAGCACCCGCCGGGCCCCCGCGGCCTGCAGAAGGTCCACCGGCAGATTGTCCGTCACCCCGCCGTCCACCAGGCGGCAGGCGCCTATTTTCCTGGGCACAAACACGCCTGGCACGCTGGAGCTCGCCATCATGACCTGGCCCAGGAACCCCTCCCACTCCCATTTCACATGGGCCAAGGGAGCCGGCATCTCCGCATTGGTAAAGGCCACCGTATCCCCGGAATTTAAATCAACCGCAGGTATGACAAAAGGGAGAACCGCCTGATCCAGGTGTCTCCCTTTTGTAAGCTCTGTAAAATATGCTGCCAGGCGGTCTCCCTTAAATAAACCGGCCAGAGAAATCTCTCCGTCCGCCAGCAATCGGGGCGCCAGCTCCGCCATGGCCCGGTAATCCGGGTCCAGATAGGATTTTCCCTTTCCGGACAAGTGACGGACCGCTCCCTCCATCTCCTCCACGGACACCCCCGCGGCCAAAAGGCCTGTCACAATTGCCCCTGCGCTGGCTCCCGCAGCCATCTCAGGCATCAGCCTTTCCTCCAGCAGCGCCCGCAGCACCCCCACGTGGGCGGCTCCCCGCACTCCGCCGCCGGACAGCGCCAGACCATACCCCATGCTCTTTCCTCCCGAAATTTTCCATCGCTATAGGGTATGCGGGCGCCTAAGGCAAAATGCCTTCTGGCGGATCCCCGTTCTTCGCAGACAGTCCGGAGGGCGGGTATCTTCTTTCTTCTATGCCCGCACCTTCACCACAATCTTGCGGACTCTGGCGGCCTCCCCGGCCTGCCCCTTGGGCTTGTGGGCCTCCTCGGGTGCAACTACCACACAGTCGCCTGCCTCCAGAACCACATAGCTCTCATACTTGGGGTTCTCAAAGAAAACCATGTCCTTCTCCGGATCATAGCTCTCGGTCTCGGTCAGTCCCTCGCGCTTCACGCAGCCGAACTTCTCCCGTCCCGCCGCCACATACTGGATATCATAATATTTGTCATGGGCCTCATAGCGGCACTCTTCATCCGGCAGGGTGATGTACTCCTGCACGCTGGCATACACATCATCCCCGTCAATGTCCACCCGGCCAACAGGCAGGGACATAAGATCCGCGCTGCGCAGAAATTCATATCCCTTCTTAAAGCGCTCCGCCAAATAGTCGTGCTTGTCAATCTGATTTATATTTGCATACAGCATAATTTTATCTCCTTTCTTCTCCGTGCAGCCCCGTCCTCACAGACTAAAACTGCACAATATCCTTGATTTCCTTCGCCCGCTCCACCTTCTTCGCGTAGAGCACAGGCCCTTCGCCGCGGTAATCCTTCTGGTACTCCACGCCAATCTCGGCCTGCACCCGGACCCAATCCTTTGTCCGAAAGGACGCCGCGTCCTTCCACTTGCACAAGAAGCCCAGGAAGGTCATATCCGCCTCGCAGCAGGTCATGGCCATCCGGCCCGGAACAAACTGATCCTTGGGGAATTTGGGCGACTTGAGAACCATCGCCGTAAACTCCACGGTCTTTCCCACATACCGCTCCGGCTGATCCATGCAGTCAATGTACCAAACACCGTAATCCTCGGGCTTAATCGCAATCACCGGCTGATTCAGGTCATAGGGCAGATCCTCCTCCAGGGAAGCCTGGGGAATCTCTCCATTCTCATCCTCCAGTACGATCTCGCTCTCCCGGCTCATGGCCCGGATGGTTCTCCGGTAGGCGGTAAGCTTGTCATCCGGTATCCCGTCACAGCGGTTCATGATCACCAGCTCGGAGTTTCGCAGCATAGCTCCCAGGAGGGGCTTCATATTCTGCACGTAGAGCTCAAAGGTGGAGCCGTCAATGATGGTAATCTGCTGGTAGATGGTCCAGTCCTCAGGCAGCGCCAGCTCGTCCTGGTTCCACATGCCGTTCCATTCCATCAGGACCCGCTCCGGCCGGTAAATCACCTCCAGCTCATTGAGATACTGGGGGGTGAGCTTGGAAAAATCATCCACATAGACCACTTCGGTATGATTTTTCTTCAGCTTTTTCTCGTCATATTCATTGTCCCCCTCCTCGCACACGATGAGAAGGGTCTTTCCCTCTGTCTGAAAATAATCCTGGTCCATGGTAAAATCCAAAAATTGGGTCTTCCCCGCCTCCAGGAATCCGTTGATCAGAAACAGCGGCATTACATCGTCATCTATCTCATTTGCCATTTCATTTCCCTCTTACTTTAGGCCGTGTCTGCCGGGCAGCCGCTTGGCTCGCCGGCGCCAAGCGGCACCCGCCGGACGCCGCGTTCAGCCTCTTCCGAAAACGCTGTTTAAAGCTTCCTCATTCAGGCTGGAACCAATCACGCACACCTTGCCCGTATAGTCCGGGCTGCCCTCGCGGATCTCGTACTGCTCCGGAACCAGGTCAAAATACAGCCACTCCCCGGGATTCTCCGTGGGAAGCATTCCCTTGGCCCGCAGAACCTGTCCGAACTC
>DWWT01000079.1 GCA_019119575.1 Candidatus Enterocloster excrementipullorum
CGCCGGGCGTCCGCAATGGCCTGGGGCACGATCTCCACGCCGTAGACCTTCCGGGCCTTCTGGGCCAGAAAGAGAGAGATTGTCCCAATTCCGCAGTACAGATCCCACACAACCTCATTTCCGGTGAGCCCCGCATACGCAAGGGCCTCCCCGTAGAGCTTTTCGGTCTGCACGGGATTTACCTGGTAAAAGGACAGGGGAGAGATCTGATAGGCCACATTGCCGATGAAGTCTTCTATATACCCCGGCCCGTAAAGATTCACAATTTCCTTCCCCATAATCACATTGGTCCGCTCCCTGTTAATGCTCAGGGAAATGCTTGTCATTCCTTCCACCTGCAGGAGCATGCGCACAAACGCATCCCGCTGAGGAAGATCCGAACCATTAATAATAAGACAGACCATAAGCTGACCTGTCCTGAATCCTTTTCGTATAAGCGCATGGCGCACCAGCCCGGTGTGGCTCTCCTCGTCATAGGGCGAAATCCGGTACTGGTTCATGAAGTCTTTGATAATTTTCAGAATGCGCTGGTTTTCCTCCACCCCCAGCAGGCAGTCCTCACAGGGGACAATTCGGTGGGTGCGTCCGGCGTAAAAGCCCGCGATGATGTTCCCGTCCTTGTCCCTTCCAAAGGGGAACTGGGCCTTGTTCCGGTAGCGCCAGGGGTTCTCCATCCCGATGATGGGGAGCATGGGAAGCTCCTCTTCCTTGAATCCGCCGATGCGCACCAGGTTATTTGTAATCTTGCGCTCCTTGAACCGAAGCTGCGCCTCGTAGCTCATGGCCTGGAGCTGGCATCCGCCGCAGGGGCGGGCCAGCGGGCAGGGAGGAACCACGCGGTCCGCGGACGGGACAAGCACCTCCATAAGGCGGGCAAAACCATAATTCTTCTTCATCTTCATGGCTCTGGCCCGAACCACATCCCCGATCACCGCGTCCTTTACAAACCAGATATAGCCGTCCAGACGTCCCACTCCCGCGCCGTCCTCGTTCATATCTTCAATCGCCAGGGTAAATTCCTCATTCTTATTCATCTGATCCCCCGCCTCACTCTGAGGTCTTCCGTATATTTGTGTCCAGAAGCCGGTTGAATCCCAGCCATCCCTTATTTCCCGTGCTGGCCCCTGCGTTCAGGGCTTCAATCATGGTCTCCATCTTGGCGTCCGTATTGTCCGCAAAATTCAGGGCCAGGGCCTCCAAAAGCGCCGGCTTCTTGGGCGAGCCGTACTCCAACTCCCCGTGATGGGCCAGAATGCAGTGCTTGAGCTCCGTAGCCAGCGTGGGCGGGAATCCCTTGATGGAGCGCATAGTGATTCCCACCATCTCCGCGCCGATCATGATATGGCCCAGAAGCTGTCCCGCGTCCGTATAATCATTTTCCGGAAATGTGGACAGCTCTTTGATCTTTCCGATATCATGGAAAATAGCGGCTGTAATCAGAAGATCCCGGTTGAGCTGCGGATAGTAGGAGGCGTAATAATCGCAGAGCTTGGTGACGCTCAGCGTGTGCTCCAAAAGCCCTCCCACAAAGCCGTGATGCACGGTCTTGGCCGCGGAGTGGAACTGGAACGCCTTGGCAAATGCCTCATTGTCCACAAAATAAAGGGAGAGCAGCTTGTTCAGATACGGATTTTTCACGCTCTTTATGAATCCAAGAAGCTCCTCATACATCTTCTTGATATCCTTCTTGGAGACAGGAAGATAATCCGCCTCCA
Organism: Candidatus Enterocloster excrementipullorum; assembly: GCA_019119575.1. Taxonomy (GTDB): domain Bacteria; phylum Bacillota; class Clostridia; order Lachnospirales; family Lachnospiraceae; genus Enterocloster; species Enterocloster excrementipullorum. Next base: position 1,716 of record DWWT01000079.1, read on the forward strand.
CATACTCCCCTTCCCGCGCCTTGCGGATCCGGCGCACATTCAGCTGATGGGCATTCTGGAAAAGGGTGACGTCCGCCTCCACGTACACATAGTCCATGGCCTCAAACTCGCCCACGCCCGGGGAGTGCAGATCCCAGATCTTCGCGTCAATGGTACCCGTCTTGTCCTGCAGCACCACATTTCCATACTCCTTGCCGCTCTTCGTCAGCGCGATCTGCTTGCTCTTGCACAGATACACATCCCCCGTATGCATGCCTTCCCTGAAGCTCTCGATATATTTCATTTTCAATCTTTCCTCTGCTTTCTACAAATCTCATACAATAACGCAGCCAGGCACTTTGCTACCTGGCTCCGATTGTTACGTCAAACTCAATTTCCTTGTATTCGTCTCTTCCGTTGTTCCTCTGAACAGCCACCTTGATCGGATCCCCTTCGTGAAACTTCTCCACCTGGTTCTGGAAGTCCTTCATATTCCCCACTTCCTGGCCATTCATCCAAGTAATCACATCCCCCGGCTGGATGCCCGCGTTGTAAGCCGGGCTGTCTGCCACCGCCTCCGTCACATACACGCCCTTCGGCATGCCGCTCTCTTCCATGGCCTGGCTCACATCCTGCCCCTTGATTCCGAAATAGGGCGGGGTGACCCCGTTGCTCAAAAGCTCCAGGATTCCCTTGTAATCCGATATGGCCACCACGGTAGCCATGCTGCCGCTTTTCTCCGTGTATTTATCCGTGGCCCAGCCGATCAGCTCTCCGGAAGTATTGACCAGAAAGGTTCCCGCAGCTGCGTCAAACGCCGTATTTGCATAAAAGACGCGCGCTGTCCCGTCTATGGTCTGCACATTGCGTATCACATAGGAAATAAACCCATAATCACTGGAGTGGGAAATGCCGGCTGGCGCCCCCACAGCCACCACCACATCCCCCTGCTTTACTCCGTAAGAGTTCCCCAGGACAATGGCCTGCACGTCCTCAAACACCTGACTGTCCATCTGGGTGCCGTCCACGCTCACCACGGCCATACCCATGATCGAGTCTCGCTGTTTCACAGCTCCCTCCATCACCGTACCGTCGGGGAACACAACCTCGATCGAATCCGCGGCCTCTACTGCTGCTTCCGGCGTGAGAATCAATATCTCGCCCCCGGACTTCGCAATCACTGCGCCGGAAAACTGGCCCGTAGTCTCGATGGGATTGTCAAACCAGTCCCTCTCTCTCTGGATGGAATGCACCACCACCATACTGGCGTCCGCCTGGGAAGCCAACGTCCGCAGATGGCCGTACAGTTTATTCAAATCCTCCATAGAATACGGATATTTATTGAGTTCCGAACGAACCATCTCCTCCAAGGGTTCTGTCTCTGACGGAGCTTCCGGCGGCACAGTCGTCTCCGGAGGGGCGGTGGTGCTCTCCGGCTCATCCCTGGGTATTGTCACCTGGGTGCTCTCGTTCGGCAATGTGTGGCCCAGAAATCTTCCCGCCACCGGTGCGGTCACCACAAAGCAAACCGCCGCCAGCACACCAAAAAGCGCCGCGCAAAAAGCTGTAAGCACGATCCGCCTTGCGATCTGCCTCTTTGTCACAGGCGGACGAACAATCTTTTCATTGATAAAAGGACGAGAAGTATCCCGGTCCGGCTCCCGCTGCTTCACATCATCCGGTCTGTCAGCATTTTTATCCGCCATCGCCGCTCCTCCTTTTTGACGAATCTCACCCTCTATTATACGTTCCTTCCACCTATTATGCAAGATTTTAAATGTGAAGTGTGTTTGAAAATTGTTCCTGCTCAGCCGCGCATATCCGCCAGAACGCAATTTTCAAACACGCTCTGGCGCATGCCGCTAATCTGTGGTAAAATGAGCACGTATCAAAAAAGCAAAAGGTGTGCGTTATTATGAACCAAAAAGCATTAAAAACGTTGGAATATACAAAAATCATTGCGCAGCTTGAGGAATTCGCCGCCTCTGAGCCGGGCAAAAAACTGTGCCGTGAGCTGGTTCCCTCCACAAGCCTGGAAGAAATCCGTACCTGGCAGGCCCATACCACAGACGCGGTGTCCCGGATACGCATGAAGGGCTCCCTGTCATTCGCGGGAACAAAGGATGTGGGCGGCTCCCTAAAGCGCCTGGACATCGGCAGCTCCCTCAATATCCCGGAGCTTTTGGCTTTAAGTTCCCTCCTCACTGCGGCTGCGCGTGCAAAGGCCTACGGACGCCATGAATCCGATGAGGAAGCGTTCGATTCTCTTGAACCGTACTTTGCCGGGCTGGAGCCTTTGACCCCCCTGAACAATGAAATCAAGCGCTGCATTATTTCCGAGGACGAGGTGGCGGATGAAGCCAGCCCGGGCCTCTCCCATGTGCGCCGCTCGATGAAGAACATTTCCTCCCGGATTCACAGCCAGATGAATTCCCTGCTGAATTCCAACCGCTCCTATCTCCAGGACGGCGTGATTACCATGCGGGACGGGCGCTACTGCCTCCCGGTGAAAGCGGAGTACAAAAATCAGGTGGCCGGAATGGTTCACGACCAGTCCTCCACA
>DWWT01000080.1 GCA_019119575.1 Candidatus Enterocloster excrementipullorum
AAAGTGATAAGTTATGCAGGCCTTCTCCAGTCCGGCACCCGCAGGGAACGGGAGATACCGCCGGAGGAGATTACGATTACACTTGTGGGGAATCACTATCCCAGGAAGCTGATTAAATTTTTGAAAACGCAGTATAAGGCACAGGTGGAGAATCCGTATCCGGGAGTTTTTTACATCAACGGACTGCTGTTTCCGGTTCAGGTGCGAGAGCGTGTTTGAAAATTCATTCCCGCCATCTGCACGCCCCACTTCGCGGTATCTTGGGGCCGAATTCAGTCAGCGCAGCCCACTGCGCCTCCTTCATTCGGCCCCAAGCTCCCACAAAGTGGAACGCACATCTGGCAGAAAGCAATTTTCAAACACGCTCTGGTACAGAGGAAACTCGACCAGGAAGAAAATTTATGGCTTGGCCGTCTCCGCCAGGATTTAAGCGGGGAAAAGGATGTGGAGGCTCTGGCCCGCGCTTACAGGGGAAAAGAAAAAGATCCGCTGTACAGCGCGGCGATGGATTTGATCGTAAGGGCGAACCGCAGGATCTATGAGGAGGGAGAGCGCATGTGCGACGCATTGAATGAATTATTTGCAGAAAAGATGGAGCGAAAAAGGCTCGAGGGAAAGGCTGAGGGGAAGGCCGAAGGAAAGACTGAGGGAAAAGCAGAAGGAAAAGCAGAAGGAAAAGCCCTTGCCGTCCTGGAACTTCTGGAAGAGCTGGGGCCGGTTCCGGTTTCCCTGCAAAAGAGAATACTGGCTCAGAGGGATTTAAACCAGCTTTCCCGGTGGCTGAAAGCCGCGGCAAAGGCGGAGAGCCTTCAGGCGTTTGAGAAGGGAATGGAGTCCGCCGGCTGATGAGGAGTGTGACGGCCAATCCCGTACAGAAAAATTTTGCAAAAGAATTGACACCTTACGCCAGAATGTGCTATTCTGGATACAGTGTGAAAAACAGCAGCTTTTTCATGCAAATATTTGACCACTTCCGGTGAGGAAGGCAGCCCAGACGGACAGGCGGGTCAGTTGCCGGCGTGGGAGACCACATTATTGAGCGAGGAGGCGGTTCGGAGCAGATAGTTGCCCCGGACGACAGTTTCCAAATTTTATAAGTTGATTACTTTATAATCCGTGCACCAGCACATCATCTTGTGAAATATCAATAAGAGCAGGGACATATATTTGCAGAAAAGCTCGAAGACGATACGTACCGTGAAGCGCAGGAGGACAGCAGGCTAAGCCCCTCTGTGACTATGGACACCAAGCAGGAGATGTGGAATCCCCTGCTTTTTTGTTTACTGTGGGCATGCGGGTTTATTACGAAAACATTAGGAAGAAGGAATACAGAATGGACAGAGAAGCGCAGAAGAGAGCCCCGATTTATGAGGCGCTGGAGCGGTTTAAGAGAAAACGGGTGGTGCCCTTTGATGTGCCGGGACACAAGAGAGGCCGGGGAAATCCGGAGCTGGTACAACTTCTGGGGGAGAAGTGCGTGGGGCTGGATGTAAATTCCATGAAGCCCCTGGACAATCTCTGCCATCCGGTTTCCGTGATCCGGGAAGCCGAAGAACTGACAGCGGAGGCCTTCGGCGCGGCCCACGCCTTTCTTATGGTGGGCGGCACCACCTCAGCGGTGCAGAGCATGATCCTTTCGGTGTGCAAGGCGGGGGACGAGATTATTCTGCCCAGAAATGTGCACAAAAGCGTGATCAATGCCCTGGTGCTCTGCGGCGCGGTGCCGGTGTATGTGAACCCGGAGGTGAACGGCGAGCTGGGAATATCCTTAGGGATGGAAGTCTGCCAGGTAGAGCGGGCGATGGAGGAGCATCCAAAGGCCGTGGCCGTGCTGGTGAACAATCCCACCTACTACGGCATCTGTTCGGACATCCGGACCATCGCGGACATGGCCCACCGGCGGGGTATGAAGGTGCTGGCGGACGAGGCCCACGGGACCCACCTGTACTTTGGAAAAAATCTTCCGGTCTCCGGCATGGCGGCGGGGGCGGATATGGCGGCGGTGTCCATGCACAAGTCCGGCGGGAGCCTGACCCAGAGCTCCATCCTCCTGGTGGGGCCGGATATGAATGCGGACTATGTGCGCCAGATCATCAACCTGACCCAGACCACCAGCGCCTCCTACCTGCTGCTCTCAAGCCTTGACATTTCCCGGAGAAATCTGGCCCTGCGGGGGGAGGAATCCTTCGCCAAGGTGGCACAGATGGCTGAGTATGCCAGGGAAGAGATCAATTCCATCGGCGGCTACTATGCCTACGGAAAAGAGCTGGTAAACGGGGGAAGCGTCTTTGACTACGATGTGACGAAGCTCTCTGTCTACACCCTGGGAAATGGCCTGGCGGGCATTGAGGTGTATGATCTTCTGCGGGACGAGTACGATATCCAGATTGAATTTGGAGATATCTGCAATATCCTGGCCTATATTTCCATCGGGGACAGGCTGCAGGACATTGAGCGGCTGGTGGGGGCGCTGGCGGATATTGAGCGCCTCTACAAGAAAGACAGGACGGGAATGCTGACCGGGGAATACATCGCCCCCAAGGTGGCGGTCTCCCCGCAGAAGGCTTTTTATTCTCAGAAGGAATCCCTCCCCATTGAGGAGACAGCCGGGCGCATCAGCGGAGAATTTGTCATGTGCTATCCGCCGGGCATCCCGATTCTGGCTCCCGGCGAAGAGGTCACCCGGGAGATTGTGGAGTACATTGTGTACGCCCGGGATAAGGGCTGTTCCATGCAGGGCATGGAGGATCCAAGGGTGGAGCGGCTGCAGGTTCTGAAAGGAGATAAATAATGGAGTTCTGGTTTTCTGAATTTCACACGGGAAATGTAAAGCTTTCCGTGCGGGTAAATAAACAGCTTTTTGCCGGGGAGAGCGAGTACCAGCGGATTGATGTGTTTGAGTCTCCGGAGTTCGGAAAGTTTGTGGCCCTGGATGGAGAGATTGTGTTTTCCGACGCAGATGAATTTGTCTATGATGAGATGGTGACCCATGTGCCCATGGCCGTACACCCCCATGTAAAAAATGTGCTCATCATCGGCGGAGGCGACGGAGGCGTGGCCAAGGAGCTGATCCGGTATCCGGACATCGAGACCATTGATGTGGTGGAAGTGGACAAGATGTTTGTGGATGTGTGCCGGGATATTTTTCCCGAGGTGGCGGCGGGTATGAACGACCCGCGGGTGAACATTCACTACGAGGACGGACTGCGCTTCCTGCGAAACAAGAGGAGCCAATACGATCTGATCATCAATGACTCCACGGATCCGTTCGGGCATACCGAGGGACTTTTTACAAAGGAGTTTTACGGGAGCTGCTACAAGGCGCTCCGGGAGGACGGCATCATGGTCTATCAGCACGGGAGCCCATTCTACGACGAGGATGAGCAGGCCTGCAGGGACATGCACCGGAAGGTGTACCGGTCCTTCCCCATCAGCCGGGTATACCAGGCCCACATTCCCACCTGCCCTTCGGGGTACTGGCTCTTTGGATTTGCATCAAAGAAATATCACCCGCTGACGGATCTGGATCCGGAGCGGTGGAATAAACGCCATTTAAAAACATGGTACTATACGACCAATCTCCACACCGGGGCTTTTATGCTGCCCAAATACGTGGAAGATTTGCTGGAAGAGGAGGAAAGAAAACATGAGTAGATTACTGGTTATTGGGTGCGGAGGCGTGGCCTCCGTGGCGATCCGCAAATGCTGCCAGAACAGCGGCGTATTTACCGAGCTGTGCATTGCCAGCCGGACAAAGGAGAAATGTGACGCCTTAAAGGCGGCTCTGGAGGGAAAGACGGACACCCGCATTGAGACGGCACAGGTGGACGCAGATCATCCAGAGGAGGTGGCGGCCCTTATCCGCGCCTATAAGCCCGACGCCGTGCTGAATGTGGCCCTGCCCTACCAGGATCTGGCCATTATGGACGCCTGCCTGGAGACAGGAGTGGATTATATTGACACGGCAAATTATGAGGCGGAGGACACAGAGGATCCGGCCTGGCGGGCGGCTTATGAGAAGCGCTGCAAGGAGAAAGGATTTACCGCGTATTTTGACTACTCCTGGCAGTGGGCCTACAGGGAGCGCTTTGAGAAGGCAGGCATCACCGGTCTTTTGGGGAGCGGCTTTGACCCGGGCGTGACCAGCGTGTTCAGCGCCTATGCGCTGAAGCATTATTTTGATGAGATTCACACCATCGACATCCTGGACTGCAACGGCGGGGATCACGGCTATCCCTTTGCCACCAACTTTAATCCGGAGATCAACCTGCGGGAGGTTTCCGCCAACGGCTCCTACTGGGAGGACGGCCACTGGGTGGAGACCGAGCCCATGGAGTTTAAGTCCCGGTACAATTTCCCCCAGGTAGGGGAGAAGGATATGTACCTTCTGCACCATGAAGAGATCGAGTCCCTGGCGGCCAATATCCCCGGCGTGAAGCGCATCCGCTTCTTTATGACCTTTGGGCAGAGCTATCTGACCCATATGAAGTGTCTGGAAAATGTGGGAATGCTGTCCACGGCTCCGGTGAATTTTAACGGCCAGGAGATTGTACCCATTCAGTTTTTGAAGGCCCTGCTTCCGGATCCTGCTTCCCTGGGCCCCAGAACCGTGGGAAAGACCAACATCGGGTGTATTTTCACCGGTGTGAAGGATGGGAAGGAGAAGACCATCTATATTTACAATGTCTGCGACCATCAGGAATGCTACCGGGAGGTGGAGTCCCAGGCCATTTCCTATACCACGGGGGTTCCGGCCATGATCGGCGCCATGCTGGTGGCAACCGGTCAGTGGAAGAAGCCCGGCGTGTACAATCTGGAAGAGTTTGATCCCGATCCCTTTATGGAGGCCCTTAACAAATGGGGCCTGCCCTGGGTAGTGGAAGAGAATCCCGAGCCTGTGAAGGTCTGGAAGGCCAGCGAGGAGCAGGCATGACGATACGGGAGCTGCCCACCCCCTGCTATGTGATTGACGAGGGGAAGCTGGAGGACAATCTGCGGATTCTGGATAAGGTGCGCCGGGACACAGGGTGTAAGATTCTGTTGGCTCAGAAGGCATTTTCCTGCTACTATTTTTATCCTCTTATTGGAACGTATCTGGACGGAACCACAGCCAGCGGGCTTTTTGAGGCCCGCCTGGGATATGAAGAGATGGGCCGGGAAAACCATGTATTTTCCCCGGCCTACCGGGCAGAGGATATGGATGAGCTGGGGAAAATCTGCGGCCATGTGGTCTGCAATTCCATGGCCCAGCTGAAAAAATGGCACGACTGGAAAATGGCTCGGTTTGGGGATGGCCAGGGGAAGGCACGTTCCGGAGATAAAGGCCCCAGTCTTGGCCTGCGGATCAACCCGGAGTGCTCCACCCAGGAGGGACACGCCATCTACGATCCCTGCGCGCCGGGCTCACGTCTGGGAGTGACAGCGGCAAATTTTGACCCGGCCTGCCTGGACTGGATCGAGGGGCTTCATTTTCATACCCTCTGTGAGCAGGACGCGGATGATCTGGCAAAGACCCTGGAAGCTGTGGAGGAAAAATTTGGAAAATATTTGTCCCGCCTTTCCTGGCTCAACATGGGAGGCGGACACCATATCACCCGGGAGGGGTATGACATTCCCCTGCTTGAGGCCTGTATCCGCCGTATGCAGGAGAAATACGGCCTCACCGTGTATCTGGAACCCGGCGAGGCTGTGGCCTTAAACGCCGGCTATCTGGTGACCCAGGTCATGGATGTGGTGGAAAACGGCGGCACACAGGTGCTGATTCTGGACGCTTCCGCAGCCTGCCACATGCCGGATGTGCTGGAAATGCCCTACCGGCCTCCTTTAAAGGATGCGGGACTTCCAGGGGAGAAGGCTCACACCTACCGCCTCTCATCCTGTACCTGTCTGGCCGGGGATGTCATCGGGGATTACTCGTTTGAACGGGAGATGCAGGTGGGGGACCGGCTGTATTTTATGGATATGGCCATCTATACCATGGTGAAAAATAATACATTTAACGGAATGCCCCTTCCATCCATCGCGGTCATGGGCCGGGATGGGGAGTGCCGGGTGATCCGGGAGTTTGGTTATGAGGATTTTAAAGGAAGATTGTAGAGGGGCTCTGCCCGCGCCGGGCCGGTGGCGCATGCCCGGGGAGTTTGAGCCCCATGAGGGCTGTCTGATGATCTGGCCCTGCCGCCCCGGTTCCTGGAACTATGGAGCCAGGGAGGCCCAGGAGGCATTTGTGCGGGTGGCGGAGGCCATCGGGGAGAGCGAGCGGATTTATATGCTGGTTTCCGAGGCGGAGCGGGAGAAAGCGTCACGGGCTCTGGAGGGACTGATAAAATCCGGCCGGGCGGTTCTTCTGCCCATCGAGACGGACGATGCCTGGGCCCGGGACGTGGGCCCCACGGTCGTGGTGGATGCCCAGGGAGAGCGGGCCGGGATCGACTGGCAGTTCAATGCCTGGGGCGGAGACTATGACGGGCTTTACAGGGAGTGGAGCCGGGATGACGCGGCAGCGGCGGCAGTCTGCCGGGCCCTGGGACTTCCGGTACTGGAGGCTCGTCCCTTTGTTCTGGAAGGGGGATCCATCCATTCCGACGGGGAGGGAACCCTTCTTGTCACCGAGGCCTGTCTGTTAAGCCCCGGAAGGAATCCGTCCATGACGAAAGCGGAGATTGAAGAGACCTTAAAGGCGTGGCTGGGGGCGAAAAAGGTCATCTGGCTTCCCCATGGCATCTACAATGACGAGACCAATGAACATGTGGACAATGTGTGCGCCTTTGTCCGGCCGGGCGAGGTGGTTCTGGCCTGGACCGACGACCCCTCGGATCCTCAGCATGCCATGTCCCAGGCGGATTTGGCAGTGCTGGAGGGGGAGAGGGATGCAAAAGGGAGGCCATTCATTGTCCATAAGCTGCCCATTCCCAGCCGTCCGGTGTGCATGACCCAGAAGGATGTGGACGGTTTTGTCTTTGAGCCGGGAGAGGACGTCCGGGAGGCCGGGGAGCGGCTGGCAGCCAGCTATGTGAACTTTTATATCTCCAACGGGGGCATCATTTTCCCGCAGTTCGGAGATCCTATGGATGAGGAAGCGGCCCGGATTCTGGGGGCGTGCTTTCCGGAGCGAAGGCCGTATCCCATTGACGCCATGGCGATTATCAAGGGCGGCGGAAATATTCACTGCATCACCCAGCAGATCCCCGGACAGCCCCGCAGGATGTGAGAGCGGGCGTGCGGCTTGCGGGAATAAATGGTCAAACACACTCCAGGAAACAGAAAGAAAAGAGAGGTAGACTGCGTATGCGAAAGGTAACGGTGGGGGCTGTCCAGATGAGGTGCAGCAAAGAGCCGGAGGAAAATATCTGCCGGGCGGAGGAACTGGTACGGGAGGCTGCGGGGCAGGGGGCCCAGGTGATTCTGCTCCCGGAACTTTTTGAGCGGCCCTATTTCTGCCAGGAGCGGCGGTATGAATATTACAGGTTTGCAAAACCGGCGGAAGAAAATGACGCGGTGCGGCATTTTTCCGCTGTGGCAAAAGAGCTGGGCGCGGTGATTCCCGTGAGCTTTTATGAAGCGGACGGGACGCGGATGTTCAACTCGGTGGCGGTCCTTGACGGGGATGGGAAAAATCTGGGCATTTACCGGAAGACCCATATTCCGGACGACCATTATTACCAGGAGAAGTTTTATTTTACCCCGGGGAATACGGGCTTTAAGGTATTTGACACCATGTACGGGAAAATCGGCGTGGGCATCTGCTGGGACCAGTGGTTTCCGGAGACCGCCCGGTGTCTGGCCCTTAACGGGGCGGAGCTTCTCCTTTATCCCACAGCCATTGGAAGCGAGCCCATTTTGGACTGTGACAGCTCCGGGCACTGGCGGCGGTGCATGCAGGGCCATGCGGCGGCCAATGTGATGCCTGTGATTGCGGCCAACCGCATCGGCGAAGAACGGGTGGATCCCTGCGCGGCCAACGGCGGCCAGTCCTCGGCACTGGTGTTTTACGGTTCCTCCTTTATCGCGGATCAGACCGGGGAGATTGTGGCTGGTTTGGGCAGAGAGGAAGAGGGAGTGCTCACCGCCTCCTTTGACCTGGATGCGGTGCGGGAAGACCGGATGAGCTGGGGACTCTTTCGGGACAGACGGCCGGAGACGTATGGGGGGATATGCGGGTAGAAGGGTATCGTCTTGTTTGTTGAGGGCATATGGTTATTGGAGGCGTGGTAGACAATGAAGCTGGGAAAAGGAGAATAAAAGGATGGCTGAAAAGAATACTGCCAACACTGGCTTTGAAAAACCGATATGGGATGCCGCCTGTTTTGTGGGGACATATACCAGCGGCCCTTCGCTTCCAGATACGCCGGAGGATTTGATAAAGACATAAATATCCCGCCCTCATGGAGCGGGATATGGCGGCTTACTTATCGCTATAGTGGCCTCTGCAATGCGCAATATAGATACGGCCGTTTTCCATATGGTAGACCAGACGGTCTTTGTCGTTGATCCTGCGGCTGTACTCTCCCTGCAGGTCGCCGGTTAGGGGGTCGGGTTTTCCGATCCCCTCCATGCAGCCGTTGCGCTCAATATCCTTTATGAGCTGGTTAATGCGTTTGACTGTCTTCTTGTCCTGGGTCTGCCAGTAAAGGTAATCTTCCCAGGCATCGTCAGACCAGATTTTTTCACTCATCTTCCACCTCGATCAGTTCGTGTGCGGTGCCCTTGCCCTGGCGCAGCTCCTGGACGGATTTTTTTACATAGGCCATGTTTGCCTCGGAAAAAAACGGATCGGGAGCCTGGGCGATTTCAAATGGGATACGCTTTTCGCGTAAAACTGCTTTCACAAAAAGATTGATCGCGGTGGACGTATTTAATCCGACATTGGAGCAGAACTTATCGAAGTCGGCTTTATCTTTCTGGTCTACCCTTGCGGTTAAAGTTGTCAGAGCCATAGGAACCTCTCCTTTCTGTGTTCTATCTGATCTAATTATAACACTATTGTGTGCTGATAGCAATCATTGATATTACAAAATATGATTTACTGCTTGGAATGATCCAGGTTTTTTTATTTTTCAGGAAGTGGTGACACATGGCAAGCCGGATCAAGGGCATTACAGTGGAGATCGGCGGCGATACCAGTGGGCCGGAAAAGTCGCTGTCTGACGTCAACAATGCCATAAAGAAGACCCAGAGCCAGCTTCGGGATATGAATAGCCTCCGGAAGCTGAACCCGTCCAACTTCATACCCCTTGCCCAGAAGCAGGAGATTCTGCAGCAGGCCATTGGTGATAAAGTAAAAATCGATTATTTGCAACAGAATGTTTCAAACAGAATGGTCACTTCTGCAGATAAACCACTTCAAAAAGTATTGTCTATCCAGTTTCGTAGAGTTTCAGATGCTTTGAAGGAAGTAGACGAGTATCTGAAAGATATTGATAAGTGTTGTAATCAGCGATATGATTGGGAAAAACAGAGGAAACAAATACATTCCAATTATGTGAATGTATTTGAAGCATGGAATTTTGAGAAGGAGTTCAAAGAAGAGGCTTAAAACGAAAATCATTATTTCGTAACGGTGCATACGGCATCGTTATGAGGAGTGTGCAAAATGCACCTGTTCGGGTGCATCGTTACGGCGTAGAAATTCCGCTCCGTTATGTTGTATCAAATTAGACACGGCAACAGATCCTTGCTGTGGTTCGGGGGTATGTTCGTACAAAGTGCAAAGTTTATAGAAGCACATAGTGGAAAGCGCGGGGAAATTCTCATCGAATCCGATACAACAATAGTACAGCTTTTTAGCGTGAGTATTATAGGGAGAACGAATGAATTTGCTGAAATAGAAGCTTGATTTTTCTAATCGAAAGAATTTCTTGTATTTTCCCATGCTTCGCTATATAATGGTTGAAATGGCAGTCCGGGACTGCCGCAAAAATATGTACAGGAGAATCACACACTATGACCAGAGTGAGAACAAGGTATGCGCCAAGCCCTACGGGCCGGATGCACGTGGGAAATCTGCGGACGGCGCTGTATGCTTATCTGATTGCAAAGCATGAGGGAGGGGATTTCCTCCTTCGGATTGAGGATACGGACCAGGAGCGGTATGTGGAAGGGGCTGTGGAGATCATCTATAAGACCCTGGAGGATACCGGGCTGGTGCACGATGAGGGGCCGGACAAGGACGGGGGCTGCGGGCCCTATGTCCAGAGCGAGCGTCAGGCTTCCGGTATCTACATGGAGTACGCCAAGAAGCTGGTGGAGAAGGGGGAAGCGTATTACTGCTTCTGCACCCAGGAGCGCTTAAACTCCTTAAAAAAGACAGTGAACGGCGAGGAAATCATGGCTTACGACAAGCACTGCCTGCACCTGTCAAAGGAAGAAGTGGAAGCCAATCTGGCGGCGGGAATGCCCTTTGTCATCCGCCAGAACAATCCCACCACCGGGACAACCACCTTCCACGATGAGATTTACGGGGATATTTCCGTGGACAATGCGGAGCTGGATGATATGGTGCTCATCAAGTCCGACGGCTATCCCACCTACAATTTTGCCAATGTGGTGGACGACCATCTGATGGGCATCACCCATGTGGTTCGGGGAAATGAATATCTTTCCTCATCCCCCAAGTACAACCGCCTCTACGAGGCCTTTGGCTGGGAGGTGCCGGTATACGTTCACTGTCCTCTGATTACGGACGAGGAACATCACAAGCTCAGCAAGCGGAGCGGCCATTCCTCCTTTGAGGATCTGATCGACCAGGGCTTTCTGGCGCCGGCAGTGGTAAATTACGTGGCCCTCTTGGGCTGGTCCCCGGAGGGGAACCGGGAGATTTTCTCCCTGGAAGAGATGGTGAAGGAGTTTGACTACCGCCGCATGAGCAAGTCCCCGGCAGTGTTTGACATGACGAAGCTGCGCTGGATGAACGGGGAGTATATGAAGGCCATGGACTTTGACGCATTTTACGCCAAGGCAGAGCCCTACATCCGGGCGGTGATCAAGAAGGATCTGGATCTCAAAAAGATTGCGGCCATGGTGAAGACCCGTATCGAGGTGTTCCCGGATATCGCAGGGCATATTGATTTCTTTGAAGAGCTTCCGGAGTATGATGTGTCCATGTACACGCACAAGAAGATGAAGACCGACGGGGAGAAGTCCCTGAAGGTTTTGGAGGATGTGCTGCCCATTCTGGAGGCCCAGGATGATTTCTCCAACGATGCCCTTTACGCGCGCCTGTCCCAGTATGTGAGCGACACAGGGGTGAAGACGGGCTTTGTGATGTGGCCCATCCGCACCGCAGTGTCAGGAAAGCAGATGACCCCGGCGGGCGCCACAGAGATTATGGAGGTGCTGGGGAAGGAAGAGTCCCTGGCGCGGATCCGCAAAGGGATAGAGAAGATTCGGAGCGCCTATGGCATTTGATGAGGGACAAAAGCAGGCAATCCGGCATAAGGAGGGCCCGGCCATTGTGCTTGCCGGGCCCGGCTCCGGCAAGACTACGGTCATCACCAACCGGATCCGCTATCTGACGGAGAAGGCGGGGGTGGATCCCTCCGGCATCCTGGTGATCACATTTACCAGGGCCGCGGCCAGGGAGATGCGGGAGCGGTATGAGCGCATGGTTCCTCAGGGCGGAATGCGGGTGTCCTTCGGCACCTTCCATTCCGTCTTTTTTCTTATTCTCAAGCTGGCCTACCGGTATCAGGCATCGGATATCGTGCGGGAAGAGCAGAGAGGCCAGTTTATCCGGGAAATGCTGGATGACCTGCCCATAGAGAGCGAGGATCAGGGGGAGCTTGTCCGCTCGGTGTTAAGCGAAATCAGCATGGTGAAGGGGGAGGGAATGAGCCTGGACCATTACTATGCAAAGAGCTGTTCCCAGGATATTTTTAAGAAGCTCTACAAGGGGTATGAGAGGGAGCTTCGCAGGAGGCATCTCCTGGATTTTGACGATATGCTGGTGATGTGCCATGCGCTTTTTACACAGAGGAAGGATATTCTGGCGGCATGGCAGGGAAAATATAAGTATATCCTGGTGGACGAATTCCAGGACATCAACCGGCTCCAGTATGAGATTGTGAAAATGCTGGCCCTGCCGGAGAACAATCTCTTTATCGTGGGGGATGACGACCAGTCCATTTACCGGTTTCGCGGGGCAAAGCCGGAGCTCATGCTGGGCTTTGAGAAGGACTATCCGGGGGCGGCGCGGATCCTTCTGGGCACCAATTACCGGTCGAGAGCGCCCATTGTGGAGGCGGCCAGCCGGCTGATTGCCCACAATAAGACCCGGTTTCCAAAGGAGATACGGGCGGCCCGGGGGCCGGGGCGGGCGGTGGATGTGCGGGCCTTTGGGGAGGCCGGCGAGGAAAATCTCACCATTGCGAGGGAGCTGGCGGACTACGCCTCCATGGGGGTGGCGTACAAGGATATGGCGGTGATTTACCGGACCAATGCAGGGCCCAGGCTTCTCATCTCCAAGCTCATGGAATACAACATTCCCTTCTGCATGCGGGACAGCCTGCCCAACCTCTATGAGCACTGGATTTCCAAAAATATTCTCGCCTATATCCGGGCGGCCAGAGGGGATGTATCCCGGGCAAATATCCTGGGGATTATCAACCGGCCGGTGCGCTACATAAGCAGGGAGGCATTGGAGAGCGAGCGGGTGGATTGGGAGCGGGTGAAGGCATTTTACCAGGATAAGGCCTGGATGCTGGACCGCATTGAACAGCTCCAGTACGACCTTTCCGTGATGAAGCAGATGGCTCCGGCCGCAGCGGTGAACTACATCCGCAAGGCTGTGGGCTATGATGAGTATCTGCGGGAGTACGCCAGGCAGCGGCAGATTTCCGAAGAGGATTTATTCCAGGTGCTGGACGCTCTCCAGGAGAGCGGGGCGGACTTTGGGGACTGCGAGGCCTGGTTTGCCCATATGGATGCCTATAAGGAGCAGCTTTTAAAGCAGAGGGAGCGGCAGGAAGAGCAGGCACAGGGGGTGAACCTGATGACCATGCACAGCAGCAAGGGGCTGGAATTTCAGGTGGTGTACATCCTGGATGCCAATGAGGGAACGACGCCCCACCGAAAGGCAGTGCTGGACGCGGAGATGGAGGAAGAGCGGCGGATGTTCTACGTGGCCATGACCAGGGCAAAGGAGCGGCTCCACATTTTTTACGCGAAGGAGCGCTGCCACAAGAAGCAGACCGTATCCCGATTTGTACAGGAGGCAATGGAATGAAGGGACTGATACACATATACTGCGGCGACGGCAAGGGAAAGACCACGGCGGCCATCGGGCTGGCTGTCAGGGCCGCGGGCCGGGGAAAGCGGGTGGTGATCGCCCGCTTTTTAAAAAATGACGATTCCGGGGAGGTGGGGGTTCTCGAGAGGGTTCCGGGAATCACGCTGATCCCCTGCAGGAAATCCTTTGGATTTACCTGGAATATGACCGAGAAGGAGCGGCAGGAGGCGGGGGCGTATTACGAAGCGCTTCTGGAAGAGGCCTGGGAGCTGGCCGGGGGGATGCCCGGGGGAGAGCGCGCCGGGGAGGGCGCGGAGAAGAATGGTAATAAGAGCCGGGAGAAAGGCGCGGATCTTCTGGTGCTGGACGAGGCCCTGGGAGCCTGCAGTGCGGGAATGATTCGGGAAGAACGCCTTTTAAAGCTTCTGGATGAGAAGCCCGAGGGCCTTGAGGTGGTGCTCACAGGGCGCAGCCCGTCGGAAGAGCTGTTGGCTCGAGGGGACTATGTGACCCGTATGGAGGCGGTGCGGCACCCGTATGAGAAGGGAATTGGGGCGCGGGCGGGGGTGGAGTATTAGAGCGTGTTTGAAAATTCATTCCCGCCATCTGCACGCTCCGCTTTGCGGCGCACCGAGGGCGGGCTTTTATTTGAGGAGAAAAGTATGCTGAAAGAAACCATAATTGCCAAAATGATTGATTTTTACCGGGGAAATGCAGAGGATATCAGCCATTTTTTAAAGGTGTATGCCTTTGCCCACACAATCGGGGGGCTGGAAGGGCTGGATGCATCCGCGAGGGACACGCTGGAGATTGCGGCCATTGTCCACGATATTGCATGCCCGCTGTGCAGGGAAAAGTACGGAAATACCCACGGAAAACACCAGGAGGAGGAGAGCGAGGCGCTGCTTGAGGAGTTCCTTCGGGAATTTGCGCTTGCCGGAGAAAGGAAGGAGCGGATCATTTTTCTGGTGACCCATCATCACACCTACAGTGGAGTTGACGGTATGGATTACCAGATCCTACTGGAGGCGGATTATCTGGTGAACGCGGCAGAGTCGGAAAAGTACGGGAAGAGCTGGAAGGCGGTCCGGGAAAATGTATTTCGCACAAAGACAGGAATCCGGTTTTTGGAGGCGGAGATGGGAGCTGGGGGAGAAAATGGAGATCCATTGCCTCGAATTTGACACAAACCATACAAAACCCCGATGGAAAATTTTACATTATCTGTCTATACTAAAAATAACAGCGGCAGTTTTGGACAGCTGTTCAGAGCGATAACGGACGGAAGATTGCCCGAACCGCCGTTTTATTCTAGGAAAGAGGGATAAGCAGTTATGAAAAAGAAGAAAGTAATATCCTTTGTCCTGGCAGGCGCCCTGGTGATGGGGGCAGGACAGGCATGGGCGGCAACTACCCACTACAATGACTCCAGTGTTGTCAGAGGAACCGGAGAGTGGAGCGACTGGGTACAGGGCTGGGACGAGATGGCGGCAGATTTTACCCAGGTTTCCCTGACACCGGGATGTGCGGAAACCGAGCTGAATTTTGCGTGGTACAGCAAGGGAACCAATCCTACGCCCATGGTGTATTTCGGGACAGATGGGGAGAATATGCAGATATTTAACGGCCATTCCGGCCCTGTGGACCCCAGCCTTACAAACGGTGAGACGTATTATTATAACTACGTCACCGTGACCGGCCTGCAGGAGAATACCACCTACTACTACGCGGTCTGCAAGAACGGCGTGGCGGCCCCGGCGGAGGAGTACCGCACCGGAAGCTTTGAAAATGTAAAGATCCTCTATTTCGGTGACCCGCAGATCGGCGCGTCCAAGGGTCAGCCCCAGGGCGAGACCATGCTGTCCGACGAGAGCGGAGCAGCCAACACAGCGGCCAGGAACGACAGCTATGCCTGGGACAGAACGCTGGACATCGCGGTTTCCCAGAATCACAATATCAACTTTGCAATCTCCGCCGGAGACCAGGTAAATAAGACCGGGGATGCCAAGGAGGAGGAATACGCGGGATATCTTTCCGCCAGCGCGTTAAAGAGCCTGCCGGTTGCCACAACCATCGGAAACCATGACTCCCTGAATCCGGATTATTCCTACCATTTCAATAACCCGTATCCCACAGGGCTGGGAATGACCCAGGCGGGCGGCGACTACTTCTATACATACGGCCCGGGCCTCTTCATTGTTCTGAATACCAACAATTACAATGTGGCGGAGCATGAGCTGGCGATTCAGCAGGCAGTCAATATGTATCCCGATGTGCAGTGGAGAGTAGTGACCATTCACCAGGACATCTACGGTTCCGGCCTGGATCACTCCGACACGGACGGCATGATCTTAAGAACCCAGCTCACGCCTGTATTTGACCGGTATGATATTGATGTGGTGCTTCAGGGACATGACCACACCTACAGCCGTTCCAAGCTTCTCTACGGAGATGGGCAGACCCATGGCAGCTATGAGTTCCGCCTCAACGAGGAGGGCGACGACTACGATTGGGACAATGCATATAATACCGTTACGGGAGAGAAGATCGGCCTGTATCCGGAGGATACGGACGCGGCCGGCCAGGAAGCTCTGAACCGGTTCACAGCGGACAACAGCTGCTATACGATTGAGAATGCGGGCGGCATGTATGTGACTGACCCGGTGGGAACCCTCTATATGACGGCAAACTCCGCTTCCGGTTCCAAGTATTATGAGCTGATTCCCAGCCAGCAGGACTATGTGGCCAACAGGAGCCAGAACTGGCTGCCCAGCTACTCCATCATCGATATGGATGCGGATGATTTCAGCATCACCACCTATCAGATCACGGATGCAGGCGATGTACAGGTGATTGACAACACCTTTACCATCCACAAGACCACGACCAGATAATTGGCTGAAGCGTATATCCGGCAGAAAGCGGATTTTAAATCCGCGCCGGATCCGGACATGGCTGTATCCTTCGGGATGCGGCCATGTTTTCATGAAAAATAGAGGAAAGCGGGAAATAGAAACCGATATGTTGGGAATAAACAGACAGAAAATTTTTCGGTATCTTGTGACCGCGGTCATTGTGGCCGCGGTCATCGCCTGGGTTATCCGGTTAAATGATATCACAAAGACACAGCTGGTAAACCGGACGGGGCAGACATTTGAGACAGGGATCGTGACAGAAATTCTCCAGGACAATCTTCAGGCGGACGGCACCCGGGTGGGGCAGCAGACCGTGGTGGTTCATATGACCAGCGGGGAACGGGAGGGAGAGGATCTGGTGACCACCAGCAGCTCCGGCTTCCTGTTCGGCGCGGCCTGCACGCCGGGATTAAAGGTTATTGTGATGCAGAGCGTGGCCGGGGATGTGGTGGTTACCAGCGTTTATTCCGTGGACCGGACAGCGGTGGTCATCGGCTTTGCAGTGCTCTATATAGCGGCCCTGTGCCTGGTGGGAGGCATGCAGGGAGTGCGGAGCGCCCTGGGACTGATTTTTACCTTTGCGGCGATTATTTTCGTGTACCTGCCGCTGGTCTACCGGGGATATTCTCCCTTCTGGGTGTCGGTCTTCATCTGCGCCGTGACTACCCTGGTGACCATGTATTTTATCGGAGGGGCTACGAAAAAGACGGTGTGCGCCACAGCGGGAACCATTGCCGGGGTGATCATTGCCGGGATTACCGCTACCATATTTTCCAATCTCACCGGCGTCACGGGCTGGAATGTGTCGGATATTGAGAGCCTGATGGTATTAAATCAGACAAACGGCATCCAGGTGGGCGGCCTGCTCTTCTCCGGCCTTCTCATAAGCGCTTTGGGGGCCGTGATGGATGTGGCGATGTCCATTTCCAGCGCCATGCAGGAGCTCTGCGACCAGCGCCCCCAGATTACCCGCATGGAACTGATGAAGGCGGGGATGCGCGTGGGCCGGGATATGATGGGCACGGACTCCAACACATTGATTTTGGCCTTTGCGGGGAGCAGCCTGTCCATGCTGGTGCTGAATTATGCCTACGACCTGCCGTTTCTCCAGATGATTAACTCCAACAATATCGGCATCTCCGTGATGCAGGGGCTTTCCGGAAGCTTCGGGATTGTGCTGAGCGTTCCGGCTACCGTCGTGATGGCGGCCTATATCTACAAGGCCGGCGAAAAAGCCGGCGAAAAGGCCGGCGGGCAGGAAGCCGCCGGCTGAACGGTCGGAATAGTTTTTCGGTATTGGCGCTGCGCGTCCGTCTCGGGCGTCAGCTCACCAGCTTTGCGTTCGGATAAATCCGCTCGATCCGCTCGTCCGGGAAGCGCTCGTCCAAAATCTGCTCCATGCGGTTTGAGGGCTCGGCGCTCTCCTGGTGCCGGGCGGAGTAGCGGGACAGGGCCATGGCGGAGATGAGGAGGTTAAATGCCATACATACAATCAGAATCCGCATCAGCCAGGGCCCCAGCGCAAGGGGAAGGCTCTCGATAAGGCCGGAAAGCCGGGGATAAAGCGCTTTCAGCCACACGACGGCGGCAATTCCCCAGAAAAAGCAGTAGAGCAGGTTGATGCGGCCGCCGAGGTTGAAGGGGATTGCGCTGTAATCCCAGAATATGGTCCCGAACACGAGCTCCGAGAGTACGCTGCATATGTACTCATAGGCGCCGCCAAGAACGGTTCCGGCAAAGAAGATATACCGGTCACTCTTGTCTTTGTATTTGTAGAGCAGGGCGGTAAAAAGGGTGCAGCCAAAACCCCAGACAATGCTGAACGGGCCGTAGACCACGCTGCTGCGGCTCATGAGCACCCCTGTGGTGGCATAACAGAATATGGTTTCCGTCAGGTCCCCGAGAAAGGAGCCCAGGAAGAAAAGGCCGGCCAGCTTATAAAAGCAGCAGCCCTGGGCAAATACCTTTTCGCCGGGGCTTTTTTCGCGCACTCCGGACAGAATCGGAATCTCGGCCGCCAGATTGGGATAGGCGCGGAGCACCCTCTTCTGGATTCGGCGGCGGATAGCCCCGGGAGAGGGAAGCGTGGGATTTAAAAAACGCCGTCTAAGCTGCCAGACAGAGGCAAAGGAGCTTAGAAAGTCCACTGCCAGGAGAACGGTCAGAACGATGAGAATGACGGTTCCGAGCTTCCCGGGAATCAGGCGGATGAGACGCAGCAGAAGCGGATTTCCCCAGCGCAGGACGAGGACGGCGGCCAGACCGCTTACAGCGGCGGAGGGAAGGCGCACATATCCCTCGAAGGAGAGGCGGGAACGGGAAAAATCCCACCATTTTTTGTGAACCAGATGCTCCAGCATGAAACCGGTCAGGAAGGTAAAAAAGGCGGACAGAATCGTGCCGCCCACAAAGAGCCATAGGGGCCGCTCTGCCAGCTCTGAGAGAAAGATGGTGAAAACCACGGCGTCCAGGCCGTATATGGGGCACAGGGGAAGATTTAAGAAGCCCGTATTGGTAAATTCCCGCCGGGTGATCAGGGAGGAAACG
Organism: Candidatus Enterocloster excrementipullorum; assembly: GCA_019119575.1. Classification (GTDB taxonomy): domain Bacteria; phylum Bacillota; class Clostridia; order Lachnospirales; family Lachnospiraceae; genus Enterocloster; species Enterocloster excrementipullorum. The sequence goes on from DWWT01000080.1 coordinate 18,688, forward strand.
GTGAGGACGAGCCATCCTCCCAGTGAATAAAATAAAAATAGCCACGCGAACTGATACAAGGTATATTCCATAAGATTCCTCCTGCTTTTACGTCGGATGTGCTGAAGCATTACGATTTTACAAGTATATCATGTTTTCAGAGAGCGGTCAAAGGGAGGGGATCGGAAACACTGCTCAGAAACACTTGCGGCCAAACACTTGCGCGCCCCAGGAGTATGTGGTATCCTTAAATAGTGAGTGTCCGGCCGGACATAGACAGAAAATACGCAAGAGGTGAAGAAAGGAATGCCCGTAGGGATTATTGTGAACTCCCTGTCGATTGCGCTGGGAGGCGTTCTGGGGGCCATGGCTGGCCACAAGTTAAAGGAAGAGTTAAAGGGAAGTCTGGAACTGGTTTTTGGCCTGTGCTCCATGGGGATGGGAATCAGTTCTATTATTTTGATGGAAAATATGCCGGCGGTTATCTTTGCCGTGATTTTGGGGACAGCCGTGGGGGTGTCCATCCATCTGGGTGCAGCGATTAACCGGGGCGGCGTCTGTATGCAGCGGGCGATTTCCAAGGTGATAAAGAATGAAACCTCCGGTTTACCCGAGGAGGAGTCGGTCAGCATGCTGGTGACGATTATTGTGCTGTTCTGTGCCAGCGGGACAGGGATTTACGGCTCCATGGTCTCGGGGATGAGCGGGGATCACACGATTTTGATTTCCAAGTCCATCCTGGATCTCTTTACGGCGGCCGTGTTCGCCTGTCATCTGGGAATGGTGGTGGCGCTGGTGGCCGTGCCGCAGTTTCTGATTTTCCTGCTCCTGTTTTTGGGAGCGGTTCTGATTTATCCGCTGACAACCCCGGCCATGGTGAATGATTTTAAGGCCTGCGGCGGCCTTCTGATGCTGGCCACGGGGTTCCGCATGATCAAATTAAAGATGTTTCCCACAGCGGACATGATTCCGGCCATGATTTTTGCCATGCCGGCGTCCTATCTGTGGACGACATATATTATGCCTTTGCTGGCTTAAATGGAGAGGAGAAAAAATGGTTGCAGAGATCGTAGGAAACGACGGAGCTTCCAAGGCTTCGGCCCAGGGAGAAAATCGGGCGGTTTTAGTCTGGAAAGGGGCGTATGAGCCGGGGGACAGAATTCGCTTTCAGGCGGAGGAGACCGGATGTTTTTATGTGATCCAGGCGGACGATGTGCTGGGGGAATCCCTTGTGTATCTGACTGCCAAGGAGCTGGAATTTGAGATTCCCTTTGAGGAGAAAAAGACATCCTACAATCCCAAGGCGTTTGCGGGGGACATCCATTATCTTTACATCCGCAAAGCCCGCCCGGAAGAATGGGAGGGATGCAGGAATCTGGCGCTAAACCCCATGGATCAGCACGGGGACAGAGGGTGCTTCCCCCATGCCTGGGCCAATGTGGAGACACGGGGGGAAGCGGTATTTGCCGCGAGAAACGCCATTGACGGGGTGACGGCCAATGCATCCCACGGGGCATGGCCCTATGAGTCCTGGGGAATCAACCGCAGGGATGACGCAGAGTTTACGCTGGAGTTTGGGCGGCCTGTGGATATTAAAGAAATTGTGCTTCATACCCGGGCGGACTTCCCCCATGACAACTGGTGGATTCGGGCGGACATTGAATTCTCTGACGGCTCCGTGGAGCAGGTTTCCATGGAAAAGAGCAGCGAGCCCCATCCCTTCTCCATAAAAAGAGAGAAGATTACCTGGCTGAAGCTTAAAAACCTGATCAAAGCGGATGACCCGTCCCCCTTCCCTGCGCTGACGCAGATTGAGGTGTGGGGCCGGGAGAGCGGACGGTGAGCCGGGACGATAATTGCAACGGTTCCGGACGACGAAAAAAGAGAGAGGCTGCCGCGCGAAAAAATTGGCTGCGGCAGCCCCCTTTTTATGTCCGTTTTTCGTAATTTCGAGGGGAAATTCCCGTCACCTTCTTGAACACCCGGCTGAAATAGTAAGGGTTTTCAAATCCCAGCATATCGGAGATCTCATACATCAGGTACTGATGCGAATCAATCAGTTCCTTGGCGTGCTCAATCTTCACCCAGGCAATATAGTCGGAGAGGGTGGTTCCCGTAAACCGTTTAAACACAATGCTCAGATACCCCGTACTAATGTTTAAATACTCCGCAATCTCCGTCAGGGAAAGTTTTTCCTGATAGTGTTCCTGTACGTACTGCTGGGCTTTCTGGGCCAGCGTATCCGAAACATGATTTTTCCGGTCATCCAGAAGCTGACAGAGCTGGCCGCGCAGGCTGCCGAGCCAGGCAAGAATATCGGCCAGGGAGGTAAACTGGGTAATGTATCCGGCGATATTGATGGTATAGGGAAAAATGTCCTGGCTTTCATCCGTTGCCTGTTCAAAAAATGAGGACAGGTAAGAATATATATTGATGCATGCGCTGGCTGCCGCCGCCCTGCCGGGCCTGCACTGGGTAAACAGATCAATAATCTGGCGGAAAATTTCTCCCAGCTTTTCGCTGTCGTTCTGCTGAATGGAGGCAGACAGATCCTTTTTTAAAAAGTTGATGTTAAAATCCCTGGCCTGGCTCTGATGGAAGGTTTGACCCGTATAAAAGACGACCGGATCCGCGGAATCATAGTAGTAAGCTTCCAGAGCGGTCTGGGCTTCTTTAAAACAGGTCTCCAGCCTGCTCTCGTCCCCGGCCGGACTGCTGATGCCGAAAGCAGCCGTGAGTTCAAAATACGTCTTTAATGCGTTCAGCGCTTTGGAACAGAAGGTGGACACAATCTGTCCGGTTTCTCCGGGCCGTATGGCCGCCGCCATTAAAAACCCATTGGGGTGCGAAAAGACGGGGGGAGGGAGAATTGCTGACGCATGGAAAAATCGGGAGGATAATCCGCCCAGTATGTCGATAATGTGCGGCGTCAGCTGTTTGATATCTACGGTCTGCTTATCCGGAAGAAAGGGAATGCTGGCATGGCGAACCGTAAAGACCAGGAGATAGAGCTGGGGAATAAGAGGACGCAGGCCTTCCGGAAGGGGCGCATCCTGTTTGCCAAGGGCCACCCGGCGGTTGATATATTGTCCCAAAAGTTCCGGCAGGGATGCGGGCATTTCCCGGCTGATTTTTGTCCGCTCCCACATCAGACAGGATTCCTTGGCGCGGTCAAGGGATTTTATAAGCTCCTCCGGCGTCAGGTTCAGCTTGACCAGATACTCGCAGGCGCCCAGAGAGAGGGCTTTTCTGGCAAGAGAAAACTCCTCCAGGTTGGTAAGGACGATAAAAGGGCAGCGAAATCCCGCGGCCTGGCATTTTTCCATAAGGGCAAGGCCGTCCATTATGGGCATGCGTATATCCGTGATCACAATGTCCGGCTTCTGCGACATGATCATCTCATAGGCGGAAGGGCCGTTGGTTGCCTTTCCTACAATGGTACAGTCATGATCCTCCCAGGAGATCAGGGAAGCAATGCCGGCTAAAATCAGCGGTTCATCGTCAACTAAAATGATTCGGTACATAATTCCTCCTGTCATCAGACTTCCAAAGGAAGGCGTATAGTCACCCGGGTATACTGGCCGGGCTCACTCTCAATGGAGAGGCCGTATTCCTCACCGTATACCAGCTTCAGCCTTCGGTCTACATTGGGCAGGCCGATGCCGCTCATGGTACTCTTGGTAATTTTAGAGGTATCGGTCAAAAGCTTCTCTATATTTTCCGGTTCAATCCCAATTCCGTTGTCTTCCACAGAGACGCACAGGCTTGTCTCCTCCTGCCATGCATGGATGCGGATGAGCCCAAAGCGTCCGCTGGGTTCAATTCCGCTGAAAATGGAGTTTTCCACAATGGGCTGAAGGGTAAGCTTTATGATTTTCGCTTGGTAGAGCGCGTCGTCGTCCACCTGGGTTTCCACGTCGAAGAGTTCAATGTAGCGGATTTTTTCTATAACAATATAGTTTTCAAGAAAATCCAGCTCCTGGCGCAGAGTGACCTTCTCATTAAATCCCTTAGCCATATTTTTGAGAAGAGAAGAGAGGGCGGTTACCACCTGGACAATGCCGGTGTTTTTCTGCACAGTGGCGATCCACTTAATGGAATCCAGTGTATTGTACAGAAAATGGGGGTTGATCTGTGCCTGGAGCATTTTGATCTCCAGATCTTTCTTTTCTTTTTCATCCTGAATCCTGCTCTTCATCAGAGAGTCAATCTGCCCGGACATTTGGTTGATCTGCCGGCCGATGGCTCCGACTTCATCATTGGTCTCAATGGAGGGATCGCCGGAAAAATCACCCTGGGCAATCAGGGAAAGCCGCCGGGTCAGGCGCTTGATGGGAGCCCCCAGCCGGATGGAGAAAAGGAAGGACAGGGAGACGCCGATGAGAATGCAGAAGAAAAACACAATCAGTACGGTACTTGCAAACACATCGGAGTCAAAGGGAAGGGCGGAGAGGGGCAGCACTTCAAAAAGCAGTATGCCGCTGTCCAGCTGCTTCTCATAGGTCACCACACAGTCCTCCCCGTCTAAAACCGTGGACAGGCTGCCCGAAAGCTCCTGGCGCGCGAGCAGATTTGCGATGAGCGCGGAGGGATCCAGCCCGTCTCCGTTCAGGGAGGCCGCGATATCCCCCTGGGCGGTGACGGCATAGGCGATGCTGCCGGCGGGCATGGACTGGAGGGCCGTTCGGAACATGTCCGGGGAGACAGCCAGAAATACCCAGGAACTGTCTGAATTTGCCCTGCCGCCATAGCTTAAAGGCCGCAGAAGAGGCATGATCTTGGGCACCGTGCGCTTCCCTTCGGGGAAGGGATTATCTGCCAGGAGAAGGGTATTGCGCCCGGAGGTCTGCCCGATCAGGTCGGAAAAGAAGGGAGCCTCCATGATATAGGCGGGGTCGCATTGCGAGCCGTTTGAGGCGCCGGCCTGGAGCAGAAACCCTTCATTATACCAGGTGAGCTTATAGATGTCCTTATTATAGCTGGAAATGGCGCACAAATCCCGGAGCGCGTCCGCCGCGTAGACGGAGGAAGCAGTATTTGTATAGTTTTCTCCCAAGAAGGTGGAGGAGGCAAAGAGCGTCTTTCGCTCCGCGCAGGTCAGGAGAATATTCATCATTTCATCGTAGGCTGCCTGGGTGCGCAGAGACAGGCTGGCCACCCGATTCTGGCTGCTCTGGATTTCGGCCTCCAGGATATCCTTTTTATAGGAACGGTAATTGTAATAGCTGACCGCACAGGCAATGCAGAAGATAATAAGCAGATTGTACAGGATCAGCTGAAATTGAAATGTTTTTTTGGGCTTTTCCATAAATAACTCCTTTGACCGGCAGGCATGGTGTATTTTGCCCGCCATACTATTTTATCGAATTAATGGGAGAAAAACAATAAAGGAAAGAAGGGATATTAAAAAAATATAAAAAATTAAAAATAAGATAAAATCTTTTTTAATAATCTGCCGGGCAGGAACAAAAAGTAAAAGAAATATAAAAATCTTTCATGTAGTGTGTAAAAAGATTCTGATACAATAAGCTTACAACGAAACAAGGGAGGTAATAGCAATGAAATTAAAGAAAGCAACGGCGGCGGCACTGGCCGCGGTTATGGCAGCGTCCCTCACGGCCTGCGGCGGCGGCTCCTCTTCCGAGACCACTGCGGCAGCGGCAGGCAGCGGCGAGACACAGGCCCAGGGCGAGGCGGCCCAGGGCGGTTCCGGCGAGACCGGAGAAGGCGGGCTGACCGGCGAGCTGTCTGTGACTACCTGGGACAATAGCACCACACCGCAGTTCCAGGCGGTGATCGATGCCTATACGGCGAAGAACCCGGGAGTAACCATCAACATCATCGACACCAATGCGGACGAGTACAATAACTCTCTGGGAATCAGCCTTTCCGCGGCACAGCCGGATCCCGATGTTATCTGGGTGAAGGATATGGGATCCATGCTTCAGATGGCGGACAAGAATCAGCTGCTTGCCCTGGATGACTTAATCGCGAAAGACAGCTATGATCTGAGCAAGTACAACGGCGCGGCAGAGCAGCTTCAGTACAAGGATGCAACGTATGCGCTGCCCTATCGTTCCGACTGGTATGTGCTGTTCTACAACAAAGATATCTTTGATGCGGCCGGCGTTGAGTATCCTTCCAACGATATGACTTGGGAGGAGTATCGCGAGCTGGCGGCCAAGATGACCTCCGGCGAGGGGAGCGCCAAGGTTTACGGAAGCCACCATCACACCTGGGAGGCCATGGTATCCGCATGGGCTGTGCAGGACGGCAAGCACACCGTAGTTGAGCAGGATTATGAGTTCTTAAGACCCTACTATGAGCAGGCCCTCTGGCTTCAGGACAACGGCTACATCCAGGATTATGCAACCTTAAAGACTGCGAACATCCACTACTCTTCCGTATTTAAAAATCAGCAGTGCGCGATGATGCCCATGGGAACCTACTTCATCGCAACCATGATGCAGGCACTGCAGGACGGCGAGTGTGACTTCAACTGGGGTATTGCTACGATCCCGCATCCGGACGATGTGGAGGCAGGCTATACGGTAGGTGCCATTACCCCGATTGCGATCAGCGCTTATACGGATGCTCAGGATTTGGCATGGGATTTCGTGAAGTTCGCGACTTCCGAGGAAGCTGCCGAGATTCTGGCACAGAATGGTGTATTCTCCGGTATCCAGACCGAGGATTCCTTAAATACCATTGCCTCTGCTGAATACTTCCCCGAGGGAGACAGCAGCAAGGAAGCTCTTAAGTACGTAAACTTTGTATTTGACCGTCCGCTGGATCCTCAGATTGAGGAGGTTCGTGTACCCCTGGATGAGGTGTATGAGATGGTAATGATCGGCGAGTACACAGTTGACGAAGGTATTGCGGAGCTGAACCGCCGGGTTGCTGAGATCAAGGGCTGGTAATCTGCGGCCGGTATCCGGGACCTTATCCCGACTCACATGATATACCGGCGCGTATTTGAGAATTCATTCTCCAAACACGCGCCGGAGACAGAACGCCTCATAAGTGCAGCACAAAACGGGGCGTTCTTTTCTTTACGAGGAGGATCTGAATATGAATGAAAAAAAACAGGGGCTGACCTCCGCCCAGAAGCGGAAACTGCGTACCAATCTGATCGGCTATTCTTTTATTCTGCCGAACTTGATTGGATATTCCATCTTTGTATTTGCCCCGGTAATCTTTTCTTTTATTTTGAGCGTTATGAAGTGGGACGGCTCCCAGGCTCCCATGGAGTTTGTCGGGCTGGCGAACTTTACGGAAATATTTGGAGATGAGCTGTTTACCGGAGCGCTCCAGCACACCATTGTGTATGCGTTGATGACGGTGCTTCCGACCTTGATTCTTTCGCTGCTCCTGGCCGTGCTGTTAAATTCTAAAATCAAGGGAATTTCTTTCTACCGGGCGGCTTTCTTCTTCCCCTACATAGCTTCCGTAGTGGCGGTAGGCGCGGTGTGGAACATGCTGTTTCAGCCGGATTTCGGGCCGATCAATGAGTTCTTAAAATTCATCGGCATCGAGAACCCGCCCCGGTGGGTGGTAGATACCCAGTGGGCTATGGTGGCTGTGTCCATTGTTACGATCTGGAAATACATGGGCTATTACATGATCGTATATCTGGCGGCCCTGCAGGGCATTTCCAGCGAACTTTATGAGGCGGCATCCATCGACGGCGCAAATAACTGGGAAAAGCTGCGCTACATCACGGTTCCCATGCTGACGCCGACCACCTTCTTCGTGCTGATTATGCTCACTATCCAGTGCTTCAAGGTATTCGATATGGTGTACGTTATGACGGGAGGCGGCCCCGGAAATGCCACCAAGACGCTGGTTAACTATATTTACGACAAGGCCTTTGTGAGCTGGGAGTTCGGTCCGGCGAGCGCGGGTGCCATCGTCCTTTTCGCTGTTGTGCTGGTTGTAACCTTAATTCAGTTCTCCGGCGAGAAGAAGTGGTCGAAGGATATGTAAGGAGGAACGTCATATGAAACAGAATCAAAAAACAAGAAAGATCGTCCTTACCATATTGCTGGTCGCCCTGTCCATCTTCATGCTGGTTCCGTTCTACTGGATGATCATTTCCTCATTGAAAATGAACAAGGACGTGTTCTCTATTCCCATGCGGTGGCTGCCGGATATGAACAATATCCAGTGGAATAACTATAAGATTATCTGGAAGAAGATTCCTCTTTTGACCTTCTTCTTAAATACGGCAAAGCTGGCGATCATCACAACTACGGTTCAGCTGTTTACGAGCTGCTTTGCCGCATACGGCTTTACAAAAACAAAGTTTGCGGGAAGAGATATTATCTTCTTGATGTATGTAACCACCATCGCCATTCCCTGGCAGGTGTACATGGTGCCCCAGTTCATCCTGGTGTCCAAGATCGGTTTGAATGATACCCATCTGGGACTGATCCTGATGCAGGCATTCTCCGCCTTCGGCGTGTTCCTGATCCGGCAGTTTTACATCAGTATTCCCAATGAGCTTTGCGAGGCGGCCAGGATCGACGGACTTAATGAGTACGGGATTTTCTCCAAAATTGTGTTCCCCTTAGGAAAGCCTGCTATGGCGACCCTGGTGATCTTCACCTTCACCAATGTGTGGAACGACTTTATGGGTCCCCTCATTTACTTAAAGACCACGGAGTTAAAGACCATTCAGTTGGGAATCCGCACCTTCATTTCCCAGTACGGCGCGGATTACGCGTGGATTATGGCGGCGTCCGTCTGCTCCCTGATCCCGGTGGTGATCGTATTCTTAAGCTGCCAGAAGTTCTTCGTGGAGGGCGTGGCTGCCAGCGGAATTAAGGGCTAGCGCGTGTTTGAACATTCATTCCCGCTAAAACAGAAAAGCCGTCCGGAAAAAACGATTTCGGACGGCGGAGAAAGGACAAGTATGGCACAGACATTTGACACCATTAAAGAATATCCGGGACTTTCCGAGGAGGAAGCCAGACAGGCTCTGGATGCGGCCTGCGCTGTGGCAAAAGCAGATCTTGCGGATTTCACGGACCATTTCCCCTCATCCAATTCCTTCGGCGGATTTTATGAGCCCACGGAGAATGTGGAGTGGACCACGGGCTTCTGGACCGGTTCCCTGTGGCTTGCCTATGAGCACACGAACGATCCGGCGTTTAAGGAGGCCGCAGGCATCCAGGTAAAGAGCTTTTTGAACCGGATTGAAAAGAAAATCGACGTAAATCACCACGACATGGGATTTCTCTACAGCCCCTCCTGCGTAGCGGCCTACAAGCTTACCGGAGATGAGACCGGGAAAAAGGCGGCCATCCTGGCCGCCGATCACCTGGCGGAGCGCTACCGGGAAAAGGGAAATTTCCTTCAGGCCTGGGGCAATCCCGGCGAGCCGAAGGAGTATCGCCTGATCATCGACTGCCTGTTAAACCTCCCTGTTTTGTTCTGGGCGTCGGAGACCACGGGGGATCCTTCCTACCGGGAAAAAGCGGAGAATCACATCCGCACCGCGATGAAGTGCCTGGTGCGGCCGGATAACTCCACGTACCATACATACTTTTTTGACACCCAGACCGGAGCGCCGCTTCGGGGTGTGACCCATCAGGGCAACCGCGACGGCTCCGCCTGGGCCAGAGGCCAGGCCTGGGGCGTGTACGGCACGGCTTTGAGCTTCCGGTATGAAAAGAATCCGGAATATGCGGAGCTTTTCCGGAAGGTAACGGATTATTTTGTGGAGCACCTGCCCCAGGATCTGATTCCCTACTGGGATTTTGATTTTGACACGGGAAGCAGCGAGCCGAGAGATTCCTCGGCGGCGGCCGTAGCGGTCTGCGGTATCCTGGAGATGGCAGAGTATATGGAGCCGGAGAAGGCAGCGCCTTACCTCATGGCTGCTGACCGGATGCTCAAGGCCCTGGTGGACCGCTGCGCCAATCGGGATTTGAAGACATCCAACGGGATCCTTCTTCACGGCACCTACGCCCGTTCCTCCGCGGAAAATACATGCACGGACCGAGGCGTGGACGAGTGCAATACCTGGGGAGATTATTTCTATATGGAAGCGTTGACCCGCAGGTTAAAAAAATGGAATCCATATTGGTAAAAGCCTGGGAGCGAGCGCCCGGGTGTCAGGAGGGCCGAGGCAGTTTGTTTCGGCCCTCTGCGGTTTTTTGGCGTCCGGCGGACGCGCGTTCTGACGCCGCGGGCATACAGGCATCCGTACAGAGAAAGGAGAACAGCAGTGAAACCAAATTTACTTTATATTTTTGCGGACCAGTGGCGGTATGAGGCCATGGGCTGCCACCATGCGGACCAGGTCATCACCCCCAACATGGACCGGTTTGCAGAAGAAAGCGTAGATTTTTGCCATGCGTACAGCACTTACCCGCTCTGCTCCCCCCACAGAGCGTCCCTTCTGACGGGAAAATATCCCTTCAGCTTAGGCATGTGGACCAACTGCAAGCCGGGTCTGGAGGAAAAGGTCATGCTCCGGCCGCAGGAGATATCCATCGGCCGGGTATTAAAGGAAAATGGATACAATACGGGCTACATCGGAAAGTGGCATCTGGATGCCTCGGAGCTTGGCTTTTATCCCAATCCTCCCTCCGGGGCCCAGGAGTGGGACGCCTACACGCCGCCGGGGGAAAGACGGCAGGGCTTTGACTACTGGCTGTCCTACGGGGCCTGCGACGACCATTTAAACCCCCACTACTGGATGGACAGCAAGGAGCAGATCCGCCCGGGAAAATGGTCCGTGGAGTTTGAGACGGACAAGGCCCTGGAATTTATGGCGGAGAGAAAGGATCAGGATAAGCCCTTCGCCCTGTTTTTGTCCTACAATCCGCCCCACCTCCCCTATGAGCTGGTGCCGGAGAAATATGAAAGCCGGTTTAAGGATCTGGATATTCATTACCGGCCCAATGTGCCGGAGGAGACCCGGAAGGATCCGCTTATGACAAAGACCCGCCAGTATTTTGCGGCGGTAAACGGGGTGGACGAGAATTTCGGACGGATCCTGGACTACTTAAAGGAGAACGGCCTGGAGGAGAATACCCTGGTGGTGCTGTCCGCGGACCACGGGGACATGATGGGCTCCCAGGGACTGATGAGCAAGAATGTGTGGTATGAGGAGAGCATCCACATTCCGCTGGTGATGCGCTGGAAGGGAAAAATTGCCCCGGGCGTAAACGACTCCCTGTTTGCAAGCATTGACCACATGCCCACGCTTCTGGGGCTTATGGGCCTTCCCATCCCGGAGACCTGCCAGGGCTTTGACCATGCCCGGGGAATCCTGGAAGAAAAAGCGGACGGGCCGGAGGATATGTTTATCTGCTCGTACCCGGGAGGCGCCGACATGGTGGCGGCCTTTGCGAAGCGGGGGCTGACCCACAAGGCCTATGGCTGGAGGGGAATCAAGACAAAGGATAAGACGTATGTGATCAGCAACGGGTACGAGCCGGATGCTCTGCAGGAAGAACTTCTCTATGATGACGCGGCGGACCCCTGGCAGCTCTCTCCGCGGCGGATTCCGGCGGACTGCCGGGATGAGGAAATTCTGTCCCTGCGCAGGCGCCTGAAGGAATATCTGGACAGCCTGGACGACCCGTTTTTGTGGAGGGAGAGAGGAGAAAACGTATGAAATTTGCGGTAGAGGAGCCGGATTACGGCGCCAGCCCGTATACGGGGATGACGAAAAAACACTGGATCGATGCCTGCCATTTCCTTCTGGACGGCATTTTCCAGCATATAAAAACATTGGATGACCCCATCCTTCTTCCGCGGCATGAATACGCGGTGAGCTATCCCCAGCCGGAGGAACCGCTCTGGCGTCTGGCCGCGGAGAAATTTGAGGGGCTTGCCAGAAGCTTTCTGATTGCAGCCCCGCTGCTTGCAAATGAGCCGGACGCGGAGGCAGCCGGGATTCCCCTGGCGGCATATTATAAGCGGCAGATCCTTCTCTCCGTGACACCGGGCAGCGCGAATTATCTCTACGGGATTCAGGAAATCCTTCCCCAGGGACAGCCGGGGGAGAAGGCCTTTCAGCACACGGCGGAGTGCGCCTCCCTGGCGATCGGCCTTTCCATGTGCCCGGAGGCCGTGTGGGAGACGTATACAAAGGAGGAAAAGGACCGGATTGCGGCGTATCTCTCCCAGTTCGGCCATTCTTATACGGGGCACCACAACTGGCGGCTGTTCAATATGCTGATTTTGGCCTTTCTGGACCGGGAAGGGTACGTCATTGACCGGGATGTGATGCGGGACCATGCCCAGGTGATTGTGTCCTACTATGCGGGGGACGGCTGGTATAGGGACGGGCATCTCTTTGACTATTACTGCCCGTGGGCGTTCCACGTATACGGCCCTCTATGGAACCAGTGGTACGGCTATGAGAAGGAGCCCTGGCTGGCTGGAAAAATCGAGGAGTACGCCAACCGGCTGGCGGAGACATTCCCGCAGTTTTTTGACCGGGAGGCCCATGTGACCATGTGGGGGAGAAGCAGCATTTACCGCAGCGCGGCCTCCGCTCCCCTGGCGGCGGACTTCCTTTTGAAAAAGCACACCGCAGACCCGGGCCTGGCCCGCCGGATCGCCTCCGGCGCCCTGCTCCAGTTCATCACAAGGGAGGAGTGCTTCTATGAGGGGGCGCTCTGCCTGGGCTTTTACGGTCCCTTTGCTCCCCTCATTCAGACCTACAGCTGCGCGGCCAGCCCTATGTGGATTGCCAACGCCTTTGTGTGCCTGGTGCTGCCGGACGATCATCCCTTCTGGACAGCCAGGGAGAACAACGGCGTGTGGGAGACGGGCGGAGAGGGCTGCCGTCTGCTGGAGGCAGGCGGGGCGGCCTGCTGCGCAGAGGCGGAACCTGTGTCCGCTCCGGTTTCCGGCGGCGCTGTCTTCTGCCCGGACAGCCGCACAGTTACCACCTGCCTTCCCGGCCCCGGCATTGCCGCAGACAATCATCTGGCCACGGGAATCACGGAGCTGCGCAC
>DWWT01000081.1 GCA_019119575.1 Candidatus Enterocloster excrementipullorum
CCCTGCTGAATTCCAACCGCTCCTATCTCCAGGACGGCGTGATTACCATGCGGGACGGGCGCTACTGCCTCCCGGTGAAAGCGGAGTACAAAAATCAGGTGGCCGGAATGGTTCACGACCAGTCCTCCACAGGCTCTACCCTTTTCATTGAGCCCATGGCCATTGTCCGCCTGAACAATGAGCTGCGGGAGCTGGAAATTCAGGAACAGAAAGAAATCCAGGCAGTCCTGGCATCCTTAAGTGAGCAGGCCGCTCCCCACATCGACGCGATCCGCATGGATATGGAGCTTCTCGGCCAGCTTGACTTTATCTTTGCGAAGGCAGGACTTTCCCGCCATTACCGCTGCAGCGCCCCGGTGTTCAATGACAGAGGATATATCCACATCAAGGATGGACGCCATCCCCTGCTGGATCCCAAAACAGTTGTTCCCATCAACATCTGGCTGGGCAAAGACTTTGACCTTCTGGTGGTTACTGGCCCGAATACGGGCGGAAAGACTGTGTCCTTAAAAACGGTGGGACTCTTTACCCTTATGGGTCAGGCAGGCCTTCACATCCCGGCATGGGAGGGTTCTGAGCTTGCCGTATTTGATGAGGTATTTGCGGATATCGGAGATGAACAGAGCATTGAACAGAATCTGTCCACATTTTCCGCCCATATGACGAACACCGTGCGGATTTTAAACCAGGCAGACGCCCGCTCCCTCTGCCTTTTTGACGAGCTGGGAGCCGGAACTGACCCGACAGAGGGGGCGGCCCTGGCCATCGCCATCCTCTCCTTCCTCCACAACATGAAGTGCCGCACAATGGCTACAACGCATTACAGCGAGCTCAAGGTATTTGCCTTGACCACTCCCGGAGTGGAGAATGCCAGCTGCGAATTCAGCGTCGAGACGCTGCGCCCCACCTACCGGCTACTCATCGGCGTTCCCGGCAAAAGCAACGCCTTTGCCATCTCCCAGAAGCTGGGGCTTCCGGACTATATAATCGAGGATGCAAGGAGTCATCTGGAAGCCAAAGACGAATCCTTTGAGGATCTTTTGGCAAGTCTTGAGAGCAGCAGGCTGACCATCGAGAAGGAGCAGGAAGAGATCAAGGCCTACAAGGAAGAGATCTCCCAGTTAAAGACCCGGCTCACCCAGAAGGAAGAACGGCTCAAAGAGCGGCAGGACAAAATGATGAAAAATGCCGCGGAGGAAGCCCAGCGGATCCTGCGGGAGGCAAAGGAGACCGCGGATCAGACCATCCGCCAGATCAATAAGCTGGGAACCGCCGCCGGATACAATAAAGAGCTGGAAGCGGAGCGGGCAAAGCTGCGCGATCAGCTGAAGAAAACCGACGACAAGCTGGCTGTGAAGGCCAAAGGGCCAAGCCAGCCCATTTCCCCAAAGAAGATCAAAATCGGAGACGGGGTAAAGGTTCTTTCCCTGGGCCTCAAGGGGACGGTAAGTTCCCTGCCCAACGCCAAAGGCGACCTCTTCGTGCAGATGGGCATTCTCCGTTCCCAGGTAAATATCCGGGATCTGGAGCTTCTGAAGGAAGATGACATAAGCGCCACCCTGTCGGATGGCTCCGGAGGCCGGAATATCTGGACTCCCGCCAAGGGAAAAGGAACCGGCAGCGGCAAAATCAAGATGTCCAAGTCCTTCTCCGTTCCCACGGAGGTCAATCTCATCGGAATGACAGTGGACGAGGCCATGCCTGTGATGGAAAAATATCTGGACGATGCCTATCTGGCCCATATGCCCAGCGTGCGGGTCGTCCACGGCCGGGGTACCGGAGCTCTGAAAAACGCGGTGCACCAGCGCCTGCGCAAGCTCAAATACGTCAAGGAGTTCCGGCTGGGAGAATTCGGCGAGGGCGATTCCGGCGTAACAATCGTGACATTTAAATAATCGCAGCAGCCTGGCGGAAGGATTCCCGTCCGGGCAAACGGACGCCTGGCTGGGCGGCAGAAGAATGGAGGACTTACACCAATGGCAGAAAAACAGCGGATTCTTATTGTGGACGACGACGCCAATATCGCGGAATTAATTTCCCTGTATCTGATGAAGGAATGCTACGAGACCATGATCGTAGGAGATGGGGAGGAAGCCCTTCGGGTCTTCCCCGAATTTAAGCCCAATCTGGTACTCCTGGACCTGATGCTTCCCGGCATAGACGGCTACCAGGTCTGCCGGGAACTGCGCGCCTCCTCCCAGGTTCCCATCATCATGCTCTCCGCCAAAGGGGAGATCTTTGATAAGGTTTTGGGGCTGGAGCTGGGCGCCGACGACTATATGATCAAGCCCTTTGATTCCAAAGAGCTGGTTGCCAGGGTCAAAGCGGTTCTCCGCCGCTATCAGCCCGTGGCTTCCGCATCGTCTGATACCCGCGGGCAGCAGGGGGAATTTGTGGAATATCCCGACCTGGTGGTCAACCTGACCAACTATTCCGTTCTTTACAAGGGACATTCCGTAGAGATGCCTCCCAAGGAGCTGGAACTCCTCTATTTCCTGGCCTCCTCCCCCAACCAGGTATTTACCAGGGAGCAGCTTCTCGACCACATCTGGGGCTATGAGTACATTGGCGATACCCGCACGGTAGACGTACATATCAAGCGTCTCCGCGAAAAGATCAAGGACAGCGAAAGCTGGTCCATCAGCACGGTCTGGGGCATCGGATACAAGTTTGAAGTGAAGAGGTAATGCAGATGACCCGCTCTCTCTATTCAAAATTTATCCTGGGATACCTGATTTTCGGTCTCCTGGGATTTCTCACTATTGCGACATTTTCTTCCCGGATGGTTCGGGAGCACCTGGTTCAGGAGCGGGCGGATGCCCTCTATGATGAAGCCCACATGATCGCGGCCTCCTACAGCAATATGTACCAGGGAGAACGCCAGGACGCAGCAGAGGTTTCCACCCAAATCCGCATTCTGGCCCAGTATCTGCGGGCGGAGATCTGGATTGTCAACCGGCAGGGAACCATTATCATGGACAGCCTTGGCGGAAGCCGGGTGCAGACGCGGGTGGAGGAATTCGATCCCACCGCCCTGGGAAACCGTTCCTATTCCATCGGGAATTATTACGGTTTTTTTGAAGGGAACGTGCTCAGCGTATCTGCTCCCATCACCGGCAATTACAACACCTACGGCTACGTGCTCATCCACCTTCCCATGAGCCAGATTTCCAGTTCCCAGGACAGTATACTGACTATCCTCTACCTCACAGCCGCCATGCTGTTTGGCCTGTCCCTCATCATCCTTTTTGTCTTCACCCAGACGGTTTATCTGCCGCTGCGCAAGATCAACGAGGGGGCCAATGAATATGCGGCCGGAAATCTGGACTATCGGATTGATGTGCCCACCCACGATGAGATGGGCTATCTGGCCGCCACGCTGAACTATATGTCCGATGAGCTGGGCAAGATGGAGGAATACCAGAAAAACTTCATTGCCAATGTATCCCACGACTTCCGTTCCCCTCTGACCTCCATCAAAGGATATCTGGAGGCCATCCTGGACGGAACCATTCCCCCGGAGATGTATGAGAAATATTTATCCCGTGTGATCTCCGAGACGGAGCGGCTTCACAAGCTGACCGAGAGTATGCTGACTCTGAATTCTTTGGATGCCAAGGGATATCTCTCCCGCACCAATTTTGACATCAATCGTGTGATCAAGGACACGGCGGCTTCCTTTGAAGGCACCTGCGGGGCAAAAAATATACGCTTTGAGCTGACCTTTTCCGACACCATCCAGATGGTTTTTGCGGACATGGGGAAAATACAGCAGGTCATGTATAACCTGATTGACAATGCAATCAAATTCAGCCATCCGGACTCCACCATCTATATTCAGGCGTCCAGCCGGTATGAAAAAATATTTATCTCTGTAAAAGATACGGGGATCGGCATTCCCAAGGACAGCATAAAGAAAATATGGGAGCGCTTTTACAAGACGGATCTCTCCCGCGGGAAGGACAAACGAGGAACAGGCCTTGGTCTTTCCATCGTGAAGGAGATCATCCAGGCGCACGGTGAAAACATAGATGTAATCAGCACCGAGGGAGTAGGGACAGAATTTATTTTTTCCCTCCCCAAAGCATCTTCATTGTAGCGTTTGTTTCCGTCACACAAACAACACACTTTCCCTGTATAATACCCTTAGTATATAAGGGGAACCGTATGTCTCCTCCGTACGCTGAGGGCAATGGTATTTGAGTAAAATCCCCGTGAAAGGAGTATTCTATGATTCGATGGAAAAAGGCAGCTGCTCTGTTTGCCGCGGCCGCGATGGCCGTTGCGGCCATGGCTCCCTGCGCGATGGCCGCCAGCAGAAGCAAGGTAGGAAAAATCTATCTCACCTTCAATACCTCTGATGTGCGGGTCGGCTGGGAGGGCGGCACTGTGGAGGTTACCCCTACCGGTGATAATACAGGCCTGTACTACATAGATTCCGTGGAGATAATCAATGAGGACGATGACTGGACCAGCTCCTCCGCCCCCCTGGTGGAGATTGTCCTAGGCGTAGAGAATCCGGACAGTTACTACTTCGGAAGCTCCAGCTCCAGCGGCTTTAAGCTGACTCTCGATGAAGATATAGAGGACCGATTTGACGATATCGAGTTTGTGGATGCCGACCGGGAGGATGACAACGCCACTTTGATCCTGACCGTCCGGCTTATTTTTGACGAGGACCGCTACGGCAATCTCCCGGCAGAACCCAGCTCCCCCCAGTGGGATTCGTCTTCCACAGGCCTTGCGGTTTGGGGGGATGTGACCACGGCCAAATATTTTGAAGCGCAGCTTCTGAAGAACGGCGCTGAGGTTGGCAATTCGCATATGGTGTACGCGACTTCTTATGATTTTTCAGATGAAATCAGCACGTACGGGGACGGAACCTATACGTTCAAGGTACGTTCTGTCAAATCCGTTCAGAACACCAAAAGCGGATGGACCGAATCCCCTTCCCTGATCATCTCCGGAGGTCAGGCCGCTGCTGCGTTGGAGGGCTGGATACAGGCTGCGGACGGCGTGCGCTGGTGGTGGCAGAACTCCGATGGATCCTACCCTGTCTCTCAGTGGAAGGAGATCGGCGGACGCTGGTATTACTTTGACAGCGAGGGCTATATGGCCACCGGATGGATCCAGTCAGGAGATGCCTACTACTATCTGGACACTGCAAGCGGCGCCATGTACGCCAGCCGCTATACGCCGGACGGATACTGGGTGGAAGCCGATGGATCCTGGCGGCCATGACAGCCGCCGGGCACACCAAAAAAAGGAAGGGAACCTGTCCGCCAGGCTCTCTTCCTTTTTTGTGCTTAGTTACAGGATCAGACGTGCCGCTCCGTAAATTCCGGCGTCATTTCCCAGAGTAGCCAGGACAATCCTGGCTTTGTTTTTGGATATGGGCGTGAACTGCTCGTAATACTTCCGGATCACATCCAGAAGAAACTGTCCCGCGCGTGACACGCCGCCGCCGATTACAAACACCTCCGGATCCACAATCATGGACGCTGTGGCCAGGGCCACTCCCAGATAATGTCCTACGGTCTCCGTCACCTCCAGGGCCAGCTCATCCCCTTCCTTGGCCGCGTCCAGCACATCTTTTGCCGTAACCCGGTCTCCTGCCTTCCGGAGGACGGAATCTTTGTCCGTAGCCGCCATCCTTCTTCTCGCCTCCCGGGCAATGCCCGTAGCGGAGCTCACCTGCTCCAGGCATCCGACGCCGCCGCAGTTGCAGTGTTCGGTCTCCTCATCCCGCACGTGGATATGGCCAATCTCGCCTCCCAGGCCATGCCTTCCCGCGATAATCTTCTGATCGATGATCACGCCGCCGCCCACGCCGGTCCCGAGCGTAATCATAACCAAATCTCGGCAGCCCTTGCCGCCGCCCTGCCACATCTCGCCCAGTGCGGCCACATTGGCATCATTTCCGCTTTTCACGGGAATTCCGTCCAGAAGCTCTGACAGCTCCTTCTGTGGATTTATATTCCGCCAGCCCAAGTTCACGCAGACCTCCACGGAGCCGTCCGGCAGCACCGGCCCGGGAACCCCCAGACCAGCTCCCGCTATATCCTTCTTCAGCTCCAGCCCTCTCTCCTGCAGCTTGCCGCGTATGGAGGCAGCCACATCCGGCAGAATATTCGCCCCACCGTTCTCCTTGCGGGTCTTTACCTCCCACTTATCCAGGAGTTCTCCCGTAGTCTCGAACAGGCCAATCTTCACCGATGTGCCTCCGACATCAATTCCGATACACTTCATCCCCATGGTAAATCTGCTCCCTTCTACTGCAATTTAATTTCTTTTATCGATTGGGCTCCCATCACCAGAAGCGTCGATGGGAAGCGCCCCTCCGACACCTTCGATACAGGGAAATCAAAGGTTCCGTTAAATTTTTCCGTTCCTGCCATATTGTAGACACAGCAGGAAGTATCATTGTACAGCAAAACCAAATCTCCGTCAATGTCAAATCCCGTATACTGAAAATTGAATGACCGGTCAAACACCGGCGTTCCGTCCGCCTGATATATGCGCAGCCGGTAGGGATCCTCACCCTGGGCATTGTCGGTAACCACCCCCACATACGTCTCTGACCAGGCGATGCTCCGGACATTCTCATCAAACAGCACCTGGCTCACTGACTCAGGCGATGTCTCCACCCGGGTAGAAAAGAATTGAAGCCCTTTATCCGTAAATATAACCGCATGGCTTTCATCCAGGAACCGTACCCGGCCCGCCATGGCATCCGCCAGATCCTGGGGCTGGAATCCTCCCACCACACGTCTCGCGTCGTCTTTTCCCAAGCCAAAATTGTAAAATACAATCCTGTTTTTCAGCATCCCCTGCTCCAGATACATATACGAGGTAATCACCTGGGTGCCCGCAGGGGAAAGGCTCAGATCCACCGGATAGCCGTCGCCGGACAGAACGGATTTGATATACAGATCAAGATTTGATCCGTCACTCCGGTAAAAGTAAATGTAGCTGGCACTGGAATCCTCCTGGAGCGCCGCCACAACGCCATGAGCGGAAACCGATACCTGAAGAATCGGCAGAAGAGCGGCGGCCTGTCCCTGGCATCCGTCCGTATTGCATATATACACGCTGGTTCCCTGCCGGTCCGCCACCACGGCATATTCCCCGTTGACCGAAACGATAGGCGTATTCATCTCATAGCTCTGCACCCATATCGTATCTCCCTGATTGTCTATATAGGAGGCTCCGTCCTTGGTGTACTTCAATACCCCATCCGCAAAATCCACATATCCGCAGAAGTTCCCTTCACTGCTCAGAGCTCCCTCCTGGCTCTCATCCGCAAGGCTGTGTTCCCAGGATACCTGATAGGAAGAAAACTGATGATATCTGTCGTACTGCCAAAAGATAAGTCCGGCTCCCCCGGCCATGAGCAAAAGCACCAGAAGAATGATGAGGCGCTTTCTCACCACCCGCCGGTGGGCCTTGCGCACGACCTCCTGTCCGTCCTCCTCCGGCTCCGGAGCTCTGGGGGGGACGATCTGTCGCTTTAGCTGATTTTTTTTCTTTTCACGGCTCATGGAGCTGACACTATCCATCCTTCGTTCTCCTGAAAATCCTGTATGCATATGGTTTAGTATACAACATTTTCAGGCAAAACGCATTATTTTTTTGTCAGGGTACAAGAAGTTCCTGTCCCGCATAGATACTGTTCTGATCCGTCAGCCCATTAACCCGGCAGATCTCATCCAGATGTCCCAGATTCTGATAGAGCTTAAAGCAAATGCCGTAAAGCGTCTCGCCGGGATTTACCACATACACCTGATAGTTAGCTGCGGACACCGGCTGGGAATCCGAAGGTTCCTCTTGCCCGGCTGCGGGGCTCTCCGCCTCTGCGGTGCGTCCTGCTTCAGCGGCTTTGCCTGAGGAAGACTCGCCGTCTCCTGCTTTTGCCTCCTCCCACTGGCTTTCCGGCACCATGGTCTCCGGCGTCACCTGATCCGGAGACTCCGTGGGATACACATCCGCCGCGGCCTCCTCGATCACATACCCGGCGCTTCCTGCATCTCCCTTTTCATCCGCGCCCAAAAGTTTGTCCCCTACGGCGGCAATGCCCTCCCGCACGCTTCCTGCCGGCACGACAGACGCAATCACACTCTCCATCTCATGCATTTTTTTGTAATTGTTAAACATGGCTACGCCTCCGGCCAAAACGGTGATAGCCAGAACGCTGCACAGCCCCGAGAGAAGTCCCACCGTATTCCTGTGGCGGGTAATCTCATAACGGCGTTCATCCATCTTCCGGCGGAAGTCCTGGATCGCCTTATCATCCACGCCATCCTCCGCCCGGCCCCTGTCCTTCTGCTGGATCATGTAATCCTGCATCATCTGGTTCCGCTCATAATACACGCTGTAGCCCCGGAGCTTATAAAATCCGTCAGAGGAAGTAATATAGACGGCCTCCTCCCCCTCCAACCCCGCGTTCAAATACATAAGCTGGTTTTTCCCTGTAAAATATTGGCTGTGCTGGCGCCAATAATTCAGCGGACTCAGAGAGCAGCCCGGGCTGCCGCATAAAAACCATCCCTGAACCGTCCGTTTGGGAAACATCTGCTCTACCTCCTGGTAGGCTTTTTTCCAGGCGTCTTCGGTAAACGCCACCTTTTCCCCTTCCTGGGTCACGGAATCCATCTCCAGGGCACCGTCCACAAACACAAAAGGCACGTCCTCCCGCATCTCCCGGCTTCCCAAAAGAAGTCCCACGCGCAGATCCGATCCCTTAAGCGGCTGAAGACGCTTCAAATATGTATTCACATAATCTTCAAGATACAGCTTTAAAACCTTGTCCCTCTCCCCAATCTGCCGTATATTCTTGGGCAGCTTGGGAAAAGGCTCATACAATTCTCCCATAGAATCACCCCGCTGTTTTCTAACGCAGCATCCCAAGGCAGTTCATGTCCTGAAATGCTACTCTAAAACAGCATAGCAGATTCCTGGCGCAGATTTTGTCAGATTCTGGCAGCATTTTCCCAAAATCTCTCGACAAGCGTGATACTCTCACAGATACAGTCCGCCATCTTCATAACCATGGAAAGGCGGACGCTCTGAAGCATCACCGGATCCGGACTTCCCCCGCCTCCCACAATGCCCGTTATGGAAATATCGCCCACGGCCTCCAGATCCTTGGAAACTCCCAGCCCCGGCTGGAGCGCGCCGCGGCCCAGCGTAGCAAATCCCACATGATCCGGGCTTCCCACAGAAGCATCAATCGCCACCACCACATAATCCGGATAGTGCATCCGAATATAGCGGGCGTACAGATCCAGATTCATAGCGTGCACCGGTTTCTCCAGCGTGCCGATCACCGCGGCCCTTTTAAGGCGTCTCCGGCGCAGCTTATGTCCGATAAGGGGGCCAAGGCTGTCCCCTGTGGACCGATCCGTTCCGATGCACAGAAAAATGACGCCTTCCTTTCCCTGCCTCCGCAGCTCCTCCGCAATCAGCCGGTTCAGCTGAGCGGCAAACCGTTCTGCCTCAAAAGCTCCCGATGTATCATAATAAGAGATGTCTTCCCGTTTCCGTATATTTGAAGCTTTCCACAATTTCATAGCCAAGCTGTTCACTCCAACCCAAAATAATGCCGTTGCAAACGGCTGTCTCAGCGTGTGTTTGAAAATGGTTTTCTGCCGGATGTGCGTTTCTCTTTATGAGACACTGAATTCTGCCCCAAGATGACGCAAAGCGGGGCGTGCGGACGGCGGGAATGAATTTTCAAACACACTCTAGTGTTAGTATAGACTTCTGGCTATGAATTTATGCAACATTTTCATGCAGGCATTTAAAACAGGCCCTCTTTGTAGACGCCGGCCTCCACCATGGCTTTAATCGCATCCGCCACGGCCTGCCGATCCTCCTTGTAGGTGACTCCGTACCATTTGTCCGGTGTGGGCAGGACTTTGACCTTTGCCTTCCCTTCATGAATCAGCTCATCAATAATCTGGGGCAGAAGAAACTCCGCCTTCAGATCCCCCGGCTTTACACTGTCCAGGAATTTGGGGAAGCGGGTCTCCAGCTCATCCAGAAAGCCCTTGGGAAGCCCCCACATATTCATGGAGACCGTCTGGGACGGGCTGACCGCTACAGGGTTTCCCTGGCCGTCAAAGGCAAGGAGTTTTCCATCCTCCATGCGGATATCAAAAGTTTCCGTCACCGTATCAAGGCAGCCGTCCTTCCCTACCTTGCACACTCCGCGGGTTACTGATCCGTTGTCGCTCAGTGTATTGCTCAGCACATAGCCCCCCATGCACATGGAATAAACGCCGGCTTCCTCCTGCATCTCCCCCGCCATGTAGTCGTGAATAATGCAAAATCCCTGCTTTCCGTAATAATCATCCGCGTTGATTACCAGGAAGGGGCCATCCACCATCCCCTTGATGGAGAGAACCGCCTGGCCTGTCCCCCAGGGCTTTGTGCGTCCCGCGGGCACCTCATATCCGTCGGGGAGATCCGCAAGCTCCTGGTACGCGTATTCTACCGGCACCAGTTTCTCAATCCTCCGTCCGATAATGTTTTTAAAATCTTCCTCAATATCTCTGCGAATGATAAAGATTACCTTGTCAAATCCGGCCTGCAATGCATCATGGATGGAATAGTCCATGATTATCTCTCCCTTTGGCCCCACAGGAGCCAGCTGCTTGATACCTTCTCCAAACCGGCTTCCTATGCCGGCCGCCATGATCACCAGCGTTGTTTTCATTTGCCCCTCCTTATAAATGACTTTGTTTGGATGTAACCGTCCAGACAAAGTATACCATATTTCCTCCAAAATTACAGCAGATTACACGTTTCATTCTCCTCCTTTCTTTCACAGTCAGAAGGCTGTGGGAATTGCAGTAAAAAAGGTGATTGCGCTTGTAGTGAATTCCGATTATTATGTGGTTGGATTAAAAATATAGTCGCGGCAAAGGCGCCGCAAAGGAGGTATTTCCCTCCCATGGAAAAGGAGCCGGTTCTTTTTCTGCCGGGATGGGGACAAAATTATGAAAAAAGCTGCAGGCCAATTCCGCCAACCCCTTACAGAGTACGGTATAATTACGCTCAGCATCTGGATTATGGTTATTGGTGTGTATTTTTTTAAATTTCCCAATCATTTTGCGTTCGGCGGAATCACAGGCTTTTCTATTGTTGTAAGTGAACTGACGCATTGGTCGGCCAGTGATTTTACTTCTATTGTGAACACTCTGCTTTTGGTTGTGGGATTTATTTTCCTCGGAAGAGGTTTCGGCTTTAAGACCTTTTACGCCACTATGGTGATGTCTCTGAGCCTGTCCTTTCTGGAGCGCGTATGTCCCATGAGCCGGCCGCTCACGGATGAACCCATCCTGGAGCTGATGTTTGCCGTCTTCCTGCCGGCCGTAGGCACGGCCATTCTCTTTAATATAGGCGCGTCCAGCGGCGGAACGGACATTCTCGCCATGATACTGAAAAAACACACCAGCTTAAATATCGGCACGGTACTCATGCTGGTGGATATTGCGGCCGTTGCCTCCTCCTTTTTCATATTCGGACCGGAGACCGGGCTGTTTTCCACCATCGGACTTGCTGCCAAATCCCTGGTGATTGATGATGTGATTGAGAATATGAATCTCTGCAAATGCTTTAATATCATTTGTGACAATCCGGAACCCATCTGCGATTACATCATTAATACGCTGAACCGAAGCGCTACGGTTTATCGGGCTCAAGGAGCCTTCAGCCACCATGAAAAAACGGTGATTATGACTACCATGAAGCGCGCCCAGGCTCTCAAGCTGCGCAACTACATACGGCAAGTGGAACCCACCGCCTTTATGCTGATCTCCAATTCCAGCGAAATTATCGGAAAGGGCTTCCTTACGATCTAGGTTTGTGCTACAATTGTATCTATCTAAGTACACAGCATAAGCAAGGATACGAAAGAAGGTACACCTATGGATCTAAAACTTCAGGCAAAACAGACACAGGTTCTGTCCCAGCGTATGATACAGTCAGCGGAGATTCTGCAGATGACATCCCAGGAGCTCAATACGTATATCAATGACCTGGCCCTGGAGAATCCGGTAATTGATCTTTCCGAGGCTGTCTGGGACGGCCGGCAGCGGGAGTCGATTGAGCAGCAGCAGTGGCTCACCTCTTTTAATGAAGAGAACTATTATCTGTATCAGCGCCAGAACAATGACGATGATTACGATTTTAAGACAAGCTGGAACATCGATACGGATCAGGGAGAGACGCTTCAGGACTATCTCTGGTCACAGCTGGTCACAGAGGATTTCACGGAAAAAGAAAAGGAAATCCTCCGGTTTATGCTGGAATCACTGGACAGCAAAGGATATTTAACCGAGAGCACGGAAGATATCGCCCGGTGCCTCTCAGCAGATACCAAGACAGTAGAACGCCTTCTTTATCGCCTCCAGCAGCTGGATCCTGCCGGAGTCTGTGCGCGCAGCCTGGAGGAGTGTCTGAAGCTGCAGCTGGAGCGGCAGCAGATGCTGACTCCGCTCATGGAATCTCTTATTGACAGCTGCCTGGAGCTGGTGGCCAAAAACCAAATCCCGGCCATAGCCAGGAAGCTGCGCCTCACTGCGGAGCAGGCAGCCGGTTTTTGCCAGATCGTCAAATCTTTAAACCCAAAGCCCGGTGTATCCTTCAGCAACCGGGATAAGCTCCGCTATATTATCCCTGATGTGACCATTGTCAAATTTAAAGACCACTTTGACATCCTGTTGAACGAATCTATGTATCCCGGCATTCAGGTAAACAGCTACTACCGGCAGATGAGCAAAAATCCGGATTCTCCGGAATTGAAAGAATACCTGGATGGGAAAATCCGTCAGGCGGAGTGGATCAAGCAATGCATCTCTCAGAGGAGCAAAACCCTGATGGACGTATCCAAGGCCATCCTGGAACGGCAGGAAGCATTTTTTACATATGGCCCCAGTCATCTGATTCCGCTCAGGATGGAGGATGTAGCCCAGGCTCTGGAAATTCATGAGTCCACAGTCAGCCGGGCAGCCAGCAAAAAATATCTCCAGTGCTCCTGGGGCGTATATCCCATGACATTTTTCTTCTCCCGCGAGGTACATTCCAGAGGTACTGCCCCCGGCTCACAGTCCATGACGGCTTCCGGTGTAAAAGAGGCTCTCCGCGCTGTCATTGACGGCGAGGACAAGAAAAAGCCTCTGAGCGACCGCCTCCTAAGCGAAAAGCTGGCCGAACGCGGCATCTCCATTTCCCGGCGCACTGTGGCAAAATACCGGGAGGAGGAAGGAATTCCCGACGCCAGCGGCCGGAAAGAGTATATATAATTTTGCGTGTAAACATATTTTTTTCTTATTTGCGCATCCGATAAACACCCCGGCTCCTGTCCGGCCTTCGGCCGGCAGGAAGATGCCTGTCATCCGAACTGCTGCATCTCATATTCGACATATCCCATATTCGGGGGTATATTTTTAAAAATGTACTTGACAGGCCCCCCATCATGGTATATAATTGCACTCGTGCCCGAGAGATGGGGCCGATGTTTTGGTCAAAAGCGCCTTTAGCTCAGCTGGTAGAGCAGTAGACTCTTAATCTATTTGTCCAGGGTTCGAGTCCCTGAAGGCGCACTGAGAAGTACTGGTTTTGCAGACGGAGAGCTGCGGGGCTGGTGCTTTTTTTTGTGCGCGGACAGGGCAGGAACCGAAAAACCTAGGATTTATCAGGGGTTGAAGACTTGGTCAAGGTGCGAATGAGCATTCTTAGCGGCCACCAATTCATGGGCAAAATGCTCATACCGTTTGGTCGTTTCAATGCTTTCATGCCCCATCAAGATACCTAAATCCTGGACACAAGTTTGACCGGTACGCTCCAGACTGTCAATACAGAAGTTCGTGGCAAAATTGTGCCGGAGCTTGTGGGAAGACAATTCAAAAGGGAGCTGATTCTGAAGACGATGGACGAAAAGCCGGATCGCGTTCCCGGAAAGCCTGTGACCGCGGCGGTCAATGAATACGTAATCAGAATCTTTATAAGGACACATGAAAAGGTAATCATCCAGCAGCCTCAACGCAAAGTCACCGACGTGCACAAAACGGTCTTTATCCCCTTTCCCGGTCACCTTCAGCAAATGGCGTTCACGGTCAACATTCACCTTTTTTAAGCCGCAGACCTCAGCCTGTCGAATACCGCTGTCTAACATCAGGGACAAAATACCACGGTTCCTGGCTGTGATCCATGGAACACTTGTCTTAGCCATTTCAAGGATAAGCCGGATTTCATCAGACCTGTAGATATGCACGTTCTTTTTCGGGGATTTAAGCTGCCTAACCTTTGCCGGATTAAATTGCAGGCCGTCATACTCCCGATAACACCACCTGAGAAAGATACGCACATTACGGATATAAGAAGCAGCCGTAGCACGGGCTATGGAGCCATTTAAAAGGCTTTTCACATATTCCTGTACCATTTTCAAAGTAACGGCCTCTAAGGGCGTCTGAAGCCCCATAGCGGAGAGAAAATAACCGATAGTAACCCGATAATTTTTTATACTATCTGCTTTTAGGCCGTCAACTTCCTTGTTGTAAAGAAAGTCGTCAAAGGCCTCTTCTAAAGTCATATTATCACCACCTCTTTAAAACGGAATGTTTTCACCATCCAGTATGAGACGAAAACCGTCTGAAAGAAACTGAATAGTAGAATGCTCAATTTTATCTCCTGTAAAATGGTAAATGTCCTGAATCCTACGTAAGAAAGCCAGATAGGAACCATTTTCCTCTTTTTGAACTATCGGGTACTGTTCACCTAAAGGAATATTGGAAATGATATAAACCTTGGTATAACAAGC
>DWWT01000012.1 GCA_019119575.1 Candidatus Enterocloster excrementipullorum
ATCTGTTTATTTCAAGGATAAAAAAATATGGAAGTGCGGGAAAAATTACCGCGATTATCAAGGGAAATATCCGGTGATTTTTATTACGTTCAAGGATGTAAAACGGGACACGTGGGAGGAAACCTATACCCATATTTCGAAAATCGTGCGGGAAGAATTTGAACGGCACAGGGAATTGCTTGACAGCCCACGCTGCAGCAGGTATGAAAAGGAATATTTTAAAAATATGCTTGAAGGGAAGGCGGACAGCACAGATGTGATGACTTCCCTGCAAAAGCTCTCGCAGATGCTGGACGAGCACTATGGCATTGGGCCGATTATTATTATTGATGAGTATGATACGCCCATTCAGCAGGGATATATGCAGGGCTTTTATGATGAAGTGATTCTTTTTATGCGCAATCTGTTTTCCGGCGGGCTGAATAATCTTGCTGTCAATTCGATCTTAGACAGCCGGTACAGCGAATATTTTGGGTTTACACCGGAGGAAGTAAAAGAAATTGCCCGCTATTACGGTGCACAAGAGAAATACGAGGAGATTTGTGCATGGTATGACGGATACCGGTTCGGCAGCTCGGAAATATTTAATCCGTGGTCAGTCATAAACTATTTCAGAAATCATTGCCGGCCCCGGGCTTTCTGGCAGTCTACGGGCAATAATGAAATTATCGGCGAGATTCTGGCGGATGCAGATGCGGACATTTATGAGCATCTCAATGAACTGCTGCAGGGAAAGTCAATTTTGACATACATCGACACAGGGGTGATTTATCCCCAGATTCGGAATAATCCTTCATCTGTGTACAGCTTTTTGCTGGTTGCAGGATATCTGAAGGCACTGAAAGCGGAGACGGCGTTTGGCGGCGATTATATGTGCGAGGTATCGCTGCCCAATCGGGAGATTGCGGTTGTCTACAATAAAGAGATACTGCAGAAGCTGGAATATATGATTCCACAGGCTACGGCGGTTTCTGTTCAGGAAGCACCAGATTGAGGAACGCAGATACGATGCGGAGCTGTCCGCGAGGGGAATCAAGGCCATATTAAAATATGGGGTTGCGTTCAGCGGAAAGCAGGTTGAGATTTCGGGAATTTATCATTGACTAACACCCAAAATTCTGGATACAATAATTCCAGAGGGGTGATTTTATGGAGTCTTTGTCAAATGCCCGAAGAGGCGAAACGTGTACCATCAAGTGGATGTTCGGCAGTCCGGTGCATCTTGCGTGGATGGATGAACTCCATATGCGTCCGGGCAGTCAGGTGACGGTGATTCAGAATACGATGGGGAGCCTGATTGTCGGCGTGGACGGCCGGCGCCTGGCGGTGAGCCGGGATGCGGCGGATCAGATAAAATATTGAGATAAAATATTGACAATTCAGTTAGATGGTGCTAATCTAAAATGCAGTTGGAAACGTTAGGAAATTCTAACTGCATTTTTTATTTCCTGCGGTTAGCTTAAACTTACTGCTCTCCAATCTGGCAGGAAACGTATTGCAAGAGAGAAATTCCGCAGACCGGCTTTATGGATAGGAGGAAGCACAATGACGGATCAGAAGGAAATGATTATCAGCGAGCTCCAGAAGAATGGAAAGCGCATTACGGATCAGAGAAGGATCCTGTTGGATGTGATTCTGGAAGGAAAGTGGTCCAGCTGTAAGGAGATTTATTATATGGCATCGAAGCGGGACCCGTCCATCGGGCTGGCCACCGTGTACCGCATGGTAGCTGTCCTGGAGGAGATGGGATTTCTCAGAAAAGGCTACCGGTACTACTATCCGGGAAGCAAAAGAGGAGAGGAGAAGGAGGTTTTCTGAACAGTGGTGAGAAGATTTCTCAATAACGAGCATTAGATTTGACTAACTGTTTGGCGGTCTGCTAGAGTGTACTTGTATCAAATGTAAACCGCATGTAAAAAACAGGCGTAAAATCTGAAAGGACAGTGATGCGAGATGAAAAAGCACCGGTTTTGGGCATGGGCCATGGTGTTTTGCTTATTCATGACCATTTACACTGGATACAAACATAAATAGCAGCAGGAGGAAAAGACGATGATAAACGAGTCAACGGTTAAAAAAATCGGATTGTTTGCAGGAGGTGTCCTGTTTGGAACCGCAGGGGTTAAGGTACTTGCCAGCGCGGATGCCAAGAAATTTTATATCAACTGCCTGGCCGCGGGACTTAGGGCAAAGGACTGCGTGATGACCACGGCCACCTCCATTCAGGAGAACGCGGAGGATATCCTTGCGGAGGCAAAGGAGATCAATGGGAAGCGGGCCGCAGAGGTCTTTGAGGATGAAAGCGCACGGGAAGAGAGCGGCGCGGCGGAAGAGACATCCGAAGAGGAAGCGGCGGAGTAAGCGGTACATAGACGGCCTGGGGAACACTTCCCCGGGCGTTCTTTCTGTAGCGGCAATTCTGCAGCGGGACTTCTGTCCGGCTGCGGATAAACGTATATTGGCAGGATGCGAGGTGGCAGAGAATGAAATTTGTAATTAAACACGAGATACGGGGCAGGCTCCGCTTTCATCTGTTCCAGAAACGGATGACGGTCCGTCAGGCGGATATGCTCCAGTATTATCTCACCGCACTTCCGGGCGTAAAAAGTGCGAAGGTCTATGAGCTCACGGCGGACGCCGCGGTGGTTTACGAAGGAGACCGGGAAGCGATTATCCGGGCGGTGCGGCATTTTTCTTATGAGAATGAGGGGACGGCGGGATTGGTTCCGGCAAACAGCGGGCGTGCCTTAAACGCGGAGTACAAGAGCCGGCTGGTGGGAAAAATCCTGCTGCGGGCATTTACAAAGCTGTTTCTCCCGGCAGGCATCCGGGCAGCCTATAATTCCCTCCAGGCGGTGCGCTACCTGGCAAAGGGCGGGCGGTGTCTGTTAAAGAGACGGCTGGAGGTGGAGGTGCTGGACGCGACAGCCATCGGCGTGTCCCTGCTGCGCCGGGATTTTGACACCGCAGGCTCCGTCATGTTCCTCCTGGGTGTGGGAGAGCTTTTGGAGGAGTGGACCCACAAAAAATCGGTAGGGGATCTGGCGCGGAGCATGTCCCTCAATATCGATAAGGTGTGGCAGAAGACAGCGGACTCCGAGGTGCTGGTGCCCCTCTCGTCCATAAAAGAGGGGGATCTGGTGGTAGTGCACGTGGGCACGGTGATTCCTCTGGACGGAGTTGTGGAATCCGGGGAGGCCATGATCAACCAGGCATCCATGACCGGCGAATCCCTCCCCGTGAAGAAGGAAAAGGGCATGTACGTGTACGCGGGAACCGCCCTGGAGGAAGGGGAGATTACCATCCGCGTAAAGAAGGCCGCGGGCTCCACGCGGTTTGAGCGGATTGTCACTATGATCGAGGAATCGGAGAAGCTGAAGTCCTCGGTGGAGGGAAAGGCTGCCACGCTGGCGGATGCCCTGGTGCCCTACAGCTTTGGGGGAACCATTCTCACCTGGCTTCTCACGCGGAACATTACGAAGGCCATCTCGGTGCTGATGGTGGACTTTTCCTGCGCATTGAAGCTTTCCATCCCTCTGGCTGTTCTGTCCGCCATGCGGGAGGCGGGAAGCTATCACATCACGGTGAAGGGCGGAAAATACATGGAGGCGGTGGCCCAGGCGGACACCATTGTATTTGACAAGACGGGAACCCTGACAAAGGCAAAGCCACGGGTGGCCGATGTGGTTTCCTTTAACGGAATGGAGAAAAATGAGCTCCTGCGGATTGCGGCCTGCCTGGAGGAACATTTCCCCCATTCCATGGCAAACGCTGTGGTGAGCGAGGCCAGGAGGCGCGGGCTGGTTCACGAGGAGATGCACTCCCGGGTGGACTATATTGTGGCCCACGGCATCGCCACCTATGTGGGGGAGGAGCGCGTGATTATCGGCAGCCATCACTTTGTATTTGAGGATGAGCGGGCGCGGATTCCCCGGGGGCGGGAGGCTGATTTTGAGTCCCTTCCCGCAGAGTATTCCCACCTGTATATGGCAATCGGCGGGGAACTGGCGGCGGTCATCCTCATCGAGGATCCTCTCAGGGAAGAAGCGGGGGAGGTGATTTGCGGGCTGCGCAGCCTGGGAATCCGGCAGATTGTCATGATGACCGGCGACAGCGAGCGCACGGCCCGGGCCATCGCTGCCCGCGTGGGCGTGGACAAGTATTTTTCAGAGGTGCTTCCCGAGGACAAAGCGGACTTTGTGGAGCGGGAGAAAATGGCCGGGCACAAGGTGATCATGGTGGGAGACGGAATCAATGACTCCCCGGCTCTTTCAGCGGCGGACGCGGGCATCGCCATCAGCGAGGGAGCGGAGATTGCCAGGGAGATTGCGGACATCACCATATCCGAGGACGATCTGTACCAGCTTGTCACCCTGAAAGCCATCAGCAGGGGGCTCATGGGGAGAATCCATGGGAGTTACCGCTTTGTGATCGCCTTCAATCTGGGGCTTATTTTCCTGGGAGTAGGAGGCGCGGTAACGCCGGCCACATCGGCCTTCCTGCACAATGCGTCCACGGTGGGCATCAGTCTGCGCAATATGACGAATCTCCTGAAAACGTGATGGTTCAGGACGGCGAGATCAGGACGGCGAAAAATAGGTATTGACAAATGAAGCTAGTTAGCTTAAACTATTCATGGTTGATGAAAAACGGTTCCCGAACAGAACGGGAGCCGAGAGGAGCGGATACTATGACTTTGTTGGATGCCAAAGAAGGCGAAGTATACACGATAAAAGATATTTCCACCGATGATGAGGAGCTGCAGGCGTTTCTGTTCTCGCTTGGCTGCTACAGCGGAGAACCGATCACCGTAGTCTCGCATCTGAAGGGCGGCTGCGTGGTCTCGATTAAGGACGGAAGGTACAATATTGATACTGATTTAGCGAAAGCTATTTCAATATAAAAAATGGTGATTGGGTTCACCGTTTTTTTAAACCAATGAATTAGCCGAAACTAATTTAAATTAGAATGGGCTAATCAAATTGAATGGAGGCGTAAGGTATGAGGATTGCTTTTGCAGGAAATCCGAACAGCGGTAAGACGACTATGTACAACGCGCTCACAGGCAGAAACGAGCGTGTGGGAAACTGGGCCGGTGTTACCGTGGAGAGAAAGGAGAGCTCGATCAAAAAGAGCTACTATGACGGAGCGGAGGAATTGGTGGCGGTAGATCTGCCGGGTGCCTATTCCATGTCTCCCTTTACTTCCGAGGAGAGTATCACCAGCAGCTATGTGAAAAATGAGAATCCGGACGCGATTATCAACATCGTGGATGCCACAAACTTGAGCCGGAGCTTGTTTTTTACCACACAGCTTTTGGAACTGGGAGTCCCGGTAGTGGTTGCCCTGAATAAGAGCGACATGACGGATAAGAAGCAGACCAAGATTGATGTAAAGCGTCTGTCCGAGAGGCTGGGCTGTCCGGTGGTAAAGACGGTTTCTACTTCTTCCGGGCACGAGGGCTTAAAAGAGGCGGTGAGCCAGGCGGCCGCGTTAAAGGGGAAAGGCCAGAAGGCGCCGTATGTGCAGGAAAATATCAATCTGCATGACAAGGCTGCGGTTGAGGCTGCCGACAGAAAGCGTTTTGA
Organism: Candidatus Enterocloster excrementipullorum; assembly: GCA_019119575.1. GTDB lineage: Bacteria > Bacillota > Clostridia > Lachnospirales > Lachnospiraceae > Enterocloster > Enterocloster excrementipullorum. The sequence continues at coordinate 5,589 of DWWT01000012.1, forward strand.
GTTTGTCAATTCCATTGTAAAGGAAGTGGAGGCCCGCAAGGTCTTTACAAAGGATAAGAACTCCCAGGATAAGATTGACGCGGTGATTACCCACAAGCTTATCGGAATTCCGCTTTTTGCGGCGATCATGTTCCTGGTATTTTACATATCCCAGTCCACATTGGGCACCTGGATTGCGGACTGGCTGGTCGCCTGGATTGAAACCTTCCAGGGCTGGGTCGGCGGCCTGATGGAGAGCGCGAACCCGTTCCTGTACGCCCTGCTGGTTGACGGCATCATCGGCGGCGTGGGCGCTGTGGTTGGTTTCCTGCCGCTCGTAATGGTTATGTATTTCCTCATCGCCCTTCTGGAGGACTGCGGCTATATGGCGCGCGCAACGGTCGTGCTGGATCCGATCTTCAAGAGAGTAGGACTTTCCGGAAAATCCGTTATCCCCATGGTAATCGGAACCGGATGCGCGATCCCTGGCGTTATGGCCAGCCGTACCATCCGCAATGAGAGAGAGCGCCGCGCCACCGCAATGCTGACGCCTTTCATGCCCTGTGGCGCGAAACTTCCGGTGATCGCCCTGTTTGCCGGCGCGTTCTTCGCGGATGCATCCTGGGTTGGCCCCATGATGTATCTGGTGGGCATTGTGCTGATCTTCCTGGGCGCCCTGCTGGTGAAGCGGATTACCGGACAGAAATACCGCAAGTCCTTCTTCATCATTGAGCTTCCCGAGTACAAGGTGCCGAGCCTCAAGAGAGCGACGCTCTCCATGTTAAGCCGCGGCAAGGCATATATTGTTAAAGCCGGAACGATTATTCTGGTCTGCAACACAGTGGTGCAGATTATGCAGAGCTTCAACTGGCAGCTTCAGCTTGTGGAAGAGGGGATGGAGGGAACCTCCATTCTTGCGGGAATTGCCCATCCCTTCTCCATTCTGTTTATCCCGCTGGGCTTCGGCGTATGGCAGCTTGCGGCAGCAGCGATTACCGGCTTTATCGCGAAGGAGAATGTAGTCGGAACCCTGGCTGTTGTGTATGGAATAACGAACCTGATTGATACGGATGAGCTGGCATTGGTGGGCAGCGGAAATGAAGTGGCTACCGTTATGGGGCTGACAAAAGTGGCCGCTCTTGCCTATCTGATGTTTAATCTCTATACGCCGCCCTGCTTTGCCGCCCTCGGCGCCATGAATTCTGAGATGCAGAGCAAAAAATGGCTGCTCGGCGGCATCTGCCTCCAGCTGGCAACCGGCTATACGGTAGCGTTCCTGGTGTATCAGATTGGTACGCTGATCACCACCGGAAGCGTTGGGACCGCATTTGTTCCGGGCCTGATTGCGGTGGCGGTGTTTGTGGTAATTGTTGTATCGGTAATTCGCAGATCCGATGCGAAATTTGATGCGGAATACCGCCTGCAGGCGTAAAGAGAAAAAACCTGCGGTGGACAGAGGGATCCTCTGTCCGCCGCATTGCGCCTGTGATAAGCTTGCGTGACGAACAGAAATGGAGGACAATGTTACATATGGCGGATTTTATTGTAATCGTGATATTGGCGGTTCTGATAGGAGCCGCCGTGTCCTATATTATAAAGGCAAAGAAAAACGGTGTAAAATGCATCGGCTGTCCGGCCGGCGGCAGCTGCCCCAGCAGCGGGAAAATGCCCAAAAAGAAGCTGGCCGGGCCGGTGGTCGAAAAGCGCACCATGGAAATCGAGGGAATGAGCTGCGCCCACTGCGCGGCGAGTGTGGGGGCGGCTCTGGACAAAATCGATGGCGTGAGCGCCAATGTAAATCTCTCCAAGGGGCGAGCGGTCATTTCCTGTGACCGGGAAATCCGGGACGATGTTTTGAAAAACGCGGTGGAAAGAATCGGATATAAGGTTGTCCGCATAAGCTGACGCCGCGCCGGCGCATTTTTGAAGAGCAGGAGGTGTTTTTTACGACAGGAGCGAACGCAGTTATACTTTTGGTCATCGTGATTTTGGTGGTATTTGCCGTAAAGGGAACCATCAAACATTTCAGGGGCGAGGGCGCCTGCTGCGGCGGGGGTTCGGGCTCTGTGCCTCCGGTGGAGGAAAAAGAGCTGGAAAATCCGGTGATCGGCAGAAAAGTCCTCCACATCTCCGGCATGCACTGCGACCGGTGCGTGAACAACGTGACCCTTGCGATTAATAAAATCGACGGGGCCTCGGCCAGAGTCAGCCTCAACAAGAGGGAGGCCGTGGTGGCCTGCGACCGGGAAATTGATACGGACAGACTCAAGGAGGCCGTGGAAAAAGCGGGGTATGCGGTGATTTCGGTGGAGGAATAGACAGATAGGATTGAAAGAAACAGCAGGAGGGGGTATAATCATCTGACAGATGGCCCTCCTGCTTTTTTATTTCCCCGCCAGCACCCGAAACACCCCCTGGGGGATCTCAAAGACAAAAATAATTCCCAGCACAATGGCAACCGCCACCTTGATCGCCAGATATCCGTTCTGCAGGGCCAGTCCCAGCTCGTCCATGACGATATAATAGGCGGTCCAGTAGACCCCGGCGCCGGGCACCAGGGGAAAGATGCCGGAGATCAGGAATATGGTCACCGGGCATTCCCGCCGCACCGCGGCGGTGCGGGAGAGAAATACAACCACCAGGGAGGCGGCCAGTGCGCAGGCGGGCTCTGTCCACAAAAGAGAGGCGGCACGGTAAACAGCCCAGCCTGCGCCTCCGATCAGTCCGCACCAGAAATAGTCCTGCCGGGGAACCCCAAAGAGCAGGGCAAAGGATACGGTGCCGGCCACCGCAGCGATAATTTCTCCAATCACAGCAAATCACCTCCCACAATTCCGCGCAGCAGCGAATACGCCATGCCCACCCCGATGGCGATGCAGAAAAAGATGAGGAGGGCGTCCAGCATCCGCACGGAGCCGGAAATATAGTCCCCGTCCGCGATGTCCCGGATGGCGTTGGTGAAGGAGACGCCGGGAATCAGCGGCATGATGGAGCCGATAATCATGTAGTCCAGGCTTCCGCCTTCCCGCAGGAGGTACATGGCGCAGCAGACCAGGGTGACCAGGCTTCCGCCCAGAATATTTCCCACAATCTTGGACAGGCGGGGCTGGCTGACAAAAAGGACAAAGAGATACAGAAGAGCTCCCGCAAAAAAGGCGCAGAATCCGTCGAAAACAGTGCCTCCGAACAGATAGCAGAAGGCGCCGCTGCCCACGGCTGAAGCCAGGACCTGGGAGCTTTTTTTCTTGCCGGGCATGGAGCGGATGGACTCCAGAGCCTGCCGGGCCTGGGCGGGGGTGTAGCGGCCCTGGGCGATTTCACGGGAGAGCTGATTTACAGCCGCTACCCGATCCAGATGCGCCCCGCTCACCGGAATATGCTGGACCTTGGCAAAAAAATGCTCCTTTTTGTCCCCTGCCGTTGCAAATATTCCATTGCTGAGCACAAATGCGCTTCCGGATTCCAGGCCGTAGTGGCGGCAGATTCGGTCCATCGTCTCTTCCACGCGGAAAATCTCCGCACCATTTTCCAATAAAATATGACCGGCCTGCAGGGCCAGTTCCATGATCTCCTTATCATCTTCCCGCTGTTCCATGGCATCCTCCGCGTACATTTCCGATAATTTTAATAGTCTGCGCACTCTAAGTATAGCGGCAAATGACCGGGGCGTCAATTGCGGATCCCTCTGCGGGGCGGATACGCTTCGCGCTTTATATGCGGGGCGCCTGCCTGTTTCGGCTCGGCAGAAAGGAGGAGGCCGAGGAAAGCCTGCGCCAGGGCGCACAGACGGCCAAAAATCCGGGAGACCGCCTGGAATGCCTGCAGTATCTGGCGGATATTCTCGCGGCATCTGGGAAATATGAGAAGCCCTACCGCATCGCGGCAAAGATATTTTTCTTTGTCGGCCAATATGAGGATGCGGTCAGCGTCTTTGAACGGGCGCGGGAAAATGGGGTGGCTTTCGGGCCGGAGCTGCGCCTCTATGAGATTAAGACCAGACGGAAGAGGAAGCCCTCAAAGGAGGAGCACGGGAAACTGCTGAAGGACTGCCAGGCACTGGCAGAGGAGCTGGAAAAGGAAGCGGAACCGGACGGGCAGAATCCGGATTTCCGGGATTCGAGGCCGGACGCGATCAGGATTTCCCCTGCCCACAAAGAGTACCGGATGTTTTTGGGGGAATTTTATATAAGGAAAGAAAATTACCGGGCTGCCCTTTTGCATCTCGGGGAGGCCGCCGAGGCGTATGGGGACGACCCGGCTTTCCACTACAGCCGCGGTCTCTGCCTGCAGAGACTGGGACGGAAAAAACGTGCTTCCCTACGGAAATCTGGCGGACTGCTATGAGATTCGGGGAAATTACGCAATGGCGGCGGAATGCTGCCGCAGGGCGTTGGAATGGCAGCCGGATATTTTATCTTCTTACCGCTCCGCCGCAAGGCTCCTCGCATGGCAGGGGGACTGCGCGGGAGCCGTATCGTTCTGCCGGAAGGCGAAGAAAAAGCTGGGGGACACCTACCGGCAATACTGGTTTGACCTTGGAAAAATACGGTTCTTCTGCGGGAATACGCTTTCCGCCCTCGGCTGCGTCATCCGGGGCATTGCCGGCCGGAGAAAGAGAACGGAGACCTGGGCGGACGCAGGAGAATTTTTTATGGAATACATGGGCCGGACCGGCAGGCCGAGTGCCTGTTTATGCGGGGGAAGGAGCGCAGGGCCAGGGAAATTGCCGGGAAGGCGCTGGCCCTCTTTCGGGAGGCGGGTCTGGGATGCGAGGCGGATTACCTGGGCTATCAGGCATTTGGCCCCAGGCGGAAGGGCTTTCTCGGGCGGCTTTACATCCTGACGGGGGAGGAGGAGAGAGGCCTCTCCCTCATCCGGAGTATGGAGGAGGGATATCTCTGCAAAGACTGCGCCTGCAGGGGATGCTATGAAAAACATTTGTTTTTGGGCAGATATTATATGGCAAAGGGCAGACATGCGGAGGCATTAAAGGAATTTGAGGCGGGGCTGTCCCTCCATCCCCGGGAGCCGGAGATGCGGCGGACGGCAGAGCGGCTGAGACGGCGCCTGAAAACGTAAGACAGTTTTGCAAAAGACCGGAAAAGGAGGAAATGGCATTGATTATAGGAATTGATTTGGGCACCACCAACAGTCTGGCGGCCTATTACACGGATCAGGGGCCGAAAATTATCCCCAACCGGCTGGGAAAGAATCTGACGCCGTCGGTGGTGAGCATCGATGAGAATGACCAGATTTACGTGGGAGAGACGGCAAAGGAGCGGATGCTCCTGGCGCCGGAGAGCACCGCCGCGGTGTTTAAGCGGGATATGGGGAGCAAAAAGGAATTCAGGCTCCTCCACAAAACATTTACGGTGGAGGAGCTCTCCTCCTTTGTCCTGCGGGCGTTAAAAGAGGATGCGGAGAGCTTTCTGGGATGCCCGGTGGAGGAGGCGGTTATCAGCGTGCCCACGGCGGCGGCTGTGGCCTACGGGCTGTATTCAGAGCAAAGGGGACGCAAAGTTTTTGGTATTTGACCTGGGCGGCGAGGATTTCACCGCGGTTCTGGAGAATATGTTTTATGAGAAATTTCCGGCCATTGACCGGCTAAGCCTCGACGCAAAGACAGCGGGGCATATCCATAAACAGGCGGAGAACTGCAAAATCGGATTCTCCGGGGGAAGAACCTCCCGGATGCGCTGCATTGTGGGGGAGGAGACGTATGAGATGGAGGTGGGGCTGGTGGGCGGGGCAACCAAAAGCCCGGTGATCCGCCGCTTTGCGGGCAGGCTGTTTAAACAGCTTCCCGCCTCGGACATCAACCCGGACGAGGCTGTGGCTCTGGGAGCCGCCATCCAGGGGGCGATCAAGGAGCGCAGGGAGTCCATCCGGGAGGTAATTCTCACGGACGTGTGCCCCTTCACCCTGGGAACAGAGGTGGTGCGGGAGTGGGAGGACGGCAAGTTTGAAAATGGAGTGTTCTGTCCCATCATTGAGCGCAACACCGTAATCCCGGCCAGCCGCACGGAGCGCCTCTACACGGTCCGGGACAACCAGACCAAGATCCGGCTCCATGTGCTCCAGGGGGAGAGCCGGTTTGCGGCCAACAACCTGTCCCTGGGAGAGCTGTTCATCGATATTCCGGCGGCAAAGGCCGGGGAGGAGGCCGTGGATGTGACCTACACCTATGATATCAACTCCATCCTGGAGGTGGAAGTGAAGGTGGTCTCCACGGGAAAAATCACAAAACAGATGTTTTTGGGCCGGGAGGTGGACATGACGCCGGAGGAGATTAAGGAGCGCTTTGAGGCCCTCTCGTATCTGAAAATCCATCCGAGGGACCGGGAAGAAAATAAGTACCTGCTTCTCAAGGGGGAACGGATTTACGAGGAGAGCATCGGAAGGGAGCGCCAGATTGCGGAGACAGCCCTGCGGAAATTTGAATACGCCCTGAATTCCTATGACCAGGGAAAAATCGAACGGGCGAAAGAAGAGTTTAAGAGTTTTTTGGAGAAATGGGAGGATGTCTGAAATAGGGCATCCTCCTTGGTTTTAAAAATCCTGTCAAAAAATTAAAATAAATCATAAAAAATTATAAAAATTTTTTTGACATGTCAAAAATTCACAAAAAATACTAATAATTTGAATTTCTATTTTTTAAAGGGAATGCTACAATGAACTCACTTTCAAAGAGACAGGCGGCAGTTCAAAATGGCCGCGAAAATAACGAAGCTCATGGGAGCTTGAGAAAGGGAGGTTCTTTATGAAGAAGAGATGGATGGGTATGATGCTGGCGGGGGCTCTGGCAGCGGGAACTTTGGCGGGATGCGCGCCCACACCGGCAGATGCCACTACGGCGGCTCAGACAAGCCAGGGAGGTGCGGCGGCAGAGGGCAGCGCAGACGGGGCCCAGGCAGAAGCAGCGGAAGACACCGCGGATTTACCGGTGCTGAAAGTTGCGGTAATGCCATTCCTCAACAGTATTCCGGTTAAGTATATGGTGGACAACGGACTGGATGTGAAGAATGGATTTAAGATTGAGACGGTTTATTTTGCAAATGGCGGGACGATGAATGAGGCGCTGGCCGCGGATCAGTGGGAGGTAGGAACCTTAAGTTCTGCAGCAGTGAATTCACTGGCAATCTATGGAGCGTACTGCATCGCGGATATCGGACATTCCGAGGGCGGCCTTTATACTTTATGCCAGCCGGATTCCCCCATCGCGCAGGTAAAAGGAACAAACCCCTCATATCCGGATGTGTATGGAGACGCGGAAACTTTAAAGGGAGCGATTATCGCTACGAATACGGGAACCATTTCCCATCTTAACGTAATCAAATGGCTGGAGAAACTGGGACTTACCACGGAGGATGTGGAGATTGTACATATGGACTTCCCATCCGCATACCAGGCACTGATGACGGGAAACTGCGATGTGGCAGCATTAAATCCGCCGACCTCTTATCAGGCGGAGGCAGAGGGAATGGTAATTACATCCAGCCTTTCCAGCCTGGATGTGCCGCAGTTTGACTCCATCATTGTGAGCAATAAAGCGTTCAATGAGAGAAGAGATGTGCTTGTAAATTACGTGAAAGCATTCTTCGAAGCAACCGATGCACTTCAGGCGGATCCGGATATGCAGGCGCAGCTGCTTCTTGACTGGTATACGGAAAATGGATCCGAGTCCTCCCTGGAGGCGTGCGTGGAGGAGATCAGCACTCGTCCCTTCGTGACTTCCGATGAGGCCAAGACTATCACCGTGGGCGATTCCGTACAGGTAACCGGCGAATTCTGGGTTTCCCAGGAGCTGCTGGATGAGAGCAAATTCCCGGAACTTGCCACCCACATTGACGATACAATTTTAAAAGAAGCATTGGGATTCTAAAGAAACCTGTCCGCTGCGGCGGATAAGGGTGCGGACAGTATAGGAGGCGTAACAAGGAGATACCCGGCGGGTCTTTTGGGGACGCCTCCTTTTTTGTGGAATGCGGCTGCCCCGCCGCGTTTTACGCGGGGGAAATGGGCGGCCGCGATTTGGAATGGAGGAAAAAACGTGACGGAAATTGAGAGAAAGAAAAAACGCGAACGAATGAAATTTACCACGATATCCGTGATCTCCCTGTGTGCGTTCTTCGGCATTTGGTATATTGCCACAGCGGTGCTGCACCTGATGCCCGACTACTGCCTGCCAAGTCCGGTGCAGGTGGTGGAGGCCTTCATCGATAAGCTGGGACACAGGGCGCCGGACGGCGGAACTCTGTTTGAGCACATTGCGGCCAGCCTCAAGGTAGCTCTTTCCGGCTATGTGCTGGGAGCTGTGATCGGCATCCCCCTGGGGATCTGCATGGCGTGGTTCAGACGGGTGGACCTGTTTGTAACGCCTCTGTTTGACCTGGTGCGGCCTGTACCCACCATTGCATGGATTCCCCTCATGATTTTGTGGTTTGGAATCGGGCTGGGGGCCAAGGCGGCCATTATCTTTGTATCTGCATTCATTCCCTGCGTTATCAATTCCTATGCGGGAATTAAGCAGACAAAACCGGTGCACCTCTGGGTGGCCCAGACGTTTGGAGCCTCCCGGACAAAGATGCTCTTTACCGTGGCCATTCCCACGGCCATGCCCCTGATTTTCACGGGACTTCGGATCTCCCTGCAGGCAGCCTGGACCACCCTGTGCGCCGCGGAGATGCTTGCCGCCAACAAGGGCCTGGGCTATATGATTCAGCTCAACCGCTCTCTTGCCCGTGCGGACCTGATTATTGTGGGAATGCTGACCATCGGCTTTATTGGAACTATTTTTGCCGTGGTTCTCGGAAAAATGGAGTCTAAAATGGTGAAAGGAGGAAAGAAGTGATGAAAAGATTCAGCGAAAAGGCGGAGAAAACCATCTACGCGGCCTGCGCCATTGCCACCTTCTTTCTGGCCTGGGCCTTTATCACTACATTTACGGCAGCCGGAGAGACCACACCGGGACCTATTGAGGTTCTGAAGCTGCTCTTTACCTCATTTTTTGAGCCCATCGGACGGTTTACCATCTATGGCCACCTGTATTACAGCATCAAGCGGGTGCTGATAGGCTACACAGTGGCCACGGTGCTGGGAATCATTGTGGGAATCTCCATGGGTACCTCGCGGTATGCGGAGGCCATCATCAAACCGATATTCGAGATGATCCGCCCCATTCCTCCCATCGCCTGGATTCCCCTGGTAATCCTGTGGTTCGGCGTGGGAGAACTCCCCAAATATGCCATTATTTTTATCGGTTCTTTTACAAATGTGACGTTAAATGCTTATACAGGCGCTCAGCGGGTAGATCCCCAGCTCATCGGCTGTGCCCGCATGCTGGGTACCAGTGAGAGAGATATCTTCCTCCGGGTGGTGCTTCCTTCCAGCCTTCCCCAGATTTTCGCGGGCATGCAGGTGGCGCTGTCCACCGCATGGATGGCGGTTCTGGCGGCGGAGATGATCGGGGCTCAGGAGGGCTGCGGATGGATTATCCTTCGGGGAAGCGATACTACAAATATTCCCCTGGTGCTGGTAGGTATGGTAGTGATCGGCGTGGTGGGACTGATTCTGGCCACCATCATGCGGGTTGCAGAGAGGAGGCTGTGTGCATGGAACAGAATGGACGTATAGAGAAGCCCGTTATTTCGATGAAGCAGGTGGTAAAGCGCTTTGAATCCGCCGGACGGGTGAAGGAGGTTGTGGATCCCTTTAACCTGGATGTGCGGGAAAATGAATTCGTTGTTCTCTTCGGGCCGGGGCAGTGCGGAAAAACCACATTGATTAACCTGATTGCCGGTCTGGAGCTGCCGTCAGAAGGAGAAATCTGGGTGGACGGCAGGAAGGTGGAAGCGCCGGGGCCGGACCGGGGCGTTGTGTATCAGACGACCGCTCTTTTCCCCTTCTGTACGGTTATGGGAAATGTGGAGTTCGGTCCCAAGTCAAGAGGAATTGACAAAAAGACCCGGCGGGAGCGGGCCCAATACTTTATTGATCTGGTGGGACTGCAGGGCTTTGAAAAATCTTACCCCAATCAGCTCTCCGGCGGTATGCGCCAGAGAGTGGGAATTGCCCGGGCTTACTGCAACGATCCCAAGGTTATGCTTCTGGATGAGCCCTTCGGCCATCTGGATGCCCAGACCCGGTATATGATGGAGGAGGAGCTGGAGAAGATCTGGCAGAAGGAAAAGAGAACCATTGTGTTTGTTACCAACAACATTGAGGAGGCCGTGTACCTGGCAGACCGGATCATTCTTCTGACCAACTGTCCTACCAGGATTAAGGCGGAGTATATTGTGGATCTTCCCAGGCCCAGGAGCTATGTGGATCCCGCATTCCTCAAACTGCGCCAGGAGATCCTGGACAACACGGATGAGACGCTGTAGAAAGGAGAGGCCATGAACAAAGATAAGGTAAAAGTTAAAGTTACGAACCTGACAAAAAAATTCGGGGATCTGCTGGTTCTGGACGACATCTCCTTTGAGGTGATGGAGGGCGAATTCCTCTGCATCGTGGGCCCCACAGGCTGCGGCAAGACCACCTTTTTGAACAGCCTTACAAAGCTCTACGACATTACTGCCGGGGAGATTCTGGTGAACGGGGAACCGGTGGATCTGAAGAAACACAACATTGCGTATATATTCCAGGAGTATTCTACCTTTCCGTGGTTAAAGGTGGAGGAAAATATAAAGTATGGCCTGAAGCTGAAAAAGCTTCCGGAGCATGTGATTCAAGAGAGAGCCGATGCGGTGATCCGCATGGTGGGACTGGAGGAGTTCCGCAATTATTATCCGGATCAGCTTTCCGCCAGCATGCTCCAGAGGGTTGTAATCGCCCGGGCATTTGCCGTGCAGCCGGAGCTTCTGATAATGGACGAGCCCTACGGGCAGCTTGACATCTCCCTGCGCTTTAAACTGGAAGACGAGCTGATCAAGCTGTGGCAGGAGACAAAGACCACGGTCATTTTCATCACCCATAATATTGAGGAGGCCGTGTACTTAAGTGAGCGCATCCTGGTGCTCACCAACAAGCCCACCAAGATTAAGAAGGAGATTATCAATGATCTCCCGAGACCCAGGGATGTAACGGCTCCCGACTTTGTGGAGATCCGCAACCATGTGACCGATCTGATTAAGTGGTGGTAAGGAGGAGACTATGGCAGAAAAAAGACCGAATATTATTCTGTTTATGTGCGACCAGCTCCGTTTTGACGCCCTGGGATGCTATGGAAATAATCAGATCCATACGCCCAACATTGACAGGATCGCTTTAAATGGGAGCGTGTTTGACAATCATTTTGTCCAGAATCCGGTGTGCTCTCCTTCCCGCTGCTCCGTTCTCACAGGACGGTATCCTAAAAATCACGGCACCAGGGACAACGGAATCCCCCTGCGGGATGAGGAGATTACCCTGCCCCAGGTTCTGCGGGAGAACGGCTATGTGACGGCAGCTATCGGAAAAATGCATATCACCACCCAGTTTATGCCCAAGGAGAACGAGGAGGACGACTGGCCGGAGGATCGGTATGGCTTTGATATCATCCACACCACCTGTGACTGCAAGACCGGAGAGTATCTGGAGTGGTTAAAGCGGGAGAGCCCCAAGGACTATGAGGAAGTCAAAATGCAGGGGGAGAGAAAGGCAAAGGAGGACCGGGCCTCCGCCGCGGAAAAAGACACCAGCGGGCCTCCGCAGGTCTATGCCAGCGGGGTGGATCCCCTGTATCATCAGTCCCATTGGATTGCGGACCGCACCATTGATCTGATCCGGGAGAGCGAACCGGGAAAACCGTTTTTCGCCTTCTGTTCCTTTGTGGATCCGCATCATCCCTTTGATCCGCCGGAGCCCTACGCCTCCATGTACGACCCGGATGCCCTGGAGGCTCCGGACTATGAGGAGGGGGAGCTTCTTGACAAACCGCCTCATTTTATGAAGGCCCGGACGGCCCGGGGATTTTCCAATGAAAAATATGATTACCGCCGCCTGTCCGCTCATGACTGGGGCAGGGTGAAGGCTGCCTACTATGGGATGATCACTCTGGTGGATGACAATATCGGGCGTGTGCTGGATGCCCTGGAGGAAAAGGGGATTGAAGAGGACACCTTGATTATGTTTACCAATGATCACGGAGAGCTTTTGGGGGATCACGGCCTGCTCTTTAAGGGGCCCTTCCACTACGATAGCATTATCAAAGCGCCCATGATTATTAAATGGCCCGGGGTGGTGCCCAAGGGCTCGCGCTACAGCCAGGTAACGGAGCATGTGGATATCATGCCCACCCTCCTGGAGTACGCGGGGATCCGGCCGCCCTACGGGGTACAGGGGCTTTCCATGGCCTCTGTCCTGCGGGGAGATAAGGGTGCGGGCCGGGAATACGCCATGACAGAATTTAACTGTTATGACTGGGGGCTGAGCGTAAAGACATTGACGGGGAAGGACTATAAACTGACCTACTATGCCGGAGAGCCTTTCGGAGAGCTCTATGACCGCGGCGCGGATCCAAAAGAAAAAGTAAATCTCTGGGATAAGGAAGAATACCGCCCGGTGAAGGAACGGATGCTGCGCCGGCTTATGGACCGGCTTGTGGAGACAGAGGATCCCCTGCCTCTGCGGATTGGGAAATATTGACAGATAATCCTGGATATGTGTAAAATAGTCGTGAAGCTATGATAAAGAGGCGGCGCCTTCTGAAAAGGAGACGCCGGGGGGACATAGGATGAAATGTCTGGGAATTGACTTTAACAGCATACGGATGAGGATAACCATAGGGCTTCTGGCAGCAGGAGCCCTGGTGGTGTTTGTGACGGCTTTTTCCGGCTTTGTAATTTTTGAGAAAACCCTGGTGGGAGAGATCGGCACCAACCGTTCCGATGTACTAAGCCAGATCGGGGATCGGGTGCGGCAGGTGAAGAACAGCACCTACATGGTGTCCAACCTTTATTATTATGATGAAAGGCTGCGGCTGCAGATGGAGGAACTGGCGGCGGGAGGAGAAAATGAGGAAGCGCTCACCAGCTATATGGACGGGCTGACCGGCCAGTACAAGCAGTCCCTTTACAGCGGCGAGATGGATTATGACGTGCATCTGGTTCTGGACAACGGATGGTCCTACCACTCAAACCGGGAGGAGGGCGGCCGCATGATGAATCCCAAAAATAAGATCTGGTATAAGGATATGCTGGTGGCACAGGGGGAGATCGTGGATGTGGCCAACTACCAGGAGGGCAAGTCTTCCAATAAAAGCTATTTCTGCGCGGCCCGGGCTATTTTCCAGGAGGATGGAGACCCTCTGGCCTATTTGATTATCTCCGTGGATGAGAGGGACATTTATAATATGTATTACCGCGTGGTGTCCGGCGGCGGAATCCTCTATATTGTGGACGGGGAAGGGACGATTGTTTCCAGCAGCAACCAGAAAATCAACGGATTCCAGTTCTTTAATATGCGCAATCTGAATGAACTGTTCCACGAACAGGACTATACGATTACCAAAATGCGGGGGGATGATATCCTTTTTACCCGGTATACGGATGACAGCTCCGGCTTTACCGTGCTGGAAGAAATACAGCTGGACGCACTGCTGGCTCCTATTAAACGGGTGCGCCTCTACATTATCTTTGCGGCGCTGGCTACCGTGGCGGCGGTGGCAGCCTGCGCTTATATGCTGGCGGGGTATTTTACCAGGCCGCTCTCCCGGCTCTGCGATTTTATCCAGCAGATAGATGAGGACAGGCTGGAAGAGAAGTGCCAGGTGACGGGCTATACAGAGATCAACATATTGAGTGAAAAAGTGAATTTTCTCCTGGTAAAGATCCAGATGCTTCTCGAGGGAATCCGTCAGAAGGAGCAGCAGAAGCGCAGGATGGAACTAGGGTTTCTTCAGGCCCAGATTCGTCCTCATTTTATGTATAATACGCTTTTTTCCATCAAATGCATGGTGGATATGAACCGGAACCGGGAAGCCGCGGAAATGCTGGGCTCTTTTATACAGCTTCTGCGGAGCATGCTCTCCAATCCCAACGAGATGGTCACGGTGCGGGAAGAGTTTGACACCCTGCGGGAATACGGGGAGATCCTGAAATTTCGCTACAGCAGCGCTTTTGATCTGATCCTTGAGTGCGGGGAGGATGCGGAAAATAAAAAGCTTCCCAAGCTTCTCATCCAGCCTCTGGTAGAGAATGCCGTTTTCCATGGAATGGAGCTGAAAAAAGAAGAGGGAATGATTATTGTTCTTGCCCGGATTCAAGAGGAAAATCTGGTGATTACGGTGGAGGACAATGGAGTGGGAATTGCGCCGGAGATTTTGGAGCGCATAAACCGGGGGGAGAATGTAAGCGAAAAGGCCCAGATTGGAGTCCAGAATGTGAAAGAACGGATCCAGCTTAATTTTGGCGTCAATTATGGAATGCATATAGAGAGCAGGCAGTGGAAAGGGACTAAGATTACCTTGACCCTGCCGGTGCTTGAGTGAGAGAGGGCGGTGCGAATGCTGAAGGTTCTTGTGGTAGATGATGAAATGCCCATCCGGCAGTGGCTGGAATTCTGCATCGGGAAAATCGACGGAGTCAGTCTGGCGGGAGCAGCATCTCACGGGGCGGAGGGGTATTCTCTGTTCCGGCGCACCATGCCGGATGTGGTGATTACGGATATACGCATGCCGGTGATGGACGGACTGGAAATGATGCAGATGATCCGCGGGCTGAATCCGGCGGTATATTTCATTGTTCTTACCAGTTTTGAAGAGTTTGAGTATGCCAGAAAGGCCATGAGCCTGGGAGCGGCGGAATACATACTGAAGACAGAGATATCAGACGAAATTCTGCGGGAGGCTTTGAAAAAAGCGGCGGACGCCATTGGACGCGCTATGGAAGGGGATGACCAGAAAATCGAGGCGGTGGCGGACCGGAATTATTTCCTTCGCTCCCTGGTGCTTGCGGATGCGCCGGCTCCCTGCAGGGAATCCGCTATGAAGGAATACGGAATCCGCCTGTCCGAGGGACTGTATTATGGAATCTGCGTGCGCCTGGAAAATAAAACAGAGACGATCCACCGCCCGAAAACGGGATTCCTGAAAAATCCCATGCGGTTTCCGGTGGATGAGGAGAGCATCATGATTCTGGGAAATGTGGCGGATGGATATGGGGACGGCGTGCCTCTCAGAGAGGCGTGCCGGGAATACTGCCGGGCCATCCTGGATCAGGCAGACTGTGTGATCGGGGTGAGTGATCCAAGAAAAGAGAGAGCCCGCATGTCCGAATCGCTGATGGAAGCGTACCGGCGGACGAGAAAACGCTTTTATCATCCGCAGGAGCGCATCTTCACAGCGGGGGATCCCTGGCGCTGGCGGCTTGAGAAAGAAGAAAAATATAAAATTTTGTTCAGCAAAAGCCTGATCGCCCAGGATATGAAAAAGGCAGTTCAGGTGAAAAATCAGCTTTTGGAGGAGATCCGCGCACAGGAGCCGTTGAACGTGGAGTCCGTACGGCAGCTTGTATGTTATTTTATGGTCAGCGCTCTTCATACGGTAAAGGAGGAAGTGAAAAAGACAGAGGAGGAGGTTCACAGGATCCGGGAGAGAACCTCCGGATGCGCTTCACTAAAAGAGCTGGAAAACCTCACAGACTGCTTTTTTAAAGAGCACGGCATGGAACAGAGAAGCGAAAAAGAATATTCCCAGGCGGTGCGCAGGGCCATCAGCTATATGGAGGAGCACTATGACAGTTCCCTGGCGCTTCCGGATGTGGCTTCCCATGTAGGGCTGAGCGCAGAGTATCTGAGCCGCATTTTTCGGGAGGATACAGGGATGAAATTTATTGTTTATTTAAATAATCTGCGCTTGAAGCATGCCATAGAGCTTTTGGAGAATACAAATTTAAAGGTCTACGAGGTGGCGGAAAAGGTGGGCTATTCCAATCTCAGCTACTTTTCAACGGTATTTAAAAAGAATTTCGGGCAGAACCCCTTTGATTATAAAAATAAAATGGTGGGAACGGCTCGGGATCAGGGAGAAATATAGTTTGCGTCAGAAGAGACAGGCAGACGGCCGCGTTTACGCGGCCGTTTTTTTGATTCCGTATGGTTCCGTTTGATTCTGCGCATACTGAGTGTAAGAAGAGAGGCTGTTGGGCGGGTTTCGCCTGCGGGGAGAGATCTGGCCGGCAGGGAGAGATCCGGCTGCGGGGAGAGATTTGTCCGCGCGGAAAAAACAGTCCGCGGATGGAAAGGAGAGATGTGTACGTGGGACATATGAGGGGAAAGGCCAGTCTGGCATTTGAACGTCCGCCTGTAATTATAAGCTCGGGATCTGTGGCGGGCACCAAGGAGGGCAGAGGGCCGCTCGGGGCTTTTTTTGACCAGGTGGAGGAGGACGACATGGCGGGAGAGGCCAGTTGGGAACTGGCAGAGAGCGCCATGCAGAAGCAGGCAGCGGGCATTGCCCTAAAAAAAGCAGGGCTCTCCCATGGGGATATACGGTATGCCTTTGCGGGAGATCTTTTGGGACAGCTCATTGCCACATCTTTTGGAAATCTGGAGCTTGAGATACCGCTCTTTGGCCTTTACGGAGCCTGCTCTACCATGGGGGAAGCAATGAGCCTTGGAGCAATGACCGTGGCGGCGGGATTTGCGGATCGGATCCTTTCCATGGCGTCCAGTCATTTTGCCACTGCGGAAAAGCAGTTCCGTTTTCCGCTGGCTTATGGAAATCAGCGCCCGATGTCTGCTACCTGGACGGTGACAGGCTGCGGGGCAGTGATTATAGAAAAGGAACCCCCTGCGGGGGGAGAGGGCGCGTCCGGCATATCCCGGCCCATTGCCAGGATCACCGGAATCACTGCGGGCCGCCTGGTGGATGTGGGCGCAAGGGATTCCATGAATATGGGAGCGGCTATGGCTCCGGCCGCTTTTCACACCATTGAACAGAATTTAGAAGATTTTCAGGTCAGTGAAAATTGGTATGACAAGATTATTACCGGGGACTTGGGAGAGGTGGGCCGACGGATTCTTCTGGATCTTATGAAAGAGAGGGGACGTGACCTATCATCCATTCATATGGACTGCGGCATGGAGATTTACGATAAGGAGAAGCAGGATACACACGCGGGGGGAAGCGGCTGCGGCTGCAGTGCGGTCACGCTGTGCGCCTATATTTTGCCGCGAATTCAGGATGGCACCTGGAAGCGTGTACTTTTTGTACCTACAGGGGCCCTCCTTTCTACGGTAAGCTTTAACGAGGGACAGACGATCCCTTCCATCGCCCACGGGGTGGTTCTGGAGCACATACCCGGCAGTCAGGCGCAGAAAAAATAGGAGGAAACGGACAGATGGACTATGTGAAGGCATTTTTCGTAGGCGGGGCAGTCTGTGCCCTGGTACAGATATTGATGGAGAAGACAAAGATGATGCCGGGGAGAATCATGGTGCTTCTCGTCACCTCCGGCTGTCTGTTGGGGGCCCTGGGGCTTTATGAGCCATTCCTCAGCTGGGCCGGCGCCGGCGCATCGGTGCCCCTTCTGGGGTTTGGAAATCTGCTGTGGAAAGGCGTCAGGGCGGCGGTGCAGGAATCCGGCCTGCTGGGGGTATTCCGAGGGGGACTGACCGCGGGGGCAGCGGGCATCTGCGCGGCCTTGGTATTTGGGTATCTGGCGTCTCTGATTTTTAAACCGAAAATGAAATAAAAATATTGTTGACAACTGGAAGGTTTTGTATTATACTACTCTAGGTGTCGAGGCGTGGCTCAGTTTGGTAGAGCGCTGCGTTCGGGACGCAGAGGCCGCGTGTTCGAATCACGTCGCCTCGACTTTGGCCTGATGGTCAAGCGGCTAAGACGACGCCCTCTCACGGCGTAAACCCGGGTTCGATTCCCGGTCAGGTCATCGAAAGACGGCTTCTGCAAGAGCAGCAGCCTTCTTTCATCTATGGGCAGGCACAAGCCTTCCTGCTACTGTAGCGCAGTCGGTAGCGCAACTGATTCGTAATCAGTAGGTCGCCGGTTCGAGTCCGGCCAGTAGCTTTTAGAAAAACAGATTATGCGGAACTGCTGCCAGCAAAAATGTGGCGGCAGTTTTTGTTTATGGGGGAATGGGACAAAAACTGCACAGGAAGAAAACCGCAGACAAGGCAGTCTGCGGTTTTTTGTCCCTGCGGCTATTGTCGGCTATTCCGCCCCTTTTTCCTTCTGCACCTTATTCAAACGCGCTGTACTTCTCCTCGCAGTATTGGCAGCGGTAGGTCTCCGTCTTCTCATCCGCCAGATAGAAGATGTGGGGCAGCTCCTGCTCGATGGAGGTGATGCAGCGGGGATTCTTGCAGTGGATTACATTGGTAATCTTTTTGGGGAGCTTTAAAGTCTTTTTCTCTGCGATGGCGTTGTCCTTAATAATGTTCACCGTAATGTTGTGGTCAATATAGCCCAGCATGTCCAAATCCACCATGTCCAGGCCGCCCTCAATCTTGATGATGTCCTTGCGGCCCATCTTATTGCTGCGGGCATTTTTGATGATGGCTACTTGGCAGTCAAGCTTGTCCAGGCCCAGATGATAATAGATATCCAGGCTTCTTCCGGCCTCGATGTGATCCAGCACAATCCCTTCTTTTAATCCGCTGATATTCAGCATGGCTTCTCCACCTCCAGTAATGTCATGATCAGGGCCATACGCACGTACACGCCGTACTGGGCCTGCTTAAAGTAAGCGGCTCTGGGATCCTCGTCCACCTCCACAGAGATCTCATTCACCCGGGGAAGGGGATGCAGGACGAACATATCCTTTTTGGCCAGCTTCATTTTCTTCTTATTTAAAATATAGTAGTCCTTCAAACGGATGTAGTCCTCCTCGTTGAAGAAGCGCTCCTTCTGGACACGGGTCATATAGAGAATGTCCAGCTGTCCCAAAGCATCGTCCAGGCTGCCTACTTCCTCAAAAGGAATGTTCTTGGCCCGGAGTACATCATCCCGGATGCTGTCAGGAACACGAAGCTCCGGCGGGGAGATCAATATGAACTTGACGTTCGGATACCGAACCATGGCATTGATCAGGGAATGAACCGTACGGCCGAATTTCAGATCTCCGCACAGGCCGATGGTCAGGTTGTCCAGACGGCCTTTTAAAGAACGGATGGTCATGAGATCCGTCAGGGTCTGGGTGGGGTGCTGATGGCCTCCGTCACCGGCGTTGATGACAGGGATCGCTGCCTTCTGGGCAGCTACATAAGCAGCGCCCTCCTTGGGGTGGCGCATGGCGCAGATATCCGCATAGCAGGAAATCATGCGTATGGTGTCGGCAACGCTCTCGCCCTTGGCGGCGGAGCTGGAGTCAGCGGAAGAAAAGCCGAGCACATTGCCGCCCAGGTTCAGCATGGCCGCTTCAAAGCTTAAGCGCGTCCGGGTGCTGGGCTCGTAAAAGAGGGTGGCCAGCTTCTTGCCGTCGCACACGTGGGCGTACTTGGGAAGATTCTGTTCGATATCCCTGGCAAGAGCCAGCAGACGGTCGATTTCTTCCACAGAGAAATCAAGGGGATTCAATAAATGTCTCATGGGGTTCTCCTTTGCCTTTATGTAGTTGTGATGCATTGTATTTGGGAAAAATGATGCCCATAACCAGTGCGGCAGCCGGAGCATCCAGATACGGCACTGATTTGTGCCTCGTCATATTATTGCATAGAATGTGGGCCAGGTCAAGGGTTTTTGCATCGGATGTTTTTTAGCCGCCCGGAACTGCTGCGTAAGGAATAATTAAAGGAAGTTTAAAAGAAAAAGGGTATATACAAAATATGGGAGTATGTTATAGTATACATAAACAAGAGGACGCATATTGTCCAGAGGAGGTGAGCGCGTGGAAGAGCAGAGGGAACTGGCGGCCGGGCAGAAAACGTCCGGGAGGGAACAGAAGGCGACAGAGCCGGAAACCCGCCAGACAGTGATCCGGGTGAGGGATCTTTATAAAATTTACCGTGTGGGAGAGAACCGGGTGCGGGCACTGAACGGGGTGAGCTTTGAGCTGTATAAGGGCGAGTTTGTGGCTGTGGTGGGTACCTCCGGGTCAGGGAAATCCACGCTGCTCAACATGATGGCAGGACTGGAGAAGCCCACCAAGGGAGAGATCCTCATCGGCCGCACGCATATAGAGAGGCTTTCGGAAAAACAGCTTGTGGCCTTCCGCCGGGAGAATGTGGGGTTTATTTTCCAGTCCTACAATCTGCTTCCTACTATGAACGCGGTGGAAAATGTAGCCCTTCCCCTTTCTTTCAGAGGCGTTTCCAGAAAGGAAAGACTTAAGAAGGCGCTGCATTATATGAAACTGGTAGGGGTCAAAGATCAGGCGCAGCACATGCCGTCTCAGATGTCCGGCGGCCAGCAGCAGCGGGTAGGCATTGCGCGGGCCCTGGTGGTGGATCCCAAGATTATATTTGCGGACGAGCCCACGGGAAATCTGGATTCCCGCACCACCATGGAGGTTCTGCGGCTCATGCAGAGGATTGTAAAGGAGAGAAGCCAGACCCTGGTCATGGTTACCCACGACAACAATCTGGCATCCTATGCGGACCGGAGGATACGGATCGTGGATGGAAAAATCGTGGGTATAGAGACAGGCGGACGATCCGCTCTGGAGGAAGAGAGCGGGGAAAATGAGGGCGGAGACAGATCCGCCGGGAATGAACATGCGCAGGGAGGAAGCGGGGATGAATAGCGGAGAGAGACCATGGATGAATGCGTGCAGGAGGTTCTTCCGTGCGGCTGCGGCCGTATGGCTGACGGCTGCCTGCATTGCGGCAGGGTTTCCGGGCCAGGCTCTGGCCTCGGATTACCGACTGGGCTACAGCACGGAGCCAAGCAACAATGACTATATATTTACTACCAAGTCTCCCCGGGGAAATGTGGGAAAGTCCATGAGCATTTCCTTCCGGGTACGGGCTACGGACGAGGATATGAACAACCTTCAGGTCAGCCTGGCGGAGACCGGAGATTTCCAGCAGATTGAGGAGCGGGGCGAAGGGGATTACATGGTGGATTACTATCCCTTTGAGATCCTGGAGACCACCTTTGTGCCCAAAAATGTGGGGAATGTAAAGGCGGGAAATGTAAAGAGCGTTTCCATCTCCGCCCGGGTGCGCCGGGACGCTCTCCAGGGGTATTACAGCATCCCTATTCTGCTGGAATGGGATGACGGGGGATATGATATCGACTATGTCAATGTGTGGATTTCCACAAGTTCTGACACTTCTCAGGATGAGGAGGAAGACTTAAAAGAAGGAAATTACTTTGTTATCGGGGAAAACCAGGCCACTCCCCGGGGCGTGTACCCCAATGTGCTGAATTTCGGCGTGAATTTCCGCAATAAGCGGGAGACCACGGCCCAGGATGTGACCATCCACATGGGACTTTCCGAAGATGATACGAAATTTCCCTTTGAGATCAATGAGGGCAATTATGACAGGACATTTGCCCGGGTGGCCAACGGGGAGACGGTGACGGCTTCCTACAGCATGGCGATCCGCAAGGATTCTTACACCGGGTATTACCCTATTCCGTTTACCATCACCTTCCGATTAAGCTCCGAGGGCGACCTGCACACGGAGGAGGGCACATTTTACGTCCATGTGACATCCAAGGACAAGGAGGATGACCTGCGGGACTTTGATGCCAACGACCGGACCCGGGCACGCCTCATCGTGGACAGCTACTACACCATACCCGAGGAGGTCTACGCGGGGGATGAGTTTGAGCTGGTGCTGAATATGAAAAACGCTTCTTCCGATGTGCCGGCCAGCAACATTCTCTTTAACCTGGAGTCAGAGAAAGTATCGGACAGCGCGGTATTTACCACGGAGTCAGGCACCTCATCCCTGGTGGTCAATTCTCTGTCCCCGGGTCAGACCACGGAGGTGCGTGCAAAGTTTACGGCCAGGGCCGGAGTGGATCAGCGTTCCTACGGCATTACGGTGAAGGAAAAATACGACAGCCCGGAGTTTAAAAACGCGGAGGAGAGCATCGTGGTGGATATTCCGGTAAAGCAGTACGCCCGGCTTTCCACCAGCAATATCGACGTGATGCCGGACAGCATCACCGTGGGCGGGGAATCCAATGTCATGTTCGGAATCAACAACACGGGCAAGGTGATCCTCTATAATGTGACGGTGTCCTTTGCAGGGGATTCCATACGGCCGGTGGATTCCTATGTGGGAAATATAAAGCCGGGTGAGACGGGGAATGTAGATGCCATGCTCATGGGAACGGCTCCCACCATGGACGACGGGATTATCCCCATCACGATTTCCTATGAGGATGAAAATGGGAATGCCTGTGAGCCGGTGGCACGGGAGATGACCCTGTTTGTGACGGAGGAGATGCCCCAGGAGTGGGATGTTCCTGTGGACGGGGAGGCTGTGATGGAAGAGGAGCCTTCCTTCTGGGATAAATATAAGCTGGCGCTTCTTGGCGGAGGCGGCCTGTGTCTGGCTGCGGCTGCGGTCTTTGGGGTCCGTCTGCGGAAAAAGAGAAAGGCAGCCAGGGAAGAGGAAGAGATAGAGGATGAGGATATCTGATCTGCTGACCATGAGCATTAATAATCTGAGGCGGAGAAAGCTTCGGACGGTTCTGACCGTGCTGGGGGTGATCATCGGCACGGCGTCCATTGTCGTCATGGTCTCGCTGGGAATCGGCTTAAATGAGATGACCATGGAACAGATTACCTCCTACGGAAGCCTTACCACCATTGATGTGCGCTCCAACACGGGATACGGCGGAGCGGTGGCTGTGGAGGGGGGCGGCTCGTCCGGAGGCAGTGCGGAGCCCAACTACATCACGGATCAGGTGATTGAGCAGTTTTCGCGCATGGAGCATGTGACCGGAGTGTCCCCGGTGCTGGACATGAATGTGGTGATGCGCCAGGGCGTTTACGAAGCCCAGTACCTGACCCTGCGGGGAGTCAGCCAGGCCTACTTAGAGCAGATCCCTCTGGGAGAGGGAAAACTGCCTAAGCCCGGCGATACGGGTCTTGTGGTAGGAAATACGGTGATCCAGCAGTTTTCCAATGCCAAGACGGGAAAGGGCTACTGGGATACCATGGAGCTTCCGGATGTGGATTTCATGGGCCAGCCGCTGTTTGTGATATTTGACATGGATGCGTACTTTCAGAGCCAGTCCGGCGCTTCCGGCGGGTCTTCCGAGGACGGGGCGGAGCCCGTAAAGCCGCCAAAAAAGTATATGATGAACGCCGTAGGCATGGTGGAGGGGGATATTGAGACCTGGAACAGCTATTCCTACTATGTGTATATGGACATAGACGGCATGAAGAGTCAGCTCGCCCGGGCCTTCCGCAAGGGAACGCTGATACCGGGACAGCCCTCCAATAAGCGTGGCAAAGCCCTGGGATATCTGGTCTACAGCAGTGCCCAGGTCTATGTGGACGATATGGAGCATGTGGACGAGGTGCAGAAGAGCCTGGCGGACATGGGATTTCAGGTGAGCAGCCAGATGGACTGGCTGGAGAGTTCCCGCCAGCAGTCCAATATGGTGCAGGCGGTTCTGGGCGGCATCGGCGCGGTGTCCCTCTTTGTGGCGGCCATCGGCATCGCCAACACCATGATGATGTCCATCTATGAGCGGACCAAGGAGATCGGCGTTATGAAGGTGCTGGGCTGCGACATGGGAAATATCCGGAACATGTTCCTGATCGAGTCAGGGTTTATCGGCTTTATGGGCGGAATTGTGGGGATCGGGCTCAGCTTTGCCGTCTCATTTCTGGTGAATCATTTTGTCAGCATGGCGCAGATCTACGGGGTGGAGGGAAATCTTTCCCGCATTCCGCCCTGGCTGGCTCTGGCCGCTGTGGGCTTTGCCGTGCTGGTGGGAATGGGAGCGGGCTTCATACCCGCGATTCGGGCAATGGCTTTATCGCCTCTGGCCGCGATACGGAATGAGTAGAAGGTTCTGGGAAAGCGGCGGGGATGAAAAACGGAACTAGGGGGTATTTGTATGTGGATTTGTATCTTTAACACTTCTCATGGAATACCGGATATGTAATTATTCTTTTGTTGGCAAATGCTGTGCTTATGGGTGTGATATGCATGAAAAAGAAAGGTTTATAAATTTATATAGGAGGAAAAGATATGTACCAGATCTCAAATTTAATTGACAACGATGACGTCCGCATTTTGGACAAGGCCGGCGCATTTACGGTGATTGAATATCTCCGCGACTTAAGCGTTTCGCCCCAGTCCGCCATGAATGCGTATTTCTGCGACGCCATGAATGTGCGCAAGCGCCAGGTTATCTGTGACTTGAGCAAATCCCCGGTGACCATCCAGGCAGGTGCCATGCAGTGGATGGCGGGGGATGTAAACGCCACCACAGGCATCAAGGGAGTGGGCGATTTGTTCGGCAAGGCGGTCCGGGGAAAGGCCAGCGGCGAGTCCGCTATCAAGCCGGAGTACACGGGATCAGGCACCCTGGTTCTGGAGCCTACCTACAAGTATCTGCTTCTTATAAATGTGGGAGACTGGGGCGGATCCCTGGTGCTGGAGGACGGCTACTTTCTGGCCTGTGAGTCCAGCTTAAAACATAAGGCAGTGATGCGCTCCAACCTGTCCTCCGCAGTGGCGGGCGGCGAGGGACTGTTTAATCTTTCACTGAACGGAAACGGAATTGTCTGCCTGGAATCCAGCTCTCCCAAGGAGGAACTCATTGAAATCACCCTGAACAATGATGTGCTGAAGATTGACGGCAGTATGGCGGTGGCCTGGAGCGGCGGCCTTGATTTTACGGTGGAGCGTTCCGGCAAATCCCTTCTGGGCTCTGCGGCGTCTGGCGAGGGTTTGGTCAATGTATTCCGGGGAACAGGGAAGGTGCTGATGGCGCCGGTGGATAAGGTGTAAGACTGGCTGCCGGTGATGAGGGATTTGCGGGATGAATTTGCAGTGATGAATTTGCGGGACGGCGAATTTCAAAAAACCCCTTGCAATCGAAAGCAAAACCATATATAGTAGAATCAGAGCGTGCGACTGGCGGATACAGTGGGAGAACCCACAGGGAGCACGCAGGATGAGAAAAGCCGGCCGCCTGGGCGCATGGGAGATATCAAACCGTGGATTTGGTATGCCCGCGTTCAGGGGCCGGCTTTTGACGTCCGGCAGACCAAACTGCGGCTATTTTTGCGGGGAGCAGCCGGCCGCCTTCTTCCGGCGCTTCCGCCGCCCGAATGGCCGCGCAAAATTTTATGGAGGTGCGATACATGGATATTCGCTCATTGGAACAGGAATTAAAGGGAAATGCCTACCCGGGCCGGGGAATCGTCTTGGGGGAATCGGCAGACGGAAAATATGCGGTGACCGCTTATTTTATTATGGGAAGAAGCGCCAACAGCCGCAACCGGGTGTTCGTGGAGGACGGGGAGGGAATCCGTACCCAGGCATTTGACCCGGCCAAGGTGGAGGATCCCAGCCTGATTATCTATGCGCCGGTGCGCGTTCTGGGAAATAAAACCATTGTCACCAACGGGGATCAGACGGATACCATCTATGACGGCATGGATCACCAGCTCACCTTTGAGCAGTCCCTGCGCTGCCGCGAATTTGAGCCGGACGCGCCCAACTATACGCCGCGGATATCCGGCATCATGCACATTGACAAGGGAAGCTACAGCTATGCCATGTCCATTTTAAAGAGCAACCACGGGGATGCCTCTTCCTGCCTGCGGTTTACCTTTGCCTACCAGAATCCCATTGCCGGGGAAGGACATTTTATCCACACCTATATGGGAGACGGGAATCCCCTGCCCAGCTTTGAGGGCGAGCCCAAGCGGGTGAAGATCGAGGGAGATATTGACGCCTTCACGGATCGGGTGTGGAACAGCTTGAATGAGGACAACAAGGTATCCCTGTTTGTGCGCTACATTGAGATTGCCACGGGAAACTATGAGAGCCGGATTGTAAATAAGAACAAATAAAAACTCTTTCGGGCGGCCTGGAATGCGCTGCCCGGTACAGCCAAAAAGCGAGGAGAATCACAAATGAAAGAACTGGAACTGAAATACGGATGCAACCCCAACCAGAAGCCCTCCCGGATTTATATGCGGGACGGAAGCGAACTTCCCATCCAGGTGCTCTGCGGAAAGCCTGGCTATATCAATTTCCTGGACGCCTTCAACGGCTGGCAGCTTGTACGCGAATTAAAGAAGACCACAGGCCTTCCCGCTGCCACATCCTTTAAGCATGTGTCCCCGGCGGGCGCTGCGGTGGGCCTGCCCATGACGGATGTATTAAAGAAAATCTACTGGGTGGACGACCTGGGCGAACTCTCTCCTCTGGCCTGCGCCTACGCCAGGGCAAGAGGGGCGGACCGGATGTCCTCCTTTGGAGATTTCATCTCCCTGTCCGACGTGTGCGATGTGGACACAGCCCGTCTGATCAAGCGGGAGGTATCCGACGGCGTGATTGCTCCCGGGTATGAGCCCGAGGCCCTGGAGATTTTGAAGGGCAAGAAAAATGGAAATTACAACGTGATTCAGATTGATCCGGACTACGAGCCCGAGGCGATCGAGAGAAAGCAGGTATTCGGCGTGACCTTTGAGCAGGGCCACAACAACCTGGAGATCGGCCCCGGCCTGCTGGAAAATATCGTTACGGCCAACAAGGAGCTTCCCGAGGCAGCGGCCAGGGATCTGATTATTTCCCTGATCACCCTGAAATATACCCAGTCCAACTCCGTGTGCTATGTGAAGGACGGACAGGCCATCGGCATCGGCGCGGGCCAGCAGTCCCGGGTGCACTGCACGCGGCTTGCGGGAAATAAGGCGGACAACTGGTATCTGCGCCAGGCGCCCCAGGTACTCTCCCTGCCCTTCAAGGCGGGCATCAAGCGGGCGGACCGGGACAATGCCATTGACGTGTACATTGGAGACGATCCCATGGATGTGCTGGCGGACGGCCGCTGGGAGCAGATTTTTGAGACAAAGCCGGCCCTGTTTACTCGCGAGGAAAAGCGGGCCTGGCTGGACGGCCTTACGGACGTGGCCCTGGGCTCCGACGCATTCTTCCCCTTTGGGGACAACATTGACCGGGCGTATAAGAGCGGCGTGAAATACGTGGCCCAGCCCGGCGGCTCCGTGCGGGACGACCAGGTGATTTCGGTCTGCGACCAGTACGGCATGGTTATGGCCTTTACGGGAATCCGGCTGTTCCATCACTAAATGCGTTTGATTCCGGACGGCGCATCTTTTTGCCGCCCGGAACCGCTGCCGTCAAATTATGTATTTTCTGTGAAAAATGCCCCTGGGAAAAATTTGACGCTTGAAGGGCGGGCTGGTTTGTGTTAGAGTGTTTAGAGCACAAGCAAATCGGGGGCGTGATTGATGACAAAAGAGAACATTGCAGCATACGGAAAAAAAATATGTAAGATAGGGGGATATCTGCTCCTGGCTCTGGTGCCGGTATTCTCCTATCTTTTATTTGAGCTGGTCACGGGGAATCTGGAAACCATTCCCTGGTATATGGCGGCTCTCAATATCGGATGGATTTACGTCTTATATCTGATTGTTCTGGGAATCAGCGGCACCAGCCGGATTGCGGTGCCCCTCGTCTCCATTCTTCTTCTCATCGCCTCCCTGGCGGAGGCCTTTGTGGTGGCCTTTCGCGAGCGGCCCGTGATGTTCTGGGACGTTCTCGCGCTTCCAACGGCTATGACCGTATCCGGAACCTACACCTATGTGCTGACAAATGCCATGAAAGCGGCGATTTTGGCCGTTCTCGCGATGAATGTCCTGACCTGGTTTGTCCCTGTCCGCGCGAAGGGATGGAAAAAGAGGCTGGGTCTGGGGGCAGGGTGTGCCGGGATCTCGGCAGTCTATTGCCTGGTGTTTTTTCTGCATTTTATGCCGGCCTGGGATCTGGGCATCAATATGTGGGCGGTGAATGAGAGTTACCAGTATTACGGATATGTGCTGTCCACAGCTATCTCCAGCCGGTACATTGTGCGGAAGCCCCCGGCCGGCTACAGCGTCCGGGCGGTGGAGGCAGTGTACAATGAACTGCGGGGGGAGAGTATGGCCGGGGAAGAGGAAACCGGGGAAGAAAAAGCCGGTCAGGCGGATCCGGCCGGGACGGACGAGCTGTCCCAGAAGGAGGCGGCCGCCGGTGCAGAGCCCATTCAGCCCGTAAACCTGATCTGCATCATGAATGAAAGCCTCTCCGACCTGCGGGTGGCGGGAGATTTTTCTACCAATATCGAGTATTTCCCATTTTTAAACAGCCTGACGGACAACACGGTGCGGGGAAGTCTCTGCGTGCCGGTCTTCGGCTCTATGACCAGCAATTCGGAATTTGAGTTTCTCATGGGAGACTCCATGGTCATGCTGCCCACCCATACCATCGCCTATCAGTTCAATGTGAAGCCGGGAACCTATTCCCTGGTGAGCACCCTGAAGGACCAGGGATATTACGCCCTGGCCATGCATCCGTACCCGGCGGCCAACTGGAACCGGAACCAGGTCTACGCGAATTTTGGATTTGACGAATTTCTGGATCAGGAATACTACGAGGGCTGCGAAACCCTGCGGACGTATGTGAGCGACCGGGCGGATTATGAGAAATTGATCGAGCAGGTGGAGGAAAAGGAGAATCCGGAGGATAAGCTGTTCATCTTCAATGTGACCATGCAGAATCACGGAGGGTACGAGGAAACGTACGATAACTTTGCGCAGGAGGTGCATCTGACCGGGGAGATGGAAGGAAAATATCCCAAGACGGACCAGTACCTCTCCCTGATGAAGAAGTCCGATGAGGCTCTGGAATATCTCCTGGACTATTTCAGCCAGTGCGAAGAGCCCACCATGATCGTGGTGTTCGGGGATCACCAGCCCAGCGTGGAGGACGAATTTTACGATGAGATCGCCGGCGTGCCCAGCAGCCAGGTCCCCACGCCGGAGCGGCTCATGTGGTACGAGACGCCTTTTATCATCTGGACGAATTATGAACAGCCCTCCCAGGATTTGGGGCGGCTGGGAGCCGTGTATCTGTCCTCCTATGTGCTCAAGCTGGGAAATCTCGAGATGCCCCTTTACAACCAGTTTCTGTACAATCTCTCCCAGGACGTGCCGGTGATCCACACCATCGGCCTGTATGACAGGGAGGGAAATTACTGCAGCTGGGAAGAGGCGGAGGCGGGACAGAGCCCCTACAGCGGCCGGATTATGGAGTATGAATACATGGCCTACAACCACAGCATGGATCGGAGGAAGGTGACGGGGCTGTTTGCGGTGGAGCAGACGGAATAAAGAAGTACCAGCCCGCAAAAATATGTAAAAGCACTTGGCAAGCCGCCCTGGCATAGAATGAAAGTAAGACTATGCAGGGTGGCTTTTTTTGAAGACTTTTCCAAAACCATTGTCTCCGAAAGAAGAGAAGGAATGCCTGGAGCGGTTCCGGCAGGGAGACCAGGAGGCCAGGGACACGCTGGTGGAGCACAATATGCGGCTGGTCGCCCATGTGGTAAAAAAGTACCAGGGCTCCGACCACGATACGGAGGATCTGCTCTCCGTGGGGACCATTGGCCTGATCAAGGCGGTGAACACCTTCAATGCGGATAGGGGTTCCCGCCTGGCCACCTATGCGGCCAGGTGCGTGGAAAATGAAATTCTTATGCTCCTTCGGGCCAACCGAAAATTTTCAAAAGAAGTGTCCCTGTTTGAACCCATCGGCGTGGACAGGGATGGGGAGACCGTCAGCCTGGTGGATATCCTGGAGATGGACAACAGGGAAACGCTGGACACCATGATTTTCAAGCAGGACGTGAAGGAGATGTACGCAGCCATCGAATCGTGCCTGACGGACACGGAGAGAAAGGTGGTGGGAATGCGCTACGGCCTCTACCGGGGGAAGGAGCACACCCAGCGGGAGATCGCCGCTATGCTGGGAATATCGCGCTCCTATGTGAGCCGGATTGAAAAACGGGCCATTGAGAAGATACGGGAGGAACTGTGCAGAGGAAAGAGGCTATAAACATTTGAAATAGTAAAATAAAAAATACGGATAAATTTTTTTTGGAAATTTTTGTTGCTAAGATTTCACAAAAGAAGTATAATGGAGCTATCTTGTACAAAGTATACAAAAAAAGACGGGGATATATGGATAATTGTTATATTTTTGTCTATCCCGTCTGCCCGGTGGTTACAAGATCCCGGGATATCCAAAACCCCGCGGGTTTGCGGCCTTTTGGCCCGGAGTGTGTTTGCACTTTCAAACACGCTTCGAGACCGCAGGGAATGGATGGGAAAGGAGATGACGTAAATGGAAATCCAACTGCAGGAACTTATTGACCAGATTAAGAATGATGGCGTAAAAGCCGCTGAAACCGAAGCTGCTTCCATATTGGAATCAGCAAAGGCAGAGGCTGAGAAAATCATTTCCGACGCGAAAGCAGAAGCGGAGAAGATGATGCTTGAAGCCAAAGCGGAGAATGAGCGTTTTGCGCGCGCGAGTGAAGATTCGATCCGCCAGGCCGGAAGAAACCTTTTGATTTCGTTCAGGGAAAGCGTTGCGAAAGAGCTTAACGTCATTGTGGGAGACAACGTGAAAGAAGCGTTAACTTCCGATTCTCTTCCGCGGCTGATTCTTGCCGCTGTGGAAAACTGGACAAAGGATACGGAAGCGGAGGACATCTCCGTTTTGATCGGGAGCAAAGAACTGGCTTCCATCGAAGCGGAATTGCTTGCGGGGCTGAAAGAAAAGATGTGCGCGGGAGTTACATTGAAAGCAAATGATAACTTTGGAGAAGGATTCCGTATTTCCGTTCATAATGGACAGGCATATTATGACTATTCTGAAGAGGCGGTTACCGAACTGCTGTCCGCATATTTGACTCCAAAACTGATATCATTGATGAAAGAGGCTGAGAATGTATGAATCAATACTATCTGATTGCACAACTGCCCTCTTTGGATATTGCCAATGAAACAACAGCGCTGCCCATCACGGAGGAACGGTTTTATGAACTCTGCAAAAGCAATTTGGGAAAAAAGGCATGGAACGCCTTAAATGGGCTGACACTTGTTCCGAAAAAGCAGAACAAAAAATCGGGATATTCATTTATTGACCGGTGGAACAAGTGGGAAAAAAATTTTCGTCTGGTACTTGCGGTTGCCCGTGCGGACAAGATGAAAAAGCCGTATGAAGGAGAAACAGGAGAGATTTCCGCAGAGCTTCTTCAGACGGTACGCCAAGCGGTGGAGCTGGAGGATCCCTTGGAGGCAGAGCGGTATTTAACCCGCGTTCGCCTGGATTTTTTGGAAACGCTGCGTCCTGCGGATTCCTTCAGCGAAACGATGTTGTTTTACTATGCGTTGAAGCTGAAGCTTATTTTGAGGATCCAACAATTTGATAAACGTATGGGACAAGACGCATATCGAAAAATTTACGGCTCAATTATGTATGGGGGCGATCAGGAGGTTAAAGAATGACCGGAAACAATCAAAACACAGGGCGAGTTGTAGGTGTGAATGGAAATATGGTATCCGTCCAATTTGAAGGCAACGTTTCAATGAATGAAATTTGCTATGTAAAAGTTGGGGATACCTCTCTCAAAAGCGAAGTCATCCGTATTCGGGGTACCATTGCCCAGGTACAGGTATACGAGATGACAAACGGCATTCAGTGCGGTGATGAAGTAACGTTCACCGGGGACATGCTTACCGCAGAGCTGGGTCCCGGCCTTTTGGGACAGATTTACGATGGACTGCAGAATCCTTTGCCGCTTTTGGCTGAGCAGGCGGGGTGGTTTTTGGAGCGGGGAATTTATACGAACGCGCTGGACGTCCAAAAGAAATGGGAATTTACCCCGACTGCAAAACCGGGCGACATTGTGAAAGCGGGAGAATATGTAGGGACGGTCCCGGAGGGGTCTTTTGTCCATAAAATCCTTGTTCCCTTTTACCTGCTGGGGAATTATACGGTAAAATCCGTGGCGCAAAAGGGAGAATATACCATTAAAGAGACGATTGCGGTAATAGCGGATGACAGGGGCAATGAAATTCCGCTTACCATGTCTTTCAAATGGCCGGTGAAACGTGCCGTTACGTGCTACACGGAACGTTTGGCGCCGACGGAGACTATGGAAACAAAGGTTCGTCTGATTGATTCCTTTTTCCCTGTGGCGAAGGGCGGGACGTATTGTATCCCGGGACCCTTCGGCGCGGGCAAGACGGTTCTGCAGCACACAACCTCAAAATACGCGGATGTGGATATTGTTATTATAGCTGCCTGCGGAGAACGTGCCGGAGAAGTAGTGGAAACGCTGACGGAGTTCCCTGAGCTGGTCGATCCTAAGACGGGGCGTTCCCTGATGGAGCGTACAATTATCATCTGCAATACGTCCTCCATGCCTGTTGCCAGCCGTGAGGCCTCTGTTTACACTTCCGTGACGTTAGCGGAATACTACCGCCAGATGGGACTGCATGTACTGCTTCTGGCAGATTCCACTTCCCGCTGGGCCCAGGCGCTTCGAGAAATGTCAGGACGTCTGGAAGAGATTCCGGGAGAAGAGGCATTCCCCGCATATTTGGAGTCCTATATTGCGGCATTTTATGAGCGGGCCGGCTATGTACGCCTTCCGGACGGATCCAATGGCTCCGTAACCATCGGCGGTACGGTTTCCCCGGCAGGCGGCAACTTCGACGAACCTGTGACGCAGGCCACCCTGAAGGTGGTTGGCGCGTTCCACGGCCTGTCCAGAGAGCGCTCGGACGCGCGTAAGTATCCGGCGATCGACCCGCTTATTTCATGGTCCAAATATCAGGGAGTGATCGCACCTGAGAAAACCGCATTTCTGCAGAATATTTTGCTTCACGGGAACGACATTGGTTCCATGATGAAGGTAGTCGGAGAGGAAGGGACAAGCCTGACGGACTATGTCGTTTACCTCAAAGAAGAAATGCTGGATGCAGTTTATTTCCAGCAGAATTCCTTTGATTCGATCGAAGCAAACTGCGGCGCAGAGCGTCAGCGCTACGTGATCGATAAACTGATACGCGTTCTTGGCTCGGAATATACACTGAGTGACAAGGATGAAGCGCGCAGCTTCTTTAACCGTATGCGTCAGAAATTTATTGACTGGAACTATACGGAATTTATGAGCGAGGCGTTTAAGGCCAGGGAAGCGGAAATCGATCAGCAGTACAAAGACGGCTGCGGGACATGCAGTGTCGAAGCAGAAGCATTATTAAAAGGCGGTGATTGAGAATGAATAAAGTATATAACCGGATCGAATCGATTACCGGAAACGTGATTACGGTCCGCGCCAAGGGCATTCGAAATAACGAGCTTGCGACGGTCAATACACGTTTCGGCAAATCCCTTGCGGAAGTGAATAAAATAGAAGGCGATCTCGTTTCCCTGCAGGTATTTGCCGGCGGCAAGGGTGTGTCTACAGGCGATGAAGTGCGTTTCCTGGGACAGGAAATGCGGGTGTCTTTCAGCGATGATCTTCTTGGACGGGTATTCAACGGCTCCGGCGAGCCCATTGACAAGGGACCGGCCCTGACAGAAAATATGAAGCCCATCGGCGGACCTTCCGTAAATCCTACGAAGCGTATTCTTGCCAACCGTATGATGCGTACAAACATTCCGATGATCGATATGTTTAACACCCTGGTTGTTTCGCAGAAGCTTCCTATTTTCTCCATTTCGGGAGAACCGTACAACCAGCTTCTGGCCCGCATTGCCATGCAGGCGGAGGCAGATGTCATCATTCTCGGCGGAATGGGATTAAAATACGATGATTATCTTTATTTCAAGGAGACGCTTTCGAAAGGCGGCGCTTTGAGCAAGACCGTTATGTTTATCCATACGGCTGCTGACCCCACCGTAGAATGTATGAAGATTCCGGATATGGCGCTGGCAGTTGCGGAGCAGTTCGCGCTGCAGGACAAAGATGTGCTCGTGCTTCTGACCGATATGACCAATTATGCCGATGCCATGAAGGAAATCGCCATTACGCAGGAACAGGTGCCCTCAAACCGGGGATATCCGGGAGATTTGTATTCCCAGCTGGCGGCGCGCTATGAGAAGGCGGTTGACTTTGATAATTCCGGCTCCGTAACGATTCTGGCAGTAACCACCATGCCGGGCGACGATGTTACCCATCCGGTTCCCGACAACACAGGGTACATTACGGAAGGCCAGTATTATTTAAAGGGCGGACGGATCGAACCCTTCGGTTCTCTGTCCCGTCTGAAACAGAATGTAAACAGCAAGACCAGAAAAGACCACCGCGCGCTTATGGATGCCATGATTCGTCTGTATTCTTCTTACAAAGATACGGTTGAGAAGAAGAACATGGGCTTTGTCATGAACCGTTGGGACGAAAAACTTCTCAAATATGGAAAACTGTTTGAGGACAAGCTGATGAGTCTTTCCGTAAACCTTTCCCTGGAAAACGCGCTGGATTTGGGGTGGCAGATCCTTGCGGATTGTTTTGAAAAGGATGAGACGGGCATAAAATCAGATCTGATTGAAGAATTCTGGCCTGAAAAATAAGGAGGGGCAGGAACGTTGGCAAAAATTAAATTGACAAAAAATGAATTAAAGGTACAGAAAGATGCATTGAAAATGTACCAGAGATATTTGCCTACCCTGACTCTCAAAAAACAGCAGCTGCAGTCCGAGATCCGCGCCATTGAAGCGAATGAGAGAGCTGTAAGACAGCAGAAGATCGAGCTGGAAAAGGAGTTTGAACAGTGGATCGCTGTCTTCAGCGAGGCGGACGCGTTCCCGGAAGGGATCATTACCGTTGCCAATATCCGGAAAGGAACCGGCAATATTGCGGGCGTTACGATTCCCACGTATGAAGGGGCGGATTTTTCCAGAGGGGATTACGATTTGTATGAAACGCCTCTGTGGGTCGATCTGGCGGCCAACCATATGGAAAAGGCGATGGAACTCGACCTGGAAGCAGAAGTGCTGGAGGAACAGGTTCGGCTTTTGCAAAAAGAATTGCTCACCACATCACAGAGAGTAAACCTGTTTGAAAAGGTGAAAATTCCTGAGACAAAAGAAAATATTAGGAAGATTTCGATTTATATGGCAGACCAGCAGGTCAGCGCGGTAGTCCGCTCTAAAATTTCTAAAAAGAAAATAGCGCAGAAGAATGAAGCTGCCGCCGGAAGGGAGGTTGCAGTCACATGATTGTGCCTATGAAAAAAGTTTCTCTGATTGTCCTTGACAGCGAGAGAAAAAATGCATTGAAAAAACTGCGCAGACTTGGGCTGCTGCACATTGAAATCAAAGAGGGAAAAGGATCGCGCCTTTTGGAACTGAAGGAACAGATTGCCTCCCTGGAAAAAGGACGGTTCGCGGTTGCGGATAAAGTGACCAAGGGTATGGTTCAGAAAGAGGCGGACACCCAGGAGGCGCTTACCATAGCCGAAAAGATTGATTCCCTCCAGGAAGAACAAAAGAAATATTATGCGGACATTTCCGCATATCGGACGGAGCTGGAACGAATCAAGGCCTGGGGAAATTTGGATCCCGGGGAGATTGCGTTCCTGGCTGAAAAGGGAATTGTCCTTTCTCTCCATGAAATGATTCCTTCCGAATATGAAAAACTGGGCGACTCCGCCAAAACCATTGTGCTGCAGCGCACAAAAGACATTGTGCGGTTCCTGCTTTTAGATAATGGAATGGACGGGGAAGAAGATAAAACCGCCCTGGAGCGCAGCCGGTTTAAGCTTCCGGACCTATCAACAAAGGAAATCAAAGAGAAGCTGGAAGAGGCCGGAAAGCAGCTGCAAAGCATTAAGGAAGAGCTGGCCGCTTTTGCCGCCTACACGGAGAGCCTGGAGCGGGCCATCGCGGGACTGAAAAAGGAAGTCGAGTTTGAGACCTACGCCAGCGGAATGGGAGAGGAAGATCTTTCGGAGGACTCTCCCAGAAAGGTTTCTGTGGCGTATCTCGTCGGGTTCCTTCCGGCGGAAGATTTGGGCAAGCTTCAGACAATGGCGAGGGAAAACGCATGGGGGCTTTTGGCGGAAGATCCCACGGAAGAAGATGATGCGCCGACCAAGCTGCAGAATAATAAGTTTGTCAGCCTGGTGTATCCTCTGACGGATTTCCTGGGAAGCGTACCGGGGTATTTTGAACCGGATATTTCCGGCTGGTTCCTGGCATTTATCATGATATTTGTCGGTATTATTTTTGGAGACGGCGGTTACGGCCTGCTGATTTGCGGGATAGCGGCTGCAATGATGATTAAGAACCGCAGAGAGAAAAAGGCGATTGCCCCTATCGCGTGGCTGCTCTTGCTGTTTGGCGCAGTTACCGTAGTATGGGGAACCGTCACCTGCTCCTGGTTCGGCCTGGCTCCGGAGGTGCTGCCGGCCTGGCTTCAAAATCTGTCTGTGCCGGTGCTTTCCAATGTGTATTCGGACAAAATCTGGTACCCGTTCTGGACCGGCGGGGAAGCAGGGCTTACCACAAGCCAGAATGTGCAGATTTTCTGCTTTACGATTGCGCTGATCCATCTGCTGATCGCGCATATAAGCGGGGCAAGAGGAAACCGCGGCTCCTTAAAAATCCTCGGCGACATTGGATCCATCCTGGAGCTGATCGGAATGTATTATGTGGTTCTTTCGATGGTCGT
>DWWT01000013.1 GCA_019119575.1 Candidatus Enterocloster excrementipullorum
AATATGCGAAAAGTCATACGGGCATCCAAGACAAAAAAGTAATAATATATAGCTACATTTTGCATGACCGAAAAAGCCCGTAGAGCGCCGGAATAACGGCAATCTACGGACTTTGGCTGTCAAAGATAGGAGTATAGCATAGTTTGCCGTATATTGCAAACATTTGTTCGGCGCATGTTCCCATTTTCCGGTCTGTTTTTATTTCAGCAGCAGGCATTCCGCTATATCATAAATTTCCATTTCCATAAAAATACCACCGGTCCCAATTTCCAACCGATGGTATTCTCTCATCCTATTTTATTTCTGCGGGACATCCGCCCTTTCTGCTGTCTCCGCTGCTTTCTCATCCTCCGCCCGATACCTGTCCATCTGCCTCTCCAGAACATCCGCGGCCAGCCCTACGGTCTTTCTGCACCGTCCCTTGTCCAGGGCCTCATCCCAATAGCGCTCTTTTAATTCCGCGCAGAGGTCGCTTCCAAGAGTTTCCGCAAACGCCTTCATAAATGCCTCCACACGGCTGCGCGCCAGCTCTTCGGCGTGAGCGCGGGTGTGGATATACTTGCTGGAAACAGCCGCCACGCTCCCGGCACAGGCGCCGCACAGACGCCCGGCATAGCACCCGGCGCCAAATCCCCCGATGGCGAGGAGCGCTTTCTCATCCAGGCCGAGGCCGTAGTATTCATTCGCACCGCGGAGCAGACTCTCCGCACAGTTGTAATCATTCTCCAGATAATACTTCATCACCGTATCTCTTAACATGCTCCTACCGCTCCTCCCTGAAATACGCCAATCCCAAACTTGCCGGCGGCTGGTGCTCCCTCTTCTTCCGCAGACTGGTAATCACCAGCACCACAACCGTCACCACATAGGGCAGGGCCTTAAAGACCTCCTGGGCCCCCCGGTCCAGGCCAGGTATATACAGATACAAAATATACAGCCCGCCGAACAGGAATGACCCCCAGATGGCATTCACCGGTTTCCAGAGAGCAAAGATAACCAGCGCAATAGCGAGCCAGCCCCGATCACCGAAGCCGTTGTTCGTCCAGGTTCCGCCAGAATACTCCATGACGAAATACAGTCCGCCCAGACCGCTGATTCCCCCGCCCAGACAGGTAGCCAGATACTTGTAGGCCGTCACATTGATGCCCGCCGCGTCCGCTGTGGCAGGGCTCTCTCCCACGGCGCGCAGATTCAGACCTTTTCGCGTCCTCGCCAGGAAGAAGGCCATGGCGATGGCCAGAAGGATAGCCAGGTACGTGAGAAAACCGTAAGAAAACAGGAGATCTCCCACCACTCCCAAGTTGGAAAGCCCCGGTATGGGCGTGCTGTAAGCCGCTCCCGTGGCCGCAACGGAGATCTGTCCCACACCGCCCGCGAGCTTTGCCAGAGATCCCCCGAAAAAGTTTCCGAAGCCCACACCGAAGGTGGTCAGTGCCAGGCCCGTCACGTTCTGATTAGCCCGCAGGCTGATGGTGAGTACGCTGTATACCAGGCCTCCCAGAGCCGCGCAGATGAAGGCGCAGACAAAGGAAATTAAAAGCCCCACGAACCCATTGGGAGTTTCCGTGGAATTTTCATACAAAAACGCGCCGATCAGCCCGGCAATGCCGCCCATATACATCATCCCCGGGATTCCCAGATTCAGGTTGCCCGATTTCTCCGTCAGAATTTCCCCCAGAGCGCCGTAGAGAATGCCGATTCCCTGACCGATGGCCCTCTGGATAAAAATAACCAAAAATCCCATATTCTATGCTTCCTCCTTTCCCGCTTTTCTTTCCCTGCGGCTGCGCATTCCCACCCGGTAATTAATGAAAAATTCACAGCCCAGAATGAAGAATAAAATAATGCCCGTGATAACATCCGATGCATTTTCATTCAGATTAAACTGGGAAGCGATCTGCCCCGCTCCCTTCTGCATAAATACCAAAAAGAAGGACACCAGAATCATGGCAAAGGGGTTAAACTTGCTCAGCCAGGAAACAATGATGGCCGTAAACCCGCGGCCGCCCGCCGTGCTGGTGGAAATTGTATGGCTTGCGCCGCTCACGATGATAAATCCGGCAATTCCGCAGAT
Organism: Candidatus Enterocloster excrementipullorum; assembly: GCA_019119575.1. GTDB lineage: Bacteria > Bacillota > Clostridia > Lachnospirales > Lachnospiraceae > Enterocloster > Enterocloster excrementipullorum. The sequence continues at coordinate 2,075 of DWWT01000013.1, forward strand.
GGCGCCGGACAGGGCCATGGTTCGCATGATCACCTGCTTCACATTGATGCCCGCGTACCGCGCCGTGTTCTCGCTCTCGCCCACCACGGCAATCTCGTAACCCTGCTTGCTGTATTTCAGATAGACAAACATAGCCAGGGTCAGCGCCAGGACAATGATCAGATTCCACCCGTAATCCAGGCCGAAGAGTTCCGGAATCCATCCGCCTCTGGTGGTGGAATTGATGGTTCCCACGGAATTGGAACCCTTGGGATTTTCCCAGAAAATAATGCAGACTGTAATCACCTGCATAGCCACATAGTTCATCATAAGGGTAAAAAGAGTCTCATTGGTATTCCAGTTGGCCTTGAAAAATGCGGGAATCAGCCCCCAGACCATGGCCGCCAGGGCGCTCACCACAAGCATCAGGGGAAGCAGGATGACAGCCGGAAGGGTATCTCCCAGGTAAATCATCATAGCCGCTGACGCCACGCCGCCGATCAGAACCTGGCCCTCTGCGCCGATATTCCAGAACCGCATTTTAAATGCCGGTGTGATGCCGATGGCAATACACAGAAGCACCAGAGTATCCCGGATGGTCATCCATGTTCTCCGTTTGCTTCCCACCGCTCCGTCGAAAACCCCTTTATAGACCTCCAGGGGATTTAATCCCGTGAGGGCCACAATCACTATGGCACAGACCACAAGGGAGAGAAGCACCGCCGCTCCCCGGATGGCCCAGGCCTTCCACAGCTCAATGCCGTCTCTCTTCGAAATGTGCATCAAAGGCCCTTTGTTGGAAACAGCCGCCTGCTCTCTACTCATCCTGTCCGCCTCCTGTCCTTGTCATCATAAGTCCGATCTGCTCCTTGGTGACCGTTCTGCCGTCCACGATTCCGCTTAGCTGCCCGCCGCAGAGAACCAGTATCCGGTCGCACAGCTCCAGAAGCACATCCAGATCCTCTCCCACACAGATCACCGCCGCCCCCTGTTTTTTCTGTTCATTCAGCAGATGATAGATGGTGTAGGAAGAATTGATATCCAGTCCGCGGACCGGATAGGCCACCATGAGGACCTTGGGGTTGGAGGCGATCTCCCGCCCTACCAGAACCTTCTGCACATTTCCTCCGGAAAGCTTGCGCACAGGCGTGCTCACCCCGGGCGTCACCACCTCCAGCTCCTCGATAATGTGCTCCGCCAGGCTTCTCGGCTTCTTCCTGTCCGCAAAGAACAGACGGCCTCCCCGGTAGCCCCGAAGCATCATATTGTCTGTCATGTCCATAGAGCCTACCAGCCCCATGCCCAGGCGGTCCTCCGGCACAAAGGAGAGCTTTACGCCCAGATTGCTGATAGCCGCCGCGGACATGCCCGCCAGGTTCTTCTCGCCGCCCTCCGGCGGAAAATAGGTGATGCTGCCCGCCTCCAGAGCCTGGAGGCCCGCAATGGATTCCAGAAGTTCCTTTTGGCCGCTTCCCGCAATGCCTGCCACACCCAGGATCTCCCCGCTCATGGCAGTAAAGGACACGTTGTCCAGGGTTTTCACGCCCTCTTTGTTCACGCAGGTAAGCCCTTCTGCCTTTAACCGCAGCTGTGGATCCACAGGCTCGGGGCGCTCGATATTCAAATCCACCTTTTTGCCCACCATCATCTCCGTCAGGGACTCCTCCGTGGCCTGGGCAGTCTCCACCGTGCCCACATATTGACCCCTGCGCAGAACGGCAACCCGGTCGGACAATGTCAGAACCTCGTGAAGCTTGTGGGTGATAATAATAATGGAATGGCCTGCCTCCCGCATATTCCGCAGCACGGCAAAGAGCTTCTCCGTCTCCTGGGGAGTCAGCACTGCCGTTGGCTCATCCAGTATAAGGATGTCCACGCCCCGGTAAAGGAGCTTTACGATCTCCACCGTCTGCTTCTGGGAGACGGACATGGTATAAATCTTCTGTTCCGGATCCAGTTCAAACCCATACTTCTCCGTCAGCTCCCGGATCCTCGCAGAAACCGCCTTCATGTCCAGAACTTCCTTTCCGGGCAGACCCAGGATAATGTTCTCCCCGGCAGTGAGGACATCCACCAGCTTAAAATGCTGATGGATCATTCCGATCCCCAGGGCGAAGGAGTCCTTGGGCGAACGGATGGAAACTTCCCTTCCGTTCACAAAGATTTGCCCCTCATCCGGATAATAGATGCCGGAAATCATATTCATGAGGGTGGTCTTTCCGCTCCCGTTCTCCCCCAGCACAGAGAGAATCTCTCCCCGCCGGACAGACAGGCTGACCTTGTCATTGGCTGTTACCTTGCCGAATCGTTTTGTAATATTCTTTAACTCGATTGCTGCTTCGCCGCTCATCGGCAACCTCCATTCCTCTTCCTATGCGTAATCATTACAGGCGGCCGCATCTCATCCGGCAGCCAGGTATTTTTTGTCTCTCTAACCCAGAAAAGCGGAGCCAGAAAACCTTGGCTCCGCCTTTCCCTTTGCATGTCACAGGGCGGCCCATTTGCGGAGGGGCCGCTGCCGGTTAGTTGTCAATGGTAGTAATTCCATCGATCAGAATATCAAACGCAGGCGCGGAAGCGAATTCGGACTCGTGGAAATATCCGTCGGAGATATACTCAATATCGCTTCCCTCTTTCTTATATGTGGTCAGAGTCTCGCCGTTCACTGTCCAGGTAGATGTGTCAAATACGTGGAGCTCGCCGGAAGCCAGCTGGGCCTCTACCTCTGCCACTTTCTCGGCAGTTCCGGGAGCAACTGCGGCCTCATTTAACTCCGTAATGCGCACAGCGCCGTCAGAGAAGCCCTTGCACCAGTCAACAGGGATCTCTGTTCCATCAATCATGGACTGTACCGCAAAGGTTACATAGGCACCCCAGTCATTGGATGCGGATGTAAGAGCCTGGGTGGGAGCCGTGGCGATCATGGAAATATTGTAGCCCACACAGGGAACACCGGCTGCCTCACAAGCCGTAGGAGCTCCTGTGGTATCCGCATGCTGGCTGATCAGCACGCAGCCATCGGAGATCAGAGCGTCAGCCACCTCTTTCTCCAGATCGAAGCTTGCCCAGCTGTTGGTGTACTTCACTTCCATCGTTGCGCTGGGGCATACGGAGCGCACGCCAAGGAAGAAGGAAGTATATCCGCTGATCACTTCAGCATAGGGATACGCGCCCACATAACCGATCTTGCAGGTATCCTCGGTAATCGTTCCGTCCTCAATCATCTGGTTCAATTTAAGTCCTGCCACCACACCGGACACATAGCGTGCCTCATAGATGGACGTAAAATAGTTGTGCATATTCGGCAGACCGCTGGAAGCAGCCTGGAAGCCTGTCGCATGGCAGAACTGCACATCCGGGTACTCCTTGGCAGCCTCGATAATGTAGGACTCATGGCCGAAGCTGTTTGCGAACACAATCTGGCATCCCTGATCCGCCAGGTCCATCGCCGCATCCGCCGCTGTCTCGTCTTCGGGGATATTCCACTTCACGATCAGCTGGTCATCGGAAAGTCCCAGGGCCTCCTGCATCTCCTTGGCGCCCGCATAGTGCGCTGCCGTGTAGCCCTCGTTCTCATCGCCGATGTAGACAAAACCGATCTTTAAGTCCTCCGGAGCAATTCCCTCTCCTGTGGCCGCCGCTGTCTCCTCGGCCTCGCCGGAAGCATCCTCCGCGGCTTCTGTTTCTGCTGCTGCGGTGGTCTCCTCGGCCTGTGTCTCCGCTGCGGTGGTCTCCTCTGAAGAGGAACCGCAGGCTGCCAGGGACAGAACCATCACGCCTGCCAATGCTGCGCTTGCTGCTTTTTTCAGTCTCATAATCTCTCCTCCATCAAGTGATGACAGGCCAGACAAAAAGACGCCAGGTCTGGCTTGTCCAATATCCCTGACGTTATCAAGCTGTCCTATCAAAAAATATGTATCTCGTATCGCTGATACATGGTTACTCTTCGTGGGCAGGTGAATCCCCTTGTCCACTAAGGGTAAGTATAACATGTTTTCATCCAATGTCAATATAATACGGCAGATTCTCCCATCCGCCGCATGGGGAACCTGCCGCCTGCGCTCCTACATTCCCTGTCCTGCCGGTCCCCAAAAGACCTCGCACATAATTCCTGCTCCCAGCCGGAAGCCGTCCCCGAAGGTCTGGGTCTTCTCAATGTATGTGAGCTCCAGGTAATGCTCCATCAGCTTATCAAATTCCTGACGCGTCTCCTCGTCCAGCTTCTTTGTAAACGCGTCCATCTCCCTAAGGGATATGCCGCAGAGCTCCTCATACCGCGGATTGCCCTCCACTGCGTGCTCTGCCGGCACAATCTCGCCCGCATACAGCCTGCTTAAAATCGGTTCCATCTTTTTCTACCTGCCTTTCTTTGCCCGCTCCTCTCCTATGTACATTTTTAGAATAACACAGCCCGCAGGCAAATGCAATCGAACAAAACCTTACGATTGCCCCGCCTGCGGGCTGTAAAAAGACCATACGCTTTTTATCTTTTTCCTCCGGGAAAGGCCGGACTATGCCGGCTCACCCGCCTCCGTCTTCTTTTCAAAAATATCCATAAATTCCTCGCCGGTGATGGTCTCCTTCTCCAGAAGATACGCCGCGATTTCGTGAAGTTTCCCCTCATTCTCCCGCAGAATGGAGAGCGCCTTCTCGTGCTGCTCCTTCACGATCTTCACCACCTGCTCGTCGATGGCCCGGGCTGTCTCCGGTGAGCAGGCCAGGGAAGTATCTCCGCCCAGGTACTGGTTGTTCACCGTCTCCATGGCCACCATATCAAACTCCTCCGTCATGCCATACCGGGTAACCATGGCCCGTGCCAGCTTGGTAGCCTGTTCGATATCATTGGAAGCTCCGGTGGTGATGGAATGGAAAATCAGCTCCTCCGCCGCCCGGCCGCCTGTGTAGGTGGCGATCTTATTTAACGCCTCCTCCCGGCTCATCAGGTAGCGCTCGCCCTCATCCACCTGCATGGTGTAGCCGAGCGCGCCGGATGTCCTGGGAATAATGGTGATCTTCTGCACCGGGGCGGAATGGCTCTGGCAGGCCGCCACCAGGGCATGCCCCACCTCGTGGTAAGCCACAATCTTTCTCTCGTGAGGCGGAATCACCGCATTCTTCTTCTGGTAGCCTGCGATGACAGTCTCCACACTCTCCTGGAGGTCTTCCTGGATTACGATCTGCCGGCCCATGCGCACGGCCCGCAGGGCCGCCTCATTGATAATATTGGCAAGCTCCGCGCCGCTGGCGCCCGCCGTAGCCCTGGCGATGGCATTGTAATCCACATCCTCGCCCATCTTCACTTTCCTGCCGTGAACCCGGAGAATGGCCTCTCTGCCCTTCATATCCGGAAGTTCCACGGGCACCCGCCGGTCAAAACGTCCCGGGCGCAGAAGCGCGGGGTCAAGAGATTCGGGACGGTTGGTTGCAGCCAGAATGACCACGCCTTTCTTTCCGTCAAATCCGTCCATCTCCGTGAGCAGCTGGTTCAAGGTCTGCTCCCTCTCATCATTGCCGCCCATGCCGCCGCCGTCACGCTTCTTTCCGATGGTATCAATCTCATCGATAAACACGATACAGGGGGCCTTCTCATTTGCCTGCTTAAACAAATCCCTAACCTTCGCCGCGCCCATACCCACGAACATCTCTACAAATTCCGAACCGGAGATGGAGAAGAAAGGAACATGGGCCTCTCCTGCTACTGCTCTTGCAAGCAGCGTCTTGCCAGTTCCGGGAGGGCCTACCAGGAGCGCTCCCTTGGGAAGGCTTGCGCCGATATCCGCGTACTTCTGGGGATTGTGAAGAAAATCTACAATCTCTTTTAACGCGTCCTTTGCCTCTTCCTCCCCTGCCACGTCTTCAAAGGTAACGCCGGTTTCTTTCTCCGCATATATCTTGGCATTCGACTTTCCAAATGTCATGGCCGGGTTGCCGCCCATGCGCTTGGCAAGCATCCGTGTCATAATCTGTCCGATAATTACAAACATCAAAATGGGGAAAATCCAGCTCAAAAGGAAATTTATAAGCGGAGAGGCCTCCTCTATGATTTCCCTCGAATAATTGGAAACTCCCGCGTCAGCCAGCCGTTTGGCCAAGCTGTCCTGGGTCAGCATGTTTCCCGTCTTATACACAACCGGCCACTGCTGATCCTTCGTGGTATACTGGATCTCCTCAAACGTATTGTCCACATATACATCTTCTACATTTCCCGCATCCAGCTGCTTTGTGAATTCATTAAACGGCACCTCCACCGAATGATTGGTAATCACGGGGAACACCAGGGCGTTCAGCACAACCACAATGAGCAGGACGAGAAAATAATAGTAGATAAAAGGCTTTTTATTATTTAAATCCCTTTTGCCTCCGCTATTGCTCGTACTCATAAATAGTATCTCCTTTTCTTAAATGCAATTATTTTGCTCTGCTCTTCTTTTATAATACCGCGGAAATTATTTGTCAATAGCTTATAGTAAACTTTTATTTACTTTTAATGATTATTGACTTTTCCTTTTTGATATGGTAAAACGGATACCAGAAAGGAGGGCTATGCCATGAAACAAAATACTCCTGCCGATCTCCCTGCAGTGGGCGCTCATTTTCTGGAATTCGTCATACAATTTTTCACTCTGACCAAAATACAGTATCAGCAGCAGAACCAGATAAAAGCAAACACCCAGGGGTTCCAGCTTTTATTTCTCTTAAATCATCAAGAAGAGGCTTCCCTCACTATGTCCGAACTGGCAGCACAGATGCACACCACCAAGCAGCAGCTCACCCGCCTGGTCAATGCGCTGGAAGAAAAGCGCCTTGTCCGGCGAATCCACGATACGCAGAACCGGCGGCTGGTTTACCTCTCCATCACACCGGAGGGAAAAGAATCCATGAAGCAGTTAAAACAAGCCATGCTGTCCGCCACCGTGGAGGGGCTCTCCGGCTTCAGCGCCGATGAGCTGAATGAGCTGGACGATTGTTTAAAAAAGCTGTCCTCTCTGCTGCCCCGGTTTAATCCGGATTCTCTGGAGAAAAATATATTCGAGCGTCCTATTTTATAAGTGTTTGATTTGCGGCTTTCCGGTCAGTGACCGCGGAAACGGAAAAAGACGGCATACCGCCGTCTCTTTTTTCCGTTTCCGCCGCTCTGCCATTCACATTCTACAGTCCCCGGCTTCTTTTCGCCGCCTGCGCCAGATGCTTTGCCAGAACCGCTGTTGTCACCGCGCCCACGCCTCCGGGAACCGGGGTGGCCATAGCCGCTCTCCCGTCAATAGAAGCAAAATCCACATCCCCGCACAGCTTCCCGTCCTCATCCACATTGATTCCCACATCAATTACGACTGCTTGCTCTCCCACATGGGAGGCGCCAAGCATTTTTGCCCGGCCGGCAGCGGCCACCAGAATCTCCGCCCGCCTGCACTCTTCCTCCAGATTTTTCGTCCGGGTATGGCAGACCGTCACCGTGGCATTTTCCTTAAGCAGCAGCATGGCCAGCGGCCGCCCCACCACAAGGCTTCTCCCCACAATAACCGCCCGTTTGCCGGAAATGGGAATTCCATACGCTTTTAAGACTTCCACCACCGCTTCTGCCGTACAGGGCGCAAATCCATCCGCCTCCCCTGCAAATACCTTTGCCATATTCACCGGTGAAATTCCGTCCAGGTCCTTCGCCGGATCGATTATGGCTTCAATCTCCCTCTCCGGTATCTGGGGCGGCAGAGGCTTCAGCAGAAGGATTCCCGTCACATCCGGATCCCGGTTGATAGCCGCAAATGCTTCCTTAAAATCCTCCCCGTTTATTTCCTCCGGAAACGCATAGGACTGCGCCCGCAGGCCAAAGGCCTCCATCCGCTTCATTGCGCCTCGCTCATAGGACAAATCATCCGGACGCTCTCCCACGCGGACAATCGCCAGCTTGGGAGGCTGCCCCTCCAATCCCTCCATCATCCCCTGTACCTGCTCCTTGATGGCGGCCGTAACTGCCGCTCCCTTCAATACCTCCATACGTGCTCCTTTCGCTTGCTACATAAGTCCCGCCAAAACTTTTCCGTACACCGCGTCCGCCTGCTCGATTCCCTCTTTGACAAGGCTTTGGGCCTTCCGGTTAATCTCTTCCGCCCGTTCCCGGTTCTTCATTGACTTTGTGTTAATGTACACATTCATCACTGCACCCAGGAGAGCGGTCCGCACATACTGGACGCCTACGCCCACATCGCTGACCGCCAGGCGGCTTCCCTTGTCCGCCAGAATATCCAGGATTTCAATCATCTCCACCGCCCGCTCCATGATCTCCATGGGGACCTGGCTTGCATCATACAGCCGCTCTTCCATCACCTGCGCCTTATAATCCCGCTCCTCTTCAGTGGATGAGGGCAGACTGTAGCACTGGGCCAGAGGGGCGAACACTTCCTCGTCCCGATCCGCCAGCCTGACAAACTCTTTTTGAATCCCCTCCATCTTTGCCAGAAGCTCCTGTATCTCTGCCTCCACTGCGGCATACTTCTTCTTTCCCACTGTCAGATTTGCCACCATCTGGCCCAGGGCATTTCCAAGGGCTCCCGCCAGTGCCGACGCGCCCCCGCCGCCGGGCACCGGCGCCTTGGATGACAGCGTTTCCAAAAACTCTTTAATCGTGTTCTGCTCTACCATAATCTGCTCCTCCTTTGCTTTTACACAATCTTCACTCCCAAAAGCCTTGCCAGCTCTGCGGCCTACACCTGTATCCTGGCCAGGCTCCCTCCTCTCCCATCTTTCGTCACCACGATCTGGCGGTCAATTCTCCCTTTTAATTCCTGTACATGGGAGATAATTCCCACCAGACGCCGGCCCTCGGCCAGCCCGCCCAAGGCCTGAACCGCCAAATCCAGAGCCTCCTCATCCAGGGAGCCAAAGCCCTCGTCCACAAACATGGCATCCAGCCGGATGCCGCCCGCAAAGGCCTGAATCTCATCGGAAAGGCCCAAAGCCAGGGAGAGGGAAGCCATAAAGGATTCCCCGCCGGACAATGTTTTTACGCTGCGCTCCGAGCCATTGTAATGGTCGATTACCGCGAGGCCCAGTCCGCTCTTTCCCCGGTTGTCTTCCTCCGTACAGCGCTTTAATTCATAGCGCCCCGCGCTCATAATCATAAACCGGGTGTTGGCCCTGGCAATAATCCGCTCAAAATACGCCATCTGGGCATAGGCCTCAAAGGTAATCCGCTCCTTCTTTCCCACTTCCCCGGAAACTGTGTCGGAGAGTGCCTTTACCCAGGTCCACTCCTTCCCTATTTCCTCCATCTCCTGCTCTTTTGCCCGGATATTCCGGCGGGCGCTCCGGTTCGTCTCCAACCGGTGGTGGATGGCGCTGCTCTTCTTCTCCCAGACTGCCAGATTTGCCTCCGCTTCCTTCTGCCGCTCGCCCAGCCGGATCAGCCAACCGTCAAGCGCTTCCGAGGACCGACCGGACAATATCTGCCCGTCCGGTGATGCCACACAGTCATCATCCCGTACATCTGCAGGCTGCCCGCCTATATCCGCCGCAGCCCCAGACATCCTGTCTATCCCCTCTGCGGCCGCATCCAGCTGCTTTTCCAGCGTGCGGACGCGGGCCGCAAGCTCCACGGTCTCCCGGCTTAACGCCAGGCTCTTCTCCTCCGCTTCCCGGAGGGCCTTTTCGCGGGCCTTTAAATCTGCCTGTTTTTCGTGGATACGGGCCGCCGTCTCCTCCCTGCCCCCGGCAGGCAGACGGTTCTTCATCTCCCCCATCTGCTCTCCCAAGGCTGCCTGCCGGGTATTCTCACGGATGCGGCCGCCCTCCGCCTCCTGTCGCTTGATCTCCAAGGCTCTCACCGCGGCTTCCAAGACCTGCCCCTGCTTTTTTAGGGCCTCCTTCTGCGCCAGCTCCTTTTCCAGGCGTGTTTTCTCCTGGCGGGCCGCTGTTTCCCTGTCGGCCAGAGCCGTCTCTATTTTCCCAAGAAGTTCCTTCCAGACGGTTAAAAACTGCGCGCGGCCCGTGCTTAACGGCTCGTCTGTTCCATCTGATGAAGCGCCCGCCTCTGCCTCCAGCAGCCGCTCCCGCCAGGACGCTTTCCAGCCGCCAATCTCCCGCTCGATTTCTCCCCGCATGGTTTGATACCTTGCATCCAGCCCCCCGGCCAGCCCTCCCGCCAGCGTGCTCGCCTGGGAGGCCGCCCTCTGGGCCCGGTCACGCGCCGCCGCTGCCTCATCCAGAGCCTCCTTACTCACCGCATCTCCCCGGAACAAATGAGCAGGCCGGGGATGTTCCAAAGAGCCGCAGACCGGACAGGGTTTTCCCTGCGCCAACTCCGCCGCCAGGATTCCCGCCTGATTGTCGAGGAACGCGCGGTACATCCGGCCATAGGCCTGCTCCGCCTCCTCATAGGCCCCGGCCGCCCGCCCGTAGTCCGCCCGGGCCTTCACAAGCTTCTGCCGCTCCCTTTCGTACTCCCCAAGCGTCCGGGAATACCGGGCCATCCGCTCCCGATTCTCACCAAGCTGCTCCGCTGCATGGCCGGCCTTCTGGAGCTCCCCTTCCAGTCCGTCCATGGCCTCCAGCCGCTTCCTGGCCGCCTCCCATTGACTGCGCTTTTCCTCCCCTTCCAGCCGCGCTCTCTCTGCCTGTTCTGCAAACGCCCGCTCTGCCCGCGCACTGTCCCTCGTCTGGTTCGCGAGAGCCTCATACTGTCCAAACAGGCGCAAATCCTCCTCCAGGCGGCTGATCTCCCGCACCAGCTCGTGATTTCTCTCCTGCCGGGTCTTCTCCTTCTCATATGCTGCCTCTGCTGCCCGGGCCTGGGGTTCCTTTAATGCAAGGACGGCCCTGGCCTGCTCCAGCTCCGCTTTTGTCTTTTGGACAGCCGCCAGGGAACCCGCCAGCTCTCCCAGGGCCTGTATCTCCTGTCTGAGCCGCTCCAGCTCCCGGTCGGCCCGGCTGGCCTGCTCCTCATCCTCTTTGATGAGCTGATCCAGAATTTCCAGCATTGCCTCCCCCGGTTCCCCCTTGACTGCTTCCCAGCGAGAGGCCCTCTCGCCTCCCGGCTCACCGGCGGAAACGCCCGCGCTGTACTGGAGAATGCTGTTTTTTCCCTCCTGGTACCGGCCGTAGAGAGCCCGGGCCTTTTCCTTCACCCGCTCCTGAAAGACTTGATAGGGCCTGGTTCCAAATATTTCCCGGAAAATAGCGCCCCGATCCTCGGTCTTTCCCGAGAGAAGACGTGAGAAGCTTCCCTGGGCCAGCATGGCAATCTGGGAGAACTGCTCCCGGTTCAGTCCGATCAGCTCCTCCACCGCCGCCGTCACCGCCCGGTCCCCGGTGACAAGACCGCCGTCCGGCATATGAAGCTGGGCATCGGGCTTCTCCTTTGTCTCCCCGGTTCCCTTCTGCTTGGCCCGCACATACTCCGGGTTGCGGCGCAGCCGGTACGTCTTTTCATTATAGACAAATTCCATCTCCACGAAGGTCTTTGTCCCCGCCTCGGCATACTTGCTGCGCAGCATCCGGGGTCTGCGGTTCTCCCCGCTGGCACTCCCGTACAGGGCAAACGCAATGGCATCGAAAATCGTAGTCTTTCCCGCTCCCGTATCCCCGGTGATCAGATAAATTCCTCTGTCCCCCAGGGCCTCCATGTCAAGCCGCACCTCCCCGGCATAGGGGCCGAATGCGGACAAAATCAGCTTTGTCGGTCTCATCGCCCGCCCTCCCATATCTCTTCCATAAGCCCCAGGGCAAATGCTCTCTGTTCCCCGCTCATGGGCTGATTGTTCTGCAGCTCATAGAGCTCTTCCAAAAGTTCTGCAGGGGATTTTGCCTTTCTCTCCCCCTCCGGAAGCTGTCCTCCCTCCCGGGTCCTGCAATTGTCATAGTCCAGGCGCATAATATTGGGATAAATGGCCCGCAGCTTTCCCATGGCGTCCAGGATATCCTCCTCGTCCGTGAGAGTGATGTGCAGATAATCGTCCACCGCCGTGCCCTGGTAAAATTCCCTGGCCGTCACCTCCCCGTAGCTTCCCCGGATCTCCCGCATATCGTGGAGGGGCCGCAGGGGCCGGGTATGCACCCGAACAGTTCCCTTTTCCTCCATGTCCACGATGGTGACGGATTTCACATGTCCCGCCTCGGAAAAGGAATATTTTAAGGGCGAGCCGCAGTAGCGCACCCGCTCTCCTCCCGCGTTCTGGGGGCCGTGGATGTGTCCCAGGGCCGTATAATCAAAGTCCGCAAAGAGCCCGGCGCTCACCTGGTCCAGCCCGCCCACGGAAATCTCCTCAGAATCACAGCGGGCGGCTCCGATGACAAGCTGATGGGCCATGAGAATATTGCGCGCCTCCGGCGAAAAATTCTCCTCTTTCATGTGCTCTACGGCACAGCGCACCGCATCCTCATAGGTCTCCACCGCCTCATCCGGCCAGCACTTTTTCACTGCCGCCGGCTTGAGAAAGGGAAGCATGTACACGGACAGGCGGCCGTGTTCATCCGCAAGCTCCACCGGACACACATGGCCGTCATACACCGGCGCCATGTACACCTGCCGGCTGCTCATGAGGCGACCGCCGAAGGCAATGCGCTCCGGGCTGTCGTGATTCCCGCTGATCACAAACACGCGCATTCCCCGGTCCGCCAGGGCTGTGAGAAATTCGTCAAAGAGCCGGATCGCCTCCCCGGACGGAACCGGCTTATCGTACACATCCCCGGCGATGAGAACGGCCTGTACCGCCTCCTCCGCCAGAATGTCCTCAATCTGTTTTAAAATATAGCGCTGGTCCTCCAGCATAGAAAATTCATTCACCCGCTTTCCCAGGTGAAGATCCGATAAATGTGCCAGACGCATAGCCGGATTCCTTTCGTCGCTCTTCTCTTTGTGTCACAAAAACATTATAGCAAGTGCGGGGGAAGTTTACAAGAAGCGGGATCGCACGTGGCCGCTCTGTCCAAATGGGGCAGGGGTATTTTAAAAAAGGAAATTCCTTATTGTTTTCAGAACGGTGCTATAATCGTCCATCTGGCATTTTCCCCAAAAACATGCTACACTCTCTCCGGAGGTGCATACAGATGAATCCAATGGAACTGCTCCAGTTAAAATCCGCCTGGGATACATTCAAAGCCAACCATCCCAAGCTCATTTCCTTTGCAAAAACCGTTTCAAAAGAAAATTTCCTGGATGAAGGCAGCCTCATCGAGCTGACCGTAACCAACTCTTCCGGCGAAGCCAAAACCGCCAACATCCGGGTAAAGCGGGAGGATATGGAATTTCTGCGGCGCATACAGGAAATGTTTGAGAACAGCGGCAGCCGCTGAAGCCAAACTCCCATGCGCCGTCCTGAACAGCTGCAATTTCATTCCATAAGAAATCCGCAGGTACATTCCGCAGGGCCCTCTTTTACCGCCCCGCAGAATATACCTGCGGATTTTTCATCCTTAATTTTGTAACTGCGCAGAACGGCGGAAGCTGTTAATCGTTTCCCGGCACTTTTTCTCCTCTCCGTCTCTCCTGCAGCCCCCGCGCCAGCGCCTCCACCACTGCCGCCGCCGACCGCTCCTCCGCCTGAATCGTCAGCTCCGGCTCATGGATGTACTCCAGGTAATGGGCATCGGAATTGCTGATAATCCGGCAGTTCTCCAGATAGGGCTGCTCCCTCTTTAACTGATGAAGTTTTTTTAAATCCTTCACCTCCGCGGTCCGAAACCGGCTGTCCGGGGGAATAAAGCCCAGATTGGCAATCAGGCTGTTGGCCGTCTTGTCGATATGGGCGGGGAACATCACGCCCCCGTAGGACCGCACCAGTTCCCAGAGCCCGTCGAAGGAGATTTCCGTCGCATTGATGAGCAGGTTAGGTTCTGTGCCGCACACGCAGTCGTTCCCATCATAAATCTGCTGGCGGCCGAATATTTCTTCCTTGTTCGGAAACTTGATCAGCCGCCCATACACGTAGGCGTCAAAGTCCATGGCTGCTTCCAGGGTGGGAAACAGGCAGACCGCATGCACCTCTTCCGAAGTGTTGATCTCCATTCCCGGAATCGCGAGGAGGCCGTACTCTTCAGCCGCCGCCAAAAAGGCAGGGCAGTTTTTTGAGGAGTTATGATCGGTGAGGGCCACCGCGTCCAGTCCTTTGAGAGCGCACATGCCCGCAATATTGGCCGGAGTCATATCGTCATCCCCGCAGGGCGACAAGCAGGAATGAATGTGCAGATCGTAAGTCAGGCTGATCATTGTCCCGCCCCGTTTCCCTCGGATGTTTCTCTCATAAAATTGTAGATTTTGAGGGCCGCCTCAAAGATGGGCTCCTCCGTCTTAAGCACCGTAATCTCCTGATCCGCCGCTTTTTTCGCGGCTGCCTCGTCCAGGGCAGCGCCCTCCGCCAGAATCACCGCCGCCGCATCTGTCAGGGCCGCCACCGCCAATGTGTTCATATTTCCCATCACCGTTACCCAGGCACAGCCCGCCGGCGCCCGGCTCATGGCAATGCTCAAAAGATCACAGCAGAAGGGCGTGGTAATCTCCCGCTCCAGCCCGTCTCCCAGATTGACCGCCTCAAAGCCGCTCCGGTCAGCCAACTCCTTTACCGTCATTCCTTCCCCTCCTTACCATCCTTTTTGTCCAGCAGAGACATTTCATCCGATATTCTCTGAATGTATTCCTTCAAAATACGTAGCGTCTCCTGGCCCCCATGATCGCCATTGTGCAGATCGTCCGCCAGAACGGACACCTCCTCCGAGAGCTTGTGGAGATTCTCCCGCAGATAATAGACGCAGTCCGTCTCTCTGGCGTCCCCCCGGACAATATCTTCTGCCAGGGCCTTGCAGGTAGGCGCCCCGCAGGAGCCGCAGTCCAAGCCCGGAAACTTTTTCATCAGCCGTTCCACCTGGTTCAGACGCGAAAAGCTCTCCAGCATATTGTTGCCCAGCCGGAATACAGGCTCGTACTGCACTCCGGTAGTCCAGTGGACGCTGGCCTCCTCGCCGTCATGCATGCGGCTTCTGGCCACAGGCATGTACTTGCGCAGGCGCTTTAACTTGGCCTGGGCCACATAAGGGTTCTCCACCGTGAGGACACCTCCCACGCAGCCTCCGTTGCAGGCATTCAGCTCCACAAAGCGCAGGGCCGTAAACTTCTGATCCTCCATGTCCTCCAGCACCCGGATTACATTCTCAATGCCGTCCGCGGCCAGATAATTTTCCGTGAACAGCCCGCTTGCCTCCCCTCCGCTGTGGCCCCAGCTTATGCCGATCTTCCCGGAAGTCCCGATAATAGGGTAATCGTCCTGGGCTGCAACCGCCTTCATGCAGGCCAAAATTCTGGGATACACATCCTTGATGGCCAGCACATGATCCACCTCGCTTTTCTCCGTCCCCAGGGGTGCCTTCACATAGGTAACCTTAGACGCGCAGGGAGATATAAAAAATATTCCTATCTTCTCCCGGGGAAGTCCGGTCTGCTTTAATGCCTTTTCCGCCGCCAGGATAGCCGCTACCTCAATAGGCGGATTTAACGGCAGAAGATGGGGAATCAGATTAGGGAAGCGCACTCTGATTAAACGCACCACCGAAGGGCAGGCCGTACTGATAAGAGGCAGGTCCTGGGGATGCTCCGATATGTACTGCCTGGTAGCCTCCGAGACCAGCTCCGCCGCAGCGCTCACCTCAAACACATCGTCAAAGCCCATCTGCAGCAGGGCATTCAGCACAATATTCACGTCGTCCAGATTATTGAACTGGCTGTACAGGGAAGGCGCCGGAAGAGCTACCTTATATTCATACTGGTTCATCACATCCAGCTTGTCATAGGTGGCATGCTTGGCGTGGTGGGGACAGACCCGTATGCATTCCCCGCAGTCAATGCAGAATTTATTGTTGATCCAGGCCTTTCCGTCCCGAACCCGTATCGCCTCCGTGGGGCACCGCTTAATGCAGGTAATGCAGCCTTTGCACAAGGATTCGTCCAGCCGTACCGAATGGTAAAATTTATCCATCAGACCATCTCCATTTCCTCTACAGCTTTACCGCCATAGTAATGGTGGTTCCCTCCCCAATCCGGGTGTCAATCACCATCTCATCCGTATATTTTTTCATATTGGGCAGGCCCATGCCGGCTCCAAAGCCCAGGGAGCGCACCTCGTCCGGCGCTGTGGAATAGCCGGCCTGCATGGCCAGATCCACATCCGGGATGCCGGGCCCCACATCAGCCAGAGTCATCCGTATCTCCTCGGTCGTGATCTCCACCGTGATCGTTCCCCCTTTGGCATGAATCACCATATTGATCTCCCCCTCATACATGGCGATGGCGACCTTGCGGATGGCATCTGGGCCCACTCCCATCTGTTTAAGCTTTCTCTTCACATCACTGCTGGCTTCACCCGCCCGGGTAAAGTCGTCCGCAGGGACGTCATATGTCAAAATGATCGCGTCCTCCATACAAATACCTCCTAGATTGCCCCGCTGCCGAGTCCGGCTTTATACAGCATGCCGCAGGCAGAAAACATCCTGTGGCCTGTGGAGAGAATTACCAGCCCCCTCTCATTTGCCATCTCCAGCATGGACTCGTCCGGCTTCTTCCCCCGTACGAAAATAATGCAGACAATGTCCAGCATCTCCGCCGTCCGTATCACCTGGGGATTGCACAGTCCCGTCAAAAGGATGGAATGATCCTTTGAAAATGCCAGAACATCGCTCATCATATCAGAGCCGCAGGCAGAACGCACCTCCTCGTCCAGAAGCTCCTCCCCCGCCAAAACCCTGGCGCCTAAAATATCTCTTGCGTCCCTAACCGTCATACACAGCCTCCCTCTCTACGCGCGTGTAAATTGTATCCGAACTAATACAATTAGCATACCATTCCTTTTGTCTATTTTCAATAACTATATTTTTCTCCCCCCGGCCTTGTTACATTTTTCACATATAAACAGTAGATTTTTTTTCTTATACGTGGTAGAATATGGGTATATTGCACAACCAGCAACACAATGCATACAAGTAAGGAGGTTAACACACAATGGCTTGCAAAAAACAAACCGTTCCCTTCAGCGGAACGCCCGAGCAGGAGGCGGCGTTAAAGGACGCCATCGCCCAGCTCAAGGACGAGCCCGGCGCTCTGATGCCGGTGATGCAGAAGGCGCAGGATATTTATGGCTATCTTCCTATTGAAGTACAGACCATGATATCGGATGAAATGGGTATCCCGCTTGAGAAAGTCTACGGGGTAGCCACTTTTTATGCTCAATTTGCCCTGCAGCCCAAGGGGAAATACAAAATATCTGTCTGTCTTGGCACCGCCTGCTATGTAAAAGGATCGGGAGAAATTTTCAAGAAACTGGAAGAGATTTTGGGCATCACCAACGGTGAATGTACACCGGACGGGAAATTCTCTCTGGACTCCTGCCGCTGTGTGGGCGCCTGCGGCCTGGCACCTGTTATGATGATAAATGGAGAAGTATACGGACGGCTCACTCCGGATGACGTGCCCGGCATCCTGGCAAAGTACAACTAAGCCTATGCTTCCGGAAATCTCTTTAAACGTACTGGATGTATCAGAAAATTCCACCCGGGCCGGAGCCACTCTGGTAGAAATCCGGGTTGCGGCCAGCCAGGCAGACGATACGCTGACCATCGTGATTGCGGACAATGGCTGCGGTATGACCCCGGAACAGGTTTCCCGGGTAACCGACCCATTTTTTACCACCCGCACTACCCGGAAGGTAGGATTGGGAATTCCCTTTTTTAAATATGCCGCAGAGAGCACCGGCGGCAGCTTCCGCATCGAATCGGAGCCGGGAAAGGGAACCACAGTCACCGCGGTATTTGGCCTGTCCCACATTGACAGGATGCCGCTGGGAGATATGAACGCCACCATACACAATCTGATTGTGTATCACCCGGACACGGATTTTTGCTACACATATACATTTAACGGCGCCTCTTTTACTCTGGATACGCGGGAAATGCGGGAGATTCTGGACGGAATTCCCTTAGACTCGCCGGAGGTGTCCCAGTACATCATGGAATATTTAAAAGAAAACCAGCAGGAAATCGACAAGGGAGCCATTCTGTAACAGATGGCCCCGGTATTTGACAGTGCGTACACTGAAACCAGGAGGATTATTGCATGAAAACATTAGCAGAATTAAAAGCGATCAGAGACCGGATGCAGAGCCAGGTCAATCTGCGTGCTGAGGACCACAACCACATCCGCGTGGTAGTGGGCATGGCCACCTGCGGGATCGCGGCCGGCGCAAGACCGGTTCTTAACACCCTCGCCCAGGAAGTGCAGTCCCGGGGGCTGACAGACAAAATTTCCGTAACCCAGACCGGCTGTATCGGACTGTGCCAGTATGAGCCCATTGTGGAGGTTATGGAGCCCGGCAAAGACAAGGTCACCTATGTGAAGATGAACCCTGAGAAAGCCCTGGAGGTAGTGGAGCGCCATTTGGTTGGCGGCCATCCCGTTGAAAAGTACACCATGGCTGCATCAGGAATGAAATAATAAAAGGAGGAAAGCATCATGTATCGTTCACACGTATTGGTCTGCGGCGGAACCGGATGTACGTCCTCCGGCAGCCCCCAGATAATGGAAGCGCTTAAAAATGAAATCAAACGTCAGGGACTGGAAGATGAAGTGGCGGTTGTAGAGACCGGATGTCATGGGCTCTGTGCTCTGGGTCCCATTATGATCGTCTACCCCGACGCCACCTTCTACTCCATGGTGCAGCCCGGGGATGTACCGGAGATTGTATCCGAGCACCTGTTAAAGGGCCGCCCGGTAACCCGCCTTCTCTACCAGGAGACGGTAAGCCCTACCGGCGGCATCAAGGCTTTAAGCGATACGGACTTTTATAAAAAGCAGCACCGGATTGCCCTGCGCAACTGCGGCGTCATCAATCCGGAAAATATTGAAGAGTATATCGGAACCGGCGGATATGAGGCCCTCGGAAAAGTTCTCACCGAGATGACTCCGGACGATGTAATCCAGACCCTTCTTGATGCGGGCCTGAGGGGCCGCGGCGGCGCCGGCTTCCCCACCGGCCTCAAGTGGAAGCTCTGCAAGCAGAATGACGCGGATCAGAAGTATGTCTGCTGCAACGCGGACGAGGGCGACCCCGGCGCGTTCATGGACCGCTCCGTCCTGGAAGGCGATCCCCATGCCGTGCTGGAGGCCATGGCCATTGCGGGCTATGCCATCGGCGCAAACCAGGGCTACATTTATGTGCGTGCGGAGTATCCCATTGCGGTAGAGCGTCTGAAAATCGCTATCCGGCAGGCCCGGGAAATGGAGCTTTTGGGAAAGAATATTTTCGGGACAGGCTTTGATTTTGACATCGATCTGCGGCTTGGCGCCGGCGCGTTCGTCTGCGGCGAGGAGACCGCCCTCATGACCTCCATCGAGGGAAAAAGAGGCGAACCCAGACCCAGACCTCCTTTCCCGGCACAGAAAGGACTGTTCGGCAAGCCCAGTATTTTGAACAATGTGGAGACCTATGCCAATATTCCCCAGATTATCTTAAATGGCCCCGAGTGGTTCGCCTCCATGGGCACGGAGAAATCCAAGGGAACCAAAGTATTCGCCCTGGGCGGCAAGATCAACAATACCGGCCTGGTGGAGGTTCCTATGGGCACCACTCTGCGCACGGTCATCGAGGAGATCGGCGGCGGCATCCCGAACGGCAAGAAGTTCAAGGCAGCCCAGACCGGCGGTCCCTCCGGCGGATGTATCCCGGCCGAGCACTTCGATGTTCCCATTGACTATGACAACCTCATCGCTATCGGCTCTATGATGGGTTCCGGCGGCCTCATCGTTATGGATGAGGATGACTGTATGGTGGATATCGCCAAGTTCTTCCTGGAATTCACCGTGGAGGAGTCCTGCGGCAAATGTACGGCATGCCGCATCGGCACCAAGCGCATGCTGGAGATCCTGACAAAGATCACCAAGGGCCAGGCCACCATGGAGGATCTGGATAAGCTGGAGGAGCTGTGCCATTATGTGAAGGCCAACTCTCTGTGCGGACTGGGCCAAACCGCTCCCAATCCGGTGCTTTCCACCCTCCGGTACTTCCGGGACGAGTACGAGGCCCACATCAAGGAGAAGCGCTGTCCCGCAGGTGTCTGCAAGGCCCTCTTGTCCTACAACATTGACAGAGATAAGTGCCGCGGCTGTACGCTCTGCGCCCGCACCTGTCCGGCCGGAGCCATCATCGGTTCTGTCAAGAATCCGCATGTTATTGATCAGAATAAGTGTATTAAGTGCGGCGCCTGCATGGAGAAGTGTAAATTCGGCGCCATCTATAAGAGATAAAGGGAGGGAGAATCGAATATGGAGACAATTAACCTTAAAATCAACGGCATTGAAGTTACGGCTCCCAAGGGTTCTACCATCCTGGAAGCCGCAAGGCTGGCCCACATTGAGATTCCCACGCTCTGCTTTTTAAAGGAAATCAATGAGATCGGCGCCTGCCGCGTATGTATTGTGGAATTGAAAAACGGAAAGCTGGTTACCTCCTGCGTTTATCCGGCGGAGGACGGCATGGAAGTATTCACCAATACCCCCCGCGTTATGGATTCACGCAAAAAAACCGTCCAGCTCCTCCTCTCCAATCACAACCGCTCCTGCCTTTCCTGCGTGCGCAGCGGACACTGCGAGCTCCAGGAACTGGCTTATGAGCTTGGCGTGGAGGATGAGGGCTATTATGACGGCGAGAAGAGCGCCACGGAGATTGATGATTCCGCAGCCCACATGATCCGTGACAACAGCAAGTGTATTCTTTGCCGCCGCTGCGTGGCGGTCTGCGAGAATGTCCAGGGCATCGGCGTTATCGGAGCCAACAACCGGGGCTTTGCCACGGAAATCGGTTCCGCTTTCGGCATGGGGCTTGGAGAAACCTCCTGCGTGTCCTGCGGCCAGTGCATCGCCGTATGTCCTACCGGCGCCCTTCAGGAGAAGGACTACACAGCGGATGTATTCGCGGCCATCGCGGATCCCAAAAAGCATGTGATTGTCCAGACCGCCCCCGCGGTTCGGGCTGCCCTAGGCGAAGAGTTCGGCCTTCCCATCGGCACCAATGTGGAGGGGAAGATGGCCGCTGCCCTGCGCCGTCTGGGCTTTGACAAGGTATTTGACACGGACTTCTCCGCGGATCTCACCATCATGGAGGAGGCCCACGAGTTCCTTGACCGGGTGAAAAACGGCGGCGTCCTGCCCCTCATCACCTCCTGTTCCCCGGGCTGGGTAAAATACTGCGAGCACTATTTCCCGGATATGACCGAAAATCTGTCCTCCTGCAAATCTCCCCAGCAGATGTTCGGCGCCATCGCCAAGTCCTACTACGCGGAGAAGATGGGCATTGACCCCAAGGATATTGTGAGCGTCAGCGTAATGCCCTGCACGGCCAAGAAATTTGAGATCGGCCGGGAAAATGAGGATGCCAACGGCGTTCCGGATGTGGACATCTCCATCACCACCAGAGAGCTGGCCCGCATGATCAAGAAGGCGCGCATCCGCTTCTTAGAGCTGCCGGATGAGAAATTCGACGAACCCTTAGGCCTTGGCTCCGGCGCGGGCGTGATCTTCGGCGCCACCGGCGGCGTGATGGAGGCGGCCCTCAGAACCGCCGTGGAGACCCTGACCGGAGAGGAGCTTCCCAAGCTCGAATTCACAGAGGTTCGGGGCACCCAGGGCATCAAGGAGGCTACCTACAGCGTGGCCGGCATGGATATCAAAGTCGCCGTGGCTTCCGGCCTGGGCAACGCCAGAGAGCTTTTAAATAAGGTGAAATCCGGCGAGGCGAGCTATCACTTCATCGAGATCATGGGATGCCCCGGCGGCTGCGTAAACGGCGGCGGACAGCCCCAGCAGCCCGGCTACGTGCGCAACACCACGGACATCCGCGCGCTGCGCGCCAAGGTTCTCTACGACAGCGACGCGGCAAGTTCCATCCGCAAATCCCACGAGAACCCGGCCGTCAAAGAGCTCTATGCCACCTATCTGGGCGAGCCGGGAAGCTCCCGGGCCCACCATCTGCTGCATACTACGTATGTGAAGCGGAGTATTAATCAGCACTAAGGCATGATTGACGAACGTAAAGCAGCGGTCTCCTGCGAGGGCGCTGCTTTTTTGAAGCTATGTAAAGGAGGACGCCTATGCGGCTCAAAAACATTCTTATCGCTGTGAAAGATGTGGAGAAATCCAAGGGATTTTATCACGCTCTGTTTGGGCTCGATGTAGTCCTGAATCAAGAGGAAAAAGTAATTTTAACCGAAGGCCTTGTCCTCCAGGACGCTTCCCTGTGGAAAGCATGTATCGGCAGGGATATACGCACGGAGAACAATGCCTGCGCGCTTTACTTTGAGGAGCGCGATATGGAAGGCTTTGTTAAAAAGCTTGAAAAGTTGTACCCCGATACCGCCTATATAAACCGGTTGACAGAACACAGCGACGGAAGAAAGATGCTCCGTTTTTATGATCCGGACGGAAATCTGATAGAAGTGGGGACACCTCTTATTTTTTAACGAGACACATCTATGCAGGAGAAACCCGACGCCAAAAGTGCCTCCATGATTTTGCTGTCCTTTACCGCCCCCCTTAATCTTGGGCAGCTTATTCCAGCAGCTTTTTAACTGGGTGGACACATTTATCGTGGGCAATGTGTAGGGGAGGGGGGCTGTCGGGCATTTTCTCTGTTCTGGTGCGAATCCTCTGTTCCTATGCCTTTAAGCCTGCTTTCGGTAATATGATGGTCACTTACGCGAAGGCATTTTCCTGGTTCTTTCTCCTGGCTCTCTTTCTTTTCCGCTATCGAGCCGACCGGGGCATATTTGAGCGCCAGCTTTTCAATGTCCTCCCGCTTCTCCCTCCAGGGCCAGTACGCCGGAGATCCCCCGCCGCAGGATATCCTCGTCCCTCTCCTGTGGAAGCATCTGCCGTTTCCTTCGCATTTCCCGAAACATAACCAATTCCTCTTCTTTGCTTCGCTGCCCTCCAGGGCCCCATTCCGATAAAAGATAAGCGCTAACCCCGTATCTTCTCAGGCCTAACGATACGAAATCAACGCGGAACGCTTCCCCGGCGGCAAGCAGATTGTTTGTTTCTCTTTTCGCCGCTATGATAGCACAAGGAGTCCGGCATGTCAACATGCGGCAGGAAAAGGGAGAAACCAGTAGAAATCCGCGGGAACTGTGTGATAAAATAAGGATGGCTATTTGCCGGAGAGGAAGGGACTTAGCAAATGAATCAGATTCTAAAAATCGCCCTGCTGCAGATTGCCCCCTGCAACACCCTGGAGGAAAACTGCAAAAAGGGGCTTGCGGCCTGCCGGAGGGCCCGGAAAATGGGGGCGGATATCGCATTGTTTCCCGAGATGTTTAGCTGCGGATACCGCATCTATGGGCGGCCCGCCGACGTATGGACGAAAGAAGCCATCTCTGCGGACAGCGATTTTATCCGCGCATTCGGAGCCTTGGCAAAAGAGCTCACCATGGCCATCGGCATTACCTTTCTTGAACAATATGAAAAGGTTCCCGGAGGCAGCGGTCCGAGGAATTCCCTGGCCCTCTTTGACTGCTTTGGAAACCTCCGGTTTGTCTACGCCAAAGTCCACACCTGCGATTTTGGCGAGGAGAGGCATCTGACCCCCGGGGAAGATTTTTTCGTGACGGATTTGGAGACTTCCTGCGGAATCGTCAAAACCGGCGCTATGATCTGCTATGACAGGGAATTTCCGGAGAGCGCCCGCATTCTGATGCTCAAGGGAGCGGAACTCATTCTTGTGCCCAACGCCTGTCCCATGGAAATCAACCGGATTTCCCAGCTCCGGGCCCGGGCTTTTGAAAATATGCTGGCAATCGCCACCTGCAATTATCCGGCAGGCGTTCCCGACTGCAGCGGCTGTTCCAGCGTTTTTGACGGCGTGGCCTATCTTCCCGAATCCGCGGACTCCCGGGATACCTGTATCCTGATGGCAAAAGAGAACGAGGGAATTTACTTGGCCGGGCTTGACCTTTCGCAGCTGCGCGCCTACCGGAAATGCGAGGTTCACGGAAATGCGTACCGGCATCCGGAAAAATACGGAATTTTGACAGAAAAGAAGATTCTTCCGCCCTTTGTCCGGGCGGATTACCGGGAATAACAGGAGAATTTGCATGAATAAGAAAATCATCGGAGTGATCGCCCTGGACCCCTTTGCGGGGAAAGCCTACGCCGACCAGGTCCGCCAGGTCTTCGGCTCACGGGCGGCGGTACGCAACTACAGCGTTATGGACAAGACGGCAGAGAATATGGAGCGCTGTGACCTGTACATGGCCTCCACAGATGCCTTTGACGCCATGAAAACCTGGCCGCACGGGATCCCAGAGGATGCGCAGAAAATGGAAATCCAGGTCACCTACCGAAAGGAGGCCATCCGCCTTCTTCGGGAAATCCCCAGCGGCACAAAGGTGCTGTTTGTCAATATGACGGAGACCATGGCACGTGAGGCCGTGACCCAGTTGGAGCAGCTCGGCGTCACCCATCTGAAATTTATCCTCTACGCGCCGGGCTGCGCTCTGACCGAAACCGCCAAAATCGCAGTCACTCCGGACGAAGAGCGTTACGTTCCCAAGGGAGTCAGCCGAGTTGTCAATCTGGGCCAGCGCACCTGCTCCGCGGACACAATGATCGAGGCTGCCATGCGCCTTGGATTTGAGGACATCCTGGAGGAAGAAGCATTTAAGCAGTACCAGGAATCGGTCTGTACCAACACCTATTATTTTGACCGGATGTTTGACCGTTCCCGCCGTCTGGAGACTCAGTTTGACATTCTGATGGAGGTTTTGGACCAGGGCGTCATCGCGGTGGACGAGCAGGGGAATGTGTACGCCATGAACCGGA
The DNA here is from genome assembly GCA_019119575.1 of Candidatus Enterocloster excrementipullorum. Taxonomy (GTDB): domain Bacteria; phylum Bacillota; class Clostridia; order Lachnospirales; family Lachnospiraceae; genus Enterocloster; species Enterocloster excrementipullorum. Next base: position 26,895 of record DWWT01000013.1, read on the forward strand.
TGGCCCGGGACATTACCCATGTGCTGGGAGAGCAGGTCCTCCACCAGTCGGGCGCCAGCGTATTCCCCTACATTCCCTTCCGCCAATGCCTGGAAGAAAAATCCGCCACGGAGCCCAAAGTTGTGCGCGTCGCAGGAAATCTGGTGAGCGTGTACGTGCGGCCTGTGCTTCGCCGGGAGAGCTGTGTGGGAGCCTTTGCCATTCTCCAAAAGTTCAGCGAGGTGGAGCAGCGGCAGAATGAACTGCGGGGACAGCTCATGAAAAAGGGGCAGGGGCACCGGGCCAAATACTGCTTTGACGATGTAATCGGCGGCTCCGATCCCATTGTCCGCACCAAAGAGATTCTCCGGAAAATGGCGCAGACCGATTCTCCCGTCCTTCTCATCGGGGAAACCGGGACGGGCAAGGAGCTTTTCGCCCATTCCGTACACAATGCCTCCCGCCGGAAGGGGCAGCCTTTTGTGGCCATCAACTGCGGGGCCATGCCGGAAAATCTTCTGGAAAGCGAACTCTTCGGCTACGAGGAAGGCGCCTTCACAGGGGCAAAAAAAGGCGGCCGGCCGGGACTTTTTGAATTTGCCCATCAGGGAACTTTGTTTCTGGACGAGGTGGAGGGAATGAGTCCGGCCCTCCAGGTCAAGCTTCTGCGGGTTCTTCAGGAGCAGGAAATCATGCGGGTGGGCGGCAGCCAGATCATTCATGTGGACGTGCGGATTGTAGCTGCCACCAATGAGGAGCTGGAGAAAAAAGTGGAGGAAGGCAGTTTCCGCCAAGACCTCTACTACCGCCTGAACACGCTTCCTGTGTGGATTCCTCCCCTCAGGGAGCGAGGGGACGACATATTCCTGATTCTGGAGCATTTTCGCCGGGAGCTGGGCGGACGCTTTGTGCTGAGCGAAGAAATCCGGCAGCTCTTCCGGGAATATCCCTGGAGGGGAAATGTGCGGGAGCTGCACAATGTGGCGGAGTATTTAAATTTTACGGGACACACGGTGATTACCGCGGAGGATTTGCCTCCCTCCTTTCAGATGCGGCAAAGGCACTGGGCAGGGGGCAAAAATGAGGGCCATACGGTTGCGGACAGCAACCGCATCCGCTCCTCTTCTCTTCCGCCCGACACCGCCGCGCCCCGAACCGCGTCAGATGCCCGTATGGTTCTTTTGGAGATTCTCTTCCGGGCGGACCGGGAAGGACGGCGCATTGGCCGGGAGGGCATTATCCGGGAAGCGCGGCGGCGCGGCTTCTCCCTCACGCAGCCCCAGGTGCGCAAAATGCTTCACAGTCTGGAGCAGGAGGGGTACGCGGTTATTTCCAAAGGACGGGCGGGAAGCACCATCACCCAGCAGGGCATCCGTCTTCTGCAGGAATCGAAACAGATAGACACATAATGGTAATGTATCTTTTTTCTGTCATATTCTGACATTTTTATTAATTCTGTTTCTTCGCGAAATTGTATATGATAAAATACATATATTACAGAATTTTTCCAGAAAGGAGATCTCCATGACTGAATTGATCCTTGCATTTCTGCCCATAATTGTGATCATTGTCCTGCTTATTCTCATCCTGACTCAGGGATACGTAAAAGCTCCGCCGGACCATGCCTACATTATCTCCGGCATCCGCAAAGAGCCCCGGGTGCTCATCGGCCGGGCCGGACTCAAAATCCCATTCTTTGAACAGCTCGACAAACTGTATCTGGGACAGATTACCGTAGACATCAAGACCGACGAATACATACCCACCAATGATTTCATCAACGTGATGGTGGACGCAGTGGCAAAGGTCCGGGTGGCCGAAGACCCGGAGCGGATGAAGCTGGCCATGCGCAACTTTTTAAATAAAGAACCGGCCAAGATTGCCGCGGATCTCCAGGATTCCCTCCAGGGCAATATGCGGGAAATCATCGGCACCCTGACGCTGCGGGCCATCAATACGGATCGCGATTCCTTCTCCGACCAGGTGATGACAAAAGCCTCGCGGGATATGGAAAAACTGGGCATCGACATCCTCTCCTGCAACATCCAAAATGTAACGGATGAGCACGGCCTGATTCAGGACCTCGGTATGGACAATACTTCCAAAATCCGCAAAGACGCCTCCATCGCAAAGGCGGAGGCGGAGCGGGATATCGCCATTGCGAAGGCCGCGGCTGACAAGGCTTCCAACGATGCCCGGGTTTTGGCGGAGACAGAAATCGCCCAAAAAAACAACGAGCTTGCCATCAAGAAAGCGGAGCTGCAGAAAGCCTCCGACACAAAGAAAGCGGAAGCTGACGCCGCCTATGAAATCCAGAAGCAGGAACAGGAGAAAACCATTCTCACTGCCACGGTGAACGCCCAGATTGCCAAGACCGAGCGGGAGGCAGAGCTGCGCAGGCAGGAAGTCACCGTGCAACAGCAGGCTCTGGAGGCGGAAATCAACAAGAAGGCGGACGCGGACCGCTACGCCATCGAGCAGGCCGCGGCTGCGGACCTGACCCGGCGCCAGCGGGAGGCAGAAGCCAAAAAATACGAGCAGGAAAAGGAAGCGGAAGCCAGGAAATCCCTGGCGGAAGCCCAGAAATACGCCATGCTCCAGGAGGCGGAGGGAATCCGTGCCCGGGGCGAGGCGGAGGCTGCGGCCATTCAGGCCAAGGCCCTGGCGGAAGCAGAGGGAATGGAGAAAAAGGCGGAGGCTTACCAGAAGTACAACAAGGCCGCCATGGCTGAGATGATGATTAAGGTTCTGCCGGATATCGCCGGAAAGATTGCCGAGCCTTTGGCCCAGATCGACAAGATCACCATCATCGGCGGGGACGGCGGTTCCGAGAAGGGCGTCGGCTCCGTGGCGGGCAATGTGCCCGTCGTCATGGCCCGGCTCTTTGAGGCCATGAAGGAGGCCACGGGCCTGGATCTGGCCGACATCATGAAGGCCGAATCCCTGGAAGCCCAGACCACGCGCAATATCAACCTGACGGGAGCGCCGGATATCATTATTGGGGATATCGGCAAAAAGAATGACGGTGCGGGAGATGCCGGCACGCCGGATTCGCAGTCTGGGGAGGCGCATCCGAACGCGTAGCTGTCTCATTTCAACTGCTTTGCAAAAGGCCCCTGTGCCTTGGGATATGTCCCAGGTACAGGAGCCTTTTTGTTCTTTGTTTTCCGCGCTCTTCTGCCGTCTCTGCGCTGTCCTGACGGCCACAAATCCTTACAGCCTGCGCATCAGCTTTTCACCCTCCGCCTCTGAAATGCCAAGGGCAGCAATCGCCTGCTCCGCCGTCATGTGCAGATTGTGCATCAGATTTTTTATGCTGTTCAATTGCACACGTTCTGTTGTCTGCTTTGTTGCTTTCGCCGTCGCCTGCTCCGTGGCCTCCTCAATCATCTGACGAAATGCCTCGCACATGTCCATCTCCTCCTCATTCGATTCCATGCGAATCTTTGCATTCACACACGCATTCAGCACATCCACTTCCTTTTTGCCGAACATGCGGCCTTCCTTTGCATCCCGAAACCATTCTTGCATCTTTTGTTTGTCTTTCGAGTACTTGATGAATGTCAGCACGTCTCCTAAGGACGTACGAAACTTTCCGAAATCCTCCGTGCGGATTTCTGCCGGGGCCACCATGTGAATCTGGTAATCAGGAACCATGGATAAAATCACCGGATCCTGCACAGCCATCATCTCGTGGAGGCTCCGTGGGGCATCCCACGCATCCGGCGAAAAGAACAGCACCAGGGTAATCACAGGTATCAGTCGGTCGTCCCTGTAAAACCCGGAGAGAAATTCTCCCCTCCCATGATTTTTATGACTTCCAGTCATCCGGCGGCTCTTTGCTGCCTGCTCCACCTGCTTCGCATACTGCAGAGCATCGTACAGCAAATTTCTTACAGGAGCCGCATAATGTACGGAGGTCTGCCCTTCAATACCCAGCAAAAGGTAGGCAGCCCTCCCATCTTCCATAGCCGATAACTCTTTCAGCGAGTCCCGGAATCGCTGAACCGGACTGGCGGCCCCATCTGTCCCATACGGAAGGGCCAACTCCGCAGTGTCCAGTTCATGCAGTTGTTCGGGGCAAATCACCGGCTTTCCATCATACAGGTCGAAATTAAATGCATCCGCGAATCTTTTATCACGCCGTTCTTAATATCAGGACCGCTGCAGCCGCCCCCGGATTCTATCCTTCACGCTCTGAAATTTTTCAGACACCTTCGCCCGGGTTCCATTTGCTGCGCCATCGGTTTTCCCGTCCCCAGCCGGGGCAGCCGCAGCCGCATTCCCCCCGGCATCCGCGCCGGCCCCGTCCGCTGTATTTTCGTCTCCCAAGCCGCCGGCTCCGTCCTCCGGGCCGTGATCTTTGCCGTCCTCCGGACCGCTCTCCTTCTTCCACCGGATTGTCACCCGGAAGATATCATCCTCAATATCAATCTTCATGGTGCCGCCCTGAACCTCCACAAAGCTCCTGGCGATGGCAAGCCCCAGGCCGCTCCCCTCGGTGTTGCGGGAGGCGTCTCCCCGGACAAAACGCTCCGTGAGCTCCTCCGGGGACACGGTCAGCTCCTTCTCCGAAATATTTCGCATGGTCACGCACACCCAGCCCGCAGGGTCCTCCCCAATCTGGATATAGGCCCGGGTTCCTGCCAGCCCGTATTTTGTGATGTTCACCAGCAGATTTTCAAAAATCCGGTACGTCTTCTCCCCGTCCAGGGTGAGAATCACCTTTTCCTCCGGCAGGTGAAAGCGGAAATCAATGCCGCTGGCTTCCATCTTCTCCGCCAGTTCAAACTTGGCCTGCTTCATCAGGCTCACAATATCCACCGGCTCCAGATGCAGGGAAATGGCCCCGCTGCTGGCCTTGCTCACCTCAAACAGATCCTCGATGAGGGCCTTGAGCCGCATAGACTTCTGGTCCAGTACCTGGATGTAGGAATCCCGCTCCTCCTCGGTAATCCCCTCCTGCTTGAGCAGATTCACATAGGTGATGATGGCTGTCAGGGGCGTTTTCAGGTCATGGGACACATTCGTGATGAGCTCCGACTTGGTGCGCTCGCTCTTTACCTCCTGGGCCACGGCTTTCTTAAAGCCCTGCTGGATTTTTGCAAGCTGATCCTTAAAGGGATTGAAAATTCCCAAATCCTCCGAAATCTCCACATCCAGGCTGCCCTCTGCCATGCGGTTGATTCCATCCAACAGCACCTGGTACTTTTCCTCCATCCGGCCCCAATATTTTTTTATCAGGAAAAACAGGCCAAAGGAATAAATAATCAGCGCCCCGATGCCCCAGAACCACAGGCAGGAAATCAGGGACAGGATAAGAAAGTTGATGATAACTGCCTTTCCGATAAACCGGGTGGAATGGCTCTGCCAGTCCGTATCCCGGAACAAATCCAGGGTTCGCTCCAGCCACCGCTTGATGAAGCGGCAAAACTGCCCCACCCAGGTTCTCTCCTTAAAATACCTCCACAGCCCCAGGGATCCCACCGCCCGGATACAGGTAATGCCCCAGTAGAACACACCGTAAAACAGCGCCCAGAAGCCCACATTCACCGCTATGGCCAGCACTCCGGCGGCAGTATCCGTAAATCCGGCCTCCAGAAACTCCCGGGTCAGGCTGCCGTCCACAAAGGAGGCGGTGACCAAGGCCAAAACACTCCCCTCCGCAAATGTGGCAAACCAAATAAACCCAAACGCGCACAGAGGCTCAAAGGGCATGCGGCACAGAGCGCTCCTGCCGATATCAAAGGACTTCACAAAGGGAATAAAGATGGCTGCCACTCCCACAACCGCCAGCATCACAAGGACTACGGCGTACATTCCCTCTCCTCCCAGATAATCCCGGAAATTCATCCCGTAGGAGCCCGCATCCGCCGCCTGCGCGCTGCTCTGTCCCCATCCGCCGAACATAAACGGGTCGCAGCGAAAGATGATTGTCATATTCTTAGGCCCCTCAAACTGCACGCCGCTGTAGCGGTAATCACTGGAGAGACGGGCCGCCAGAGGGTCGTAAAACTCAAATCGGCTGGCCGCCTGGATTAGCCCGGTGCCGTATTCCCCCGGCCCCTGCACATCCGTAATACGCATGCGGCCGGTGGAGGAAAACTCCACCTCAAACTGTATTTCATCTCCCTGCAGCGCCCGGCTGAAATATTGCGCAGGCTGGTTCACATTGCTGCGCTGAAAAGAAGCGTCCTCCTCTGCCACCGCGTAGGCAAGCTGGGAGCCATACTGCTGGTACAGGCTCTGCCAGTCCGCCCCCACTTCGTCCATAAGCTCCTGGACGCTGTAATAATAATCCGCATCGTACCCGTCCGAAGAAGCATATTCCCCGGATGAGGCGTCCTCCCCCGCGGTATAACCGGCCTCCCGGGCTTTCTGAATCAGCTCATCCAGCCCCGGCAGGAAAGCCTGGGAATATGTCAAAAGGCGTCCTTCCTCTTCCTGGCGCTTTTGATGCCAGATTTCATAGCTGAAATTCATGACCTGGACAGCCACATTTTCAAAATCCGGCTCCGCCTCATAGGCCTCCTCAATCTCCGACCAGTCCTGCCGGTATTCCTCCGCCTTTCTCTGCATATAGGGATATAGCCCCACCGTCGCCACTGAAACCAGTAAAATCAGGGAAATAATGAGCAGAACTCCCCACTTATGGTTGTTTTTCAATCTTATATCCAACTCCCCACACCACCTTTATATATTTCGGTTCTTTCGGGTTTACCTCTATTTTTTCCCGAAGGTTGCGGATGTGAACCATAACCGTATCCGTATTGACTGCCCGCTCATTCCAAACCCTTTCATAAATCTCTTCCGCCGGAAACACCCGGCCCGGGTTCTGAATGAGGAGAAGCAGGATCTTAAATTCAATGGGCGTGACCTTCACCGCTTTGCCGTCCACCAGGACTTCCACCGTCTCCTCATTGACCTCAATGCCTCCCAGCCGGTGAATCTTGGAATTCTCCTCCTGTTTGGAATTTAAACGTTCCAAAAACCGGTGATAGCGCCGTAAATGCGAATTGACCCTGGCCAAAAGCTCCATGGGGGTAAACGGCTTTGTCACATAATCATCCGCCCCCATATTAAGACCGAGAATTTTGTCCACCTCCTCGGATTTGGCCGATAAAAAGATCACCGGAAAATCGTATTTTTCCCGCAGCCTGGCCGTCATGGTAATCCCGTCCATCCGGGGCATCATCACGTCCACAATCGCCAGGTCAATGGGCTCCTTCTCCAAAATAGCAAGACCTTCCACTCCGTCTGCAGCCTGGAACACAAGGTATCCCTGCCCTTTCAGAAAAATCTCAATTCCCTCCCGTATCTCTTTATCATCCTCTACCAGCAGAATCCGGTCCCCGCTCATCTCCACATCCTCCTTACATTTCCTATGGTATCAGGCAAATCAAAAATCCCTGCGCATAAAATCCTAAAGAATTTCTAAATATAAACCGCAATAAATCGAAACCGTTCCCGGCACCTGCGCTTTAGAGCGTGTTTGAAAATTGCTTTCTGCCAGATGCTTCCTGTCCGGCGCTCTCGCTCCATGCCGCATACCAGGCCAGACAGGCCTCCTGCCAGGCCTCCCGCGCCTTATCCAGCATCTCCCTGTGATCTGCGCGGCGGGAGACATCCCCTTCGGCCCACCGAAGCAGTTCGTTTTCTTCCTCCCCGCGCACCATCTCCTCCAGCGCTTTCACCCGCCGGGATGCCTCCTGCAGAGCCTCCCCGGCCAGGCGCAGCTGCCAGTCCTCGTAGGCGGCCTCCGTGGAAATCTCCCGCAGACGGTGCCTCTCGCCCTTTGGCACAGCCCGCAGTCCCGCGATCAGCGCCTGCTCCTCCGCCTTTATCCGGGCAGCCGGGCTCTCCCCCAAAAGCCGCTCCTTCTCCCGGCGCTCCACATAGTGGCTGTAGCCAAAGGGATAATACATGGCCTTCCCGTCCTCAAAAATCAGAAGAGACTGGGCGGTGCGGCTGATAAAGTAGCGGTCATGGGACACAAAGAGAATCGTCCCGGTATATGCCTCAAAGGCCGCCTCCAGCACCTCCTTTGCCGGAATGTCCATGTGGTTCGTAGGCTCGTCCAGGATCAGAAAATTGGGCCGGCTTGTGAGAAGCTCCGCCAGTACCAGGCGGGCCTTTTCCCCGCCGGAGAGGGCGTCCACCTTCTTAGATGCCTCCCTCCCCCCAAACAGATAGCTTCCCAGAATGGAGCGCACCTCCTTCTGGGTCATTGCGGGAAACAGGCCGGAAAAATGCTCCGCCACTGTCTTTTCTGATTGAATAGCCGCAGAGAACTGGTCAAAATAGCCGATGGTAATGTTGTTTCCCAGTGTGCAGGTTCCGCCAAATGGCGCGAGAAATCCTGCGGCGGTTTTTAAAAAGGTGCTCTTTCCCGCGCCGTTAGGCCCGATGAGCCCGATTTTCTGTCCCCTTCGGATGCGAAGGCTGAACTCCAGCAAAGGCTTTTTATAGCCGATTTTCAGGTGCTCGGCCTGCAGTACCCATTTGCTTCCCAGAATCTCCGGCGCAATGGATCCGATGGCCATGGCCGCCTGCTCCTGCGGCGGCTTTTCCACCCGCTCCATACGCTCCAGAAGCTTCCTCCTGGACCGCGCAAAAGCTGCCTTAGACGGCTTGTGCTTAAAGCGCTCAATCAGCTTTTCCTGACGCCGTATCTCCTCCTGCTGGCGCTCATAGGCCTTGGCCTGCGCCGCCAGGTTCTTCTTTCGCTGCTCCCTGTACGCCGTATAATTTCCATGATACCGGGTGAGCCGCCCTTCCTCCAGCTCGTAGACAATCTGCGCCGTCCGGTCGAGAAAAAACCGGTCATGGCTCACCATCACCACTGCCTGGCCGCAGGCGCGCAGATATTCCTCCAGCCACTGGGTTGTCTCAAGATCTAAGTGGTTGGTAGGCTCGTCTAAAAGAAGAACATCCGGCTTTTTAAGGAGCAGGCGGATCAGAGCAATCTTCGTCCTCTCCCCGCCGGAAAAAGCCGCAAGGGACTTATCCAAATCTGCTTCCGAAAAACCCATCCGCTTAAACAGGAGGCCTGCGTCACGCTCGTATTCATATCGTTCGGCAGCAAAACTTCCCGCCTCGGGACAGGCCTCCATAAGCACCTCCCTGGCGCTCCGCTCCTCCCCGGCAAACTCCTGCTGATGAAGCATTCCCACTTCAAAGCTGCGGGAAAAGCGCACCCCCGGGCCCTGCCGCTTATCGTCCCGGTCCAGCTCAATTTCTCCGGCAATCAAACGAAGAAGCGTGGTCTTTCCCGCTCCGTTTTTCCCGACAACAGCAATTTTTTCCGCTCCCTGTATTTCAAAATCAATGTGTGACAGCACATCCTTTCCTCCAAGCGCCACCGTGCCGTCCATGATCTGATATTTCATAAGCATTCTCTCCTAACCCGCAGTTCTTCTCCAGCATACACGAATGCCGGAGATTTTTCAACTCTTCCTCTCCGGTACGGACAGAGCCTCAAAATACTGACAGCAGAAGGACTCAAACTGCCTTGCCAGCCGCGTCTCGTAAATCTGCGGGTTTTTCTTCATATAGATCAGCCGTGTGCAGGAAATGTCCCGAATGGGAATCTGCACCAGATTGGCGTTGTTGACTTTCGGCAGAAGGGAGACTCCTTCCCCCAGCTCCAACAGCATCATCAGGATATTCTGACGCTCAATCACATTGTCCATCTCCGGTGTAAATCCCGCCATCCGGCAATAATGCATCTGAATCCCATGCATATCATTGCGGACATCTGCAAAGAGGAAATTTCGTGAGGACAGCTCTGACAGAGCCACGCTGGAACAGCCGGCCAGAGAGCTCGACGCGCTGGCCGTGAGGTAGAGCGGCTCCCGGGCAAGGCAGACCGCCTCTGGATCCTTCAGGGGAAAAATAGAGCAGAAAAAGCAGAACTGCACATCCGGCTCCATCTTCATATGATCGTATCCCTTCAGGCTGAACCAGGCCTCCGGATGCTGTTTTTTGAATTCATGAATCAAAAGGGGCAAACTGCTCCCCGCCGCGCTGAGAGCTATCGTAAGGGTCCGGGAAAATATTTCATTGTCCTCTTTAATCTCCCGGATACAGTTGTCATACTGCCCCAAAACTGCTTCTGTCATTTGAAAGAACTTTCTGCCATTCTGATTTAAGGAAATACGGTTGCGCCGGTGGTCAAAGAGCGAAACCCCCACTTCCTCCTCCATCTGGCGCACAACGCGGGACAAAGCGGATTGCGTCAGGTTCAGCTGCTGTGCTGCGGCAGTCAGCTTCTCACAGCGGGCAATGGTGTAAAAAGTACGCAGAGTCTGAAAGTTCATAAGTTTCTCCTCCTAACGGCTGTCTGCGAAACGCATAAGCAGCACTGCATTCTACTGCAAGAAGAGTAGCACAAAATATGCCATTTCTCAAGATATAGTATTCCATTTTTGTTATACTGGTTGCCAACTTCATCACTTTACATCCTTAAATTGTCATTTTATAATGTAAAAAATACAAAGGAGGGAAACGATATGATAACTGTAATTATACCAGTATTATTTCTGATGCTGGTAAGCGCGGTGAAAAAGGTTCCGCTCATCGGCGGCAATCTGATCGCGGCATTCGTGGGAACAGGTGTGCTTGCCCTTGTTCTGGGAGGCGTCTATGATCCCGTTGTCTGGGCCCAGGCATGGCTCACCGGTTTAAACCAGGTAGCCTTCATCATCTTTATCGTAATCTTTGGCTCTATTTTTTCTGCCCTGCAGGTGAAATCCGGCGCCATGGACACTGTGTTGAATGTGCTGCGGGCTATTTTCGGCCATACTCCCCAAGGACTTGTTCTGGCCATCCTGATCGCTATGTGCCTGGGCGGTTCTCTGGTGGGAACGGTCTCCGCTGTCGGCGCTGTAATCGGCATGCTGGTGGTTCCCGCTATGGATGACATGGGCCTGGATCCGGATATGAACTGCGCCATTATTGTCACCGGCGGTTCTCTCGGCGCCATCATGCCCCCTATTTCCAATGCTATCAATGTGGCCTGCTCCATTCTTGGAATCCCCACAGACCATGTGCTGCAGATCAGCTATCTGACCGTGGGGGCCGCCTTTGCGCTCACCTGTATTTTTGTCTGTAAGGTATACATAGGAGACAAATACAAGATGCCGCAGCATCTGATTCCCACAGAAAAAGCTGCTTCTATTTTAAAACGCGAGTGGAGAAAGCTGATCCCCCTCATGGTCCTGATCCTTTTGGTGGCCTTAAACAGCATTCCGGCCATCAGCTTTGATGCTACCAGCACTCTGATGAAGGCGGTTCCTATGGGCGGTTCCAACCTCTATGCCTGCCTCAGCTCCGTTCCCGTCATCGGACAGGTCACCAATAATATCGTTATGGCCCTGTTTGTGGCAATCGTGGTGGCCATCGCCATTACGCCGGAACTTCGGCAGAATACCGCCGCCGACCTTGCCAAATCCCTGCGGGCCGTCCGCGTCAGCGTTCTCATCCAAATATTTGCGGGCTTTTTCCTTGGCGCCTTCCGCGCAGGCGGCCAGATCGCCGTTATCTCTGAATGGGCGGCAGGGCTGAGCGCCGTGGCCTTAAAGCTGGGAGGCGCAGGCGCTCTGATTCTGGGCGGCATGCTGGTAGGAGCGCAGAGCACCACCCAAACCACCCTTCTCCCAATACTCGGCCCTGCCTGGATGGCTACCGGTGTCAGCGACATTCACGCCGCAGTCGCCAGTTCCCATCTGGCTGCCGCAGGACAGGGACTTCCCCCTGCGGATCTGAACACCTTTGTTATCGCCGGTCTGGTATCCTCTCTGCTTCAGAAAGAGGTAAATCCCATGAAGTCCATGATCCTGACCGCACCTTACTGTATTCTTCTGGCAATTATCGGTCTGGCGTTTCTTTTTATCTGACGCCGGGCCGGACAATTAATTCCACCCAAACAATCAATCCAATAAAGAGGAGGTTACTATGAGATTAAACAAAGAATACATGGGCACCATCGCCCTCTCCCCGGATACGGATGTAACCGCCGGGGAATTTTCCACCTGGACCATCACCTTCACCGCCGGAGAATACGGCATCGACGACGGCGGCACCATGGTCATTGCCTGGAAGAGCGTCAGCGACTGGGATTCGCCCCAATTTGACGAGCCGGATATGCCGGGCTACACCACGGTTTCCACAACGGGCCAGTGCCGGGTAACCGGGCGCTACGCAAAATTTGTCCGCTCCTTTGGAAACAGTATTTTAATTGATGTGAAAGGCGGCTACATCAAAAAGGGCGACCAGATCAAGGTAGTTCTGGGCGACACCTCCCAGGGAAGCCTCGGCATGCGGGCCCAGTCCTTCTGCGAGCGGGAGCACGAGTTTAGGGTATTCTTAGACCCCTGCGGCACCGCCCGGTATGAGGAGATGCCCGAACGGCTGAAGGTGCGCATTGTCCCCTCCTGCCACCATGAAATCCAGGCCATTGTCCCCGGAACCGTCTCTGTGGGAGAGCCCTTCGATATCGCCATCCGGGCCCTGGATGAATTTGGCAACCCCACCGGCCGCTACAGCGGAACCATTGATTTGGAAGTTCCCGGCGTGCGCGCCGAGGGCATCCCCGCCCAGGTGGAATTTCCGGAGGGAACCGAGGGCGTCATTCGCCTCACAGGCTGCCGCATCCTGGATGAGGGCTTCTGGAATCTGACCATACGCGATAAGGCCCGGGGGTACTTTGCCTTGAGCAATGCCTCCCTCTGCGCCCCCGCCGACACCCCCCGCCGCCTGTTCTGGGGCGACATGCACGGCCAGACCCGTCAAACTGTGGGAACCGGCATGCTGGACGATTATTACTCCTTTGCGCGGGACAAGGCCTGCGTTGATTTTACTGGCTGGCAGGGGAACGACTTCGAGGTCAGCGACGAGACATGGCAGGACATCCGGGACTACACAAAGAAATACGACGAGGAGGGAAAATTCCTTGTCTATCTGGGCTATGAGTGGTCCGGCACCACGCCCCAGGGCGGGGACCACAATGTATATTTCCTGGAGGACAGCAAGGACTTCTACCCCAGCAGCAACTGGACGGCCACCGCGGTGGACAATGCCAACAACGCCAATCCCATCACGGAGCTCCACGAAAAGCTCGCCGGACGCAGGGACGTGCTCTTAATCCCCCATATCGGCGGCCGGTACGCCAACCTGGATTATTTTAACCCCGCATTCTCCAGCGTCATCGAGATTCACTCCCACCACGGAACCTTTGAGTGGTTCGCCTTTGATGCCATGAAGCGGCGGATGAAGGTGGGATTCATCGCGGCCAGCGACGACCACACCTGCCGGCCCGGCCTCTCCTATCCATTGAGCGGCCACGGAAAATCCGCTTCCGGCGCATTCGATGTGGCGAGCGGCTTCACCGGCGTATTTGCGGACTCCCTGACAAAGACCGCTGTGTGGAACGCCATCCGGGCCCGCCACTGCTATGCCTCCACCTTTGACCGCATCTACCTGGATACCCGCGTGGGAGAGCTGTTCATGGGGGATGAGGGAACCGTAAGCGGCGCTCCTCTCCTGGAAATCAAGGCCGCCGGAAATTTCCCCATTGAAGGGTATGAAATCTATGACTGGGATCAGCGGATCGTCAAGGAGGACTGCTTAAACAGGGACAGCCGCCGCATCCGCATCCGCTGGAGCGGGGTAGTGTACCGCGGAAGAGGCAAATCCCGCAAGTGGGACGGCATTCTCTATGTACAGAACGGGAAGATCGTGAGCGCGGAAAAATACGCGTTTGACCGGATCGACCAGGGCATCGTAATCCAGTCCGACAAGTACATCAAGTTTACATCCTCCACTTCCGGGGACTACGACGGTCTTATCCTGGAGCTGGAGGCCAATGAGCAGACGGTTATCAAGTTCAGCTCCGCGGCAGGCTGCGCGGAGGCTTCCTACCAGGAAATTCACGCCCACGGCTTCACCAGGGATATGGGCGGCCTGAATCTGAAGCTGGAGATGGAGCAGGCCTTTGAGGAGATCCCCGAGGGCCAGTACACAGCTTACAGCCGTCTGGATGTGAAGAAGGAGCTCCCCGCCGCCCCCGGCGAGCACGCCTACTGGGTGAAGGTGCTCCAGAGCAACGGAAACGCGGCCTGGTCTTCGCCGATTTTTGTGGAGCAGAAGTAAGATCGTTCCGTAAGAATTCTTACGCCCTCCTGACGTTTCATTAACCTTTCCTAAACCATATTGACCTTGGAGCAGCTCCTGCCTGTAAAGTGAAATCGTTCCACGGAACAACGATTTTCTAAAGGGTTTTCAAAAGGGAAAGGAGCATTTGGAATGAGAAAGAAAATGAAACGTGTATGGATTCCCCTGACGGCGGCCGCCTTTACGGCCAGCCTGTCCATGGTTTCCCTGGCCGCCACCGGCTGGGCACAGGAAGGCGATGACTGGTGCTATTATGATTCGGATGGGAGCAAGGCAGCGGATGTCTTTAAAAAATCCGGAAACAATTGGTTTTATCTTGACTCCGACGGGGTTCTCGCCAAAAGCCAGATCATTGAGCAGGATGACAATTACTATTATGTCAACTCTGCGGGAGCCATGGTAACCAATGAATGGCGGGAAGTGGAAAATGAGGACAGCGGCAGCGATGAGCCCGATACCTGGTGGTATTATCTCCAGTCAAACGGACGGGCAGTGAAGAACTCCGGAAGCAGTGACAGCGTAAAAATCGTCACGCTTCCCACCACCACGGGAGACGCAAAATTTATCTTCGACGAGGAAGGGCATATGCTCACCGGCTGGATCAGCGAGGACGGCGAGATGCTCACGGACGAGGATGCCTGGCAGGAGGGCCTCTACTACTGCGATCCGGACAATGGCGGGCGGCTCGTGGTGAATGCCTGGAAATATCTGACCGCGGAGAATGACGAGGATGAGGACCGGGAAGGCGACGGCTATTGGTTTTACTTCCAGTCTACGGGAAAGAAAGTGACAGACAATGACCGAAAAACCATCAACGGAAGAAAATACCGCTTTGACGAATACGGAGCCGCTGAATTTGAATGGTACGCAGATCCCGGCCTTGCCAGCGATTCTAATTCCGGCGGCCTCTACTACAACTCCGAGGAACAGTGCTGGCTGGCAACCGGCTGGTTCAAAACGTATCCCAACGAGGACATCGACCCGGAGGGCTATGAGGAAGATGAGGAATACTGGTACTACGCGGACTCCAAGGGAGAGCTGTACTCTGCGGAAATCAAGACCATAAACGGCCAGAAATACGGCTTTGACCCCTACGGCAAGATGCTCCACGGCCTCTATAAAATCACCTTTGACGAGAAGGGAAAGACCATCCTGGAAGCAGAAGAGATCGAGTCCGAGGACGATCTCCCTGAGCAGAATGACAATGTATTTGTATACTACTTCGGCGATTCTCCCAAGGAAGGGGCCATGAAGACCGGAACCTGCACCTTGGAAATCGACGGTGAAAAATATTACTACAAGTTTATCACCTCGGGCAGCAGGAAGGGCGCGGGTGTCAACGAGATCGATGATGACTGCATCTACATCCAAGGCCGCCGCATGGAGGCGGAGAAAGGCTCCAAATATGAACCTTTCGAGTATGACGGCAAAGAATACCTGATCAGTACCTCCGGAAAAATCATGAAAAAACGAACCAACATCAAGGATGCGGACGATACCTATTACTGCACGGATAAGGACGGCGTAATCACCTACACCGGGGACGAAAAGTACGAAAAATAGGCTGAGAACCTAGAGATTTTACGTCCGCCGTGCGTTCGGCAAACGCACTCTCACTATACTGCTTGCACACACAAAAATCAGGAGGCTGTTCCCTTTCGCGGGACGGCCTCCCTATTTTTGTGTATTCAAAACCGGTAAAAACGCTGCTGTGCGCCGTCGGATCTATCCCGCTCATTCCGTTCCTTCTGCTGTGCCGGCGGTCTTAACGGGAATATAAATCTCCAGATAATTATAGCTCACGTTCTTCACAGAAAAATTGTTCATGGGATTGCAGGAAAAAAAATCCTCCAGTTCCACCCCCATCTCCTGCCCTTTTTGGTAAAGTGCCTCAATCTCCCTATTTTCAGGGTGGATGCTCTCCGAGCAGAGCACGGAATAGAGGCATTCCCGCTCCTCCGTCATGGGGATCCCCCTCCCATCCAGTTCTCTCTCCATCTCCTGATCCACTCCCCGGTAAAAAAGCAGCCGGGTATTCCGGTAGTCTCCCTTTCCCCGGGAAAAAGAATAGGCGCTGTAAAAATAGGACATGTCAAGCATCGGTGTCCCCACGGACATCTCAAACCATCCGGTAAGGCCCTCCTGAATAGATGTATAATTTCCCAGAATATAGGCCTTGGGAAACCTCCGCACCGCGCAGCCATGCAGATACTGTTTTGCGCTCCATTTCCCTGCGCTCAATATGCTCCATCTGGGCTTCCAGGGAACTGTGGGAGAGAATCTCCTCTATGGATGCCAGCGCGTCATTCATTTTTCTGTGAAAACAGATCGTCATGAGTTTATATAGATCACCTTCTGAATAATACCGGTATCCGTTTTCCCTCCGTTTCGCGCAGATTACGCCTTTCTTTTCATAAAACCGCAGGGTATCCCTGCTCAATCCCGTCATCTGAGCCATCTCGCCAATCCTGAACTGTTTTTCTTCCATGTTTCCAAATCGCCTTATCCTTTGTATGCCGCCGAGAATCCCCGGCATTTATCCCCAACTATAGAACACCTTCCCGAATCCAGTCAATAGCCCGTTTAAAATTGAAAGATAACCGTAATGATTCTTATCCTTAGCGTACAAGGGTGCCTATTTTGTACATGTTCATGGAGCGTGCATTTCCGCCGGAATCCCCCTTCCCTTGGCAATAATTCTTTTTTCGTACTATAATAGTCTCTAAAAATACCATTCGGAGGTCTCATTACCATGAAATCATCCTTTCAAAAGCATCAGCATGACTTTTATTTTATATGGAGCCAGACCAATATTCTCTACTGCCGCTGGGCCGAACGCGCCGGCGTTAATTACACAACGTTTATAACGCTGTACGGACTTGACGTACACGGAAGCATGACGCAGAAATCCATCTGTGATTTCTACGGTTTTCCCAAACAAACGGTTAACGGAATCATACGCAGTCTCACGAAAAAAGGATACGTAACCCTTAAAGCCAGCGAGAGGGATCGCCGTGAAAAGCTGGTGTGCTTAACGGAAACGGGACAAACGTACGCAAAAGAGCTGCTCTCCCCTCTTTATCAAGCAGAACAGTATGCTTTTTGCGCGGCCGGGGACAAAAAAATCGCGCAAATGATCGACACAATTGATATTTTTAACACATTTTTAAAAAAGCGTCTGGAGGAAATGATATGAACCCCTACAAACTGTTTGCAGCCTATGCAGCCCCCTCCGTCCTTGCCTTCGCCCTGTCCGGGGTGTATGCCATTGTGGACGGATTTTTTGTGGGACATAGCATGGGGGATGCCGGCCTATCCGCAATCAATATCGCCTATCCCGTCGTATCCCTGATGCAGTCTTTAGGTACCGGGATCGGCATGGGCGGTTCCGTCTTATGGGCAGTTCGACGGGGGAGTGCGGGCTCTCTGGCCGCCGGCGGATATGTGAGGGCCACGCTCCTCCTCCTTTTGGCGGCCAGCACTGCCGCCGCCGGAGGGCTTTTCTGGCTGACCGGCCCGATTCTGCGCCTGCTGGGTGCGGAGGGAGAAATATTTATACTGGGAAAAGAATACCTGGATGTGATTGTGCTCGGCGCCGCCTTTCAGATTTTTGCCACAGGCATTGTACCCATTATCCGCAACAACGGCGGTTCCCTTTTCGCTCTGGCCGTCATGGTGTCCGGTTTTCTTACAAATATTGTGCTGGACTATCTGTTTGTGTGGGTATTTCAGTGGGGCACTGCGGGCGCTGCCGCCGCGACGGTAATCGGCCAGCTTGTCACTACGCTGGGAGCATTTTTCTATCTTATTTACCGCAGGCTTCCCATAATGGGATCTCTGTCCGGATTCATCCCCATGGCGCGGCAGATTGCCAAGGTCGCTGCCTCTCCTTTTGGACTGACCTTTTCTCCCATGGCCTCCCTTATGCTCATCAACCGTTTTTC
Source organism: Candidatus Enterocloster excrementipullorum (assembly GCA_019119575.1). Lineage (GTDB taxonomy): Bacteria > Bacillota > Clostridia > Lachnospirales > Lachnospiraceae > Enterocloster > Enterocloster excrementipullorum. Next base: position 44,990 of record DWWT01000013.1, read on the forward strand.
CGTCACAAACGGCGGGGAAGCGGCTGTGGCCTGCTATGCGTGCATCGCCTACGCTTTGACCATCGTCCAGATGCTGGTTCAGGGTGTGGGCGACGGCAGCCAGCCTCTCATGAGCCGCTTCTACGGGGAAGGGAAGCTCGCTCTTGCCTCGCAGATTCAGCGGATTGCCTATGCTGCCGCTATAGGGCTGGCCGCCGCCTGCGCCCTTTTGTTATTCTGCACGCGGGCCAGCCTGGGAGGGCTTTTTGGGGCCTCCGGGAACACTGCGGTTCTGACCGCACAGGTGCTTCCCATTTTCCTGCTCGGCCTTATTTTTTATGCCTTTTCCCGCATCACAACCTCCGGCTTTTACGCCACGGAAAAGAATCTCCATTCCTATCTCTGCGTCTACGGGGAGCCTGTTCTCTTACTGGCGCTGCTGTGTATCCTCCCCCTCATCTGGGGACAGAACGGCGTGTGGTGGAGCGTGGTTTGCTCCCAGATTCTCACCGCAGGCCTGGCCCTGGCGCTGAAACACGTTTAAATACGGCGATTCTCCCCCAACGCCATAATCTTCTCCGCCGTCTCCTCCGGACTTATGGCGGAGACATCCATCTTGATTGTCTTCAGCGCTCCGTATAAATGCAGCCTTCCCATACTCCGCTCCAGCACGTCCTCCCGGCGGATTCCCCGCCGGATATCCCTTTGCAGCCGCTCTGCCAGCGCCTCCCTGCTGCACACAAGGGAAATCGCCCTCACCTGACAGTCCTCCGTATCCAGCGCGCCGAGGAGCCGGTCAATGATTTCCTGTTCATGCATGACCCAGCAGAAAATAACGTGTTCATAGGCCTGGCAGTGAAGAAAATTGTTCAGGACATGGCAGATATTGTCCATCACCATCTCCTTGGTTTCCGGGTTCACCAAAAAGGGATGCGCATCCCAGCACCAGTCTCCATCCAGAAAAACCGATCGATCCAGCTTCCTTTTCAGGATTTGGCAGACGGTTGTCTTTCCCACTCCCATTGTCCCGCCGATAAGATATAATTTTTTCATGCTGCAGCCCGCTCCCTTCATCTAAGCGTTTCCGCTACCATCTCCCCTGTTTCTGTCCTTTATCCTATCACCAAGCCGGATCAATCGTCAAGAAAGTGTCAACACTTCATGAACGTTTCGTGAACCGTATTGACCTTGGAGCCAGTCCATCCTTTAGAGTAAACGCATCCCAAGAGACAAAAAATTTTCAAAGCAATTTCATCTGCCGAATGCGCAGATATCACCAAAAGGAAGAGGTGCTTTTTATGAGAAAGACCGTAAAAGGAATGTGGACATTTTTGGCAGCGGCCGCTTTTACCGCCGGCCTCTCGATGGCCTCTCTGGCATCTACCGGCTGGGTAAAGGAAGGGGACGACCGGTACTATCTGGACTCCGACGGCGCGATGCTCACGGACGAGGATGCCTGGCAGGAAGGCCTCTACTACTGCGATCCGGACAATGGCGGACGGCTGGTAGTCAGCTCCTGGAAATACCTGACCGCGGAGAATGACGAGGACGAGGACCGCGAGGGGGACGGCTACTGGTTCTACTTCCAGTCCACGGGCAAAAAAGTGGTAGACCAGGACAGCAAACGGATCAACGGCAGAAAGTACCGCTTTGATGAATACGGCGCCGCACAGTTTGAATGGTACGCGGATCCCGGCCTTGCCAGTGACTCCGGTGCGTCAAGCCTGTACTACAATTCCGAGGATTCCTGCTGGCTGGCAACCGGGTGGTTTAAGACATATCCCGATGAAGATATCGATCCCGAGGGTTATGAGGAGGATGAGCAGTATTGGTACTACGCGGACTCGGACGGAGAACTCTATACCGCTGTAATCAAGCGGACGAGGATGTGTACGTGTACTACTTCGGTGACTCCCCCAAGGAAGGGGCCATGGAGACCGGAACCTGCACCCTGGAAATCGACGGGGAAGACTATTACTACAAGTTCGCCACATCGGGCAGCAAAAAGGGCGCAGGCGTCAATGAAATCGATGACGACTGCATATATATACAGGGCCGCCGCGTAGAAGCCGAAGACGGCTCCAAGTATGAGCCCTATGAGTATGACGGCAAAGTATACTTAATCAGCACATCCGGAAAAATCATGAAAAACAAGACAAATATCAAGGATGCGGACGATACCTATTACTGCACTCTCCCTATTACTTGCACACAATCGAGTAGGGGAGATTTTCTCTCCCCTCTCACACCACCGTACATGCCGTTCGGCATACGGCGGTTCAACATAACTTCAAAGCATGACGCTCATTATAATAGTCAAGACAGCTTATAAGCCCTGCTTTGG
>DWWT01000014.1 GCA_019119575.1 Candidatus Enterocloster excrementipullorum
TATCCTAAATATTCCGTTCTTGTCAACTGCAATAAGGGTATAATGCCGGGACGTTCTGTTTATTGCGCGCCAAAAATAAAATCATTCCTGCAGCTTGCCATTTTTTCCCTCTGCTTCTGTCTTTCCTAACAGCCAGTCGACAATATCATAAATTTCAATCCCCTCATAGCTATATTTCGGATGCCGTGTCCGGGCAATAATCATTTTGGGATAAGCATCCCGAATTTGCAGTAATGGCTGGCTCTCCCTTTCAAGCGTTTTCGGATCTGATATATTGTCACTGACCTGAATATAAATTTTTTCGTCTCCTTTTTGTACTACAAAATCGATTTCCTTTTGATACAACTTTCCCACGTATACATCATATTCCCTGCGGAGCAATTCAATACAGACCATGTTTTCATATACTCTGCCGTAATCCATATTTCTGCTCCCGAGAACAGCATACCGGATACCTGTATCACACAGATAAAATTTTTCAGAGCTTTCCAGATATTTCTTTCCACGAATATCATATCGTTTGATATCGTAAAAGACAAAAGCGTTGCACAAATACTTGATATATTTGCCAACAGTTACGTGATTGGTTATTGTCTTATTCGCTGTAAGGAGCTGACTGACCTTATTCGGAGAAGTCAGATTGCTGATATTGTCCATAAGAAACTCGCTTAGCCGCTGTAAAACCAATGTGTCCGGCAGCGAATACTTCTGCACAAGATCTCTTGTAACGATTGTTTCATAAACCTCCTTGATATAGCGGATTCTGTCTGCTTCTGTTTTATAAACGTAAGAACCTGCCAATCCCCCCCTTATGGAATAAGCCTCAAACAACTTCTCTTTATCATCTGTTTCATCATAATACCGGCAGTATTCCCGAAAACTGAAGGGGAACACATGAATCCCGATATAACGTCCGGTAAATAGAGTTGCCAGATCCGCACTCAGCAAAAATGCATTGGAACCTGTAATATAAATATCATATTTCCTCTTCGAATAAAGACTGTTGACCGCCAGCTCGAAACTCGGACACATTTGAACTTCATCCACAAAAAGATAGTTTGTTTTTCCCGCTTGATAATGTTCTTCTACATACGCATGAAACGAATGATATTCTTTGAGTTTTTCATAGGTCATATCCATAAAGTCAATAAAAATGATATTGATGTTTTCAAAATGACCTTTCAGATACTCAATGTATGCCCTCATCAATTCTGACTTTCCCGACCGGCGAATACCAGTAATAATTTTAATGTCCGGAGTTTGATTTAACTCGATGATTCTATTTAGATACTCTGTTCTCGTTATTATTTTCACATGCGCCCTCGCTTTCAAAAAATAAATATTTTTATTTTTTTGAAACCATTCTTGCAATCTATTATACTATCATAAAATAGTATATTCAAGGCATTTCGGGTCAAGCAGAAAATCATAGATGTTTATGGTCAGGATACCATATTCATCATACTGCGTTGGCACCATGTCCCTGGTAATGATGATTTTCTTGAAAGAATCATCAATCTTTCTGAATGGTCTGACCTCCTGCGTGCGCTTTGCTTCATCAGGCAGAGTGTAGGCGGATTGAATATAGTATCTGGAAGAACCTAGATTACACACAAAATCAACTTCCAACTGCTTACGCGTTACTTTCCCGTTCCGATCTTTTTCAGCGACAGGTACAACTCCTACGTCCACACTGTAACCACGCATACGAAGCTCATTATAAATCACATTTTCCATGGAATGGGTCTGTTCAAACTGGCGAAAGTTAATTCTTGCATTCCGAAGTCCAAGGTCAGAAAAGTAATATTTTTTTGGGGTTTCAATATATGCCTTTCCCTTGATGTCATAGCGCTGCGCAGACTCGATCAGGAATGAATCTTCAAAATAATCCAGATACTTTTTAATGGTATTGGCAGTTATTTTAGATTTCTTCGCCGTCCTAAAAGTGTTTTTAAGCTTCTCCGGATTGGTCAGAGAGCCGATTGCAGAAGAAAGAATGTTCAGAAGATCTTCCAATTCGCCGATGTTTTTAACACGGTTCCGCCTAACTATATCCTGGATATATATTTCACTGAACAGACTCTGTAATGCCGCAGCTTTATCATTTGCCCCAGCACGCAGAACGACTAAGGGAATACCGCCATAGAGCATATATTCGGACAGTCCCATATACTTATCCCCTTCATATACAGACATAAACTCTGCAAAGCTCAAAGGGTACATATGAACTTCATCACCACGGCCGGCAAACTCAGTAGCGATATCTTTTGACAGGAGTTTTGCATTACTTCCTGTCACAAATACATCCATATTATCCTTGCGCAGATAACTGTTCAGCACTGCTTCAAAACAATCCAACATCTGAATTTCATCAAGCAGCAAATAATACATTCCATCGTCAACGACCTTGGTTCGGACATAAGCCATGAATTTTTCCGGGTCTGCCCCACGCTTTTCCTTCTCAATCCCAATAAGGCTTTCGCCGATCAGGTACAGGTCGTCCGCTGAGTCAAAGGCAAAACGTATGATATGGTCAGCATCCACACCGCTCTCCAGTAAATGATGATAGAAAAGGTTATTGAGCAGATAGGATTTACCACACCTGCGAATACCAGTGATAACCTTAATGAGTCCGTTGTTCTTTCTTTTTATCAATTTATCCAGGTAGAAATTTCTGCGAATCTCCATTCAATAACCTCCTTGCAAAAGATTTTTGCAACCTGATACTGTTTTCCGTTCTATTTTATCATGAAACAGACACCAGCTCAATATGTCAGCGCAGCTTTGGAAAGGATTTTTGCAGCTTCTGGCATTTTTCTGTTTTTAGATTTGACAATCTATAGTATATGCAGGAGGTTAATTTCAAAATCATATATTTTTTGAAAGCAGGCAACATTCCATATGGCGGATGAAGGAACGGAATCTGCTGCCTTATAATTGTTTCAGTGTCTCCCCGATATCCCCATCAATGCAAATCGACCGCCCCGCAATCTCCCGCGGCGCATACGCCTCCCCGTAATTTACGCAGGCATACACTGCTTCCGGATTCTGATGCGTCATCCGCCAGAAGGGGTACTTGATAATCACCGGCGTGTTTGCCCCAACCCCCAGCTCCCAAAACAGCACGCGCCCCCCGTCCATGCGCCCGATAAACGCCTCATACCGCCGGGCCGCCCGGTGCCAGCCCGCGTCCTCCACAAAGGCAGCATCGCTGCGCAGGTTCATGGTCATAGGCTTCCCGCACCGGGGACAGCGGGGAATAAGCTCCGTGGGAATCCGCATATCTTTTTGTTCGGCAATCATCTGGCGGACCTGCTCTTCATTGTCATACGTCTCCTGATGGCAGGGCCCGGAGCACTGCCACAGGCCGTAATCCCCCTGGGTGTAAAAAAGGCGCTCCTTATCAAAACCCGCCTTTTGAAAGCAGTGGTCCACATTGGTGGTGATGACAAAATAATCCTTCTCTTTTACCAGCTCCAAAAGTCTCTGATACACCGGAACGGGCGGCTCCACATACCGGTTATAGTAAATATGGCGGCTCCACCAGGCCCAGTATTCCTCCAGGGTCTTATATGGATAAAAGCCTCCGGAATACATATCCCGGATTCCGTATTTTTCTGCAAAGTCCCCGAAATACTTAAAAAACCGCTCGCCGCCGTAGGTAAACCCCGCCGAGGCGGACAGGCCGGAGCCCGCGCCGATCACAACGGCGTCCGCCTGCAAAAGCGCATCCGCCAGGCGCTCAACCCGCCTTTTGAAAGTCTGCTCCGCGCAGCCTGCTTCGTCAAAATTCTTCCGCCCGCTTCCTGCGGCCTTCCCTGCCAAAATTCCTCCGAACATAACACATCTCCTTACTGCCGCTTCTCAATCACCTGTTTGGGGCAGATTTCAGCGCACCGCCCGCAGTGCAGGCACCGGTTCTGGTCAATCACAACGGGTTTCCCCGCAATATCAATGCATTTCTGGGGACAGACCGAGTAGCACAGCTTGCACCCGATGCAGCCCTGTCCCACAAAATAGCCGGTCTGCCGTTTCTTCCCATCCCCGATAACAAAGCGGTCCCGCGTCACATGGGACGGATCGCTGATATCAAAAAATTCCCCTTCCGCCTCATAAATCTGGAATACCTCCAGGGCGCTCCTGGTGCTGCCGGGATAAATTTTCTGCATATAGGGATTCTTCTCAAAAATCAAATCCAGCTTTTCGCTTCCTATATTTCGTATCTTCCCCCGCAGGGAAACCGATCTCCCGTCCTTCGTGGCCGACAGGGAAATGTAGCCCTGCTCCATGAGCTGCCCGTAAAATTCCTTTCCCTTTGCCGTCAGAAAATATACGCCTTTTTCGTCCCACAGCATCATATCAATGACCCGGGTCTGGGGATGCCCGTCCGCCCCGATGGTCGCCGCGGTGGAGGAGTGCATCTCCTCCACCAGCATTTTCAAATACGCACGTGTCTCCATCATCCGCGCCTCCGTCCGGCCGCCCTTTTAGAATTCATAGGGCGGGTTGCCGGAAAAATCAGCGATCACGCCGTGGGGTTCTTCCAGATAAAACACCTCGAAAATCGGATTGTCCGCTGTCTGGTACTGCCCCTTCACAATGGGGTTGGCGATGCACATTTCCTTCGCCGCCCTGTTGTTCTCAAACACAGCCTTTCCGTGCAGGCGGATCCACGCGTACTCCGGGCTGGATACGGAAACCTCCACATACGGATTCTCCTGCATATCCTTGTACACATCCTTCTGGTTGTTGGTGCAGAACCACAGCCTGCCGTCCAGCTCGCCGGCAAACATAAAGGGGCGGCATTTTGCCTTTCCGTCGCGGCCTACGGTTGCAAGGTACTGTACAGGGTTCTGGTTTAAAAATTCTACTACTTTTTTCATGGTCATTTCCTCCTTATTCCTCCCGCCCGGCCTGCGCATCCTCCCGGCCGCACAGCTGAACAGGAACATTTAACTTGGGAACTCTTGTTTTTCCCTTCCGTTGCCTATATAATAAATCCGGAAGCACGAATTGAGAAGTACGCACAATATTGTGGTATAGTTACCCGTTGTATACTATCGCGTGTTCAGACACGCTCTAAAGGAGGAATGCTGTATGGAGACCGCTCAGGAGATTGCCGAAAAGCCGGCGAGAGAACTTCCCGCCTGCCCTGTGGAGACCACGCTGATGCTGATCAGCGATAAATGGAAGGTATTGATTCTGCGCGACCTCATGCCCGGAACCAAGCGTTTTAGCGAGCTCAAACGCTCCGTCGGCCACGTCACCCAGAAGGTTCTTACCGCCCAGCTCCGCCAGATGGAGGAGAGCGGCCTGGTTGCCCGCACAGTCTATCCGGAGGTGCCGCCCCGGGTGGAATACTCTCTCACAGAGCTCGGCCGCAGCTTAAAGCCCGTCCTGGATGCCATGTGGGATTGGGGGGAGAATTATAAGTCGAAAAACGCGGTTTCGCAGCAGGAAAACGGCGGCCATTAACCGGCCGCCGCATCTGTAAAACCGCACTTCTATGCTCTTTCTTTCTGTTCCTTTCTTCGGCCGCTCATCCGCTGCAGCCCCTTCCCGCCATAGTGGGCCAGAAAAACAAACAATCCCATGATCCCGATGTATTCCGTAAAAAAGAGAGGCACCGGCCCGAACCTTTTTCGCATCATGCCGAGAATCATATTCCAGTGAAGCCCCAGATGGAGCGCCATCAGCACATACATCCAAAACACGCACACAATGTGCGTGATGCGCCCCAGGGCAATGCCTCCGCTTATGGGCAGAAACGCGAAGACCTCCCGGGATAAAATCACAGCGCTCACCATCGTTCTGAACATGGAGAAAAGCAGCAGGACATTCACCGCGGTCCGCACCCCCCGATAAGGGGTATACCTGCCCTGAAGCAGATGGGCAAACCATGCGCGGTTTAACACCTCATAGTGTGGTTTTATACTCATATCCGCATTTCTCAATGCCCACAGAAAAAACCGCCTCCCTGCGGATTTTAAAATTTCCGAAAGGGAAGCGGTTTTCTGCTTGTGTTTATTCAGATCCGCGCACGGTTGTACTGTTTTTTGCATCACTCAGCGGCGAATACCATAATCTTCTCCGCCGTATTGTCCTCTGCAGACCACACCAGGCACTTCCTTCCCTGGGTCAGGTCGTCCAGCGTCACGATGTTTCTGGTGAGATACGGGAAAATGTTGCAGTCCTCAGCCAGCACATATTCGGTACCGTCCGAGGCAGTCAGGACGGACTCACCTGTGCTGCCGTCCGTTACCATAGATTTTACCTCAACGTAATCCGGCACTTTAAAATCTGACGGCACATTCACCAGAAGCATCTCCGCGGTACTCTGGGGAGGGAGGCTCATGGTCATGGCCGGCCCTATGTAAGCGTACACCGTGCTGCCGTCCTCGATGTCGTCATACGCCACAGGCATGCCCGTAGATGCGTCCAGAATGTAAACTTCCTCCGAAAGGTTCAGGACAATCTCGTTGGCAGGAATCTCATCCTCCTGTCCCTCCTCCACCGCCACATCCTGACGGTTCATTGACAGGCGGCCTTCCTCCATCTTTGTCACCGGACCAAAAATACGGATAAGTCCAAGCTCCTGCGGCTGGCTCTCCTCCATGCTCTCAATGGCTCCTGTCACGGTCTCCACTACGGTGTCTTCCACAGTTGTCTCCGGCGCGCTTGTCTCCTGAGCCGATGTCTCCAGATTCTCTGCCTGTGCATTTGCCGCGCAGCCTCCGGCCGCCAGACCGGCTGCGACGCAGATCATCGCTGTATATAATTGATATCTTCTCATATAGAATTTCTCCTTTTCCGCAGCCGGGTCGGCCGCTTGTTACATAGAGAAGTATATATGATTTTGCCTCATTATCCAATAAAGGTTTTCTTAATAATTCTGAACGAAGGATTAAACTTCCCGGCCTAAAAATTACATTTTGCATGTATCGCACGTAAGCGCCTAAAGGACAGGCGCTTACGTGCTCATAACAAAAAAGGATCCGGCCAATTTGAGCCGGATCCCATAAACATGTCCCTTTGGAGACTTTGCATATTCTTTTTCAGCAGCTTATCTCTGCACACGGCCTGAACCATCGCCGCCGGCCAGGTTGTCCACGTCTGCGCGGGTAACCAGATTGAAGTCGCCGGGAATGGTGTGCTTCAGCGCGGAGGCTGCCACTGCAAACTCCAGAGCCGCCTTCATATCCTTGCCGTCAGCCAGACCGCAGATCAGTCCTGCTGCAAAGGAATCGCCGCCGCCCACGCGGTCCACGATGGGGGTGATGCGATACTTTCTGGAGTGATAGAACTCACGGGTCTTGCCGTCCATAATGCAGGCAGACCAGCCGTTATCAGAAGCGCTGTGGCTCTCGCGCAGGGAGCTTACGATATACTTGAAGCCGAACTTGTCAGCCATCTGATTGAAGATATCCACATAGCCTGCAAGCTCCAGCTCGCCGGAGGTAACATCGGTGTTGCCCGGCTTAAAGCCAAGAACCTTCTCCGCATCCTCCTCGTTGCCGATACATACATCCACATACTGCATCAGATTGGTCATAACCTTCTGCGCCTTCTCAGAGGACCACAGTTTCTTGCGGAAGTTCAGGTCTACGGAAACCGTAACGCCGTGGGCCTTTGCAGCCTTCAGGGCAGCCTCGGTCAGCTCAATAGCAGCATCGCTTACAGCCGGGGTAATGCCGGTGAAGTGGAACCAGTCCGCATCTTTGAAGATATCGTCAAAATCGAACTCGTCCGGCGTAGCTGTGGAGATGGAGCTGTGCGCACGGTCATACACTACGTTGGAAGCACGCATAGCGGAACCGGTCTCCAGGTAGTAGATGCCCAGACGCTCGCCGCTTCTTGCGATGTGCTTTGTTCCTACATTGTACTTTCTCAGAGCTGCAACTGCGCACTCACCGATGGGGTTTGCGGGAACTGCGGTCACAAACTCTGCGTCATGTCCGTAATTTGCCAGGGAAACAGCCACGTTGGCCTCGCCGCCGCCGTAGTTTACATCAAACTCGTCTGCCTGGATAAACTTCTCATTGTTGGGGGTAGATAAGCGAAGCATAATCTCGCCCATGGTAACAATCTTTGCCATTTTAATACTCTCCTTTACCATTCTTGCTGACAGCCCGGGCGCATGTCCCGAGCCGTTACAAACATTCTCACAAATTCTCTTATGCCCGTGCCGCAGCTACAGCAGCTACGAACTCCTGTGCCTTGGCGGTCACAGCCGCATAGTCACCGGTCTTTGCGCCCTTGGTCAGGCTGCTGCCCGTGCCGACCGCATATGCGCCGGCCTTAAGCCACTTGTCCACGTTGTCCACGTCCACGCCGCCGGAGGGCATAAACTCGCCCTGGGGAAGGGGGCCCTTGAAGGAGCTGATCGCTGCCGGTCCCACAATATTTCCGGGGAAGATCTTGATGATGTCGGCTCCGGCCTCCATAGCGGTAATGGCCTCGGTAGGAGTCATAACACCGGGAAGCATGGGCACGCGATAGCGGTTGCAGAGCTTGATGGTCTCTACATTGAGGCCCGGGCTTACGATGTAGTTTGCGCCGGCCAGGATGCAGGCTCTGGCAGTCTCCGGATCCAGAACGGTTCCCGCTCCGATCACTACCTTGTCGTTGTCCTTGTACTTCTCAGCCATCAGCTTGATGAAGCCAACCGGATCGCCCTCGTCCATGGTCATGGTCAGCTCGATCAGGTTGATGCCGCCGGCGATAACCGCGTCAACAACCTTCTCGCCCTGCTCATAGTTCTTTGCGCGGATAACCGCAACCAGGCAGTCTTCCTTCAGTCTTGCTAATACTTTTTCCTTTTTCATCTTTCTTCTCCTTTACACATATTCGCATATACGAATTATCTTCATATTTGCGATTCATAACTAAATTTTAATCTCTGCGCATCTATTTGTCAACAGGGAAACCCTATAAAAATGCTCCCCTATTTACGGCATATTTTCCAAAAATCCCAGGATTCGGGACAGTTCCATGGCTTTTTCCCTAGCCAGTTGCCCCAGAGCCTCATAATCTTCCGTAGGCTTATAGAGGCTGGAAAGGCTGATGGCCCCCACCACGCCTCCATCCGGCCCGAATACCGGAGCGCCCACACACTCCATGTGCTCTTCCAGCTCCCGGGCATCCAAGGCATACCCCCTATCCCGAACGCGGGCCAGCTCCTCCTCAAAGGCCGGAAGGCTGTCAATGGTTCGGTCCGTAAATTTTCTGAAGTTCAGCTTGCCAAGCACCTCCTGCTGCTCTTCCTGATCGGTGTAGGCCAGGATGGCCTTTCCCAAAGAAGTACAGTATACCGGATTTTTCGTCCCCACAGTAGCTGTTGTGATGATCGGATTTTCCGGCTCAAACTTTCGGATATAAACGATAGCGTCATCGGAGCGGATCCCGAAGAACACCGTCTTCCCAACCTCCCTGGCAAAGCTCTTTAACACCGGGTCAATTACACTGATAAAATCCAGATTGTTTGTATAATTAATGCCCACACGGTAAGCCGTAAGTCCAATGGTATAGCGCTGCCGCTGCTCCCTGGCCACCTGGAGCATCCCCGTATGCACCAAGGTAGTGGCAATGTCATAGGCGCTGGTCTTGGGGATGTCCAGCTTCTCGCAGATCTCATCCAATGTGATGCCGTCGGGCTTCTTAGAAACCAGCTTTAATATGTCAACCGTCCGCTTCGCTGTCCTGTTCAGCTTCATGCAAATCCCCCTTGTCGTTCGGGCACCTACAGGGTTACTCCCTGCTTAAAAATCGCCATGTCGTGGAATCCGGCCTCCTCAGACTTAACCTTCTTTCCGGATGCCACCGCCAGAACATAATCCAGGAGTTCTCCGGCAAGCGCTTCCTTGGTCTTGTCCTCCACCATCCGGCCTGCGTTGAAATCAATCCAGTTATCCTTATGCCCGGCCAGACGGGAATTGCTGGAGATCTTTACCGTGGGCACCGGGGAGGCAAAGGGCGTTCCTCTTCCCGTGGTAAAGAGAACCATATGGGCACCGGACACAGCCAGAGCGGTGGCGGCCACCAGGTCATTCCCCGGAGCGCTCAGAAGGTTCAGTCCCTTGACCTTTACCGGCTCGCCGTACTCCAGTACGCCGCGCACCAGGGCATTTCCCGACTTCTGGGTGCATCCTAAGGACTTGTCCTCCAGCGTGCTGATCCCGCCTTTTTTATTTCCCGGCGATGGGTTCTCATAGATCGTCTGATTATGGCTTGTAAAATAGTTCTTAAAATTGTTGATCAGATCCACGGTTTTCTCAAAAAGCTCCGGTGTGGCGCAGCGGTTCATAAGAATGGTCTCCGCGCCGAACATCTCCGGGACCTCCGTCAGGATGGTCGTGCCGCCCTTGCTCACCAGCAGATCGGAGAATGCGCCCACCACCGGGTTCGCCGTGATTCCGGAGAGACCGTCAGATCCGCCGCACTTCATGCCGATCACCAGCTCGGAGGCATCGATCGTTTCGCGCTTAAAGGTTCCCGCATAATCAGACAGTTCCTCAAGGAGCTTCATGGCCGCTTCCATCTCGTCCTCCACGTCCTGGCACTGGAGAAACTTCACCCGCTTCTCATCATACGCGCCGATGTAATCCATGAGAACCGGGATATTGCTGTTCTCGCAGCCCAGTCCGAGCACCAGCACGCCTCCCGCGTTGGGATGATGAATCATATCCGCAAGGACCTTTCTCGTATTCTCCTGGTCATCTCCCATCTGGGAACATCCATAAGGATGGGGAAATGCAATCACATCCTCCACGGTTCCGCCCACAAACTTTTTGGCCTGCGCCTCCAGGGCCTTGGCAATGGAATTCACACATCCCACCGTGGGAATAATCCAGATTTCATTGCGGATGCCTGCTTTCCCGTCGCTGCGCCGGTATCCCTCAAAATACGCGTGCTCCGTAGGAACCACATCCTGGCCCTGGGGCTCATAGGTATAGCTGAGAATATCGCCCAGAGCCGTCTTCAGGTTATGCACATGGATCCAATGGCCTTTTCCAATATCCTCCTTCGCGTATCCGATGCGGAATCCATACTTGATAATCTCCTCCCCGGACCGGATATCCCGAAGGGCAAACTTGTGTCCCTGAGGAATGTCCTCCTCAAGCACCACCTTCTCTCCTGCCGCGTCCAGGGTTTCCCCTTTGGCAAGAGGCCGAAGGGCAACGGCAACGTTATCCTTCTCATTGATCTTGACAATGTCCTGCATGGTCTCATTCTCCTCTTAGACTTTGAAATGTAAGTGCTTACAATTATTGTATCCGCTTTCTGCCCGGAAGTCAATACACAAAACCATATCTCTCTGAAAAACATTGCCGTTCATCTGAACAGCCGCGAAAAAAACTTTCAAATCCGGATAAAACGGTTGCACTCTTCCCCCAAAAAATGTATAATGATCTTAGCTTGTAAGCACTTACAGAATGTGAGGTGGATTTTTTGAACATTTATGACGTATCGCAGCATGCAGGTGTATCCATCGCCACAGTTTCCAGGGTTTTAAACGGCAATCCCAATGTCAGCGAAAAAACCCGTGAAAACGTATTGAAAGTTATGGATGAGCTGGGCTATACGCCCAATGTATTTGCCCGGGGACTAGGCCTTGACACTATGCACACGGTGGGCATCATGTGCTCGGACTCATCCGATCCCTACCTGGCAGGCGCCATTTATTATCTGGAGCGGAGCCTGCGAAGTCATGGGTATGACTCGATTCTCTGCTGCACAGGCTACGACCTGGAGGTCAAGCAGAAATATTTCTCACTCCTGCGCTCCAAGCGGGTAGACGCTGTCATCCTGGCCGGTTCCAAATTTGTGGAAATGCGCCCCCGGGACAATTCCTATCTGCTGGAAGCCGCCGCGGATCTCCCCATCATGCTGGTCAATGGCTGGCTGGAGGGGGACAATATTTACAGCACGGTCTGCGATGACCGGGCCGCGGTAAAGCAGGCCGTATCCCTTCTGATCGGCTCCGGCCACAGAAAGGTGCTGTATCTTTACAGCAGTTATTCCCACAGCGGTTTAAATAAACTGGACGGCTACAAAGATGCCCTGACGGCAGCGGGCCTTCCCGTACAGCCGGAGCTGATCCATCAGTGCGCCAAGGATGTGGAGGCCTCCAGGGATCTCCTCCTCTCCCTCGCGGACGAGGGGCTGACTTTTGACGCCGTCATGACCTCCGATGATTCTCTTGCCGTGGGGGCCGTCAAATATGCCCATGCACGCGGAATTTCCATTCCCGGCGATTTGAGCATCGTGGGCTACAACAATTCCCTCCTGGCCCTGTGCACGGATCCGGAGATCACATCCGTTGACAGCAAAGTGGAGGCATTGTGCACCACCACCGTCAACACGCTCATGGGGGTTTTCAGCGGCGTAAATGTGCCCAGCCGGACCACAATCGCCTCTGATCTCATAAAAAGAAGCACCACAAATTTCTAATATTTTAAGGAGGTTTCAGACATGAAACAATTTATGGACAAGGATTTCCTTCTCTCTACCGACATGGCCAAGACTCTTTATCATGACTATGCGGAAAACATGCCCATCCTGGACTATCACTGCCACATCAATCCCCAGGAAATCTACGAGGACCGCAAGTTTGACAATATTACCCAGGTTTGGCTGGGCGGCGATCATTATAAATGGCGTCAGATGCGTTCCAACGGCGTGGATGAAAAGTACGTCACCGGCGATGCCACGGATCGCGAGAAATTCCAGGCCTGGGCCGAGACCATGCCCAAGCTTATCGGCAATCCTCTGTATCACTGGAGCCATCTGGAACTCAGAAAATATTTCGGCTATGAGGGCTATCTGAACGGAGATACCGCCGAGGAAGTCTGGAACCTGTGCAATGAGAAGCTGCACCAGGATTCTATGAGCGTGCGCAATATCATCAAGCAGTCCGGCGTTACCCTGATCTGTACCACGGATGACCCGGTTGACTCCCTGGAGTGGCACAAAAAGATCGCCGAGGATTCCACCTGCGAGGTACAGGTGCTGCCCGCCTGGCGGCCTGACAAAGCTACCAACATTGAGAAACCCACCTACGCCGCGTACATTTCCAAGCTGGCCGAGGTAAGCGGCATTGCCATCGATGGTTTTGCTTCTTTAAAGGAGGCTATCAAAAACCGCATGGCATTCTTTGATTCCATGGGCTGCAAGGTATCCGATCACGGTGTGGAGTTCGTGATGTACGCCCCCGCTTCCGATGATGAGGTGGACGCCATCATGAAGAAGCGCCTCGCCGGCGAGCCCGTATCCAGAGAGGAAGAATTAAAGTATAAGACCGCTTTCCTGCTGTTTGTTGCAAAAGAGTATAACCGCTTAGGCTGGATCATGCAGCTTCACTATGGATGCAAGCGCGACAACAACGCATATATGTTTGAGAAGCTTGGCCCGGACACCGGCTTTGACTGCATCAATGACTATGCCCCCAGCGCCCAGCTCGCGGACTTCTTAAACGCCCTCAGCGCGTCCAATGAAGTTCCCAAGACCATCCTGTACTCCTTAAACCCCAATGACAACGCCGCCATCGGCACCATCATCGGGTGCTTCCAGGAGAAATTCCCCGGCAAGATCCAGCAGGGTTCTGCCTGGTGGTTCAATGACCACAAGATCGGCATGACCGACCAGATGTCCTCCCTGGCCAACCTTGGCTGCTTCGGCAACTTCATCGGCATGCTCACGGACTCCAGAAGCTTCCTGTCCTACACACGCCATGACTACTTCCGCCGCATTCTCTGCGAACTTGTAGGCGGCTGGGTAGAGAACGGCGAGTATCCGGCAGACATGAAAGCTTTGGAGGAAATCGTAAAGGGAATCTGCTACAACAATGCGGTAAAATATTTTGACTTTAAGCTGGATGCGGTAAAGTAAGACCATAGAAAATCGCAGAAAGAAAAATCGGCCCCGGCGTCGGGCTCTTTGTGAGCTCAATGCCGGGGCTTTTTTGCTGGAATTAAGATGTGAGCAGAACGATAAGCCGGGTTATGTCGTTGGATGGCCATCTATCTAGGACTGCCGTCGCCGGCAGCCTCAAGCAACCTACCCGAAGGCTGACGGGCCGCCATATGCCTTCTGTTTGGTCTTGCTTCGAGTGGGGTTTACATGTGCCCCGGCTGTTGCCAGCCGGGCGGTAGTCTCTTACACTGCCCTTCCACCCTTACCCGCCGGATGAACCGGCGGGCGGTACATTTCTGTTGCACTGTCCCTGGAGTCGCCTCCGCCAGACGTTATCTGGCACCCTGCCCTGTGAAGCCCGGACTTTCCTCTCCTGCGCTCTTGCGAAATCGCAGCAGCGGCCACCTGTTCTACTCACATTTTCCTACTCTAGCACAAATTGG
>DWWT01000015.1 GCA_019119575.1 Candidatus Enterocloster excrementipullorum
GGCTTGATTTTGCTTGTACCAGATTTACACCTGACTTGGAGAAAAGCCTTGATTTCTCTTGGTTTTTTTATACTCGCTTGATAGTGCTTATGTCGCTTGGGGCCATCTCCTAAGCGGTAGGTCGGGTGTTCGAATCACCTCGGGAACGCTGGATGGCACCGCTGCAAACTATTTTTACTGGTTTGCAGCGGTTTTGTTTTTCGTCCTGTTTATTCGCAAACACACTCTAATCTGTAAGTATCGAATTCAAACGCCCATCCGTACATAACAAATTTTCTCATTAAAACCGGTTGACTTGTATACAGTATTCATAATATACTATTTGTTGCAAAAGCAACAGCGCAGTGCATCCTCATATGGTAGACTATGGGCATAGAAGGGAAATATGTTTGATCCCTTTTTTCACGGTATGACTGTATGGAAACTAGTAAACACTATACTATAAACAGCGGCAGTCCGGATCAAAACCGGATCGCTGCACATTCACAGGAGGAACTGTTTATGAGAGCAGAATGGAGCACCTTTAACGGCGGAGTCTGGGAGCGCGAGATCAATGTCCGCGATTTTATCCAGAAAAACTATACCCCCTATGACGGCGACGGCGCATTTTTGGCAGGCCCTACCCAGGCCACCAAAGACCTCTGGGAGCAGGTTCTGGATCTGTCAGAGCAGGAACGCAAGGCCGGCGGCGTACTGGATATGGATACTAAGATCATTTCTACCATTACCTCCCACGGCCCCGGTTACCTGGATAAAGATAAAGAGACCATCGTAGGATTCCAGACGGATAAGCCATTTAAGCGTTCCCTCCAGCCTTACGGAGGCATCCGCATGGCGGTAAAGGCCTGCCAGGACAATGGCTTTGAGGTGGATCCCGAAATCGTAGAATTTTTTACAAAACACAGAAAGACACACAATGCCGGCGTATTTGATGCCTACACTCCGGAAATGCGCGCCTGCCGTTCCAGCCACATCATTACCGGGCTCCCCGATGCCTATGGACGGGGACGCATTATCGGAGATTACCGCCGGGTAGCCCTCTACGGCGTGGATGCCCTGATCGCGGAGAAAAAAGAGGAGAAGGATACCACCCGCACCATCATGTACTCCGATGTAATCCGGGAACGCGAAGAACTTTCCGAGCAGATACGGGCCCTGGAAGAGCTGAAGGTCCTTGGCCAGATCTATGGCTGTGATATTTCCCAGCCCGCAAAGGATGTAAAGGAGGCCATCCAGTGGACCTACTTCGGTTACCTGGCCGCCGTGAAAGAGCAGAACGGCGCCGCCATGTCCCTTGGCCGCACATCAACATTCCTCGATATCTACGCGGAGCGTGATTTGAAGAACGGGACATATACAGAAGAACAGATCCAGGAATTTGTGGATCATTTTATCATGAAGCTGCGTCTGGTAAAATTCGCCCGGACACCGGAATACAATTCCTTGTTCTCCGGAGACCCCACCTGGGTGACGGAATCCATCGGCGGTGTGGGAATTGACGGCCGCCACATGGTGACAAAGATGTCTTACCGCTATCTCCACACCCTGGAAAATCTCGGCCCTGCGCCGGAACCCAATCTGACGGTTCTCTGGTCCACAAGGCTTCCCGAGAATTTTAAGCGGTTCTGTGCAAAGACCTCCATCGAGACATCTTCCATCCAGTATGAGAACGATGATTTGATGCGGGTGACCCACGGGGACGATTACGCGATCGCCTGCTGCGTGTCCAGTATGCGGGTCGGCAAAGAGATGCAGTTTTTCGGTGCCAGAGCAAACCTGGCAAAATGCCTTCTCTACGCCATCAACGGCGGCGTAGACGAGATCAGCGGCAAACAGGTGGGCCCCAAGTACCGGCCTGTCACCTCGGAGTATCTGGACTATGATGAGGTTATGGACAAATACAAAGACATGATGCAGTGGCTGGCAAAGGTCTATGTAAACGCCCTGAATATCATTCACTACAACCATGACCGCTACTGCTATGAGAGACTGCAGATGGCACTCCATGATAAGAAGGTAACGCGCTGGTTTGCAACAGGCATCGCGGGCCTGTCCGTGGTGGCAGATTCTCTGTCCGCTATCAAATATGCTAGGGTAAAGACTGTACGCAACGACAAGGGAATCGTGGTAGATTATATTGTGGAGGGTGATTTCCCCAAATACGGAAACAATGATGACCGGGTAGACCAGATCGCCGCAGACCTGGTACACACCTTTATGAGCTATATCAAGGGCAACCATACGTATCGAGGCGGTATCCCTACCACTTCCATCCTGACCATCACCTCCAATGTGGTCTACGGAAAGAACACGGGCTCCACACCGGACGGAAGAAAAGCCGGCCAGCCCTTTGCACCGGGGGCCAATCCCATGCACCATCGGGATACCCACGGCGCGGTAGCCTCCCTGGCTTCCGTGGCCAAGCTGCCTTTCCGGGATGCCCAGGACGGTATTTCCAATACATTTTCCATCATCCCCGGCGCTCTGGGCAAGGAGGATCAGATCTTTATGGGAGATCTGGAGATCGAGCTCGGCGGCTGTGCGGGATGCGGTGAAGCTCCCACACTCTTTGAGGGTCTGGATATTCCCGAGGAAGAAAACGAGTAACAGAAAAAATCTGCAGAAGAAAGAGAGGACATAAATTATGAAAGCAAGCGAAGCTCAGATTGATAACCTGGTGGCACTGTTGGACGGCTATGCCCAGGAGGGCGGCCATCATCTCAATGTAAATGTATTCAGCAAGGAAACGCTTCTGGACGCCCAGGCCCACCCGGAAAAATATCCCCAGCTTACGGTGCGGGTTTCCGGTTATGCGGTTAATTTTAATAAGCTGACAAAGGAGCAGCAGGACGAGGTCATCTCCCGCACCTTCCATGATGCCATATGATCGGCCGCGTCCATTCCATTGAGAGCTTCGGCACCGTAGACGGCCCGGGCATCCGCATGGTAATTTTCTTAAGCGGATGCCCCATGCGGTGTCTCTACTGTCATAATCCGGATACATGGGATCCCAAGGGCGGAACCCCCACCACTGTGGACGAGCTTTTGGAGCAGTTTGAAAAAGCACGGCCCTTTTACCGAAAAGGCGGCATCACAGTGAGCGGGGGCGAGCCCCTGGTTCAGATTGGGTTCGTGACTGAGCTCTTTGAGGCGGCAAAGGCCCGGGGAATCCACACCTGCCTGGATACTTCAGGCATCACATTCCAGCCGGATTCCCCGGGAATCCTTGACCGCTTCGACCGTTTGATGGCGGTTACCGACCTGGTTCTCCTGGACATCAAACACATTGATCCCAAAGAGCATGAGATACTGTGCGGCCAGCCCCAGGCGCCTGTCATGGCCTTCGCCGCCTATCTGGACCGCAAGAAAATTCCTGTCTGGATCCGCCATGTGGTCGTTCCGGGCATCACGGATAAGCCGGAGGATCTGTACCGGCTCGGAACATACCTAGCTGCACTGCGGAACGTGAAGGCTCTGGACGTTTTGCCCTATCACGACATGGGAAAAGTCAAGTATCACAGCCTCGGCATCCCCTACGCCCTGGAGGATGTTCCGCCGCTCTCAAAGGAAAAGGCAAGGGAAGCCCGCACGATTATCCTGGACGGGTTCCGGGACGGCCGCTCACATCCGTGACGGTTTTTCCAGCCCCGTCTTTGCTTCTAATTTTATACAAGAATCCCCTCTTCCGGGGATATTTTCCTCTTGAATAATTGGAACGTATGGTATAAAATTAGGGTGATATATGGATACAATTTTAAAGGAGGTAATTTGTTATGGCATACGTTATTGGTGACGCTTGTGTAAGCTGCGGAAGCTGCGCTTCCGAATGTCCCGTTGGCGCTATTTCTGAGGGAGACGGCAAGTATGTAATCGATGCTGATACCTGCATCGACTGCGGTACCTGCGCTGCTACCTGCCCCACTGGCGCTATCGAGGGCTAATTTAGTCCAAAAGTACATAAGACGCCTCTTCTCTGCAGGAGAAGGGGCGTCTTTTTTCAAAGTCAGGAGGATATATCTATGAACAGACCCGTCATCGGCATTACTCCCGCACACAACTTGGATAATGACGACATATACCTGCGTCCCACGTATCTGCGGGCAATCAAGGCAGCGGGAGGGCTCCCTCTTCTTCTCCCTCTTGAAACAGACAGAGAAGACATCCTGCAGATTCTTTCTCTGTGCAGCGGGATCCTCTTTTCCGGCGGCCCGGATCTCCATCCCTTTTTGTGGGGAGAGGAAACCCACAGCATGTGCGGAAACATGTCCCCGGCCAGGGACCGGATGGAATTGGCCCTCCTCAGGGCCGCCATAGAGGCAGAAAAGCCGATCTTTGGGATCTGCCGCGGCTGTCAAATCATCAACGTAGGCCTGGGCGGCAGCCTGATCCAGGATATACCCAGCCAGACGGCCCCCGACTTTCCTATCGCTCACAGGCAGCCTTTTGACTATCATTTTCCTTCTCACCATGTCCGCGTAAAAGAGGGAAGCCTCCTGGCCCGGCTGACAGAGATTTCCAAAAATACCAACTCCGGAACGGCAGGCAGCTCCGCAGCAGCGCATACGGAAGATATGGCGCACAGCACCGTAGCCCCAGGGCATCTGGCGGTCAACAGCATGCACCACCAGGCCATCGGCAGACTAGCTCCCGGGCTCTCCGCCTCCGCCGAGGCCCCTGACGGGATTATCGAGGCCGCGGAGATGCCGGGATACCCCTTTCTCCTCGGTGTTCAGTGGCATCCGGAGTATCTCTGGGAAACGGATCCGGCAGCGGCAGGGATTTTCCGTGGGTTTGTGAGAGCTTGTGAGTAGGACAAAAAACACCTGGCTAAAGAAGCTCTTTAGCCAGGCAATTTTTACTTATTTCAATTCCACCAGCACTTCGATCTCGCAGGCAATTCCGCCCGGAAGAGCGTTAACTCCGATGGCGGAACGGGCCGGAAGCCCTGCCTCCTCTCCAAATATCTCTTTAATCAGATTGGAGCCTCCGTTTACCACCTGGGGCTGCATTCCAAAGTCATCCGTACTGTTTACAAATGCCAATACTTTGACAAAACGTTTAATACGGTTTAAATCCCCCGTTTTTTCGTTTAAGTTTGCCAAAAGATTCAGCATGCAGTTATAGGCTGCCTTCTGCCCTTCCTCCAGACTCAAATCTTTTCCCAATTTTCCAATCACATTTCCCTGTTCTCCCAGATCCGGGCCGCAGCCGGAACAGTACAAAAATTTTTCGCCAAATTCCTGTACAGGGGTGTATACGCCTCCCTTGGGCGGCGGCGCAGGCAGAGTGATTCCTTTTTCTTTTAATACTTCGTATACGTCTTTCATTTCGTTTCCTCTCCTTTTCACAATATTCTATTTATGATTCTCTCATAAAGCTCTGCCGCAGCTTTCACCTGCTTTTCTTCTGTAAATTCATCCACAGTGTGCGCCTGTTCCAGATTCCCTGGGCCGCATATCAGCGCCTGCGTACCGCATTCTGTCAAAAAACACTGCTCGCAGGAAGCCCCAAACGCCTTGGGGCCGGACACACTGTTTAAAAGCCGGTTTCTTTCTTCCAGGCACAGCTTTACGAAGGGATCTGACGATGAAATTTGGCCTCCGGGCATAAAGAAATGCGGCGAGATGGAAAATTTTTCAACTCTCTCTTCCTCCAGGCCCCTGCACAGTATTTCTTTTACCTTTTCGTACTTCATTCCCGGCAGAATCCGGAAGTCCGTGAGCAGCCGTACATTTCCCGGGACAACGTTGTCTTTCTCATACCCCTGTATCATAGTCACTGCCACGCTGGGCGGCGGCAAAACCTCATGGCTCCTTTTTTTCAGATCTTCGTTAATCTTCCGCATCGCCCGGAGCGCATCCTCCGCTGCCTCCATAACGTCTTTTCCTTCATGAGGAAGTGCCGCATGCCTCGGCGGCTCATGCAGATCAATATAATCCCGCGCAACTCCACGGTGCGCGATACTGATTTCCAGATTGGTCGGCTCTCCGATCACCGCATATTGCGGTGCCTTGTTTGCATTCAGGTAAGCATGCGTTCCAAGATTCGAGCACTCTTCATCCGCCACAAACAGGAGCTTGAGACGCCCTCTTCGGGGGCCGCCCTTTGATGCAAACCGGATAGCGGCCTCGCACATGGCAGCCACTCCGCCCTTCATGTCCGCGCTCCCCCGCCCATACAGCCTGCCCTCTTTCCTTGTCATGGCAAAGGGCGGAAATGTCCAGTCCCCTGCAGCGGGAACCACATCCAGATGACCGTTCAGCATCAGCTCCGGTCCCTCTTCCCCGATCCAGGCGATCATATTTGCCCTGTTATTTCCAAGCTGCTGAACCTGCACACAAAATCCCCTGCTTTGCAGCAGATCTGCCAGAAATTCTGCCGCCGGCGCTTCGTTCCCCGGCGGCGATACTGTCTGAAATTCAATCAATTTGGCTAGTATCTCTACCGCATTCATCGGTGTACTCTCCATAATTTAATAATTTATTTTACGGTTTCTGGCTGTAACCTCCCATTTCTCTGTCACAGTCCCGTCTTCAGCTACCAGAATCTCCGGATACAGGGCAGTGGTCGGGCAGATATGGGTGGGAACCACATACAGGCAGGCGCCAATTGGCGGGATCTTTGCCTCGTCCTCCAGACGGAAAGCCCAATGCTCCTCGCTGTGTACAACAGGCACCGCATCCTCAAGCCCTACAATGTAACCTCTCTGCGCGGCCGGGTCGGAGGCAATTCCTTTGTATCCAAGGTCTGTTGTGAAAATCCCCGGAGCCGGATGACTGATCACGCGGGTCAAAATAGCAGCCCCCGGCACAAAATCCAAATCCGGCAGATTTAAGTAATAGCCTGCGTCCGTTATAATCGCCGTCCCCGGAGAGACATACCAGTCCGTATCCTGCAGATGGCATGGGAAGGAGGGCGTCCCTCCGGCCACAACAATCGGACAGCCAATCCCATCTGCCTGCAGCCGTTCCATGATTTTTTCTACCTGTTCATCCGTCTCCTTCACTTCCTGATTGCGGATGGAAAAATCCTTGTTGTTATGGTTCCCGTCATAGCAGTGAAGCCCGGCCAGGCGGATTCCCGGAAGCTCAGCCGCAAAACGGCACAATGCCTCCAGTTTTTCTATGGAAACTCCTGTCCGGTTCATTCCCATATTCACGTCAACCAGAACATCCATCCGTATTTGTTCCCGTTCGCATGCTTCCGAAAGGCCACTCAGCTGCCCTGCGTCATCACCGATGGCATAAAAATGGCTATTGGGATATGCCTTCGCCAGCTTTATATACCGCCCAATATTGGGCCCTACCAGGGGATAAGCCAAAATGATCTGCTCTGCCCCTGCCTCTGCCACCATTTCCGCTTCTGCCACCGTGGCAGTTTTAAATTTCGTTATCCCGTATTCCATCTGAAGCTTTACCAGATCCAGAGATTTATGACTCTTAACGTGGGGCCACAAGCGCTCGGGAGAGCCCGCTTTTTCGATGGCCTTCTCAATGTTTTTTCGAATGATATCTACATAATAGATCAGGCTGGGAGAAATAATTTCTTCCGTCTTCTTTAATTCATATGGATTCATTTTCCTTCCCTCTCTTCTATTTCACTATATTTCCGCCTAAAATCACATGATTTACAGCTGCCAGCGCTTTTATATCCTTAAGCGGATCGGCGCTCACTGTAATAAAGTCCGCCGCATACCCTTCTTTTAGGGATCCCAGATCCGCTTCCCTTCCCAATGCCTCCGCTCCATGGCAGGTCGCCGCTTTTATCGCCGCCCCGCAGTCCATACCGCATCCTTTTACCAGCAACTCGAGCTCCAACCACGTCTCATCAAAATAGGTCAAACCGCATCCTCCGTCTGTTCCCACCGTCGGCCGCATTCCCAGGCCGGTCAGTCGGTTTACAATCTCAAAGGCCTTCTGCTCCTGATCCAGGAGAAAGCGTTCTCTTGCATCCGCTTTTTGGATTCCATTTCTGACATGATCCAGGAGATGATAGTTGTTGGAAAGCCCCGGCATAAAGAACCGCGGATCTCCTTCAAATGCTTTCATCCTTTCAGGCTCATAAACCCGTTCCAGCAGCCCATTTTTCTCATTGCGCTTGAAGCAGGCGCAGTGTTCTATGCTGTCCGCCCCACCTTCCATGGCGTGAACCAGGGAATCCATTGTAAGGCAGTGGGCTGCTGTTTTCATCTTTTCTTTTTTGGCAGCTCTGGTCAGAATACAGATTTCCTGCTTCCCGTAGCTGTCCCTCTCCGGCACGGATCCGGGTGTAAGCTGTCCGCCGCTGACGATCATTTTTATACAGCTGCACTCATTTTCCCGGCGCTTTACCGCCTCTGCTTCCAGTTCTCCTCTTGTCTGCGCTTCTCCTCCCAGAAACCCTAAATGCCCGCCTCTGGCAGTAACAGGCGGCCCTGACAGAAAAAGCCTCGGCAAATGGGCAGCTTCTCTTCTGCCTTTTTCCGTCTTTTTAAGCCATTTCACCAGTTCCATGGAGCTCCCCGCGTCCCGCACAGCGGTCACACCTGAATGGAGCAGGCATTTTGCCGCTTCCACCGCCCCTCTTATATGTTCCTGGTCCGATTCATTTCTATACGTCTGATACGTGTTGCCTCCAGGCTTAAACTCCAAATGCACATGGGTGTTGATAAGCCCCGGAAGAATATACTCTTCTCTGTAATCCAGAACTGGGACATCCGGCCAGCGTACTTTCATCTCTTCAAAGTCTCCCCGGCCTTTGATCACTCCATCCTGAATCAGCAGTCCCGTATCGTCCATCACGCATTTTTTGGAATCAAATATTCCTTTTGCATGAACCAGTCTGTCCATACTGGCCTTCTTTCTAGCCCTTCACTGCGCCGGCCGTCATTCCCTGCACAATGTATTTCTGCAGAACCATGGTCAGAATAATCGTCGGGACAATGACCACGATCGTTGCGGCAAGCATACGGCCCCAACGGATATCCGCGCCTGACACAAAATACTGAAGGGAAACCGGGAGCGTTCTCGTCTTCTCTCCGCTCAAAATCAGAGCGAACTGAAAATTATTCCAGGAGCCCAAAAAAGAAAGGGTAGAACAAGTCACAAGCCCCGGCGTGCTTATAGGCAGAAGAACATCTTTAAAGCATCTCTGTCTGGTACATCCGTCCACGATTGCCGCCTCCTCCAGTTCCAAAGGAATATCGCTGAAAAATCCAACCATGATCCATACAATCAGCGGCAGGGAGAGCACCATATGACTGAGAATTAACACGCCGTAGGTATCAATCATGCGCAGTTTCGAAAAGATAAAGTAGTAAGGGAGCAAAATGGATATATTGGGCAAAAGCCGTGCCGTAAGGATTGCCGTATTTGCTCTGGACATTTTATAGCGCGCAATCGCGTAAGCCGCCGGCACGCCCAGGAGTAGAGATAAGGCGGTGGAGCCGATGGCGACCACAGCGGAATTAATCATGTATGTACCGTAATGCTGTGTCTTAAATATGTATATATAATTGTCCAGAATCGGCTTGAACCCAAACAGCTTAGGAGGCATAATGTACACCTGCGCCATATTCTTGAAGGACGATATCAGCACGAAATATAAAGGGAATAAAACCGGCACCACGATAATCAATATCAGCACCGCGAACAGGATCGTCTTTACAATTCTTTTCAGCTTATATTTAT
The DNA here is from genome assembly GCA_019119575.1 of Candidatus Enterocloster excrementipullorum. Classification (GTDB taxonomy): domain Bacteria; phylum Bacillota; class Clostridia; order Lachnospirales; family Lachnospiraceae; genus Enterocloster; species Enterocloster excrementipullorum. Next base: position 9,669 of record DWWT01000015.1, read on the forward strand.
TAACCGCCATAGTATTCCACCAACTTTCTCTGTACCTTCATTACCACAACGCTCAATATCATTACAATAATAAATAAGAGCATCAGCATTGTAGATGACGTTCCAAATCTGTAGTATGAAAATGCCGTTTCATATGCGTACAGGTTCAATGTTCTGGAAGCATTCGCCGGACCGCCTTTGGTCATCGCATAAATCAGATCAAAGGACTTAAACACATCAATGAAGCGCAGAAGACCGATTGAAAACAGGGTTCGAGTCATCAGCGGCAGCGTCACTTTGAAAAAGCTCTGCAGAGGTGTCGCCCCGTCCACTCTTGCCGCTTCCATCGGATCTGTGGGGAGGGAGGAGAGCCCCGCAAGACATACAATTACAACCATCGGAGTCATCTGCCAAGTCTCAACCGCTGCAATTGCCGGAATAACTGTCTCCTTTGCCGACACAAAAGAAGATCTTGGAAGTCCCACGGAGGTAAATATAAAATTCATCAGACCGGAAGACGGCTCATAAAAGAGCATCCACATAAGCCCAACCGCAACCGGCGCCATCATATAGGGCAGAAGAACTATGGTCTTTACGACATTTTTTCCAACGAAGTTTCTATTAAGAACCAGGGCTATGGCAAGCCCCAAAAGCATCTCTGCCACCGTAGCCAGAATTGTATAGTAAAAGGTAATGCCTAATGACTGCCAGAATTCAACACTGGTGAGAACATCTATATAGTTTTTTCCAAAGTTGAACTTCATTCCGTTTCCCATCAGCAGGTTCCATTCATTTAGGCTGAATATGAACGTCATCACAATGGGAACCGCAATCATTAAAATCATAAAGATCAATGCCGGCAGAGAAAACACCCATTTTATATGTTTATTTACAAAATTGCTCATGCGTTACACCGTCCTTCTCTCAGGGAAGGGAGCCCCAAAAGGCTCCCTTTTTAACTAGTCTTCATAAGGATAGTCTTCGCCGTACTCTCCTGCATCCTTCAAAAGCTGGTCTACCTTTTCTGCCGCCTCATTCATTCTGCTCTCCAGCTCCGGTCCTTCTCCGTTCGTCTCGATGGAATATACAATCGCGTCTCCCATTGCATCTCTTGCCTCAGATACAGCCGTCATGCGGGGAAGTCCATACTGGTTGGTGGTATCGGCCTGAATCTCCTCGTTATATGCACTGATATAATCCTCGGGCATTGCGGATGTAACCCTCTCATCCTCCCATACGGAAGCTCTGAATGTGGGCATTCCCTTCGGCGTGATATCCGCAGCGATATCCTTGCCTGCTACAAATTTTAAGAATTCCCAGGCTGCCTCTTTGTTCTGGGAGCCGGAATAGATAGATGCTCCCCAAACTACCTGCTTATAGGACTGACGTCCTGCAGGGCCTTCCGGAATCGGGGCAACGCCTACTTTGTCATAATAGGCAGATTCATTGGGATCAATCAGCGTCTGATACAGAGCTACCGCATCAATACACATGCCGACCTGTCCTGCATTAAAGAGCTGTGTCATCTGGGAGTATCCAGCTGTCAGAATTCCTTCCGGAGCATAGGATCCCAGAAGCTTTCCGTAAAACTTTGCCGCCTCCATATCTTCCGGAGTATTAAATGCACATGTTCCGTCTTTAAAATAGGATCCTCCAAATCCGTAAAGGAAGGGAGAGAACTGAGACTGAGAGGTAAGAGCAATCTTTTCTCCCCGGCAGGCAATCGCATAGAAATTATTTTCCGGATCATTCAGCTGCTCACATACTTCAAGCAGTTCATCATATGTGGTCGGCGGAGTGAGGCCTTTCTCTTCAAATACGTCTTTCCTGTAAAACATCAGCTGTACCGAAGAATAAAGAGGCAGGGCTCCGATGGTTCCGTCTGACTGAATTGTAATCTGATCCATTGGTGCCGATGAAAAGTCTTCCCAGTCAAAATCCGGATCCTCCAGATAGGTATCCAGCGGTTCGATCCAGCCATTATTGCTGTAAGCTGCCATATCCTGAAGAGGGCTCATAAGAAATGCGTCAATGGTGGATGATCCTGCCAGGAATTCCGTTGTACATTTTTCTCTTAGCTGTGCCTCTCCATAGAGCTCCAGATTTACCTGTATCCCCGTCTGCTCTTCAAACTCTTCCAGATAGGCCTCTATTGCATCCGATATCTGGCCGGTCATACTCAAAACCCGAATTGTCGTGCCCGCATAGGGTTTATCACCCTCCCCCTGACTGTTCTCTCCCTGGGCCGCCTCAGTACCGGATGTCTGCGCAGCAGTAGTATCGCCGGGAAGCCCGCTGGTGCCTCCCGAGCAACCCGTAATGGTTCCCGCCAGCATCGCCGCGCCCAATGCCAAACAAAACTTCCTTTTCATAAAATACCTCCTTCACACATTGTCTATAGATATAGTATAATATCTTACTTTTTTATGCTGAATAAACAAAAATAGGGATTGTTTGTATTATTTTCCACCAAAATCAATCCCTATTTTTGTCTTGCATTATTGTATGATCATTTTTCAATATCGTATGATTATCACATTTTTTTTACATCACTCGGGCTTATATTATAGTATTTCTTAAATAATCGGCTGAAATATGAGATATCTTTCAGCCCCAGCCGATCCGCCACCTCCTGCACCTGTATATTTCCTCTGCTTAAAAGAGCAAATGCCTTCCGCATTTTCAAACCATTAAAATAGTTAATAAACGTATCGCCCGTGGCCTTTTTAAATAAAATGCAAAATTGACTCTTTCCCAGAGCGCAGTGCTGAGCCGCACGTTCAAGGCTGATGTTTTCATCTACATGTTCATTTAAATAATGAAGGAATTCCACAATCTCCGGGTTCCGGTTCTTACTTGCCTGAATATATTCAATCAGAATCTGAAGGCCTTCTTTAAAATACCACTTCATCTCATCCAGCGTTTCCGCATTCCAAAACTTTTCTGTGTCTCCGGGGTCATCCCAGTTTCCTGCCGTCTCTCCATCTGGCAGTGTATAACCGGATAAATAAATCCATGTTTCCACAATCTGACGCCGAATCACTTTTATCTGGCCAAAGCTTTTCCATGTGCACAGTTCCGCAAACCATTCTTCCGTTAGGCGGAATGCTTCCGTGATATCCTGCTTAAACACCGCTTCCTGAAGTTTTCTGCATACTTCTCTTTTCCCTTCAATAACTATCCCCTCTTCCTGAGATGTTTTATGAAAGGATCCCTCTCCGTCAAAGAAGCGGAGAGCCGCCGCTCTTCTTGCTTTTTCATATGCTTCCGGTATTTCCAGACGGCTTACCCGCGTTCCCTCTCCCATAGACATTGTAAGATTCAAATGTGTTTTCAGCGCATGGTTCAGGCGCGCAAAAATTACCGGCAGCTGTTCTTCTGCCCGTTCCTGTTTTTTCAGTATAAAAAGCGCCAATATTTCTCCTTCTCCGATGAATGCCAGATCATGCTCCGGCAGCGTTTCAAAATATTCCCTAATAATATTAAGCAGCCCGTATCGCCGTATATAAGAATCCGCATCCTCTGTTTCCTGCTTTGTCCGCATATGATCTGCCAGAAGACAGCACGGAAGATAGGATACAAACGGATCGTATAAATATCCCAGCCGGTCCAGAAGCTGCTCTTTCTGAAGCGGATCCACGGTGTTAGAAAGCAGCATACGGAAATTTTCTTCCCGATTGAAGGCGCGGACCTCCATCTCAAAAACCTGATTTCCCACTTCTTTTTGTTCTTTTTCTATTGTCTCCCTCAGACGTTCAATTAATTCTGCCATTGTATCCCTTGTGAACGATAATTTTAATATGTAATCTTCCGCTCCCAATTTAATTGCCCGCTTCACATAATCAATTTCATTCACGCAACTCAGAACAATCACTTTCGTCTTCGGATAATGGGACCGGATATATTCCACCAGCTGAATTCCATCCATTTCCGGCATCATTATATCTGTGAACACAATATCCGGAACCTGCCGTTCAAAAGCAGCTATCGCCTCTTCTCCGGATTCACAGGTAAAAATCACCTGGCATCCGTGCTCTTCCCAGTTAATACAGGACTGAATCCCAATTCTGACAATCATCTCATCATCTACAATCATTACCTTCAGCACAGATTCCACTCTCCTTCCCTGGAAATATCACATAAACCTTGGTCCCATATCCTTTCTGCGACTCAATATGAAGCCCGTATTCCTCCCCATACCGCAGCTTCATCAGTTTATTAATGCTAGTCAGGCCAATACCCGTTACGTGGCGGCGCTTGTGTTCCGCATCCAGCTCCTCCAATATTTTTTCCAGCTTTTCCTGTTCAATTCCCGATCCGTTATCCTGAATGGTTACGCAGACCCTTTCTCCATAATTTTCCGCTTTTATCCAGATTTCTCCTGTCTCCGCCTCCTTCATGCCATGGAGAACTGCATTTTCAACAATTGGCTGAAGGAAAAAGCGGATTACAGAAAAATCTCTCAGCTCTTCCGGCATATCCACGTGGATTTGAATTCTGTTTTTCAACGCCCAGTTTTTGATCTCAACCCACGCTTTGACCACCTTAATTTCTTCAAAAAGTGTGCTCTCCTCCTTTCCTCGGTTCATAGTGTTTTCCAGAAGCACTCCCAAAGACGCAATCATATCTCCAATGTTTCCTGCGCCTGATATCATTGCCGACCATTTGATTACGTTCAGTGTATTAAAGAGGAAATGCGGGTTTAACTGCGCCCGGAGCATCTCGTAACGCAGGCTCTGTTCAATTTCTTTTTGTTTTAATGTCTGCGCAGACAAGCGCTCTATATAATCTACCATATGATTAATTTCCTGTTCTGCCTCCGCAATTCCAAATATGTTTTTGGATCCCTCCCCAACATCTGCCACCCGTCTTCCGCCTATATTTACGCTGCTTACCCTGTGGAGAAGACGATTTAACGGCGCGTTTATATAAACATACATAGCCAGACAGACTCCAAGAGCACTTACCGCGATCAGCAGCATAACTGTGGTAATTGTTCCATAAAGTTTGTCGACCGCCTGAGTAATAGTTGCCAGGGGAACCATATTGACAAGGCTCCACCCAGAACCGGGTATCACCGCGTAACTAAGAAGATAGTCCCTTCCATTCTTTTCATAATAGAAGTGCCCGTCCCGCCCCGCAAAACGTTTCTGTATTTCGTCAAATAAAAGACCGTCAAAGTTTCCGTTCTCATCGTTTGTATAAATGGGTATCCCATCTTCATTCAACAGCACTAGCGAAGCCCCTTCATAGGGTACCAAAATATGCTTCAAATTTTCAACAGGAAAGGAGACGAATGATGTTCCCAGAAATTTTTGAGAATTATAGTCCCGTATCTTCCGGATAAAAAGGATAAAATCTTCCCCGGCGGTTTTCTCCTCAAATATCCCCTTGGAATTATAGGCAGACGGCGCAGCCCATGAGGATACCTCCCCACTGTCCAGAAAATTCTGATACCATTCCTGTTTTCTTACGCCGTAAGCAAACTGTTCTCCAAAATAGGAGCTGTTGTCAATTCCATCCGCTACGCTATATATAGTATTGTCCGAACCTATAATGATATAATGAAGTCTGTAATCAAAGAATATATTACGGTAAAATGCCAGGGTATCCTCTACTTCCCGGATACGGCTGGCATTTTCTGAAGAAAAAACATCGCCCTCATATGATCGCGCCAAATAAGACGCAACCTGCTTATCCGTGCTGGAAGCTGCAGACAGTTTTCGGATAGAATCCATAATATCTGTCACGGCCAGTTCATTGCGGTTCATATACTGGGAAATGATCCCGGTTTCCTGTTCAATCAAAAGATTTCTGCTCCGATTAAACGCATAATTCATAATAAGCAGCACGCTGACAAACAGCGCAATCATGGAAGCATATATAATCCTTGTTTTCCAATTGATTCTGTATCTCTTCTGCATTCCCTGTTCCTCTGACCCAGTTTCTTTAAATTATAATACAAGGGAATAAAGCTGTCAAAGGAGTCTGATGATTTGCCGTTTTTACTCGGATATTCATACATATTCAACCAAAATTCTACCAAGTATGCTAAAGCTATACATAGAGAAGGATATTTAAAAATTTTTTCAACAGTCCAAACGGCGGGTGTCTTTCGCCCCCCCCCCCGCTTATGTTATCGGAGGAAATCATAATGTTTTTCGCCTCTTTCTGTTCTTTCGCCTAAAAAAGGAGCCATTGCTCCATAGATGACTACCCATCTATTTTGCAATAGCTCCCCACGGCTGCATTTTATATCACTGCTGTCCATCAATCATCTCGCAAGCCATCTCATAAAACTCTTGCGCTTCCATAGAACTGTCGAAAGACATCAGGTTATATACCTTATCTCCCTGCTCCCAGACAATGCTTTTGCTTATCCTGTCCTCCACCTGGTCTGAGCCGTAGCTAATTACGATGTCTCCCTGCTCTACCAGTTTCTTCTCCCCTTCGGGCAGCTCGTAGTCCCCGGGTACAAAGCGGTAGTGCACTTCGTTGTAGCCGAGGGTTATGCCGTTATACTCGAAGGTCTGCTGAGCCCCATCGGCTGGGTTTCCCTCATACATTCCGGCCTGTTCTGTAAAAACGTTCATATCTGCCATGCCGTCCTTCTTATAAGTAAGGGAAATCCCCTGGCCGGACATCACTGCGTTTCCCTCCTCGTCTTCTGCCTGGCTGTAAACCGGCATGGCGTTCGCAAAAGCAAATCCATTGGAAAATGCCTGCGGCGCTCCGGTTTTTACTCCTACCTGTTCCTCCATCGCGGCCAGCTGGCTGTATTGGGTAATCTCCTCCTCGTGGGTAGAATGGCTGCTTACGCTCGCAATCCTCCCTGCCGCAATTGCGGTCATGCTTCCAAATACGCAGATGGCTGCCGCAGCTACCACAATTTTTCTCATACTCCATCTTCTCATTCCTGACTCCTCCTTTATCCTCTCATGAACACGGCGGCGCATCTCTGCACTGTCCCCCGCAGCCGCCTCTGCCAGACGGGCTCTGGCCTTTAAAGCGTTTTTAATCTGATTGTCCAATGCCATCATAAGGCCGCCTCCTTTCCCAAATATGCATCCTCTGACAAAATCTGTTTCAGCTTCTGCCTGGCTGTATACAGCCGCGACTTTACCGTTCCCTCCAGGCATCCCATCACCCCTGCAATCTCCTTTGTCGACATATCATTGTAGTAATAAAGTACCACCACTGTCCTCTGCTTCACAGGGAGCCCTGCAATCGCCTGGTACAGCTCCTCTCTTTGTGTATTTTCCATCACTTCTTCCAGTGCGGAGGCCACAACCGGGGTCTCTGTACCAAATACCTCCTCCACCGGCTGTTCTTTCTTTTTCTGCCTGCATACACGCCAGGCCTCCCGGGTCATTATCCTGTACAGCCACTTTGCAAAATATCTGGGTTCCCTAAGTCTTTCCCGGTTCAGCCAGCACCGTACAAATGTCTCCTGTACCACATCCTCGCTGTCCCCGTGGCTTCCCGTGATGAGATAGGCCATGGGCAGGAGCCTCGGGTAGAAATGCTCCATCAATTCATCAAATGCTTCCTGGTCGCCCTCCTTCATTCTGAGGGCCAGACCCTCTGTCCACTGTTCCATGCCGTCTCCTTTCAGGGTATCCGGGGATGCCCTTCTTGTTTCTTGGTAATCTGCCGCAGGCAAAAGCCGCAACAGCAAAAGTCCCTCCGGCTGACCGCCGGAAGGACTTCCTTTTCGGTGCACCTGACATATAGAGGTGTCAGCGCAGCATTTGGTTCATTTTTTCACATCTATATTTTCCTCGCCTGCTCCACAATCCTCCGTATCCTCTCATACGAAATCTCCGTGGGCAGCGTACAGTCCGCCCCCAGGATAAAGCCGGTCTTTCCAAAGGAACGAATCACACGCTCTGTCTCCTTTTCCAGCTCCTCCACGCTGCCATCCGTCATCACGCCGCTGCGGTTCGGCAGCCCGCCCATAATCGCGCAGTCCGGGAACATCCCCCTTCCCTCCTCCAGTGAAAACGGCGCCTCGTAAACTCCCCAGTTCACCGCATCTGCATGGGACGCGTAACTCCGGTAACGTTCCATATTCAAATGATCCTTGCAGATATGCAGAAAACAGTATCCTCCGCTCCCCCGTATGGCATCCATAATCTCCAGGTCATACGGCATAAACCATTTTTCAAATTCTTCATCTGTAAGCAGATCCCGTTCACCGCCCAGAGCCGCATAGTAAACGCCGTCCATTCCTTCCTCTATATAAGCTTTTGCAAGCTGACACATTCCCTTTGTAATCCGCTCAAAGGCACGCAGAACAGGATCCGGATTGGTTCGCAGGCACTGGAGCACCCGTTTTCTGGCCTCCATGTATTCCACCCCCCTCTGCTCCAGCGGATGAACAGAGGAAGCACAAATTCCATGGAGCGTCCCCAGGAAAAACCGCCCCTTTCCGCTCTCCTTCACAATTTCCCTGACCAGCCGAACCTGCTCCGCCATATAAGGCGTATCCATAGTAATCTCCGGTATCTTATCAAAATCTTCCGATGTACAGATTAAATCTTCCGAAGTCACTAAATTTTCATTCATGATCTTCGCGATATCAGTGTCCGTAGCCTCAAAAAAATCCAAATGTGCCTTCACCGTCTTATCAAAGCTGTCTGTTGTCTTGGGAAAATGCAGAGAAAATCCACATGGAACATGGTCAACCCATTCCCCTTTGACAGCTGCTTTCACCCGCTCTTTCCGCTCCACTTTTCCTTCCTCCGACTATAAATAACAGTAATTACAAATCATACTCCTCATGATACACGACCTCCGGAAGAGCGCTTCCCTCGGTCACCTCATCCTCCGCTTCCCCGTCATCATCCGTGTAATACAGCTTGCCTCCGCTTATGCGATACATATAGTCACCGTCGCAGCGGTATGCCTTGCTGCTGGTCTGCACGCGGCCTGATTCATTCACCAAATATGCCTTTCCGTCGATGATAAAAGCCTCATAGTCCTGGCCGTCCTCCGCCTCTACCAGGCAGCCCTCGTAATAAAGATAATCATCCCTCTCGCCGCTGTAGCCGGCCCCCTTGCTGGAACCAGATGTGCTGAAGTAGAAGGTATACCTGTCTCCCGCATCGTCATAAATGGTCTGCCGGCCAGTCCGCATATAAGAGTCCGGGCTGGAATCATAAGGACTGTCCTCCCCAAAGTATCCTACCAGGTTCTCATCACCCACAGAAATTTTAATCAGTCCTGTGCGCATCACGCCATACTCATTAAAGAAATAGGAATTGCTGCCGACCTTAGTGGTAGCGTCGCTCATGCTGTCAGCTGTGGACGGAAGATACGCCGGAGTTCCGTCATTTTCCAAATAATACCAGGCGCTCTCTCCCTCATCCGGGCAGTCTTCGTCATCCCCTTCCTCAATCTCATCTTCATCATCGCCGGTCCAGGGATGCTCGTCCAGATACACCCAGGTGCTCTGGTACATATTTCCCTCATTTTCCGTCCCCAGATAAATGAACTTGCTGATGCCGGTTGTATCGCCGGATTCTGTCTCGTCTTCCGCCGCAACCCAGCCGGAGGCCATCACGCCGTCCTCGTCAAAGTAATATTTCTTATTGTCAATGGTCGTTCTCTTATACGTCCCATCTTCCGCATGAACCGCTTTCCCATTGGTCTGGAAATAAAACCAGCGGGCGTCATCACCGGCCTGGCTGTACTGCTCCGACACATCACCGTCATCCGGCTTATCGTCCTCATCATAGGCCAGGCAGCGCCAGCCTGTCTTCATCGCCCCGTCATCCTCTCCGCCCAGGTAATAAATATCCTCATCGTCAAAATACCAGCCATGCCGCATCCGGCCGTCGCTGTCAAATGCATACTCCCTGCCGTTGATCGTCTCCCAGCCGTCCGTCTTCATCTTGCCGCTGCTGGTCAGGTAGTACCAGCCCACTTCCTTTCCGTCTGCGGCCGTATTCATCTTGAGCCAGCTGTTTGTAACCATGACGCCGTCCGCGCCCACATAATATAAATCATCCACCCAGGCATTTGTCACCATGTTTCCGTCGCTGCCCAGATAGTAATATTTCCCACCTGACTGCTCCCACCTGTTAGTCACATAATTTCCCTGAGAATCCGTATATTTCCAGTTTCCATCTGTCTGAACCCATCCTCCTGCCGCCAAAGCCGTACCGGAAATCCCGGCCGTCATCCATGCCGCCAGTGCCAAACCGACCGCTATCTTATGTTTTTTCACAAGCCTCTTCCTCCTACATTTTGCTGTGCAACTGCCTCGAACTGCTTTTTTGCCATCCTGCACTATTATTTCTATTGTAAGAAATTTTTGGCGTTTGCAGGTGAAATTTTCATGAATTTTTAATGAACTTTTCCTTACAAATACAGGAGAAGCTCCATAAGCTTCTCCTGCTCTTATAAATCGGCTATAATTCTTCTTTATTTCATGTGCCTGTCTGCATAATCCATGACGCAGTTCCAGTCGTATTCATCCAGATCATGATTCCCGGTCTTGTGGTGATGTCCGATATGGCCTATGCCGTCAATATCTCCATCACAGCCCCCAAAAGATCCGGCTCCAAATCCATGGCCATAAGCTCCGACAGAAGAAGCTCCTTATTGCGCTTTCTGCCGGCCGCGGCATACAGCCTGTCCTTTTGGTCAAAGCTGATTTCCGCTTGATTTAGGAAATCAAATAAATACTGGTTTGAATCATTTTCCTTCATCACGGCATTTTTCAGGCAAAGCTCCACCCGGGAGACCGCAGGGTCAAGAAGCCCCGTACTCACACATACGCCCGATCCTCCCAGAATATCCTCCATCTGTCTTTCCTCTAAGAGCAGATGTTTTGCCTTTTCTCCGACCCTCAGCTCTCCCTCACAGGAACCAATCCCATGGAAAACAATCACATATTCCCTCTTTTTGGGAAGGAGCTGCGTATTTTTCTGAGGCATCTCAATGGTCAGAACCGGGTCTGTGCCCCAGGACAGAGAGAATGCGGTTTGGGCACATACGCCCTCCCTGTATGCTTCCGTCTCATTGTCATCCTCATAAAGAACAAAGCTTCCGTCCGCTCCGGGATACACGTGTACAAAAAGCACCTCCGGATTTTTCCCCGCCTCTGCCTTTTCATCTGCCAGCGTAAGAATCGCCCCTGCCTTTGCCAAAACCGGTATGGAAGAAATGGTACGGTACATATCCATCATTCTTCCGCCTTGATACCGCGCTCCGGTAAATATGTCAAAATACATTCCCTTCGGCAGCCACACCCTTGTTTTTGAGACATTGATCCCCGGAATCCGTGGTGTGGTCACGGGGGCGGCCAGAAGCTGGTTCCCGAAGATATATTCATTGGGAACCTGATAGGCCGCTTCCTCTTCCGGGTATTCATAATACATGGGAAGCATCAGAGGGGTATCCTCCGCATATGCCCGGTAATTCATGGTATACAGATAGGGAACTAAGCGGTGCCGCAGACGCAGAAAATCCTCCATCATGTCCCGCACCTCTGCCTTGTAGCGCCACGGTTCTTTTCCATTAAACGGACTGCAGCTGGAGTGGAGCCGCATAATCGGAGAAAAGACTCCGAACTGCAGCCATCTCCCCGCCATCTCATCCTCCTTTGTTCCGTGCATATGTCCGCCGATATCATGGCTCCACATACCGTATCCAATGTTGGAAGCGGCCGCCGTAAAATACGGCTGAAATGCCAGGGAGGCCCAGGATACAATCGTGTCACCGGAAAAGCCCACAGGATACCGGTGGCTTCCCGGACCGGCATAGCGTGAAAAGATCATGGGCCGTCTTCCATCCCGTTTATAATCCAGATAATGATAATGGTTCAATATCCACAGCGGATCCAGCCCTTTCACACGGCTGACTCCTCCGGACTGCCAGTCAATCCACCAGAAATCCACCCCCTGCGCTTCCTGGGGATGTGTAAAATATTTAAAATACGCCTGCAGAAACTCCGGAGATGCAGCGTCGAAATTAACAGGCTGCTCTTTCTCTGCATTGGCTCCCAGTTCTTCCGCCATCTGCGGGTAGATATCCTCATATGCCCGAATACCGTCTGCCGGATGGAGGTTCAGTGTCACCCGAAGCCCCTGCCCATGAAGCCACTGCAAAAACCCTTGGGGGTCCGGAAACAGCTCCTTATTCCAGGTATACCCCGTCCAGCCGCTGCCGTACTTAGGATCGATATCCACCAGATGCCAGTCCATATCAATCACTGCAACAGAGAAAGGAATCCCCTCCTGTTTAAACCGTTCCATCAGCGCCTTGTATGACTGCTCCGTATATTTATAATACCGGCTCCACCAGTTTCCCAGGGCATATCTGGGTACCATAGGGCTTTTTCCGCAGAGATAGTAAAAATCCTTGAGGGCCTCCCGATAATCGTGCCCGTATCCCCAGAAATACAGATCCTTTCCCGCAGACTGCCTGGGCTCCACCCAGCCGTCTTCTGTGAGTACCAGGGAATCACTGTCATCCAGAACGGAAAATCCATTTTTTCCAATAATCCCCCTGTCCAGTTCGGTCTCCCCGTCACACAGATCCAGGGTTCTGGCCGTTCCCTTCAAATCTTCAAAATCCTGCCCATAGCGCCAAATGCTGTGATAAGGGCTCAGATTTCCCATAACCTGTATCGAAAGCCCGTTAGAGGAAAATTCGCCGCGATTATAAATCAGATGAATCCGGGAAGTGAAAATTTCCAGGCCCGCATCCGTTTCCTGCACCTGAAAACCGGTTGGGGGGAAGTCCCGATTCCATACCATCTGCGTAGCCCGATCCTCAAAACAGCCTTCCGGCTGGTATTCCAGGCGAATCAATCCCTCTGTCAGAACGGAAATCCTCCAGCGGTCTCCCTGCAGTACGTTTCCGGCCTCCGCCTTCGGATGCGTCTCTATTCTCCAGCTGCCATTTACTTGTTCTCTCATGTTGTCCTCCTTATGCTGTATTCTTTTATCCTTTCACCGCCCCGGCAGCCACACCGGCCACAAACCGCCGCTGGAAAATAACATACACCAGAATCACCGGAAGAATGGATATAGAGGTGGCTGCAAACAGACCGCCGTAGTCTGTGGTATATCGTCCGTTAAAGGTGGTCAGCCCTACGGCCAAAAGTTGTTTTGCCTCGCTGTCAATCATCAAATACGGCCAAAGATAATCCTCCCAAATCCAAAGAAATTGGAAGATGGCGATGGCCGAAATCCCGTTTTTGCTCAATGGGAAAATCAGCTTGTGAAAGATCTGGAACTCATTGGATCCATCCATACGCGCTGCCTCAATCAGCTCATTCGGTACGGCCTCCATATTCTGTTTCATCATAAATACCCCGAATCCGCTGACCATAGAAGGAATAATAAGTGCCAGATAAGAGTCCTGGAGTCCTGCCTGCACAAACATTGTGTACCGCGGGATAATTGTCACCGACCAGGGAACCATCATCGTCATCATCACAACTGCAAAGATCAGATTCTTTCCCCGGAAGTTATATTTTCCCAAAACATATCCGCAAAGGCAGCTGGTATAAATCACCAGAAGGGTCACCGCTACTGCCACAAACACGCTGTTGAGAAAATACTGCAGAAAGTTAAAATTATTCTGCAGATTCAAATAGTTCTCGAGAACAGGCGTCTGGGGGAGAAGCGTCTGTTCCAGGGCCTCTATCTCTCCATTGCTTTTAAAAGAAGACAAAACCATCCACACAAAAGGAAATACCGTCAGCAGCCCTCCTATGACGAGCGCCGCCAGCATGCCAATCTGCATTGCCTTTATTTTCATAATCCGTTCCCCCTTACTTTTCCCGGCCTGTAACCCGGAAGGAAATCACTGTAAATACAGCTGTGAGCAGCAAAATAAACATAGATATGGCCGAGGCATAGCCAAAATTGTACTGCTTAAAGGCCTGATCATATACCAGATAGGAACTCAAATAGGTGGAGGTTCCCGGTCCGCCTTTTGTCATCACCAGTACCGGAACATACGCCTGAAGATAGGAAATGATGGAGGTTACCACCACAAAAAGCATCGTCGGACGGAGCAGAGGAAGGGTAATATAGCGGAAGGTCTGCCAGGCATTTGCGCCGTCTATCTCGGAAGACTCGTAGCAGTCGGACGGAAGGGACATCAGGCCGGATAAGAACAGAATCACCGCGTATCCGAAATCCTTCCACACGGTCATGACCATAAGGGCCGGCAGCGCGAACCGGCTGTCATACAGCCAGTTGATGTCAATTCCCAGCACCTTGTCAATCAGGCCGAACTGCGGATTGTACATAATCATCCACACATACGCCACCGCTACCAGAGGCGTAACGGTCGGCATATAGAAAACCGTGCGGAAGAATGTCCTGCATTTCATCAATTTAGAGTTCAGCGCATAGGCCACAGACAGTCCCAGGAGAACCCGAAAAAATACGACAGCCACGCAAAATACCACGGTATTTATCATAGACTGCCAGAAGGTAGGATAAGAAAACATACGGATATAGTTTTCAATCCCAAGCCACCGCCACGTCTCATTCAAAGGATTCCATTGGTGCAGGCTTCCTACTGCTGCCATAATCATTGGAATTACCATAAACAATCCCAGATACAGTACCAAAAAGCCCATCGATATATTTCTCAGCCATATTTCACTCTTGCTTTGAAGCGGTCTTCTCTTCCAGAACATTGCGCACTCCCCCTATTCACTCTTATAAAAGGCATACAAATTTTCGCTGGCAGTAAAATCCTGGTTCGCTAAATCCACATTAATGATGTCGTTCGCTGTTTTCAGCGCCTTCTCCATATCTTTTCCATTATAAAGGATATCCTCCCCCGCAATTTTTAAGTTGGTCTCCAGGGTAGCCGGCATAGCCCCTGGCCATATATATCGGTCAATATGCGGGCCAGCCGCTTTCACAAGAGGAGTATCCTTCAGTTCCGGCGCTTCCATGAGAGCAGATTTTGCCGGGATGAGCCCCCCTTCCTGGCTGAGACGAATCTGCACCGCGTCATTTGCCAAGAAAAAGCGGATGAAATCCTGCGCTGCCTCCTTCTGAGCCGGAGATGCATTTTTGTTGATGCCAGGAGTGGATTCTCCATTATAGCGGTAATAGGCATATGGGACTTCCTCACTGACCGTAGGTATCTCAAAGGTTCCGTACTCCAGGTTGGGATAATTGGTCTTCAGATTTCCCACCAAAAATCCCCACATAAATACCATCGCGCTCTGTTCCTGGTAAAAGCTCTGCTCGCTGTCCGTCCCGAAATCCTTATCCCCAATGCGATGGACATCGTATAAATCCTTTAAAAGACCAACTGCCTCCTTCATGCCAGGGCTGTCCACACGGGCCTCTTTTCCGTCCGCCGTGAACATATTCTCCCCGAACTGGTAATTTAACCCCATAGCCAGTACGTTAAAATACTTATTATAATTAAAACCAGCCTGTACGATGTTTCCTTCCTCGTCAAATCGGGTCAGCTTCTTTCCTACCTCGATCAGCTCATCCCATGTCTTTGGAATATCCTCTTCTGTGAGCCCTGCCTCTTCCCAGAGTCTTTTATTGTAATACACCATACCTGTGGAAAGCCCATAGTCGGCATAATAAATTTTTCCATCCCGTACATGGGAAGCTGCCGACGGGTAATCAGCAATCATATCCTCCGTGTCAATCGCGTAGGGCTCCAAATAATGGGCAAGCAGGCTGTCATAGCTGTTGTGTATATTGAAAAGGGCTGGGCCGTCCTCTTTCTTCTGCAGAGACAGCGGAAGCTTTGTAAAATATCCGTCCCATGGATTATAGACCACCCGGATCGATACATTGGGATGAATTTTCTCATACTCCTCCGCAATCGCCGTAAATGTATCCTCCGATGTCCAAATCCACCAATCCAAGGAGACCGGCTGCCCGTCATTTACCAAATGATTCGGGTCATAAACCACTTGATCCCCCATCACCTCCAGTCCCTTGTCTGCCTGGGTATCCACAACGCCGGAAGAGGCAGCCGCCTCCTCCTGGCTGCTTCCGCAGGCCGATAGAATGACGGCTGCTGCTCCGGCCAGCAAATACATCCCTATTTTTTTCATCACACACCTCCAGAAACTTCCTAATCAGCCTTTTCCAGCTGAAACCTGTCCATCTGCCTTTAACCGCCTCGTCTGTCCGTATTTCCGTCAATCCGTTTCTTCTAATGTTAGCGCTAACGTTATGATTAGATTATAAAACTAACGTATTTATTTGTCAATACTTCAAAAAAATAAATATTTTTTCTCTTTATTCGGAAAAGCATCCCCAAATTTCTCTTGTCTTTTCTCTATTTTTCGTATATAATTTTGTTAGCGATAACAAAAACGCGCAAAGGATTGGAAAATAAATGATACGATTAAAAGATATCGCCCAGGAGGCCGGCGTCAGCATGATGACGGTCTCCCGGGTAATGAATGGAAATAAAAAAGAGGTGTCTCCCAAAACCGCCGAACGGATTTTGGAAATAGCTGCTCGGATGGGATACGTGCCCAATTCATCCGCCCGCTCCCTGGCTTCCCGGTCTTCCCGGCTTATCGCCGCTGTCCTGACGGATTACGGCGATGCCCGTAATCCTCTGTGCGACAGCTACAACGGCTGTTTTTTCGGCGAGATTGCCCGGCTGGTTCAGAGAGAAGGCTACGATCTGATGATTCATTATGTAAAAGATTACAAAGATATCAGCTACAGCCTGAAGACCTGGAACGTTGCGGGGGCTGTTTTTCTGGGAATGTTTGATGACAATATACGGGAGATCCAAGAAAATAATTCTATTCCGCTGATCTTTACGGACAGCTACAGCTCTGTCCGCAGGATCATTAATGTGGGCATAGATGACTATGAGGGCGGGCGGCTGGCCGCCGGGCACTTTTTGGAAAACGGACATACGAATCTGGCCTTTATCGGCCCCAAGGCTCTGGGCAACGGCCTGATCATGCACCGTCTTCAGGGCTTCTGCTCCTGTCTGCGGGATGCCGGTGTCTCGCTCCCGCAGGAACACATTCTCCCTTCCGGAGGAGAGGAGCTGACGCCGCTCCTTGAGAAATTGACTTCCGGCCCAAATCCGGTGACAGGCATTTTCACGACCTCCGATACCTGCGCCCTTGACTTGTATTATTCGGCCAGCTGCCTGAGCCTGCGTGTGCCGGAAGATCTTTCCATTATCGGGTTTGACGATCTCCCTCACAGCAGCCGTTCCCTGCCGCCCCTTACCACTGTGCGCCAGGATATTTTTCGGAAGGCAGAGGTGGCCTGTGAACTCCTGATGAAACATATCCGCGAGCCGGAAAGCCCTGCGGAAAATATTGTCTTGGATGTGAGCCTGGTGGTACGGGGTTCTGTGAAAAAGCGTTAAAGCGTGTTTGAACACCATTCCCTGCACAGCTAATTAAAGGCCTGTGAAAACAAGGAAATCCTTTCGTTTCTCACAGGCCCTTATAGTTTGCTTCGTCGTCCTCTGTATGCAGGAAGATATCTTATTACAGCACCAGCGAAGGTGCCGCATACGCCCGGGCTTTCAGCTCACTGTTGAGCATATAGAGGCCCTTGGCATCTGTCCCGTAAAGCTCCATTTTTGTAATCAGGTCAGAGGCATTTTTCTCCTCCTCGCCCTGCTCTTTTACGAACCAGTCCAGCAGCTGCATGGTACGGAAATCCCGGTCCTCAAAGGCCGCCGCATAAATGTTGTTGATCAGAGAGGTTACATACTGTTCATGTTCCAATCCCTTCTTTAAGGGATCCATATTGTTTTCCAGTACACAGTCCGGCTTAGCAATAGCCTCAAAAGTTACCTTCCGATCATTGTTATGCAGATACTGATAAAACAGCATCGCGTGATCCCGCTCCTCCTGGGCCTGAATCCGATACCAGTTTTCAAAGCCGTCCAGACCGGCGTCCGCATAGTAATTGGAAAACTCCAGATACAAATATGCGGAATAGAACTCCTTGTTGATCTGCTCATTAATGAGCGCGGCTACTTTATCATTCATGAATCTGTTCCCCTTTTCTGCCTAATAATTAAGTATGCATCACGCCTTCCAAAGGCTGTGCAGGTTGCAGTAAGCGTAAACTGCCTCCACCTCATCTCCCTCACAGATAGCAAAACAAACCTTTGGCGCATCGCCGGGCTTCAATGCCTTGCGCTGGTTGCCCTGCTTGGTCTGCAGAGATACCCATTCTATGTAATGCTCAGGCAGCATGGGATGCTCCACAGATCCCACCGTAACCATCACTTTGTTTCCCTCGACCTGGTAAACCGGCACATGCTTTTCTGCTGCCGCGTCCGTGGTTCCCGGAATAATCTCCTTCATCTTCTGTCCGCAGCACATCACAGGCACCCCGCTGCTCTTCACCATGGCAATGATATTGCCGCAATGCTCACATATAAAGAATTTCTGCTCCATACAATACCTCCTTTTCCTGGTGTACGTTGTGTGAAAAAATATATACTCCCTATATATCCTCAGTATATAAGAGTTCCCACTCTATGTCAATCACAGCAGAAGGCACTTCTGGCACGGAGGATAAAAATGCCGGGAAAGGCCCCAAAAATGCCCGGGATATTTGCATCCCGGACACCTTACTTTAGTTATTTAATTTTTCAGCACTGTCTTCATCCAAATACAGCACTGCATTCTCGTGGGTTCTCAAAATACTCGCCGGGCAGGAAGGAGACACCGCTCCATTCACTGTTTTTTCCACAGCCTCTGCCTTTGTCTTTCCCGGAACCACACAGAAAACGTACTTTGGTGCTGTCAGCACAGGAATCGTCAGAGTCAGCGCCTGCTTCGGTACTTCATCAATCGAAGCAAAGCACCCGTCATGCACCTGCTGCATACGGCATACGTCATCCAAATCCACAATTTTTACAATGCGGGAATCGTGAAAGTCCGCAACATGAGGATCATTGAAGGCAATATGTCCATTTTCTCCAATACCCATGCAGACAATATCCGCAGGATACTCCTTCAGCAGTTCCGCATACCGCTCGCATTCTTTTTCGGGATCATTTGTGCTGTCCAGGCAGCATACTTTTCCAAAGGGAACCTTGGAAAAAATCGCGTTCTTCAGAAAATTCCCAAATCCCTGGGGCGCATCCGCTGAAAGCCCTATATATTCATCCATATGAAATGCATTGACTTTCTCCCAGGGCAATTCTCTGTACATGCTCAGGGAAGCCAAAACTTCATTCTGGGAAGGAGCAGCCGCAAATATCATATTGCACGTTCCTTTTTCCCGAATTACCGCCTCAATTGCCCTGCGAATATCCTCCGCCGCACGTTCTCCCATTTCTTTCCTTGAGGAAAAAATTCCCCCTCTGAGCAAATCCTTTTGAAACGCTTTCATCCCCATCCTCCTAGACCGTATATCCAAGCACTCTCGGCAAGAACAGGCAGATGTCCGGGAAGAGCACAATCAAAAGCACGACTGCCAGATATGTAAGGTAAAACGGCATAAAGCCTTTGATACATTTTTCTATAGGAATCTCCGCTATCGCACAGCCCGCCCACAGCGAAGTTCCCACAGGCGGTGTCAGCAGTCCCAGACCCAGAGTCAAAACAACAATCAGGCCAAAATGATACGGATTATATCCGATTTCCATTGCCACCGGGTAGAAAATAGGTGTCAACAGGATAATCAAAATACCCATATCCATAAAGCAGCCCAGAATAATCATCAGCAAGATCATAAGGAACATAATAACCGCCGGGCTGCTGGAGATTGTTAAAAACAACTCCGCCACTCGGTTGGGAACCTTTAAATAAGACAGCACATAGCTAAACGCGCTGGATGTGGCAATGATCGCCATAATTGTGCCCAGCGTTGGCAGCGTATTTAAAAAACACTGAAACGTTTTTTTCAAGGTCATCGTTTTATAAACAAATGTTGTAATAACCCAGGCATATACCGCTGCCACAGCTCCTGCCTCCGTAGCAGTAAATACACCCGCGGAGATTCCCACAGCGACGATTAGAATCGTGCCCAGTCCCAAAATCGCCTGGCGCACAATGCGGATATTCTCTCTCCACGGCTTCGCCTCAGAAATAGGATATTTCTTTTTTACCGCAATAATGTAAGATACCGTTGCCAGCGCTGCCGTAAACAGGATACCGGGAATATAGCCGCACATAAACATTGTGCTTATGGAAAGGCCGCTGCCTGCCGATACCACGTAAAAAATCATGTTCTGGCTGGGCGGAATGATTACACCTTCCACAGACGACGTACAGGTAACTGCTACTGTGTAATCTGTATCATATCCCTGCTTCTTCATCATAGGAATGATGAATGCGCCGATGGATGTAACATCCGCAATTGATGAACCGGAGATCCCGCCAAACAGCATGGAATCAAGGCAGTTAACGATCGCCGTTCCCCCCCGAATGCGCCCTACCAGCACATTGCAAAAGCCTATAATCCGGTCTGCAATTCCGCCCTCTGTCATAATCTGTGCCATAATAATGAAGAAGGGAACGCACATGAACGTAAAGCTTGTGATGCCGGTAGACATTTTCTGGAATAAGTTCATAAAGGGAATTCCCAGATAAACAGCCGTAACCATGGAGGAAACAGCCAGACAAAACGAGATCGGGAATCGCAGAAGCATCAGCACGCATAAAACACTAAACAGTATCGTGGTTCCCATAACAACTTCGCTCATTCTGTGCCACCTCTTTCTTTGTTGAGTTGTTCAATGCTCCATTCTGTTTCTGCCTCTTTTCTGTACGCGTCAAGAGGTTTTAGAATTGTTGTCAGTAAGTTCAGCGCGCAGTAAATCAGCATAAGCACACCTCCCACAATCAAAGGAGCAAACAGCCATCCCTGAGAAACCCTGGTAGCCGGCTGCAATTTCGGCATATTCAGCTTTGTAATGGTATAGCCGTAAACAATCATCTGCGAAAACAGCCACATAAGAAGCCCATGCCGCATAATGTCAACCGCCTTTTTCAGAGCCACAGGCAACCTGTTGTAAAGAAAGTACAGCGCTGCATGGGAATCGTGAAAAATGTCAATCGGCATGCACAGGTAACCGAACCACACCAAAAATATCAGCGTCAGTTCTTCTGACCAGCTAAAGGGCGAATTAAATATAAAACGCATCACCACCTGGAAAAAAGTAATCAGCAGCATAATAATTAAAAGCGCGCAGCACACTGCCTTTTCTCCGGTGATTACCTTTTCAACAACGGCTCTTATTTCTTTTATCTTATTTTCCCTCTTATCGTTCATCCGCTTCCCTCCAAGTCCCGCCTCCGGCCTGATCCGGGCTGATGCCCAAAACGGCCGGAGGCTTGAAAATTCCTATTTATTCAACTGCACGGATCTGATCGATCACTTCCTTATACTGCGGATAGTCCTCATACATAGGAGCAACTGCATCCTGGAATTCTTTTGCGTCTACTTCGATAATCTGGCATCCCTTCTCTTCTACAAGCTTTCTGGACTCCTCCTGGTAGTCGTCCATTGCCTTCCGCTGCCATACGGCTGCTTCTTTTGCTGCCTCGCGGATTGCATTCTGCTGATTTTCACTCATCTCATCCCATACAGTCTTGCTCATAATCAAAAGAGCAGGAGGAGCCATGTGTCCGTCCAGTGTATAATACTTAGCGACCTCATAGTGGCCGGATGTATAGTAGGAAACAAAGTCATTCTCTGCGCCGTCGATTACGCCTGTCTGCAGTCCCTGGTATACTTCATTGTAAGACATCGGCGTGGCTGCTGCTCCCAGCATCTCGATCATCTTAATCGCGATATCTGATTCCTGCACACGGATCTTCATACCCTTCATATCTGCCACACAGGTAATCGGCTTTTCCGTTGTATAGAAGTTTCTGGAGCCTGACTCCCAGTATTCCAGACCGATCATATTGTAATTTTCAAGAGACTTTATGATATTCTGCCCGATCTCTCCGTCAAGCACCTTGTACTTCTGCTCTGTACTGGTGAAAATATACGGCAGTGTGAAAACGCCTACCTCATCCGCCGTAGAAGACAGTGCGGATGTGTTTATTCTCGCAAGATCCAATGTGCCCGCATGAACCTGGTCAATCGTCTCATTCTCCGTGCCCAGCATGCCGTCCAGATACACTTCAATTTTAACCGTTCCGTTTGTCTTCTCCTCCACAAGGTCCGCAAACATCTGCATGCCCTGAGAGATTGGATTGTCCTTCGGCTGATTCTCTGCCAGCTTCAGCTCAAATGTCTTTTCATCCGCCGGTGCCTGTGCGCTCTCTTCCTCCGCAGGCGCTTCCGCCTCGGATTCACTTTCTGCTTCAGAAGCAGCCTGGGTTTCCGCCGGTGCCTGCGTCTCGGCCGGCGCCTGGGTCTCAGCTGTCTCTCCTCCTGAGCAAGCCGTCAAAGCGGCTGCCGCGATCAATGCGATTCCTAATGCTACACTCTTTTTTTTCATTACTTTTCTCTCCTTTTCTTTATAGTTTTATGACATCTTCATAGAAGCTCAAACCTGTCTTAAACACCATGCTGATAATGCATTTAATATTTTTCGGCGGCTCTATTCTCTTTACCACATAATCGACCAGAACCTGAAACCCTTGAAAGCCTTTATCATAAGGATTTTTATATACCAATGCATCAATTTTCTCTGACCGCAGAAACTCTGCGCTTTCCATGTTCAGATCGGCTCCCATAACCTTTACTTTTCCCAGCATACCCGTATCTTCCAAAGCCCGAACCATGGGTTTGTTTTCACGGGCAATCAGAGAAAAAGTTCCTACCACATCATCGTATGCCTGAAGCCCTTCACAAAAACCGCGATATGTCTTTTCCATATCCTCGCTGTTTGGAAGCTGTTTTATTTTTAACTGACTGTCGTGTTCTTTTAAATACTTTTTAAATCCTTCAACGGTTTTCTCGTGTACTAGAGAACCGATACGGCCGGAAGAAATCAAAATTGTCCCCTCTTTAGGCAGCATCAGGGAAAATACCTCTGCACACATTTCTCCAATAATCGTGTCACTGGACGGAATACAGTACAGGCCGTTAATGCCCTCGATCAAGTCATCCAATACCATCACCACAATTTTCTGTGCTGACAGTCTTTGATATTGAAGAATCACTTCCGGGCTCCGTGTGTAAGAAAATGTCAGTACCGCACTGTATGAGTTTTTATTTTCATCCACTATTTCTTTAAGCAGCTCAATCTGATCGTTTTCATCCTCTACCTCATACTCATCTGTCTCTACATTCAGTGCACGTATTTCCTTGAGCGCATCCCTGTATCCCTTCCAAAAATATGCATAATATAAACTTCCTACACCCTGGGCCGAAGGCAAAACTACCGCAATACGGATCGCCTTTCTCTTCATGGAGGAAGCAGCATAATTCGGTTCGTATCCCATCTCCTTGGCAGTTTCAAGAACCTTTTTTCGCAGCTCCTCCCCTACACCTTCTTTTCCGTAAATCGCCCGATGAACAGAAGTCATGGAAATATTCATTTTCTGTGAAATATCCTTTAATGTAACGTTGGAAGCTCTCCCGTCTCTAGTCATATCCTCTTTCCTTCCGCATTGAACGTTTTATATATTTTTTAATTATAATTTATCGTTTACGTTAGCGTTTACTTTATAAATAATACATTACACGCTTTCATTTTAATAGTCAATATGCATAATTTACAATTTGTTTTTTGTGATTTTGTACACTTTTTATTCACAATCATATTGACATAATTTTGGTCCTTAAGTATGATTAATGCGAGATGCAATTTAAAACATATCTCTAGACTCTCTAGGAAAGGACCGTACACACATGCTGCAGTTATTGACAAATGCCAGCGTTATACTGGAAGATCGGATTTTGACAGATGGCTTTGTAGAAATTGACAGTTCTACAGGCAGGATTCTCCGCTATGGACAGATGAAAGAGCTTTCTGAAATTCCCCAGAACGCCCTCGACTGCAGGGAACAATATATCTCTCCGGGCTTTATTGACTCTCACAGCCACGGAGGAGGAGGCTGTGATTTTATGGATGGGGATTTGGACAGTTTTCTCACGGCCGCCAAACTGCATCTGCAGCATGGAACCACGTCTATTCTGCCCACCACACTGACAAGCAGCGATTCGGATCTATATCTCTGCATTGACAATTTCAAAAAAGCAAAAGAAGAGCAACACAGCGGCAATCTGCCCCATCTGCTTGGTCTCCACTTGGAAGGCCCCTATTTTTCAGAGCGGGAAAAGGGCGCGCAGAATTCTATCTACATACGCAGCCCCAGCTATGACGATTATATGCGCATCTATGATTATGCGGAAGGCAATATCCTCCGCTGGTCCGTTGCACCCGAACTGGACGGCGCACTGGAGATGGGCGATATTCTCAACAAAAAGGGAGTGCTTATGAGTATAGGCCACACGGCCGCTGATTATGAAACTGTCCGGAATGCGGTCCAGCACGGCTATTCCCATGTGACGCACCTGTATTCCGGCATGAGCACTATTACAAGAAAAAATGGCTTCCGTATCCTGGGAGTGGTAGAATGCGCCTATCTTTTTGACGAGCTGACGGTGGAGATTATTGCGGACGGCATGCATCTTCCGCCCGAACTCCTTCGGCTGATCTTAAAATGCAAAGACAATGATAAAATCTCTCTCATCACAGACAGCATGCGGGGGGCCGGCGAAAAAGAAGGCCCATCCATCCTCGGAAGCTTAAAGGATGGGCAGGATGTGATTATAGAAGACGGTATTGCCAAGATGCCAGACCGCTCCTGTTTTGCCGGAAGCGTGTGTACCACAGACCGCTGCGTCAGAACTTTATATAAGCAGGCCGGCGCATCCCTGGTAAATGCCGTAAGAATGATGACCCTGAATCCCGCCCGACTTCTGCACATCGACAGCCATAAGGGATCTATTGAAGTTGGAAAAGATGCCGATCTGCTTGTCTTTAATGACAACATTGACATATCAAATATTTTTGTAGGAGGGAAACAAGTCAAATGAAAATTGTTGTAGAAAAAAATGCAGAGCTTCTCGGATTAGCCGCTGCCCGAAACGCAGCCGCCATCCTGCAGGCCGCGATTCAGACAAATGGATGCGCCCGTATTGTATTGTCCACCGGCGCTTCCCAATTTGAATTTCTGTCTGCCTTCATCAAACAGGATGTGGATTGGAGCAAAGTTGAAATGTTCCATTTGGATGAATATGTTGGTCTTCCCGAGACACATATTGCAAGCTTCCGCAAATATTTAAAGGAACGCTTTGTAAGCCAGGTTCCGTTAAAGGCCGCCTATTTTGTGAATGGGGAAGGCGATGTGGAAAACAATATCGCGCAGTTAAGCCAGGAGCTTTTAAAGGCCCCCGTCGATCTGGGGCTGATTGGCATCGGAGAGAACGGCCACATTGCTTTCAATGACCCGCCCGCTGATCTGGAGGACGCATCCTGCTATAAAGTTGTTCATCTGAATGACCGCTGCAAACAGCAGCAGGTAAACGAGGGCTGGTTTGCCACTCTTGATGACGTTCCCGAATGCGCTATTTCCATGACAGTCCAGCAAATACTGAAATGCCGGCACATTATATCTGTGGTTCCCAACGAGAGAAAGGCTGAAGCAGTCAAAAACACTCTGGCCCAAAGCCCCAACGCGATGGTTCCCGCCACCCAATTAAAGACACATCCGAACTGGAGCTTATATATTGATTCCGGCGCCGCATCGCAGATTATTCTATATTAAGTATATGAAAACCAGCGGTTCTCCCGTCTTATGAGAGATGACCGCTGGTTTTTTATTTCACCACCCACATTCCTT
Source organism: Candidatus Enterocloster excrementipullorum (assembly GCA_019119575.1). Taxonomy (GTDB): domain Bacteria; phylum Bacillota; class Clostridia; order Lachnospirales; family Lachnospiraceae; genus Enterocloster; species Enterocloster excrementipullorum. Next base: position 35,416 of record DWWT01000015.1, read on the forward strand.
TGCGCGATGAACCAATCCGTTCGATGGTTCCCTGTTCCTGCATTTTGCGGATATGGTACTTCACTGTATTCACATTTTTCTTTAAACGCTGGGCAATCTGCTTTTGGGACACCGTTGGTTCCTGCCGCATCACCGCAATAATCGCTTCATCAATACTCAAATTTACAGCCTGGTGTGATTGGGTGGTCGATTGGGTGGTCGATTGGGTGGCCGATTGGGTGGCCGATTGGGTGGCCGAATTTCTTTCGCCATCCAGGTATTCATCATTCAACGGCACTATAATTCGGAAAACATCGCCCTCCACAAATTCAGGTTCCTTTCCTGAATAGTGTTTGCTGTACTTAAATAAATTTCTCACACCGGAACCCAACTGGTCTGCATACCCTATATTTCGGAAAAAAGATGCAATAATAGGATTCTTAGGATTTGGTTCCATATTATCCGGTGTAATCGCACCGTTCTGTACGGAACGATTCGCATTTTCCACATACATTCGGTCCTTTTCGATTATGAATTTCGCCTGGTAAGAACTGGTGTACTCACGGTGAATCAATGTATTCGCAATCATCTCACGGGTAAGGATATTCCTAAGGCTTTTTCTCTGATCTCCCTCCAAAAAGAACTTATCCAGCAGATGCTTACGCCCGAACTCCATCAGCTGCTCATAGCTCTCGATGAGATTGGTCTGAATAATCTCCCTGTCATCGTAACGGTCAACATTCACTCTGCGCAATAGCGCATCCGTCAAATATGCCGGTGCAGCATCCAGAATCACTTCGTCTTTTCCCAGAAGCATAATTGCAGCCAGATTATATCCCCGTTCTCCGGTAACACGGTCTATCCCATAAAGCCGGGCACTCTTTAAAAGTTCCTCATCTGACATTCCACTCCATGGATGTTCCTGCACACCATTGTTATTGGCCGCCATCAAACGCAGCTTCGGCAGCAAATCCAGACGCAGATCTTCCATTTTCACGTAAGGATATATTTTTCTTTCCGTAAAAATCCCCTGCTTGCGAATGTACATCTGTGCAATCTGTGCTGTCGCCGTTACCTTTACATCCGCATCATCCACCCGGTCATAAATCACCCGCTTAAAGCTATGAACCTCTGCACTGGGAGGAACATGAACATGAATGATTGTCCTTCCCTCATATTTCAAAATTTCAGGCGCCAGATAAATCGTGGGAGCAAACAGTGCCGGATTGCTGATACAGCTAATAAAATTTTTTATCAGCTCGGGGGCGGACTTCTCCGAAATTCCTGAAACAGTTCCATTATCCATTACCCCTAAAAACAGGTCTCCTCCAAATCGGTTCAAGAAAGAGCAGACCGTCTCATAGACATCATTTTCAAGCTTATTTCCGCAGCGCTTAAATTCAACCGCAATGGTTTCCCCAACCGCCAAAATACTTCTTAGCGTCTTGTCATCCACAGCCTGCTGATCCCCCTTTCCTGTTTTCCAATGTAATTATATTATACCCAATTCACCGCCTGCCCGCAACACAGTCTCCCAAATTCCCCCGCATCACTTCCGCCAGCCTCCGCGTCGTCCCCTCAATATCCTCTGCCCCAAAAATCCCGGACACAATGGCCGCTCCGGCCACGCCGCTGCCGGACAGACGCCCGATATTTTCCAGGCAGATACCGCCGATCGCCACCACCGGAATCCGCACGCAAGCACAGATTTCCCGCAGCCGTTCCAGAGACATGGGGATGGCATCCGCTTTGGTGGATGTCCCAAAAACCGCCCCGCTCCCCAGGTAATCCGCGCCCGCATCCTGGGCGCGCCGGGCCTGCTCCACGGTCTTTGCCGTAACTCCCAGGATGCGGTCCGGGCCCAGAAGGCGCCGGACCTCCCCGGCGTTCATGTCGTTCTGGCCCACATGTACACCCTCTGCCCCGCTCTTTAGGGCAATCTCCACATTGTCATCAATTATCAGCGGCACCCCATATCTGGCGGTCAGCTCATGCATCCGCCGGGCCTCTTCCAGAAATCCCTCAAAATCTTGCTCCGCCAGCCCCTTTTCCCGAAGCTGTACCATGGTGGCCCCGCCCCTTAAAGCGGCTTCCACCTGCTCAAAAAGCGTCATGCGGCCAGTCCAAGCGCGATCCGTCACCGCATAAATCAAAAGGTGTTCTCTACAAAATTTCAATTCTGCTCCCCCTTTCCAGGGTCTCATCGTCCAGACAGCTCATAGCGTCCATAAAATACACGCGAAAGCTCCCGCTGCCAGTCCCGGAGATCTCCGCCGCGCCCTTCCCTTTGTGCCTGTCCGTCCACCGCCCGGTACTCTGTTCCGCTGCCATCCGCTCCGCCATCTCCCCGCAGAGCCCATGGGCACTGACCGCCGCAGCCGCAGCGGCTTCCAGGCGCTCCTGGGGCACGGGCCTCCCGGACACTCCCTTCCGGGCTTTCTGAGAATTTTGGGCTTTCTGAGAATTTCGCACCTTCTGAGACTTCTCCGGCCAGTCTTCCCGGCATTCCAAAAACAAGCAGCCGCAGAATGCGCCCAAAAGTCCGTCCAGCATGCAGCCGCCGCCGGTAATCCGCCCCATCATGGAACTGCCGTTTTTAATTTTGTACACATGCTCTCTGCCCGCAATCAAATCCACCGCCCCGGTCATAATCACCACAGCCCCGGTAAGTCCCGCCAGAGAGCGCACGGCCCGGATCCGTTCCTCTTCCTCCCCGGACGGGACTGCGTCCACCCCCGTGGTATTTCCCGGCTCCTGGCCCCGGAGGGCCTTCTCCAGAGCACATATCTCCGAGGCATTCCCCCGGATCAAATCAGGTTTCACTCCCTCCAGAACCCGGACAGCCGAACGGCGCCGGTATGCGGAGGCCGTAACCCCCACCGGATCAAGAATGACCGGATGCCCCAGTTCTCTGGCCTTTTTCCCTGCCAAGAGCATAGCCTTTACCGTGCGTTTTTCCAGTGTCCCCATATTGAGAACCAGGCTGTGGCAGATGGATGTCACATCCTCTACCTCCCTGCGGCCCTGGGCCATAATGGGTGAGCCGCCGGCCGCCAGGACCAGATTTGCCACATCCCCGGCCGTCACATAATTCGTAATGCAGTGGACCCGGGGGGCACGCTCCCGCAGGTCCTTCATCCAAAGCTTCTTCATTCTTTCGTCTTCCTTTACAAGAAACCGCAGCCAGGCGCATACACCTCCGCCTGGCTGCGGCCGCTGTTTATCACAGCGCTCTCACTGTATCTCTTTCCAGCATATGTTTTAAATAGGCAAACACGCCTGACCGGCACAGCACACCCATGAGGAACGCGGCAAAAACCGTGCCGCAGAGCGTACTCATAAGAAACGGGATCACATAGGCGAACACTGCCGCCTCCTGTCCCATGATCAGGGAAGCTACCGGATAGCACAGAAGCCCTCCGAGAATCCCCGTGCCAAACACCTCGCCCAGATATGCCGCCCACAGCTTCCCGTGCATGCGGTAGAGAAAGCCGCCCAAAAAGGCTCCTACCATGCTTCCGGGAAATGCCAGAAGGCTGCCTGTTCCCATCAGATTGCGGATCAGAGATGTGCAGAAAGCCATGGCCATACCATACCAAGGCCCCAGGAACACACCCGCAATCACATTGCACAAGTGCTGAATCGGAAAGCACTTTGATGCCCCAATCGGAACGGAAAATGTGGACAGTGCTACCGCTACCGCTGTGAGCATAGCCGCTACCGCCAGTTTCTTCATATTCATTTTCATCGTCAAACGCCTCCTGTTACTCGCCGCAAATCCCTTTGTCATTCATCATAGATGCTGACAATCTCACCGTCAAGAATCCGGTTCATATTCTTTACTGCGCAGAAATTTCCGCACATGGAACAGGTATCCTCTTTCTCCGGTTTTGCGGAAGCCCGGTAGCGGCGTGCTTTCTCCGGATCAATGGAGAGATCAAACATTTTTTCCCAGTCCAGCTTCTTCCTGGCTGTGCTCATCTCCCGATCCCAGTCCGCAGCACCCTTGATTCCTTTTGCGATATCCGCAGCATGAGCCGCAATCTTGGAGGCAATGATTCCCTCCTTCACATCATCCACATCCGGCAGGCGCAGATGCTCCGCAGGGGTCACATAGCAGAGGAAGGAGGCGCCGTTCGCCGCCGCAATCGCGCCGCCGATGGCCGCCGTGATATGGTCATATCCCGGAGCCACATCTGTGACCAGCGGCCCCAGCACGTAGAAGGGCGCACCCTGGCAGATGGTCTGCTGAATCTGCATGTTGGCCGCAATCTGGTTTAACGGCATATGGCCCGGGCCCTCGATAATCACCTGCACATTCTTCTCCCAGGCCCTGCGGGTCAGTTCGCCCAGAGTCACCAGCTCTTCAATCTGGGAAATATCCGTGGCATCCGCGATACAGCCCGGACGGCAGGCATCCCCCAGGCTCAGGGTCACGTCGTACTTCTGGCAGATATCGAGAATCCGGTCAAAATGCTCATAGAAGGGATTCTCCTGTCCGGTCATCTCCATCCAGGCAAAAATAATGGAGCCGCCCCGGGACACAATATTGGTCAGGCGCTTCGCCCTCTTAAAGCGGTCCGCAGTCTGGCGGTTGATGCCCACGTGGATGGTCTGGAAATCCACACCGTCCTCCGCGTGCATCTCCACGATCCGGATCCACTCTTCGGAGGTAATCTCCTTTAAGGGCTTGTGATAATAGACCACCGCATCGTAGATCGGCACCGTACCGATAATCGCCGGACACTCTGCGGTGAGCTTCCTGCGGAATTTCTGGGTATCTCCCCAGGAGCTCAAGTCCATAATGGATTCCGCTCCCATCTTCACCGCATCGTTGACCTTTTCCAGCTCCATATCAAGATCCTTGCAGTCCCGGGATGTGCCCAAATTCACATTGATCTTTGTCTTCAGCATAGAGCCAATGCCGTTGGGAACAAGGCATTTATGGTTTTTATTGGCCGGTATGGCCACCTTTCCCTGGGCCACAAGCTCTCTGAGCTTTTCCGGATCAAACTGTTCCTTCTCGGCCACTTTCTTCAGCTCTTCGGTGAGAATTCCCTTTCTGGCGGCATCCATCTGTGTCGTGTATTCCATAATTTCCTCCTTTTTCCGGGAAATGTGCAGGCCGGCGGCTGCTTCCGTTCTGAATGCAAAAAATCCACGCCCCGCAGGACATGGATTCATTAGCCAAAAAATGCGCTCCATATTTCCCTACGTTGGCATTACCCAAATCAGGTACAAACGGTCGAAGTTCGATTACTTCCTCTCAGCCTGCATCACAAGCTCCCTGTTATGGTTAGCATAGCACCGAGTTCCGCAGATGTCAATGGACTCAGTCAATCAAATTTATTCCCGCACTTCGGGCAAAACGCGAAATCTTCCTCCGTCTCATACCCGCACTGGCTGCAGCGCCTGCGGGTCTGTCCTCCGGCTGCGCTTCCCCCTTCGTCCTGCCAGGAACCGCCAGATCCATTTCCCCTCTGGCACAACGTCAGATCTTTTCTCGTGATCTCCACCTGACGTCCCGCCAGGATATCCCTGCCCACCTCCGGATCCAGCTCATAGACCGAGCCGCAGCAGGTCATCTTCACGTAAAACCGTTTATTCCATTTAAAGAGCGGGATAAAGAAAAAACTGAAATACATATAGGTCATAATCACCTGATACCGGCCGTAACGGCCGCAGATGTCGCATATAACCGTCTGTGTATAGTTTAAAATCTTCTCTCCCTGACTGATTCCTCCAATGAATATCATAATCTATCTCCTCACCCGAAAGGACTCTGTTTTCATACGCCTTAGAGCGCCCGGCGCACCGCCCGAAACAGAACGGCCGGCCGCTTATGGGATGTCACCGGGCAGATCTCCCGCTTCATATCCATAAGACCGTACACCGCCATCCTGGCAGAGCGAATCGAGTATTCCTCCGTGAGCATTGTATCGTCCGGTATCTCCACAAATTGTCCAACCATGGCAAAATTAACCGTGCCTGTGGGAAGAACCCTGGGCCTGTCACCGGATTTTCTCGGCTCTGCCGGCGCCCCGGCATAGGGCATATAGCAGGGAATCACATTGATCACGGTCTCCATAAGAGCCTCCCGGCGTTCCTTTGGCACATGCATGCAGCAGAGATATTCCTCCAGGATCTCCCGGCCTGTGCAGTCTTTCATTGCCTTATTCACATGCAGCCCCAAAGCTCTGGGCATGAGCCCATATCCCCACAGCACAGTCACATCGCTGGGCTGTCCGGAAAAATAGGGCTGCACCGGCACAGTGCTTGTCAAAAGCCAGGGAGAATGGCCAAAGGTGATCCGCGCTTCCTCTTCCGGCCGTCCTTCCGAAAATTTCCGAATCTCTTCCAGGAGCGCATTTCCATGCGCCGTAATGGTAAAACTCATCCGCTCCGTCTCTTCCACCCTGGAAAAGAATGGCTCCGGACTTCCCATCCCCGGCTTTTTGGCCGCTACCTTTTCCCAGAGCTGGATGGAGGCAGGCCGCCGAAGAGAGGGAGCCGCCGGTTTATCCATACTTCCAAAAGAGGTGCACTCCGCCGCAGACCCATTTGTCATAATGCAGAGATCTCCGGGTTCCAGTTCCCTTCTTCCAAAGACAAAGGCCTCCCCGGCCCGTGCCCCCTCTTCTTCCACCCGCTGTTTCAAATACAGAGTTTTTACCGTAAGGCCCGGTCCGTCCGCAAACTCCATATCCGTCACCTGGCAGTTCTGCTTAAAGGATACGCCTTCCCTGCGCAGGTATTCCTCCAGGGGGCGGATCAGGCTGTCATACTGGTTAAGAGGTGTCCGAACCGCTCCTTTCAGCGTATCAATCCACCCAAATGCGGGCAGCATTCTCTTCAGACAGCGCTGAAAATGGGACAGACTGCTCCAGGGCTGGATGGAAAACGTAGTCTGCCACAGACGCCAGAAATTTGTCTCAAACAGATGCGTGGTCTCCTTAAACCAATCCTGCACCGTCAGCCCGTCCAGCTTTTTCTCATCCATCCCCACAAGCCTTGCCAGCGCCATTCTGTCCTGGAGCGTAAATCCCATTGCTTTCGCGTTTAAAACATTTCCCTCGCCATCGGTCAGGCGTACCCGGGCATGCACCGGATGAGCCGCCTGAAACTCCAGAATCTCCTCTGCCACGCTTTTTCCCTGACGTTTCAGAGAGGGAATCGTGTAAAACAGCTCCCAGAAATTCTCATAATTATCCTGATCCATGAGCCGCATTCCCCGGCAGGCGTACCCATTCTCCGGTGATCCCTGGCCATCGTTGCTTCCCCCCAGCATATCCGCCGCCTCGTAGATGACGATCTGTTTGCCTGGGAAATGGCAGTCCCTCACGAGATACGCGGCTGCCGCCAATCCCGCCAGGCCGCCCCCGATGATATGGGCCTTTCGGCTTCCATAGTTTCGGTTGCGCATCACCGCGGCCTCAATGGCCGCCCTGCGTTCCTTCTCCCGCCGCCTCCTGATATCCTGAACTTTCTTTAACGTCACGCCGGCCGCCGCACCGAAGGCTGCCGCCGTGACAAATTTTTCCCATCTCTTACGCATCTGCCTCTGTCCTTTCTCCTATGTGCCCTGACAGGTAATTGGCAATCCCCGCAAATTCCTCCAGCGTGAGGGCCTCTCCCCGGACAGAGGGCCCCAGCCCCAAATATTCCAGGGCCTGTGCCGCTTCCTCCTTGGTGCAGGCCAGCTCCTGGGAATTGTTCAGACTATTCACCAGCGTCTTTCTTCTCTGATTGAAGGACGCCCGGATAATCCGAAAAAGCAGCGCCGGATCCTCCACATGGACAGGAGGCACTGCGTGCCGGGTAAGGCGGATCACCGCAGACCCCACATTCGGTCTGGGAATAAAGCAGTTGGGAGGCACATTCGCCGCAATATAAGGATCCGCGTAATACTGCACTGCCAGCGACAGTGCTCCATAGTCCTTGGATCCCGGCCCGGCCTGCATCCGGTCCGCCACTTCCTTCTGCACCATAACGGTAATGCTCTCCACCGGCGCATCGCCCTCCAGAAGTCCCATGACGATGGGAGTCGTGATATAATAGGGCAGATTCGCCACCACCTTGAAGGGCCTTCCCCCGCCGTACTCCTGCGCCAGTTCCTTTATATCAACCTTCAGTATATCCGCCCGTATGAGGGTTACGTTGCCGTAGTCCTTCAATGTCTCCTGCAAAATAGGAATCAAGCCTTCGTCGATCTCCACAGCCACCACCCTGGCTGCCCGTTCCGCCAGATACTGGGTCATGGTTCCGATGCCCGGCCCAATCTCCAGGACACAGTCCTCCGGCCCAATCTGAGCGGCTGCCATGATCTTCTCCAACACGTGAGGATCAATAAGAAAATTCTGTCCGAACCGCTTCTGGAACACAAATTGATACTTCTGTAAAATCTCTATGGTCTTTTGAGGATTGCTTAATTTTTCCATCTTTCTTCCCTTTTTATTATAGAATAACAGCTGTTTTGTTCCTGTTTGCCCGCTGTCTGAACTGCTGCGATAAATCAATGGTATCCTATCAGACCTTAAAAGTCAAGAAGGGCCTGTCCCGCTGACCATACAAGCAGAACAGACCCGTATCCTTTTCTCTTACCGGACTTGCCGCATCCAATAAAACCCAAATCCCGGGACAGAAAGCTCCCTGATTTTCCTCTCTTCACCGCTCTTCATATCAACAAACACGGGCGGAAGGGATTCATCGTTTATGGAAATTCTCTTTTCCTCCCGGCTGAAATTAAACACCCCCGCCGCTGTCTCTTGTTCGCCCCTGCGAACCATGCAGAGCACGGATTTATCCCCTGTATCTGCCATATAAAAGGGCACCCGGCTGTCAAAAACCGGATCCGCAGCCCGCAGGCCCTCCAGGCAGTCAAGTCCTGCAAACAGACGGTTCTGCACGGTTCCCGGCCGGCCGATCTTCTCCACAAGATCCCAGCAGAATTTTCCCCTGTGTATGTACCGGGAGTCCTCCCGTTTTTCCGGATCCTCCTTATAGGAATAATCGTTCACCTGGCCCACCTCATCCCCGCTGTATATCACGGGAATCCCGGACTGCATGAACATAAATGCGTGAAGCATCAGATCCAGGCGGATTGCCGCATCCATCCCTGCCTCATCCCCGCAAAATCCCGCCTTCTCAATCCCGCACATGGATGCGGTCGTGCCGCAGAACCGAGCGTCCTTTGTCACAGGATCGTTATTATAGAGCTCACCCCGGCTGAAGCTTGCGGGATAGTTTCCGGTAAAAAATTCATTGAGAAAGGCTTTGTGGGATATTTCCTCCATACCATACTGCCGGAGCGTCCCATAGTCCAAGCCCCATCCGATGTCGTCATGGCACCGCAGGTAATTTAAGAATGTGTACTCCTTGGGAAGGCCGGCCACGGTTTCAAGCTGCTTCTTCAACAGCCTGGCGTCCTCCGTAGCCACCGTGTGCCAGATGCTGGCCATGGTTGTCACATTGTAGAGCATGTGGCACTCCGGCTTTTCCACCGTTCCAAAATAAGGAGCCACCTTTTCCGGCTCCATCACCACCTCTCCCAGAAGCAGAACGCCGGGGCAGACAATCTCCCCGATCATGCGCATCATGCGCACAATCGTGTGCACCTTCGGCAGATTCCGGCAGCTCGTTCCCAGCTCCTTCCAGATATAGGGGACCGCATCAATGCGGATTACATCAATCCCCAGATTCGCCAGGAAGAGGAAATTGTACATCATCTCGTTGAATACCACGGGATTCCTGTAGTTCAAGTCCCACTGATAGGGATAAAAGGTGGTGAGCACGTATTTTCCCATCTCGGGAAGCCATGTAAAGTTGCCGGGCGCTGTGGTGGGAAATACCTGGGGCACGGTTCTCTCATAGGCATCCACATCCTCCTGCCGGTCACAGAAAAAGTACCGATCCATGTACTCCTTCTCCCCGTTTCTGGCCCGCTTCGCCCATACATGATCCTCCGACGTGTGGTTCATCACGAAATCAAGACACAGGCTGATCCCCCGGCGTCGGCATTTATCCGCCAGAGCCTCCAAATCCCCGATGGTTCCCAGTTCCTCCTGTACCTTTCGGAAATCTGCCACCGCATAGCCCCCGTCCGAGCGCCCCACCGGGCTCTCAAGAAGCGGCATGAGATGAAGATAATTTACATTGCACCGCCTTATGTAATCCAGCCTTTCCCCCACACCGGACAGAGTCGTCCCAAAATTCCCGGCATACATCATCATGCCCAGCATGTTGTTCCTCTTAAACCAGGCGGGATCCTCCTCCCTCTTCTTATCCTGGCGTTTTAAAGCCGGCTTCCGTTTTTCATAGAACTCCCGTATCCCGGCACACAGCTCTTCAAAATGCGCCGGGCTGTCGTAGAGCTCCATATAAAGCCATTTCAGTTCGTCCATATGTCTGTGCATGCGCTCTTCCAATACCGAATGTTTGCCTCTCATCTCTTCTCTGCCCTTTCCGGAATATGTTTGAAATTGAAGGTTTATTCCTGCCAGGGGGACATTTTCCGCTATGCTCTAACGTTCCCCACACAGCCGCAGATGCATCTGCCACGACTGGTATTCATCCTCCATATGGGGAACAGGAATTCCGCCCTCCATCAGGGCCCGTCCCTCATACATCTTTCCCGCGGCCTCATCCCTGTACCATCCATCCGCCCGCAGCCCCTTAAGCCTCACATAAGATGTAAGGGGATTTCCGTGGGTGTTTAGGGCAACCACCGTGAGCAGGGCCTCCGACCCATCCTCCGCGGCAAACTCCCATGCCCCCAGCCCATCCGGTTCGTAGGGGTTGGACAAACGGTAATACTCGCCGTCCTGAATCAGTTTCCAATTGTCCTTGTACGCCTTCACCTGGGCCTTTACCTCTTCTTTCTCCGCGGGAGTGAGCTTTCCCAGATCCAGCTCATAGCCAAAGCTGCCCGCCATAGCCACCGCCCCCCTGGTTTTAAGCGGCACGCTCCGTCCGGTCTGGTGATTTGGCACAGCGGAGACATGAGAGCCCACCGCAGATATGGGATACCCAAAGGAAGTTCCATATTGGATGCGGATCCGGTCGATCGCATCCGTATTGTCGCTGCACCAGATCTGCGGGCCATAATAGAGCATTCCCGCGTCAAATCGTCCGCCTCCGCCGCAGCAGCCTTCAATCAGAATATTCGGATACCGCCTGCCGATCCGATCCAGGAATCGGTACAGGCCCAGAGTGTATTTATAAAGCACTTCCCCCTGCTCTGCGCAGCCTGCCAAAGCAGAGTACACGTCAATCACGCTCCGGTTCATATCCCATTTCAAATATTCCACATTGGCACTGTCCAGGACGCGGCACAGGCTGTCAAAGATATAATCCGCCACTTCCTCCCTGGAGAAATCCAGCACCAGCTGCTGCCGGGAACGGACAGGTCTTCTCCCCGGTATCACCATGGCCCAGTCCGGATGGGCGCGGTACAGGTCGCTGTCCTCTGAAACCATTTCCGGCTCCACCCATAGGCCAAATTTGAGACCCATGGCATTCACCCGCTCAACTATGGACGAAAGAGGGCCCCCCAGTTTCTTCTCATTCACAACCCAGTCCCCCAGGCTGACGCTGTCAGAATCCCTCTTGCCGAACCAGCCGTCATCCAGAACCAGCATCTCGATCCCCAGCTCCGCAGCCTGTCTGCCAATCTCGCAGATTTTCTCCCCCGTAAAGTCCAGATATGTAGCTTCCCAGTTGTTTACCAGCACAGGACGGGGCATTTCTTTAAATTTCCCCCGGCACAGGTTATGGCGGATCACCTTGTGGAAATTGCGGGACAGCTTCCCGATCCCCTCTCCGGAATACGAGAGAATAACCTCCGGCCCATAAAATGCCTCCCCGGGCTTTAAACGGTAGGAAAACAGTTCATCCTGGAGCCCCATAATTACCCTTGTCTGTCCATACTGGTCTTTCTCCGCTTCCCCCTTAAAATTCCCGCTGTACACAAAGGACAGGCCGTAGCACCGGCCGTCTTCCTCCCCGGCGTTTCTGTCGGCCACAATCATAAACGGGTTATACTGATGGCTGGAGGCACCGCGCCTGCTGCCGATGGATGTCATTCCATGGGCAATGGGTGCCCGCTCCAGATTCCGTTCCATGGCGTGCCGTCCATAAAACCGCAGCAGATCATAGTCTCCCCAGAGAAAATCCAGACAGACTGTAGAGGCCTTATGCAGAACGACAGGCTCCGTCCCCCGGTTTGTCAGGCAGACGCTGCGGGTAATCACATCGTATTTCGGCAGCACACCATAAAAAAGCACCGCTTCCAGGCCCGAGGCTTCATCCTCCAGGCGTATCTCCAGAGTCTGCGCCTCTTCCTCCTTTGCATACACAGCGGGAAGGCCGGGAAGCCCGTATTTCCCGTTATAAATCTTGTGGCTTCTGTAGCGCAGATCGCAGCTCAAAGTCCCGTCCGGATTCTCCATGGACAGACATACGCTGCGGAAATCTCCGGTTCCCTGGCATGGATATTCCTGGGGAAGGGCATCCAGGGAATACGTCCGATCCGCCCCCGCGTCATAAAGATTTCCGGAAAATCCACGGTCCTGAAATGTCAGCAAATAGTCCATGGGGCCGTTTACACGGCCCCCGTAGTATAAATGAAGCAGTACGCCAAAGCGGTCCACCTGCATCTGATATGAGGATTTTTCAGTCTGTATGGTAAATATCCCAGTCGTCTCATCATAGTTGACAGCCATATAACAGTCTCCAATCTTCTTATTTTTGGCCGCTCTGTTTCCTGCAAAGCAGCGGATTATTTTCCACCCGTCATGGCAATTCCCTCAATAAACTGCTTCTGGAACACCAGGTAAAGGATTACCATGGGAATCATTGCCAGCAGAGAGCCCGCCATAAGCACCGGATAGTTGGTGGTGAACTGTCCCCGAAGGGTGGAAAGCCCGGCGGACAGGGTCATCATGTTCAAATCCGTATTGGCGATCAGCGGCCACATCAAATCCGCATAGGCAAACACCGCGGTAAAAATCGTCAGCGCAGCCATGGATGATTTGGTCAGGGGCATCATAACCTTTATAAAGGTCTGCCACCGGGTGCAGCCGTCCAGATACGCAGCCTCCCCCAGCTCATCCGGGATTCCCATGTAGGCCTGGCGCAGGAAAAAGGTTCCGAAGGCGCTCACAAGTCCGGGGAACACCAACGCGAATATCGTGTTTGTCAGGCTCAGCTTTGCCAGCATCTGGTACTGGGGAATGATAAAAATCTGGGAGGGCAGCATCATCTGAATCAGCACAAGGCTGAACAGCGCGTTCTTGCCCGGAAATTTCAGCTTCGCGAATGCATAGCCGGCAGCGGAGGAAAACGCCACCGCGCAGGCCACCCGGAGCAGGATCAGCAGAGCCGTGTTAATATAGAGCCGAATGAAAGGAAGGCTCTCTAGGGCATTGCTGTAATTCTCCACCAGCCATTTTGCAGGCAGGATGGTGGGCGGGATCTGTATGCTCTCCGCCATAGACTTAAAGCTGGTAAGCAGCATCCACACAAAGGGGAAGATCATCAGCACGGCGCCGGCCGCCAGGACCAGATACACCAGGGCGGTTGCGATTTTTCTGTTTCTGCTTAAAGAATCCATAAATCCCTCTCCTTCCTATACCTCGTAGTTGACCCATTTTTTCTGTCCCCAGAACTGAATGGCCGTTACGATTCCGATGAGCAGCACCGTCCAGATAACGATGGCGGAGGCATAGCCCCGGTTGCCCGCTATGAAGGACTCCCTGTAGAACAGATACATCAGGGACTGGGCACTGGTTAACGCCGGGTTGGTCTGATCCACCATCATGTAGATCAGATCGTACACCTTCAGAGAAGACATCAGGCGCATAATCAGAACCACAAACAGGGTGGGCGAAACCATAGGAAGGGTGATGAAGAAGAACTGCTGTACCTTGGAGGCGCCGTCCAGCCCGGCCGCCTCATAGTAGCTCTTGGAAATATTCTGAATTCCCGACAAGAGCAGCACCGCGTCATAGCCGATGGCGCTCCAGATCGCCACCACCGCGCAGGAAATAAGCACGATGTGCGGGTCGGTGATCCAGTTGATCTTCACTCCCAATATCTGATTCAGAATACCATAATCCGAATTAAAAATCCACTTCCACACCATTGCCACAGCCGCAGGCGCCACAACCATTGGCAGGAAATAAATGGCCCGGAAAGCCGTCTTGCCCGCAATCTTGGCATTTAAAAGCACTGCGGTCACCAGAGCCAGGAAAATTCCAACCGGCACTGTCAGAATACAGAAGTAGATAGAATTCCAGGTGGCTTTCCAGAACTCCGGGCTCTGAAACATTTCCACATAGTTCCCCACGCCGGTGATCTCATAGATGCCGAAGGGATGGGTTGTGGAAAAGCTCAAAATCAGCGTCTCTATAAACGGATACACATTCAGAACCAGAAGGCCGATGATGGTAGGCGCAATCAGTATGTAACCCCATTTTGCATCTTCATTTAAAAACTTCTTTCTATCCATAATTCCCATTTTCCCCCTTTTTACGGCGCGCTGGCTTCATCCACAGCTTCCTGCATGGCCTGCAGGCCCTCATCAATTGTCAGCTCCTTTGTATACATTTTGATCAATATGTCGCTAACCTCCGACTTCCAGTTGGGACGCGACGCATTGTTCACGCTCTGCACACCGTATTCAAACATATCCACACACTTCTGCACGCTCAACCTTCCCTCAAAGACCTGCATCCAGGTGTCCTCCAGCCCTTCGTAGGCAGGGATCGCCACACCGGACTCTCCCTGGATCCGCTGTCCTTCCTCGGTTCCAAGGAACTTGATAAAATCAAGGGCTGCCTCCTTGTTTTTCCCTCTCGCCCCGGTTACATAACACAGGTCATTGGAAATCGTCGCCCGTCCGTCCCCTTCCACGGGATCCGGGCACTTGGGCAGAACCGCCACATCCCATTTCCCTTCCATCTCCGGATTGTTCTGAAGGAGCGCCAGCAGATTCCAGTTTCCTTCCAGATACATGGCTCCCTGGCTGGAGAAAAAGGCGGTTCCGGGATTTGTCTGGGCAAAATAATTTTGATCCGGGCACCACTCATAGTCCTGAAGGCCGATATAAAACTCCATACCCTTTTTGGTTCCCGGGTTCAAAAAGTCCCCTTTTGTCTTGTCCTCCGTCAAAATCTGTCCGCCTGCCTGGTATACGAAATTCCAGTAGCCCAGCTGTTCGTCCGCATAAGCCATATAGCCGTATTTTCCTGTGGCATCATAGATCTGCTGGGAAGCCTCCACCAGGTTATCCCATGTCCAGTTCTCATCCGGGTAAGCCACCCCTGCCGCATCAAACATCTCTTTATTGTACACAAGGCATACCGTATCCTTATCCTTGGGCACACCGTAGATCCGGCCGTCGCTCCCCCTGGCATTGTTTAACGCAATTTCCGAGAAATGCTCGGTATAGTAGTTTGGATCCACATCGTCATACAGGTTCGTCACATCCTCCAGCATCCCGTAGTCTGCGTATTTTAGGATCTCATTTGTATGCATCCAGAAAATATCCGGAAGCTGGTTGGATTCCGCTGCCGCGTCCATCTTTGTCCAGTATTCATCCCAGCTTGTAACCTGCAGCTTAATGTCCACATCCGGATGCTCAGCCACGTAGGCATCAATCAGCGCCTGCATACCATCCCGCTGGGCCGTATCCCAAATCTGAAAGGTCATCTCCGTCTTGCCGGAGCTTCCAGAGGAACAGGCCGACAGCATCAGAGCCGCTCCCACAGCTCCGACAAGTCCAAATTTTTTCAGCATTCCGCCCATCAAACCCCTCCCATTTTGTATGTTTTTTGGTTGCTCCCCTTATTGTAGCTTCATAATACCATCTCTTATGCTTGCAGTAAATGCAAGGGTTTTGGAGAAAATATACCCAAATGCCGTTTTTCTCCTCCACGGTTGAAATCACCTAGCATTTTGGTATATACTTACTGTATGACTTGTATTTAAAGGAGGCCTGCCATATGGAAAAGAACCTTCTGTTCTCCGTCTTCCCCAATGAAAACTTTGTTGACCTCAGCCTCTACCAGTACGGCTGGGAGCACTGCGCGCCCTCCCACTCCTACGGCCCCGCAGCCCGCAACCATTATTTGTTCCATTATGTAATTTCCGGAACCGGCCTTCTCATGTCCAATGATTCCTCAGGCCGCACCAATACCTACCAGATCCGCAGCGGTCAGGGATTTATGATTTTTCCCAAGCAGATCAACACCTACATAGCAGACGAAACGCTTCCCTGGGAATACGCCTGGATCGAATTTGACGGTCTGAAAGTCAAGGAAGCGCTGGAGATTGCCGGCCTGACTATGGACAGCCCCATCTATCACTCCAATGTCCGGGACTTAAGCGCTGAGCTCAAAAATGAAATGCTCTACATCGCCCAGCACTCCGACCAGTCTCCCTTTCATCTCATAGGACACCTGTACCTTTTTCTGGATTATCTGACCCGCTCCTCCTCCAGCAGAAGACTGCTTCAAGGCGGCAGGATGCGCGATTTTTACATTAAGGAGGCCATCTCCTTTATTGAACAAAATTTTCAAAATGATATCTCTGTGGAAGATATTGCAGGATTCTGCAGTCTGAACCGAAGCTATTTCGGAAAGATATTCCGGGATGCCCTTGGCAAAAGCCCCCAGGAATTTTTGATTAATTACCGCATGTCCAAGGCCGCGGAACTTTTGAAGCTGACGGAGCTGTCCATCGGAGATATAAGCAACGCCGTGGGCTATCCAAGCCAGCTTCATTTTTCCCGTGCCTTCAAAAAAATTCACGGGATCTCCCCGCGTCAATGGCGGAATGAAAACAAGGCAGTCAAGCCAAACCGTAGAGAGCCAGAGCGTTCTCCCAGGTGACTGCTTCCGCCTGCTCGCGCCCCACGCCTTTCAGCTCTCCGAGCATCTCCGCCACATAGGGCAGGTTTAAGGAGGAATTCCGCTTGCCGCGGTTGGGCACAGGTGCCAGATACGGGCAGTCTGTCTCCAGAACCAGGGAGGAAAGGGGCGCATATTCCACCACCTCTTTCAGCTTCCTGGCATTTTTAAAGGTAAGCACCCCGCCGATTCCCAGATAAAATCCCATGTTCAGGTACTCCCGGGCCATCTCCTTTCCATAGGAAAAGCAGTGAATCACCCCTCCCATGTCCCCGGCCTTCTCCGCTTTCATAATATCCAGCGTATCTTTGGCCGCATCCCGGCTGTGAATAATCACAGGAAGGCCCGCCTGTCTTGCCAGGTCAAGCTGGCGCACGAACCATTTTTTCTGTATCTCGTGGTTCGGCTCCTCCCAGTAATAATCCAGACCGATCTCTCCCACTGCCCGTATTTTCTCATGGCGCAGAAGGCCGGCCAGCCACTCCATGTCCTCCTCCTTTACGTCTTTGCTCTCACTGGGGTGGACGCCCAGAGCCCCATACATCCAGGGATACGCTTCCGCCAGTTTTAAAGTGGTCCGGCAGCTCTCCAGGCTGGCTCCCACATTGGTGACTGCGCCGATTCCGGCCTCCTTTAAAGAAGCCAAAAGCGCCTCCCGGTCCTCGTCAAACGCCTCGTCGTCATAGTGCGCATGGGTGTCAAATATCATGGAAAATCTCCTTCCTTTTCTCCAACGTCACAGCGGGAAGCACAGCGCGCTTCCCGCAGAAAAAAGGGGAAGGCACCGGTTTCCCGGCATCTCCCCCGCTTTCTTATGAAAGCCTTTTAAGCAGTGCTTCCCTCTGCTCCTCATATCCCGGTTTCCCAAGGAGAGCGAACATGTTTTTCTTGTAGCTCTCCACTCCGGGCTGGTTGAAGGGATTAATCCCCAGAATGTACCCGCTCACGCCGCAGGCAAATTCGAAGAAGTAGAACAGCTCGCCCAGATAGAACTCGTTCTGCTCCGGAATCTTTACCATCAGGTTGGGAACACTTCCGTCCGTGTGGGCCAGGATGGTTCCGTTCATAGCGCTCTTGTTTACAAAATCAATGCTCTTTCCCGCCAGGTAATTCATGCCGTCCGTGTCCACGTCCTCTTTTTTCAGAAGAATCTCTGCCGGGGATTCTTCCACATTGATCACGGTCTCAAACATGATGCGCGCGCCGTCCTGGATAAACTGTCCCATAGAGTGCAGATCCGTGGTCAAATCCACAGCTGCCGGGAAGATACCTCTCTGATCCTTCCCCTCGCTCTCTCCAAAGAGCTGCTTCCACCACTCGGACACATAATGCAGACTTGGCTCATAGTTGGCTACAATCTCTACTGCTTTGCCCTTGCGCAGCAGGATGTTGCGGACCGCCGCATACAGCAGGGCGGAGTTGGCCTCATAGGGAGCCTCCAGAGCTCTCTTTCTCGCGGAAGCCGCGCCCTCCATCAGCTTATCAATATCCGCTCCGCACACAGCGATGGGCAGAAGGCCTACGGCAGTCAGCACGGAGAAGCGGCCGCCCACATCATCGGGCACCACGAATTCCTCATACCCCTCCTGGTCCGCCAGGTTCTTTAACGCGCCCTTCGCCTTGTCCGTGGTGGCATAAATGCGCCTGCAGGCCTCTTCTTTCCCATACTTCTCAATCAGCATCTCTTTAAATACCCGGAACGCGATGGCAGGCTCCGTGGTAGTGCCTGACTTGGAAATGATATTTACAGAGAAATCCTTTCCCTCCAGGACCTGCTTCAAGTCCGCAATATATTTGCTGCTGATGCTGTTCCCCACAAAATAAATCTCCGGTGTCTTGCGAACGCTCTTGGGCAATACATTGTAGAAGCTGTTGGACAGGAATTCAATCGCTGCTCTTGCCCCGAGATAGGAGCCTCCGATTCCCACAACCAAAAGCACGTCCGAATCCTGCTGGATCTTAGCCGCTGCTTTCTTGATCCTGGCAAATTCCTCCTTGTCATAGTTCACCGGCAGGTCGATCCATCCCAGAAAATCGTTTCCCGCTCCGCTTCTTCCAAGCAAAGTGTCTTTTGCCGCCATCACAGTGGTCTTAAAGTTGGCCATCTCTTCCGC
Source organism: Candidatus Enterocloster excrementipullorum (assembly GCA_019119575.1). Taxonomy (GTDB): domain Bacteria; phylum Bacillota; class Clostridia; order Lachnospirales; family Lachnospiraceae; genus Enterocloster; species Enterocloster excrementipullorum. The sequence goes on from DWWT01000015.1 coordinate 54,416, forward strand.
AGAGATAAATTCTGCTGCCTTGGAATAATCAAATGTTACTTCCTTTCCCATAACTGCGCTCTCCTTTTCTTATGTTCACAGGCCTGCCGGCCCGTGAGTAATATGCTTGCCGGGCAAAGCGCGCCCGCCCGCTCATGGTTTCTATTATACCATACATTCTATGCTTAGGAAATAAATTCTTTCAGAAGTTCCCCCAGCATCCGCTTCTGGTCCGGATTCAGATCTTTCAGCCAGTCATCCCCTGACTTGTCCTCTTTTTTCTCCTTGCTGCTTTCCCGGCTGGCGGCAGCCTGCTCGATGCCCCTGCGGGAGTTATTATTAAAACGGCGCTCCCTTCCAATGGAGCGGACAGGCGCCGATTCCCTGCGCTCCCCTTCCGATGTGACGGCCGGCATGTAGTCCCCGCCTCCCTCCCGGTTCATCCGGGGCAGCATTACATTTTCCATATAATCCTGCAGACATGTGAGAAGCTGCTGCCGCCTGGCCTCCAGATTTACCCCGTAGTCCACCAGCATAGTCAGCATGCCGGTCAATATGCCCACGGTGCCGTACAGTACAATATAATAGTTATCGCTTCTATACCAATACGAAAGAAATGCCGCTGCCCCTCCTGCCAGGAAGCAGAGAAGCGTCAGCTGCCCTGACAGATTGTCCAGTCCCCGGACGGACATTCCCATTACCCGCAGGCCGTAGAGCTGGCGCTCCAGATATACCCGCGTGTTGTTCATTCCCTGATTGATTCTATATGTATCTTCCGCGTTCTGTTTCAGATTCCGCAGATATTTGTTTTTGGTCAGCGCCATATTCACGCTTTCTTTGATTAATCCTTTGTAGAAGCTTCCCGCGATCAGACGGCTGATTATCCCAGCCAGGCAGATTGCGGCTAAAATGTACAGGGCTTTTCCTGTCTGTAAAAAGCTCATCATAACAAAAGCTCCCCTTTCTTCCCGGATCTTTCCGTTTTATAAATTAGGATATTCCTCTTGGACTGCCGGAGGGCCCGTCCGGCACTGTCTATTATAACAACGGTTTTGGATTTGGGAAGTTCAGGGAGCCTAGAATCGCTCGCCAAATTCTCCTACAATTCGATTGTAAAGTTTATAGTATTTATGAGATCTTTCATGTGCCGGAGCGTTCATTTTTCGGCATCAGGTCTCGTTTCCGATGTGAAGATACGCGGGAGCGCGTTTGAAATTTGTGTTCCGCCGGTGCGCGTTCCGCTTTGGGGCACACTCTAGTGTACCGCCTCATACCTCTTAATCAGCTCTGTCAATAAATTTACGGAATGTTCAATGGCCTTCGCCTCAAACACAGAGTAGTCCACAGAAGCACTGTCATCCGCTTTGTCTGAGATGGCCCTGACGATGAGAAATGGGATTCCGTTCAGGTAGCATGCCTGGGCAATCGCCGCCCCCTCCATTTCCGTACAGTACCCGGCAAATGTATTTACAAGCCACTCTTTCTTGTTTTTGTCCGAGATAAACTGATCTCCCGACACTACACGGCCCACAAAGGTATGAATATCCGGATTTACCTCCCCGCAGCAGTCCTTTGCCAGCTGGATCAGCCCCTTATCTGCCGGAAACGCAAGCGTGTCCACCCTGGGAACCTGTCCCGGCGCATATCCGAATCCCGTAGCATCCATATCATGCTGAAGGGCATCGCTGGAAAGTACAATATCTCCTATATCAATCTCCGCCTTCAGGGAACCCGCGATCCCTGTGTTCACCACGCCGCTCACGTGATATACATCCGCCAGAATCTGGGTGCAGATCGCTGCGTTTACCTTACCAATTCCGGAGCGAACTACCACGGTCTCTTTCCCCCCCAATTTTCCTCTATAAAAGTCCATGGCGGCCCTGGTTTCCACCTGAACATCCGTGAGCTGCTCTTTAATTCTGGCCACTTCCTCGTCCATAGCCCCGATGATTCCTAACATATCAAACCTCCGTTCCGCCGCCGTTCAGCCAGCGGCACAAATTCTGTGTTTTCAGTTTTCCCCATATAACTATATAGCCATCCCCGGCTTTTTTCAAGAAAAATTGCTGTGTTCCGGTCAGAGCTGTTCCGGGTCAGAGCCAGACCTGTTCTGGTCAACGCTGACCCGAGTGCTCCCGCCGAAGCTGCAAATCGCCAGAACATGTCCGACGGTCATCTGGCACTCCGGCCAATATGCCTGTCGGGGTACTACCTCTTGACATTCCTTCTTTCATCATGCATAATCAGTAGATGGCGTGTCTATAGGCCCTATTCCTTAACATTAGGATATCCCTGCATTTATATACATTTTTAACGGAGGTACACACTATGAATTACAGAACAAAAGGAGTCTGCTCCCGGGAGATTACCTTTGAAGTAAACGATAACAAATTGACGAACGTCCAGTTTATCGGCGGATGTTCCGGAAATACCCAGGGCGTGGCCCGCCTGGTGGAGGGAATGGATGTGGACGAAGTGATCCGCCGCCTGGACGGTATCCGCTGCGGCTTCCGCCCCACCTCCTGCCCGGATCAGCTGGCCAATGCTTTGAAGGGGTATAAGGCGAGTTTGCAGTAGGCTGCGGAAAAGCGGAGTGCCGGCGTGTGTTCTGGGCTGCATGATCGCATACGTGTCTGGCAAAATTGATATCGAAAGGGAAGAAGGGCCTTCCAGACAGGGGATGCTGTCTGGGAGGCCCTTTTTGTGGGGATGGATGGGGATATGTGAGGTTAGGGGTTATTCGATCCAGATACCGGATGTGGTTGGGCTGAAGCCTTCGTAGTCATCGCCATATATTGCAGAAAATGCACTACGCAAACGATAGTAATAGCCCCTTTCTTGATTTAAAAATGTAATACTAACATCGGGATTGGTCAATCCATCCGGATAATCTTCTGCATAAAATTCCGCATCATAATAAGTAACCTGTTGCCACCGTTCTTGTTCTTCATTCCAGCGGTCTAAATAGATAGTAATATAAACTTCATCTACGCCGTGATCAAAATAGGCTATAGCCAATGCTCCGATATTTCCCTCCCCTTCATCTGTAATAATTAAATCTGCTTCAGCAAAAAAGTCACCTCTCCGTACAGACTTTTCAGAAGCTCTATCGCTTTTTATCTCTTTCGGTAACAGCTCAGACGGTTCATCGACGGATGTATTACTTTGCATATCATAAGTTAATGCATATACATTAGTAGTCATTAAAATACTGACTAGCATTAATGTTAATAACGTTTTCCACATGCCTGTTTTCAATTTCAATTTTCTCCTCCTGTATGGCAAGAATTACCTGTTTAAATCATATTGATTACTTTTTCAGTATATAAATTTATGTCCACGGAATTAACCTTTTCACTATTTCCATAAATTCTTTTTCTTCAATTCCACCTACAATTCTATAATAGGCTCCATCAAAAACAAATGATGCTGAATATCTTTCTGACAAACTGCTTGATATTTCTTTTTCAATTTCAACGTCCTCATTTATCCATTGGTTATGCACTCTATTTACATACTCTCCATCTGTATCAATTGTATAGGACGCTGCCTTTTCATATTTTGATTGTATAAAATATGCACTTTCTCCCTTATAAGAAAATTCTAATCTCGCATGTCCATCGTACAGCACAAAAGCAACAAACTTCATTTCCGACGGCATATACCCCAACTGCAGCGGCGTAATCCCCAATTCTTTCTCTATAACCTCATAAGCCTCCTCTTCCCCATTAACATCCCCTTTGTAATCGTCATTAACCAGTACCTCTCTATCCATTCCTCCTTCTAGCACTCTCTCCCGATAAAAATACGATTTCCTTCCCAGCGCAACAAAGCAGCATCCCCCTGCCATAAGACAGGCAATCAACCCGACGGCTGCTAACCGCTTCCAGTTGAACCGGACTTTGATAATCTTGGCCTTTTTCTCTTGCGGCTCGGCGGTGTCCTCCTGTATCCGGGACCAGATCATCTCAAATTCATTTTCAGGAGGGGCAGGTATAGGCAAATCGCTCGTATCTTTTTCAGCTGCCTCAAATACGGCCAACAGCTGCTCGTCTGTTAAACCAAACATTTCCTGCAGTTTCCTGTCGACAGAACAATCTGTGGAGCTGTCCGCCCCATTGTCCATGGAAGTATCCGCTTCCGAAAGTTTTTTAAAATTATCCACAAAGCACCTCGATTACAAAATCTCCTAAAGTTCCCATTGCCTTTAGGGTTGACTTTTTGCCGCTAATGCTTACTATAATAATAGACGTTTATGGAGCGGTTTTTCCTCATTTATTTTTAATCCGCCCATAATAAGATGGAGGTCCATATGAAAAAAATCATTTTAACCGGCGGCGGCACTGCCGGTCATGTCACTCCCAATCTTGCACTGATCCCCGCTTTAAAAGACGCGGGCTATGAGATCCGCTATATCGGCTCCTACCAGGGCATTGAGCGCAGGCTTATTGAAAATGCGGGAATCCCTTACGACGGTATTTCCTCCGGCAAGCTGCGCCGTTATTTTGACCTGAAAAATTTTTCCGATCCCTTTCGTGTTCTGAAAGGCTACGGGGAAGCCCGCAGGCTTTTGAAGCGCTATCGCCCGGATGTGATATTTTCCAAAGGCGGATTTGTCGCTGTCCCCGTTGTACTGGCTGCCAAGCACTTCAAAATCCCTGTCATTATCCACGAATCCGATATGACCCCGGGACTGGCCAACAAACTGTGCATTCCCTCTGCCGTGAAGGTATGCTGCAATTTTCCTGAAACCCTAAAATATCTCCCTGCGGACAAAGCGGTTCTAACCGGCTCTCCCATCCGCGCGGATCTTCTGAGGGGAGACCGTCTGTCCGGGTTAAACTACGCTCATCTGTCCTCTGAGAAGCCTATCCTCATGGTAATCGGCGGCAGCCTGGGATCCGTAGCTGTCAATCAGGCCGTGCGGGGCATACTTCCCCGTCTCCTGGAAACCTTTCAAATTATACATATCTGCGGCAAAGGCAACCTGGACGAAGGCCTGATCGGAACACCCGGATATGTACAATACGAATATGTGGACGCTCCCTTAAAGCACCTGTTCGCCGCAGCCGATGTTGTGATCTCGCGCGCGGGGGCCAACTCTATCTGCGAACTGCTGGCTCTCAAAAAGCCCAATCTCCTGATTCCCCTTCCGGCCTCCGCCAGCCGCGGCGATCAGATACTGAACGCGGCCTCATTTGCAAAGCAGGGATTCAGCCGGGTTTTAGAGGAAGAACAGATAACTCCGGATTCCTTATTTGAAGCCATCACGCAGCTGTATGCCCGCCGCCGGGACTACATTGAGGCCATGGAAAAAAGCAGCCTCAACAATGCGGTAGAAACGATCTTTTCCCTCATTGAGGACTGTCTTCCAAAGACCGATAAAATCTGACCGGCCCGATGGCCTTTAAGGCCAATTGTCCTTCTTAAACAGATCTTCGAAATATTTGCGGATACGGCTGACCCGGGAATAACATGCCTTTTCTGAGATATTCAAAATCTCGCAGACTTCCCTGGTTGGCCGTCCCTCTATGAGGCGAAGAACAGCGATTTCCCGCCAGCTTTCCGGCATCTTGTCAATCTCTTCCAGAATTGCCTGACAGCGTTCCTTACTGACAACAAACTCCGGAAGGCTTTGACAATAGAGACCCGCAAAATAACCCGTGCCGCCTGTGCTTTCTTCCTCAACCTCCTCCGGAGCTACATGCCGCATCCTTCTGTGATAATCCATGCAGCGGCTGTAAAGAATCCTGGTAAGCAGGATCTTCTTTCTGTTCGGAGGCAGAGTAAGGTCATACTTATAATAGGCATATGCCACAAATGTATCCTGGACTACATCCTCAATATCATCCGGAGGCACATCGTACTTGTATGCAATCTTCCGAAGCACTTCCTGATATTCAAGATACATTTTTTCAAAAAGCACCTTATCTTCCGTATTCATTTTTTCGTTCATTCCTGGTTACTGCAGACCTTCCTTGATTTCCTGCGCAACCTGTGCCAATTCCTCTGGTGAAGCTTTCCCCGGTGTCCAGCCCGCGATAACAGGGCCATTTTCATATCTGGGAATCACATGCATATGGAAATGAAATACCGTCTGCCCGGCAGCCTCCCCATTATTCTGAACAAGATTAAAGCCTGCGCAGCCCAGAGAACGCTTCATCGCACTTCCTATCTTTGCCCCAAGAGGAAGCACCTTGGCAGCGGTCTTTTCGTCCAGAGCACATACATCCGCAAAATGCTCCTTCGGCAGGATCAGGGCATGTCCCTTTGACGCCGGCCCCATATCCAGTATCACCCGGAAGTCATCGTCCTCATATACAGTAGCTGAAGGAATCTCGCCGTTGGCGATTTTACAAAAAATACAGTTGCTATCTTTCATTTTGAACATCCTCCCTCTGCCATGCTGCGCACAGCTTTTACTCATTGAATTTATAGTAACATAAAATTTTTCTGTTGTTAAGTAGGTAACTCAACTTTCCCAGCTAATATCTGCAAACAATGCCTGTATAAACTTGGCCTGTGAAGCAATCCAATCGATTACTTTACTTTTTATGCAGGCTGTGATATCTGCTGACAGCATAGAAATATGCTCCACAAA
>DWWT01000016.1 GCA_019119575.1 Candidatus Enterocloster excrementipullorum
CTGATAAATCAATGGTTTTCGGCGTTTAATCTGGCGTCCCTGGCGGGATTCGAACCCACGGCCTTTCGCTTAGGAGGCGAACGCTCTATCCTGCTGAGCTACAGAGACTTATATGAAATTGAATTGGTAACGATCACTTTTGGCTTCGAGTTGATTGGTTGAGCACAACCTTAGGAGGCGGTCGCTCTATCCAGCTGAGCTACGGAAACACATCTAAAAATGTAAAGCGGGCCGCGCTTTCTGCGGTCCGCCTTATATCATACTCTATATTCCTAAAAAAATCAAGCATCAAATTGAAGAGTCCCCTGCATCCAGATCTGGCCCTTAAACCGGCGGCCCACTTTGGGTTCTCCCAACAGGTCCTTTTTGTTGATTGCCACAGTGAAAATCACATCGTTGCAGTCAAGCCGCAGGCAGTAGACATCCTCCTCGGTGATACGGTTCTGCTTAACCTCTATGTCCAGGATATTGCCAATAACGGAATATTGGTCGCACTCAATTCCGCAGGGCATGAAGCAGGTCTCTATAATGGAGTACATATCTTCATGAAGAATGCGCCGGGACACCATGGTGTAGGTGTCGATATCCTCAATGGTCAGTGTCTCGATGGCATCCTCGTCCCCGTGCTTGGCGGCCTCCAGGAGGCTGCCTCTCTTTGTTGCAGCCAGGCGGGAGGCCTCCAACTGCTTGGGCGTCTTTCGGACGGGAAGAAGGATCTTCCCCTGAACGGCCAAACCTGTGAGACAGGCGCCCTTCGGCACCAGCGGAAGGCGGTTCTGCCTGCGAAGACGGTATTCCATGGAATTTTCTATATAAAAGATGAGGGAGATGCCTACCCGGTACTCATCCAGCAGACCTGCGTACGTTTCCCGCTCCGTATGGCGCTGGATGGAGCAGTCTGCCTGAGAACTTGTGTCGCTGCTCAGCACATAGGGAAAATAGTATTCCCTGGAAAATGTCCCCCTGGGGCTTATATGGCCCACAAGAACAATACCCATGCCGGGGGCAACTTCCGCGCGGATTTCACAGAGGCGCGTGCCGTCTTTTTCATCCAGGCATGCGGCGTCTGCCCGCTCTCTGGCCATGCGGCGGAGAAGCCGGTCAATGTCCTGCTTTTTCTGATACATACTGAATCCTACGGTCCGCATAAATTTGTGCAAGGTGTCACCTTCTTCCTTAGAGAAATCCCGAAAATAACTCCAGCCCATTATATACTACTTTATCGTTTATTACTAGTATTTTTTCTTAAGATTATATAAAATATTCGTAACAGAATGTTGACTGAAAATCAAAGCTATGGTAGTATGAAACCAGAAATAAATGGAAAATACACATAGTTTGCTGAAAATTTAACAAATTCGGATGATGGATTCGGGAGAGACTGGGCGGACAGACGCGCAGCGCCGAAGGGGAAGCGAAGAACTCTCAGGCAAAAGGACCGGATACCGGACGAAACTCTGGAAAGCAAAGATGCACCGACGAAGCTAAATCTTTCAGGTACAAAGACAGAGCGCATGGACATATTTCGTATGCCCGTGCGCTTTTCTTTGTTATTTATACAACATAAAGGAGGGAATTATATGTCTGAGACAGCGGAGCGCAAAACACCGCTCTATGAAACACACAAGAAGTACAAGGGCAAGATTGTTCCCTTTGCCGGATATCTTCTGCCCGTACAGTACGAGGCCGGGGTGGTGAAGGAGCATATGGCGGTACGGACGGCCTGCGGGCTGTTTGATGTATCTCATATGGGAGAGATTCTCTGCAAGGGGCCGGATGCCCTGAAGAATCTGAACATGCTTCTCACCAATGATTACACGGTGATGGCGGATGGGCAGGCGCGCTACAGCCCCATGTGCAATGAGGACGGAGGCGTGGTAGACGACCTGATTGTCTACAAGGTGAAGGATGATTCCTATTTTATTGTGGTGAATGCGGCCAATAAGGATAAGGATTATGCCTGGATGAAGGCCCATCAGTTCGGGAATGCGGCATTTGAGGACATTTCGGACAAGGTTGCCCAGCTGGCGCTGCAGGGGCCAAAAGCGCTTGAGGTTTTAAGAAAGCTTGTGAAGGAAGAGGACATTCCGCAGAAATACTACACCTGCAAATTCCACTGTGTCATTGGCAGCATCCCCTGCATGATTTCCAAGACCGGCTACACCGGCGAGGATGGGGTGGAGATCTACTGCGCACCAGAGGATGCGCCTGCAGTCTGGGAGATGCTCATGGAAGCGGGGAAAGAAGAGGGGCTGATTCCCTGCGGCCTGGGAGCCCGGGATACCCTGCGCCTGGAAGCATCCATGCCTCTTTACGGCCACGAGATGGATGATACCATCACCCCCAAGGAGGCGGGCCTGGGAATCTTTGTGAAGATGGACAAGGCGGATTTTATCGGAAAGAAAGCCATGGAGGCAAAGGGCACTCTGACCAGAAAGCGCGTGGGCTTAAAGGTGACCGGGCGGGGAATCATACGGGAACACCAGGCAGTGTATAAGGATGGAAAACAGGTGGGTATGACGACTTCGGGAACCCATTGCCCGTATCTTGGATATCCTGTGGCCATGGCGCTTCTGGACATTTCCTGCAAGGAGCCGGGAACCGCAGTGGAGGTAGATGTGAGAGGCAGGCGGGTGGAAGCCCAGGTGGTCGCTCTGCCGTTTTATAAGAGAACGCAGCCATAATCAAACAATTAAAAAATATTAAAGGAGGACGCAAAATGAATTTTCCGCAGGAGTTAAAGTACACAAAATCCCATGAGTGGGTGAAGTTTGAGGAAGATGGAAAGGCATTGGTGGGCTTAAGTGATTATGCTCAGGATGCCCTAGGAGATCTGGTGTTTGTCAATCTGCCCCAGGAGGGGGATGAGGTGCAGGCCGGCGAGGTATTTGCGGATGTGGAGTCCGTGAAGGCAGTTTCTGATGTGTACTGCCCGGTGAGCGGCCGGGTGAGCAAGGTGAATGAGGCGCTTTTGGACGCGCCGGAATCCATCAATCAGGATCCCTATGGGGCCTGGTTTGCCGAGGTGGAGGATGTGAGCGGGCAGGCCGAGCTTATGAGCGCCGAAGCGTATGAGGAGTATGTGAAAAATCTGGATGAATAGAGCGGGAGGTGAGGGCATGGGGAGCTATGTTCCGAATACAAAAAGCGAACAGCAGGAAATGCTCCGGGAAATCGGTTTAGGAAGCTTTGATGAAATGTTTTCCCAGATTCCGCAGGAGGTGCGGTTTACCGCGGGATTAAATCTCCCGGATGGAATGGGGGAGCAGGGCGTTTACCGAAAGATGGAGGAGATTTCCGGGAAGAATACGGTGTTCCGCCATATTTTCCGCGGGGCGGGAGCCTACAATCATTACATACCGGCCATTGTGGACAGCGTGGCCTCCAAGGAGGAATTTGTCACGGCCTATACGCCCTACCAGGCGGAGATCAGCCAGGGCATTCTCCAGACTATTTTTGAATACCAGACCATGATCTGCGAGCTCACGGGGATGGACGCGGCCAATGCATCGGTGTATGACGGGGCCACAGCGGCCGCGGAGGCAGCGGCCATGTGCAGGGACAGAAAGCGCAGCACCGTCTATATTTCAAAGGCGGCGAATCCCCAGGTGATTCAGGTGATAAAGACCTACTGCTTTGGAAGCGGAGCACCGGTGGTCATGGTTCCGCAAAAGGATGGGACGACCGATTTGGAAGCTCTGGAGCGCATGCTTGCGCAGGATGGCCAGGCGGCCTGCGTCTACATCCAGCAGCCTAATTATTACGGACTGTTGGAGGCGGGAGAGAAGCTGGAGGCCATCATCCACGGAGCAGGAGCAAAATTTATCATGGGCTGCAATCCCATGGCTCTTGCCGTCCTGAAGACCCCTGGGGAATACGGAGCGGATATCGCGGTGGGTGACGGCCAGCCGTTGGGCATGCCTCTGGCATTTGGAGGCCCATACCTGGGATTTATGGCTGCAAAGAGCGATATGATGCGCAAGCTTCCGGGGCGCATTGTGGGGGAGACAAAGGACAGCCGGGGAGAGCGCGCCTTTGTGCTGACCCTCCAGGCCAGAGAGCAGCATATCCGCCGGGAGAAGGCCAGCTCCAACATCTGTTCCAACCAGGCTCTGTGCGCCCTGCGCGCCGGCGTCTACATGACGGCCATGGGAGCGGAGGGAATGGCAGAGGCAGCGGGGCAGTGCATCGCCAAGGCCCGGTATTTCAGGGATAAGCTGCGGGAGGCCGGGCTTGTACCCAAGTATGACGGGGAATTTTTCAATGAATTTGTGACTAGAGGGCCCCTGGCGGCAGAGGGCACGGCGAGTGAGGAAGCTTTAGAGGATGCGTCGAGTGCGGAAGCTGCAGGTGCACAGGCTGCCGCCGGCAGCCGAATTTTGAAGGCCCTGGAGGCAGAAGGCATCCTGGGAGGACTTCCCCTTGGGAACGGAGAAATTCTCTGGTGCGTGACGGAGATGAATACCAAAGAAGAGATGGATCAGGCAGCGGCTGTTGTAAGACGGGAGGTGAAGGGAATATGAAGCTTGTGTTTGAAAAAGGACATGAAGGGCGGAAAATGGAGATCATCGCCCCCTTGGATGTGTCGGAGGCCGGGCTTGGCGAAAGCTTTAAACGGGCTGCGAAGCCGAAACTTCCCCAGATGTCGGAGACGGAAATCAGCCGTCACTACACGGAGCTGGCAAAGCGCACCCATGGGGTCAACGACGGGTTTTATCCGCTGGGCTCCTGTACGATGAAGTACAATCCCAAGGTAAATGAGGCGGCAGCCGCACTTCCCGGATTTGTGAAGGCCCATCCCCTTCAGCCGGAGGAAACCTGCCAGGGCTCCCTGGAGGTTTTGAATCTTGCAGAGAAATATCTGTGCGAAATCACCGGCATGGACGCCATGACATTTCAGCCCGCGGCGGGTGCCCACGGAGAATTCACAGGGCTTCTGCTGATCAAGGCGTGGCATGTGCACCGGGGAGATACCAAGAGAAAAAAGATCATTGTGCCGGATTCCGCCCATGGAACCAACCCGGCCAGCGCCTCTATGTGCGGCTACGAGGTAGTGAGCATTCCCTCCCGGGAGGACGGGTGCGTGGATCTGGAAAAGCTGAAGGCCGCGGTGGGCGATGATACGGCGGGACTGATGCTGACCAACCCCAACACCGTCGGGCTGTTTGATAAAAATATTCTGGAAATCACCCGGATCGTCCGCGAGGCAGGCGGGCTGTGCTATTATGATGGGGCGAACCTGAATGCGGTTATGGGAATTGCCCGGCCGGGCGATATGGGATTTGATGTGGTTCACTTAAACCTGCACAAGACATTTTCCACGCCCCACGGAGGCGGCGGGCCGGGGAGCGGGCCTGTGGGCTGCAAGGCGTTTTTGGCGCCCTATCTGCCCGGCGCGCGCGCTGTGAAGGAAGAGCGGGAAGGGAAGACGTGCTACCGCTTTGAGAAGCCGGAGGAATCCATCGGCGATGTGAAGATGTTTTACGGAAACTTCCTGGTGGTGGTGAAGGCTCTGGCCTATATCCTGACGCTGGGAAGAGAGGGCATTCCGGAGGCAGCGGCAAATGCGGTGCTCAATGCCAATTATATGAAGACCAAGCTGTCGGATGTGTACGAAATGGCTTATCCGGGCCCCTGTATGCACGAGTTTGTAATGACGCTGGAAGGACTCAAGAAAAAGGCGGGCGTGACTGCCATGGATATTGCCAAGTCCATGCTGGACTACGGGATTCATCCCCCGACCATGTATTTTCCGCTGATTGTCCACGAGGCTTTGATGGTGGAGCCCACAGAGACAGAGCCTAGGGATACCCTGGATCAGGCGGTGGAGGCTCTCCACGAGATCTATAAAAAGGCGGTGGAGGAACCTGAGTCCCTTCACGGAGCGCCCTATAAGACGCCCATTGGCAGGCCGGACGAGGTGACGGCGGCCAGAAAGCCGGTTGTCCGGTATCACTGGGAGGAGCATGCGGATTGATTGACAGACTTCTGTGGATAGAGACAGAGAACACGGAGCCCTACAAAAATCTGGCCATGGAGGAATATCTCACCCTCCATGGCCCCGAGGGGGCCTGCATCCTCTTTCTCTGGCAGAACCGCCATACGGTGGTTATTGGAAAAAATCAGAACTGCTGGAAGGAATGCCGGGTGGAAGAGCTGGAAAAGGACGGCGGCTTTCTCGCCAGGCGTCCCTCCGGCGGCGGCGCTGTATTTCATGATCTGGGGAACCTAAATTTCAGTTTTATAGCGGACCGGGAGGATTACCGGGTGGACCGGCAGCTGGACGTGATTCTGGAGGCAGTCCGCATGGCGGGAATTCGGGCAGAAAAGACCGGGCGGAATGACATTGCGGTGGACGGAAAAAAATTTTCGGGAAACGCATTTAACCGGATGGGCGGGCGCTGCTGCCACCACGGAACGCTGATGATTCACGCGGATAGGGAGGCCATGTCCCGGTATCTGAGCGTGTCCCAGGATAAGCTGGCGTCCAAGGGAGTATCCTCCGTCAAGTCCCGGGTGACGAATCTCGATGCGTACTGTCCCGGACTTACCGTAGAGCGCATGAAGGAATATCTGGTTTCTGCATTTGAACACATCTATGGACAAAAAGCAGAACAGGTGCGGGAAGAATCGCTTCCCGGAGAGGAGATTGCGCCCCTGCGGGAGCGCTTTGCCTCCTGGGAGTGGAAGTACGGCCGCCGGATCCCGTTCAGCCGGGAGATTGGCGGGCGGTATTCCTGGGGCGGCATCCAGATACAGCTTGCGGTAAATGAGGGCCGGATTGTTCAGGTTCAGATATTTTCCGATGCCATGGAGCAGGAACTGGCGTCCGCGCTTGAGATGGCGTTAAAAGGCTGCCCCTATCGGACAAATGAGATGGAAGAGCGGGCGGCGAAGGCTGTCCGGGCTGTGGGGGAAGAGACGGCCATCCCTCCGCAGATGGAAGAGGACATACGGCAGCTGATGCAAAGTGCCTTAGAGTGTGTTTGAAAATTCATTCCGGCATGACGCTTGGAAAGCAGTTTTCGAACATACTCCGGGATACAGACAGAAGAAGGAGGAGAGACCGGTGGAAGAGAAGAAGAACAGCTGGGATTTGGTAGTGATCGGAGGCGGCCCCGGCGGATATGAGGCTGCCATAGAGGCGGCAAAGCGAGGGCTTCGCACCGCGCTGGTGGAGAAGGAGTCCCTCGGAGGAACCTGCCTGAACAGGGGATGCATTCCCACCAAGACTCTGCTCCACACAGCGGAGCTCTTTCATGAGCTCGGACAGGGGGAGAAGCTTGGCCTCACAGCGGACGGATACGCGGTGTCCATGGAGGCTCTGCAGAACAGGAAGAAGGAGGTTGTGGAACAGCTGAAAAAGGGCGTGGCCTCCCTCATGAAGATGAACAAAATCACCGTGTTTGCGGGAAACGGAAGTATCCTGGATCAGGGGCTGGTTAAGGCAAAGGGCGCGGGGGAATCCCAGATCCTGCATACGGTTCATATCCTCATTGCCACGGGCTCCGTCCCCTCCTGTCCGCCCATACCCGGCGCGGATCTGCCCGGCGTGCTCACCAGTGACGGGCTTCTGGAGAAGAAAGAACTTTTTGACCATCTTCTCATCATCGGCGGCGGGGTAATCGGCATGGAATTTGCCTCCATTTACAGCAGCCTCGGGCGCAGGGTGACGGTGATCGAGGCTATGGACCGGATTCTGCCGGGCATGGACCGGGAGATCGGCCAGAATCTGAAAATGATTTTAAAAAAGCGGGGTGTGGATATCCACACAGGGGCTCGGGTGGAAAAAATTGAAAAAGAGGGGGCAGGCCTGGCCTGCTGTTTCAGCGAAAAAGAAAGTCCGGGGAGAATTGCGGCGGACGGAATTCTCATCGCCACAGGCAGAAGACCCTGGACGGATGGGCTGTTTGATGAGGAGAGCAGTCCACAGATAAAGGAGATAAAGACAGAGCGGGGAAGAATTCTGGTAGATGAACATTTCGAGACAGGCCTGGCCGGCGTATATGCCATCGGCGATGTGATCGGCGGGGTTCAGCTTGCCCACGCCGCATCGGCCCAGGGCCGGATCGCTGCGGCTCATATGGCGGGGGAGGCTTCGGATATCCGTGGGGATCTCATTCCCTCCTGCGTGTACACCAGCCCGGAAATCGGCTGCGTGGGGATCTCGGCGGATGAGGCCAAGGAGAGAGGAATCCCGGTTATTACGAAGAAATACCCCATGTCGGCCAATGGGAAGTCTGTCATCACCCTTCAGGAGAGGGGCTTCATCAAGGTGGTGGCGGACAGTGAAAGTCGGCGCATCCTGGGCGCGCAGATGATGTGCGCCAGGGCCACGGACATGATCAGCCAGTTTACCCAGGCGATCGCCAATAACCTGACGATCGAGGATATGGAAAAAGTGGTGTATCCCCATCCGACCTTCAGCGAAGGGATTGGGGAGGCGGTCCGGGGATAGGCAGTTCAGGGATAGACGGGCGGCGAGCTGTGCTTCGGACAAGCCCGCGGTGCAGCCGTCACAGGAGATCGAACAGGGTCTGCTGTTCGTAATCACAGGATTTTTCCAGGGGGCCGGGGAGCTTGTGCAGCAGTTCTCCGGCTCTCTTTTCGTCAAAAATCCAGTCCCGTATTTCCTCTTTCTCCAGTACCAGGGGCATGCGGTCGTGAACAGGCGCCATGGAGGCGTTGGCCGGGGTGGTCAATATGACAAAGTGAGGACCGTCCGGGAAGATTCGGCAGATGCCTGCCATGAACAGGGCGCAGCTGTCTTTTTGGCGGAAGGTGAATTTTTCTTTTGCCCTGTTCCACTCGTAGAAATAGGTTCCGAAAAGAACTGCGCGGAAATGGCGCATCCCCTCCCGGAAAGAGGGCTTTTCCGTGACAGTTTCCGCGCGCGCGTTGATGAGAAGCCCCTTTCCGTGGGGACTGGGAAATCCCCAGGTCTGCCAGTCCAGGTATAGGGAATCTTTCCGCCGGTCGCCCAGGATGACGGGGGCCTTGTCGCCGGGACGTATGTCCCGCTCCATTAGACGAAGCTCCAGGGATAAATCCGGATCCGCGAGAATTTCCGCAGCCTGAGCCGCTGCGCTCCCGCTCAAGTGATATCTGCCGCACATATTGCCATGCCTCCTTTTGGCCGAAAATTGCCGAAAAAGAAACGGCCATAGTTGGAGGGAAATGCTATTTCCACCCAGCTATAGCCGTTTTTTAAATCCACGCGCCTTGCTTTGTGCCGCCGCCACAGACGTTACTCCTGCAGTTAGCTCAGTCCAGGCTGCCTTGCGGCACACGAGAGCTTCCCCTTAGTGCTGCTGCATTCCTGCCCTGACACGGTTCAAGGATTCCCGTTGCGCAAGACCCAAACGTCAACGCCACTTACAAAAGGCAGCTCTGCAGCAAACGGCCCGAGGCAAGGCATCACCCCTGCTGGAGCGGATTGCAGGTACAGGGCACCGCTATCTCCCCGGCTGCGTGGAAGCTTTATGACGATTTTAGTCTTGGCCCGCACAGGCCGGCGCTGTATGTCCGAACATGTGCGGGCTGTCTGTAAGTATACCCGCCCTTGGCCTATTTGTCAAGATGCGGCGTACTTTGTTTTGCCGGCGCTATTTTGCCCTGTTTTGCTGTCAGGCCGTATCTTGGGCCATTTCGGGCATTCAGCGCAGTTTTATTCTGCCGGGGAGACCGTGATATTGGTCTCTTTGGCGTTTTCCCAGGCTTTTTCAATGGCTCCGAGGATGTCTCCGTGTGCATCCCGAAGGCTCATGGTGGCTCCGGAAACCGCATCCATTGCGGCCTTCTCATCATCCGAGAACGCCTCATATTTGGCGATATCCTCCTCATTTTCCGAGGTGCCGAAAAGCGGACGGCCGTTCACATCCGAGCAGTAGGCCGCAAACCAATTGCTGACCGCATCGGTTGTCATGCCCGCGAAGAAGTTCTCAAAAATGTTCATCTCGTCGGTCCATGTGCCGGAGTTCAGCTTATAGGAGCTGCCGCGCTCTCTCTTGGTCTGCCATGCATCGATCTGGGCCAGGAAGGAGTCGTCAGTCTGCTCCAGCACGGTGTCAACCACGGCATCGTGGTCTTCATCCGCATTGTAGCTCTGTCCGGGGAAACCAGTAAGGCCCGGCATGGATTCGCCGTCGTAATTGGGAGTTGCCACCTCCATCACGTCCGTGTACACGCCGGCAATGGTTCCGTCCTCATTGTAGCAGACGCCTGCTACCTGTGTGTTGAAGCTATAAACGCCTGTGCCCTGGTCATCACTGCCCGGCCCAAGACGGCCCGTGTTGGTGATGCCGAGTCCGATTTTTGCGATTTTCTCCGCTTCCACCGGGCGGCGGTTGTCATAGGCCTTGATGATGGCGCCGAGGATGTTTCCGTGGGCATCGTTTAAGGACATGGTGGCGCCGGAAATGGCATCCAGGGCTGCCTTGTCTTCGTCGCTGAACGCCTCGTACTTGGCGATGTCCTCCTCATTTTCCGAGGTGCCGAAGAGGGGCTTTCCGTTTACATCGGAGCAGTAGGCGTCGTACCACTGCTGCAGCTCGTCGATGGTCATGCCCTTAAACGCTTCTTCAAAGATGTCCATCTCGTCGGTCCATGTGCCTGAGTTCAGCTTGTAAGAGCTGCCGCGCTCCCTCTTGGTCTGCCAGGACTCTACCTGGGCCAGGAAGGTGTCTTCGGTCTGCTCCAGCACGGTGTCAACCACGGCATCGTGGTCTTCGTCCGCATTGTAGCTCTGTCCGGGGAAGCCGGTAAAGCCCGGCATGGACTCGCCGTCATAATTGGGGGTTGCCACCTCCAGCTGATCTACCTCAAGGTCAAGAATCCGTCCCTCACTGTCAAAGAGCACGTAGGCCGCCACCTCGTTAAAACTGTAAACCCCGACACCCTGGTCATCGGATCCCGGGCCCAGCCGTCCGTTGGAGTAAATGCCCAGACCGTGGGTGATGCCGGAGGCCTGGATTTCTTCCTGGACAGCGGCCTGGTCCGAATCCTCCGCGGTCTCTTCGCCCATGGCAGAGCGGATGGCGCCGAAAACGCCGTTGGACGTCCAGGTGGCGCCGGACACAGCCTCCACGCCCTCAAGGCTCTGGTTTTCAAGAATGCTGTTGGTGAGTGAGGTGATGGCTGCGCCGCCGATATCCGGTGTCTCCTGGCTGCCGGTAATTTCAAGACCAATGATCCGGTCGCCGGCCAGGGTTACCTGGGCGGTGATGGGGCCGCCGTATCCTTCGGCCTCCCCGGATACGGTGGTGATTTCCTCTCCTCCGGCTGCATTTTGAAGCTGTGCGTTCTTGATGGAATTATAGATGGGGCCCGAGGCGCCCACTACCGCCACTGCGGCCACAGCCATAATGCCGAGGCCGATCAGATTCCCTTTGCTGTTCATGATAAATCCTCCTGTGCTGCTGATTAGAAAACGTTAGCTGATAAAATTAGACTAACATATATGGGGCAGCATTGTCAATAATTTAACGTATCTCGAGAGGTAAAATACATATGCATAATACAGGGCTGTTTTTGGCAAAAAAATTATGCAATAGTTCAGTATTACAAAAGAAATGTAAGAATATTTAATGGAAAATACACAAAGCATAAGATATAATGTGCTCATAAGAAATATTTTTTACAAAACGGCCGTTTTACTCAATGTTTACAGTCTATAGAACAGGAGATGTGTTATGAGGAAAAAAATAGCGATAATATTGGCAGCAGCGATGGCAGCGGGATTGGCGGGGTGCAGCAGCCAGACAGCCGAGACAACGGTAGCCCAGACAACAGCGACTCAGACGGAGCAGGCGCAGGAAGAGGCGGCCGGCCGGGAGAATGGAGACGCCGTGGAAAGCGAGGCCTCCGGCGAAAAGGCCCCGGAAGAGTACAGCGGCAGTGTGGTCGTGTATTCTCCCCATGATGCGGACCCCTTAAATGCGGGCGTCAATCTGTTTATGGAAAAGTATCCGAATGTGAAGGTGGAGGTCGTGGCAGCGGGAACCGGAGAGCTGTGCAACCGTATTGCCGCAGAGGCGGCCAATCCCATTGCGGATGTGCTCTGGGGCGGAGGCGCTGACTCCCTTGCGGCGTTCAAGGAGTATTTCCAGCCCTATGTATGCGCGAATGACGAGTTTATCGGGGAGGCCTATAAGGATCCGGATGACCTTTGGATCGGAGAGAGCCCCCTTCCCATGGTTATCTTCTACAATAAGGAGCTGATCGAGAGGGACGGCCTGACAATCCCGGAGGCGTGGGAGGATTTGATTGACCCGGCATGGAAGGGAAAGATTGCATACTGCCTGCCCTCCAAGTCCGGTTCCGCCTACACACAGCTCTGCACCATGATTCTGGGACACGGCGGCAAGGAGGACGGCTGGGCATTTATCGAGCAGCTCTATGACAACCTGGACGGAAAAATCGTGGACTCCTCGGGCAAATGCCACAAGATGGTAGCCGACGGAGAATTCCACGTGGGAATCACCATTGAAAAGTCCGCAATCCAGTACGCGGATGACCCCAATGTGGGATTTGTATATCCTTCTGACGGGACGAGTGCGGTTCCGGACGGCGTGGCGCTTGTAAAGGACTGCCCCAATGAGGAGAATGCCAAGCTGTTTATCGATTTCGTCACATCGAAAGAGTGCCAGGAGGACCAGAGCCAGAATTGGGGCCGCCGTCCGGTGCGCAACGATCTGGAAGTGGGAGAAGGAATGGCTAAGCTCGATGATCTGGTATTGGTAGATTATGACTTTGACTGGGCAGCCAATGAGAAGGAATCTATCATCGAGCGTTTCAATGACATTATGGTTGACTAATCCTGGCGCGTGCGGAGGCTGCCGCAGAGAAAATGCGGCAGAAGACGGCGGCGGGCGGATATGAGGGGATGCCGAAAGGCATCCCCTTACAGATAGCGGAAAAAATGGTTAAGTGACAGGAGGAGCAGGATGAGCCACAGGGTAATCATAAAAAATGCCGTAAAAAAATATGGAAACTTTACCGCCCTCAACGGGGTGAGCCTGGATATAAAACAAGGAGAATTTTTCACGCTTCTGGGTCCTTCCGGATGCGGAAAAACCACGCTTCTTAGGATGATTGCAGGGTTTAACACCGTGGACGGCGGGGAGATATGTTTTGATGACAAAGTAATCAACGGCCTGGAGGCGCACAAGAGGGATATCGGCATGGTGTTTCAGAATTATGCGATATTTCCTCATCTGACAGTGGCGGAAAATGTGGCCTACGGGCTGAAAGCCAGAAAGTATCCCAAGGAAAAGATTCCGGCCAAGGTGGACGAGGCCCTGGACCTTGTGCAGATTAAAAATCTGCGGGACAGAAAGCCCAATGAGCTCTCCGGCGGCCAGCAGCAGCGGGTTGCCCTGGCAAGGGCCTTTGTGGTGGAGCCGGGCGTGCTTCTCATGGATGAGCCGCTGTCCAATCTGGACGCAAAGCTCAGGGTGCAGATGCGCACGGTGATTAAAAAGCTTCAGAGGCGTCTGGGAATTACCACCATCTATGTGACCCACGACCAGGAGGAGGCGCTGGCTATCTCGGACCGGATTGCGGTTATCAATGAGGGGAATGTAATGCAGGTGGGAACGCCGGAAGCCATTTACAAAAAACCGGAAAATGCCTTTGTAGCCGGATTTATCGGGGTCTCCAATTTCCTGGAGTGCGATGTGGAAGGGGAGAATCCCCAGGCGGCCAGACTGAACATCAAAGGCGAGTGTTCCCTCACCTGCAGGCTCCGTGCGCCCTTCAGCGGAAAGGGGGTTATATCCGCCCGGCCGGAGCAGCTGTTTTTTGACGAGAAGGAGGGGCTTCCCGGAAGAATCTCCATCTCCACATTTTTGGGGGACTTTATCGAATACGAGATTGAGCTGAACAACGGGCAGACCATACAGTTAAATGAGTACACCAAGGACGTCCGCGAGGTCAGGCAGGATGGGCAGAAGGTTCTGGTAAATTTTGACGTCAATGCGGTGAGCGTCTATGATTCCGCTTCCCGGGAGGTGATTTCATGGTAAAATCCGGAAAAAGACTGGATTTCTGGTTCTGGGTAAAGGTGGCCGTGGTGGCATTTATGCTGCTGTTTCTCATCTATCCGTTCTGCACCCTGATTACCCGAAGCTTTTTCTCCTCCAAGACCGAGGGATTTACGCTGGAAAATTATATCCGGTTTTTCACAAAAAAGTATTATTATTCCGCCCTTGGAAGGAGCATTTTCGTATCCGTGACGACGACGCTGACCACGCTTATTGTGGGAGTGCCCATGGCCTACGCCATGTCCCGGTATAATGTACTTGGAAAAAAATTTATCCACATTTTTATTATCATGAGCCTGATGAGCCCGCCCTTTATTGGGGCTTACAGCTGGATTATGCTTTTTGGGCGTTCCGGCCTGGTGACAAAATTTTTTGAGGGCTTTGGGATTATCCTGCCCAGCATCTACGGGAAGCTGGGAATTATCCTTGTATTCACCTTTAAGCTCTTCCCCTACGTGTATCTGTACACCTCCGGGGCGATGGGAAGCATTGATTCCAGCCTTGAGGAGGCGGCGGAAAATCTGGGAAGCAATAAGCTGCGCCGCCTGCGCACCATCACCCTTCCGGTGATTATGCCCTCCATCGCAGCGGGGGCCATCATGGTGTTTATGACGAGCCTGGCCGATTTCGGAACCCCGATGCTGATTGGGGAGGGCTACATGGTTCTTCCGGTTCTGGTTTACAATGAATACATGAGTGAGATTGGGGGAAATGCCCACCTGGCCAGCGCCCTCTCGGTGGTTGTGGTCTGCTGTTCCACCGCCGTGCTGCTGGTGCAGAAATACTTCGTCTCCAAAAAGAATTATGTCATGACTGCCATGCGCCCGCCGAAGGAGGAGGAGGTTCACGGGATGAAGCGGTTTCTCATAAGCTTTCCTGTGATGCTCGTGACTTTTATCGGAATCCTTCCCCAGATTGTGGTTGTGGTGAGCAGCTTTATCAAGAGCGATTTCACAGGCTTTCAGAAGGGATTCAGCCTGGACAGCTACATAACGATTTTTAACCGGCTCTGGACCAATATACGCAATACGTATGTATTCTCAACAACGGCTATTATTTTCATCATTATCCTGGGAATGCTCATCTCCTATATTGTGGTGCGGCAGAAGGGGCTTGCGGGCCAGATTATGGATCTTCTGATTATGTTCCCCTTTGTTATTCCCGGGGCGGTTCTGGGCATCAGCCTGATTGTCGCTTTTAACAAGGAACCGTTGATTCTCACGGGAACGGCGGCTATAATGATTATAGCTTTTGTGGTGAGAAAGCTGCCTTATACGGTCCGGTCGGGCAGCGCGTTTTTGCAGCAGATGGACCCGAGTGTGGAAGAGGCGTCCATCAGCCTGGGCGTGTCGCCCATGAAAACCTTTTTTAAGGTGACGGCCAGACTGATGGCGCCGGGCATCCTGTCGGGAGCAATCTTGAGCTGGATTACCTGTATCAATGAGCTCTCCTCCAGCGTTATGCTGTACGGAGGAAAGACGAGCACCATTTCCGTGGCAATCTATACCGAGGTTGTGAGAAACAGCTACGGAACTGCGGCGGCCCTGGCGTCCATATTGACGCTCACTACCGTCGTGTCCCTGCTCATTTTCCTGAAGGTGAGCAAGGGGAAGGTTTCGATTGTGTAGAGGACAAAGGAGGCAGTGATGGTACGTTTTGGAACAGGGGGCTGGAGGGCCATTATCGGGGAGGAGTTTACCAGGGAAAATATACGCAAGCTCTCCCTGGCGCTCTGCCTGAAGATGGAGGATGAGGGAACAAGCGGGGAGGGAATCGTCATCGGTTATGACCGGCGGTTTTTGTCCAAGGAGGCGGTAATCTGGGCCAGCCAGGTCTTCGGAAGCCGGGGCATCCGGGTGATGTTTGTCAACCGCAGTTCCCCCACGCCCCTGATTATGTTTTATGTGATGAAGCATGGGCTGAGCTACGGAATGATGGTGACGGCCAGCCATAATCCTGCAATTTACAATGGAATCAAGGTGTTTACCAGGGGCGGCCGGGATGCGGACGAGGCGCAGACCGCGGATATCGAGCGGTATCTTGCAAAGGCTGAGGCCCTGTATGAGCCCCAGGACGAGGAGGCAGGACAGATGCCGCCGCCCTCCTATCTGGAGCTGGTGAAGAAGGGCATGGTGACGGAAATCAATCCGCTCAATGAATATCTGGACAATATCCTCTCTGTCATCAATGTGGACGCCATCCGGGAGCGGGATCTGCGGATTGCCATTGATCCCATGTACGGGGTGAGCCTGACGGCGTTAAGCACCATTCTCTCGGTCGCCCGGTGCACCATTGAGACGATTAACGCCCAGCACGACACTCTGTTTGGGGGAAAGATGCCGGCGCCCACGGAGGGGACGCTGCGCAGTCTCCAGAATTATGTACTGGACCGGTACTGCGATATCGGGATTGCCACGGACGGAGACGCGGACCGGCTGGGAGTGATTGACGATAGGGGGCAGTATCTTCACGCAAATGATATTTTGGTCATGCTGTATTACTATTTGCTGAAATATAAGGGGTGGCGCGGGCCGGCCGTGCGCAACCTGGCAACCACCCATGTGCTGGACAAGGTGGCGGAGAGCTTCGGGGAGAAATGTTATGAGGTTCCCGTGGGATTTAAATATATCTCCGCAAAAATGCAGGAAACCGGGGCGGTCATCGGCGGGGAGTCCTCGGGAGGCCTGACGGTGCGCGGACACATCCACGGAAAGGACGGCATCTACGCCGCTGCCCTCCTGGTGGAGATGATGGCGGTGAGCAAAAAGAAGCTCTCGGAGATTGCGGAGGACATCCGGAACACCTACGGCAGAACCCATATGGAGGAGAGGGATTACCGGTTTACCCCGGAGGAAAAAGAGACAATCCGCCAGGTGCTTCTTGAGCGGAGGGAGCTGCCGAAACTGCCGTTTCCTGTTCAGAAGATTTCTTATCTGGATGGGTGCAAGGTCTATTTTGAAAATGGGGGTTGGGTTTCCGCCAGATTCTCAGGGACGGAACCACTCCTGCGCATTTTCTGCGAGATGGAGCAGGCCTCAGATGCGGTGAGGGTCTGCACCGTGTTTGAAGATTTTTTGGGACTGCCGTCCTGAAATCCGCGAAAGAAAAGAGATGATGTCTTTGCGTCACAGAAAATTAAAAACCGGTTTTATCCTGATGGGAATATCGGCGTTTGCTCTGGCCTCCTGTGCCGGGCAGAAGCCGGCGTCGGCTGCGGCGCCGGCTTCTCCCGGCCTGATTGTGTATACGGCGCAGGAAAAGGATGTATATGAACCGATTATCAAGGAGTTTGAGGAGAGGACCAATTTGACGGTCAGGGTGGAGACCGGCTCTTCAGAGGCGATGCTTCGCAGGCTGGAAGAGGGCCGGGCAGAAACCGCCGGAGAGAAGGCCCCGGACTGGGATGTGGTGTTTGGGATAGGGGCGGAGGTTTTGGAGCAAGGGGCGGAATATTGGGAGCCCCTGCAAAGCGCGCAGGCGGATATGATTGACAAAACCTTCCAATTGGATGGGGAGAGGGAGAATAAAAAATGGGCCGCCTTTTCTGCCCGTCCCCTGGTGATCATGTATAATACCAACGTGGTGACCTACCGGGAGCTTCCGGAAGGATGGAACAGCCTGCTGGAGCCGCGGTGGAGAGGAAGGATTGCCTTCGGGGATCCCAACCGCTCGGATATTTATGCGGAGGCGCTGGCAGCCGCTGTGGAGGAGGCGCCGGAAGGCCTTGCGGAATTTATGAGCAATCTGGAGTATAAGGTTTTGAATGATTCTTCCGAGGTCAATGAGGCGATTGCGGAAGGCAGATATTCTCTGGGAGTTACCCTGGAGGGATCTGCCCAGGCCCTGCTCTCAGCCGGGGCATATATTGACTATGTGTATCCCAGGGAGGGGACAGCGGTTCTCCTTGACGGGACGGCTGTGGCGGCAGGGTGTGCAAATCCCGCGGCGGCCCGGGAGTTTGTGGAGTTTACGCTCAGCAGGGATGTCCAGCGGATTCTGGTGTCGGATTTAAACAGGCGATCCGTGCGCCGGGATGTGCCGCCGCGCAGAGGACTTTCCCCCATAGACCGTCTGCCTCTGGTAGAGGTGAATTTCGGGGAGCTGTCAGAGCGGAAACAGAATATTTTAAAACAGTGGAATGCGATCATGGACAGGGAAGGGGGAGGAACATGAGATGGTATCGGGGCCTTCCCTTTAAGGCCAGGGTCTTTTTGTCCTGTCTGCTGGTAGCCATGGTGCCGCTGCTCTGCTGCAGCGTGGTCATGATGCGGCTTTTCACCACTTCCCTGGAGCATCAGAGCGGCGAGGAGGGCAGACGGCAGCTGGAAGAAATCAGCGGCCACTTCCGGCAGCTTTTAGAGAACAGCGAGACCGCCTGCCGGACCCTTACGGAGGATGGATACGCGGCCAGGGCTCTGATCAGCAATACGACGGTGGATACTCAGCGAGACATGTATCTGTCCCTGTATCAGGCGGTTCAGAAGGTATACAGCCATGCCCAGCTCAGTCTGTACGATGCGGGCGGAAGGCTTCGGTTTACAACGGACAGCGCGCCGGAGCGGGACATGCTTCCGGTACACTGGGGGCTTCTGCGAAAAGCTGCTGCGGCTCCTTCGGGAAGCCTTACTTATTACAGAACCGATCCCTATCTCTCCTACGCGGAGAGCGGGGTTTTAATGCAGGGCGCATGTTCCATAGAAAGCCCGGAGGGGGCGAGAATGGGATATGCGGTTTTGAACTTTACCAGGAGCAATTTTGACAATCTGCTGGCTGGTCTTTTTTCGTCTCAGGATACGCTCCTTATCCTTGACTCCCATATGGATCCGGTGTACTGCTCCCGGCAGGAATATGGGGAGGAGGAGACAGGGGAGCTTATTGCTTCCGCCCTGGAGAACTGGGAGAATCCGGGGGGACGGGACCAGGGATTTCTGTGGGAGCAGGAGGAAGCGTACGGGTTCTATTTTCTGCTTTTCCGGCAGGCGCCCATCAGCGCCCCGGCGGTAAAAACCATGGGCACGGTAAGCCTTGCCCTGTCGCTGTTCAGCCTTCTTTTATGCCTTGTGATTTCCGGCGCACTGACAAAAAGCATTTCACAGCCGGTGAGCCGTCTGGACAAGGCGATGGCAGAGGTCAAAAAGGGCGATTTGTCCATATATGTGCACACAAACCGGAGGGACGAGCTGGGAAGGCTGACGGAGAGTTTTAATCAGATGACCAGAGATTTGAAGGCCTATCTGGAGGACCGGGTGCAGAGGGAGAAAGATTTGAATGAGACGACGCTCAAATTATACCAGACCCAGCTGAATCCCCATTTTCTCTATAATACGCTGGATACCATCCGCTGGAGCGCCAAGATTCATCAGATTCCCGAGATTGCGGTTTTGGCGGAAAACCTGGCGGTGATTCTGCGCAAAAGCATTTCCGGAAAACCGTTCATCACCCTGCGGGAGGAGCTGGAGACCATTGACAGCTACATACGGATACAGAAAATCCGTTTTACCGGGCGCTTTCTGTATGAGACGGAGATACCGGATCAATTGGAGGACTGCATGATTCCGAAAATGCTTTTGCAGCCTCTGGTGGAGAATGCCATTATTCACGGGCTGGAGGGGTGTGAGAACGGCTATATCTGCATATATGCGGACAGAAAGGAAGATGTGCTGCGCATTTCGGTTACGGATGACGGGAAGGGAATGGAGCAGGAAATGGTGCGGTGGATTAACAGCCCGTCTCCTGTCCGCCGGGAAGGGCACCTGGGGCTGTTTAATGTAATTCAGATACTGAAGCTGTATTATGGAGAAGAGTACGGGATGCGGGCGGAGGCCTCTGAGGAAGGGACCACGATTACGCTCACGCTGCCGGCGCGAAAGGAGGGGGAGAATGTATAAGGTGGTAGTAGTGGAAGATGAGACCGTGGTGCGCAGAGGGATTATTCTCACCATTGACTGGAAAGCGCTGGACTGTGTAATTGCCGGGGAAGCGGCCAACGGGGAGGAGGGAGCGCAGATCATCGAGCGCATTGAACCGGACATTGTGATTACGGATGTGAAGATGCCGCGGATGGACGGGGTGGAGATGATCGGGAAGCTTCGGGCTGCCAAGTGCCGGACCCGCTTTGTGATTCTCACGGCCTACAGTGATTTTAAATACGCGCAGAGCGCTCTCCGACTGGGGGTGAGCGATTACCTCCTAAAGCCGTTGAAAGATGGGGATTTAGAGCATGCGGTGTCCCATATCATTGAGGAGATGGAGGAGCGCTCCGGGGCGCGGGAGGAAGAGCAGGAATCCATTGTACTCCGATTCCATCTGGATAAAAAGACGAAAAATAAATATGTGGAGCAGGCGATTGCCTTTATAGGGGAGCACTACCGGGAAAACATAACGATCAGTACGGTGGCGGAATATCTTGAAATCAGCGAAGGATACTTGAGCCGTGTTTTTAAGAAAGAGACGAATTATACATTTACCAGCTACCTCACCTACTACCGGATGCAGGTGGCCATGAAGCTTTTGAAGGACTGCCGGATTAAAATTTATGAGGCGGCTGAACAGGCGGGATATTCGGACACCGCCTATTTCAGCGCTCAATTTAAAAAGATTGTGGGCATCTCACCCTCTGAATATCAGGACCGCTCCAGGCAGTGAGCACTTACAGGTCAAAGGTGCCCTTTACCACGGGCCTGCCTTCAGACACCATGAGCTGTCCCTTGGCGATGACTGTGTGGAGGCTTAAATCATTTTCGCAAAGCAGGCAGAGATCCCCGTCATATCCCGGCAGAATGCGGCCCTTGCGGTTCAGTTTTAAGATGCGGGCGGGATTGGCGGTCAGCGGTTTGAGGGCAAGTTCCATGGGGAGGCCAGCCCGGTTTACCAATTCCCGCAGCTCTTTTAACAGGCAGGAGGCATTCCCGACGCCCAGTCCCTGGAATTCCCCTTTGTCATTGAAAATCGGAAGGCTTCCCTGGCCGTCGGACGAAATGGTGAAATGATCGTCGGACACGCCCGCGTCCAGGAGACGAGGGATTCCTCTGTGCACCGGTACCGCGTCGTCATCGTCCAGGCTTCCTGTAAAATCAATGGTTCCTCCGGCTTTGGCAAACTCCAGGGCGGATTCAAAGAGAGCCGCGTTCCGGCCTATATGGGTGGGCAAAAACTGAGAGAAGGGAATCTCGGTTTCCCGCACGGCGCGCCAGATGAAATCCATCATCCGGGAGCCGTCCCCCATATGGACATTCACAATTCCTGCTTTGCCGGAGAGCATGCCGCCCACACGGATATCTGAGGCAATCCGGACGAACTCCTCAAAGGTGGGCTGGGAGGAGCGATGGTCGGATATGGCGATTTCCCCCACGCCGATGACCTTATCGAGAAGCATAATATCCCGCATCACGTCCCCGGTGACGGTGTGTACGGGCACCTGGTAGGAGCCAGTGTATACATAGGTGGTAACGCCCTCCTCCTCCAGGGCATGGGCCTTTGCCAGCAGGGCCTCCATATTGCGGGCCACGCCGTCCGTTCCAATGCAGCCGACTACGGTAGTTACGCCATTCATGGTCAGGTCCGTCAGACCGGCCTCCGGGGTGCGGGTATGAAATCCGCCTTCCCCGCCGCCGCCCATAATGTGCTCATGGCCGTCGATAAGGCCAGGAATTAAAATAAGTCCTGTGCCGTCGATTTCTTTTACCGGTACAGCACCTCCCAGATCCGC
This sequence comes from Candidatus Enterocloster excrementipullorum, assembly GCA_019119575.1. GTDB lineage: Bacteria > Bacillota > Clostridia > Lachnospirales > Lachnospiraceae > Enterocloster > Enterocloster excrementipullorum. Next base: position 21,751 of record DWWT01000016.1, read on the forward strand.
TTTTAAATTTTCTCCCAGAACTCCAATCTGAGAGCCAATCAACATTACATCTTTTGCGCCGGCGTATTCCGGCTGATATACTTTTGCGTTTCGGATAATTGTTATCATTATGAAATCTCCTTACGTTAAATTTTTAAAGCTACTGCAGGTTGACAGCAACGGCAATGGCGATGGCAGCGCTTCCCAGAATGAAGAAAAAAATCTGCATTTTGATCTGGAAGCGGGCCCATTTTCCCCAATCAATCCGTGCCACACCCAGAACGCCGATCAGACTGGCGGACACCGGGGTGAAGGCATCTACAAATCCGGCGCCCAGCTGGAAGGCGAGGACGGCGATCTGCCGGGAGACCCCAACCAGATCCGCCAGAGGAGCCATGATGGGCATGGTCAAGGCAGCCTGTCCGGAGTTGGAGGTGACAAACAGGTTGAAGCAGCTCTGGAACAGATACATAAATTCCGCTCCAATAAAGGAGGGCACGCCGTGAAGCGCTGTGCTGATTCCATAGAGGATGGTGTTCAAGGTGGAATAGGTATCCGCGTCAGAGCCGCCAAGCACCAGGAGAATTCCTTTTGCCATGCCGACAACTACAGCGGTTCCTGCCAGATCCGCCACACCGCCCTGGAAGGCGGAGGCCATGGAATTGATTGTCATCCCGTTCAGCTTAAAAATGATGGCGGTTACGCCGGCAACAAAGCCCATAACAAAGAACTGGGAGGCAATTTCGGGGATGTAATATCCTTTTTGCGTTACACCCCAGATAATCCAGATAAGCACGGCCAGCATCTCCAAAAGAATCAGCTTGTGTCCCAGATTGAATTCCCGGTTTTCATCGGATACAGAGTTCAAGCGGTCGCGGAAATAAGAGTCACTCTCGTACATCACAGAACGAGAGGGGATTTTTCGCACCCGCTCCGCGTATATCATCATGTAGGCAGCAGATGCCAGAGTGATGACAACCCAAAGGCCGAGGCGGAAGGCAGCGCCGGAGAGAACGGGAATTCCCGCAATTCCCTGGGCCACAGCCACAGAGAAGGGGCTCATCCAGGAGGCAGCGTTGCCTACCTGGGAAGCTACGTAGGTGACGACGACGGCCACAATGGAATCGTATCCCAGAGCAATGACGAAGGGCACCATAATCATAGAGAAGGGGATGCATTCTTCGGCCATACCGAAGGTGGCCCCGCCCAGGGAAAACAGAATAAAGAGCAAGGGAAGGGCCAGGCGCTCGAGCCCTTTGGAACGCTGGATAAACGCATAGATACCCGCGTCAATAGCTCCTGTTTTCATAATGATGCCGAAGGATCCGCCGACTACCAGGATGAGGGCGCAGATTCCCACGGCGGAGCCGGAACGGTCGCCGGTCACAAGGCCTTCAAATACATAGTTTAGAAAGCCGAAACCGCCGAAATCCTCGGTGCCCCATACACCGGCGATTTTGTGAAGTTTTTTGCTGGTATCGTAAATGGATTCCCCATACTGGCTGTAGAGTACATCATCTGTGAGTCCTAAGCCGTCCAGATCCTCCTGCGTCCAGGAGGAGGAGTCCGTTGCGAGAAAGGCATTCAGAGCCTCAGGGTCTACGCCCAGCTCTTCCATAAGGGCAGTGTCCTGGCTCATATCTGTGAGATACTGCCGCACGGCTTCCGTATCCAGGTTATAGCTGTAGCGGAATGTATCGGCCATAAGAACGGTTCGGGTGCTGGTCTCCCCGTCCGAGTCCAGATATTCGATCGTGTGTGTGCTGAATTTTCCTGCGGGAATCAGGAAAGTGAGAATCCAGCAGGCCACTACCACAAAGAAGATGATGGCATAAGTATGCGGGGTTTTCATTTTGGTAAAATCCCGCTTGGGCTTGGTGTTTTGCTGGCTTTTGTTTGCTGACATGTTAAACGTCTCCTTTAACTGAAAAATAGAAAGCAAAGATGCCGGTTTCCGGCTCTCCGCGCCATTCTTAATCATAGCAGAAATTTTCAAAAAGACAATTATATCGATTGATTTTATCAAATTATATTGCTACAATGATCTCGGATTTATGCGGCGGAGGGGATACAAATGAGGAATAAAGAACAGCTTATGTGCGTAGGCGCTTTAATAACGGGGAATTTGATTTTCGGTCTTGTGCCTACTTTGCAGAAAATAACCTTTCCTTACGGGGGGAGCGGACTTTTGACGGGATTTTACTCGTCATTTCTGGCCCTGTTTTCCCTGGCGTTTATGGCGCACAGGAGTAAAGTGTCCCTAATTCCGGAGCGGGCAGTGTTTGCAAAGCTTCTTGTGCTGGCATGTGCCAGCGCATGTACTACGCTTCTTCTGTGGTCGTCCTACAGCTTCATTCCGGTGGGAGTGGCGACCACCCTTCATTTTGTCTATCCCATGCTCATAGCGGCGGCCATGACGCTGTTCTTTGGAGAGCGGTTTTCCCTGGGAAATGGAATTGCCTTGTTTCTGGCAACCTGCGGCGTGGTTTTAATCGGGGTTGCCGATATGTCTCAGGCCAGCGTTACCGGAGTTATTCTGGCTTTGGTGTCCGGCGGGTTCTGGGCTTTTTACATCATCTATCTTCAGAGATCTGGGCTCAGCGAGCTGAATACGTCTCTGGTCAACTTTTACATAGCCCTTATGAATATGATCATGTCGCTGGCGGCATGCCTGTTCACCGGCCAGCTCAGAACCTACACCATCTGGTGGGCATGGCTGATTATCATAGCGGTCAGTATTTTGCATCGGGTGGTGGGATACGGTCTGTTCCAGCTCGGTATGCGGAGGGTACAGCCGGTGTCCGCGGGAATTTTGTGTACCTTTGAACCGGCTTCCGCGTTAGTGTTCGGGATTATTATTCTCCATGAAAGCGTGACGGCGAAGCAGGTAGGGGGGCTGGCGTGCATTCTGTGCGCGGTAGTGGTGAATTTATGTGCGAATTATCGGAACGCGGGGAAGAAAAAGAGAAAAAAACGCGGGTAGGGGAAAATTATACTGCAGTGCATTTCTTCAGAAATATATCATAGTATTTATAACTTAGTACAGTTCTACACTTCATCTAAAATGCCGCTCCGCAGGCGTTCAGCCTGCGAAGCGGCATTTTTGCCGGAACTGTCTCAGAAAGCAGCAGTCCGGGAATCTTTTAGATCAGCCCCATCAGCTGCGGAACCCCCAGCGACAGTGCGGGTATGTATGTTACTGCCAGAAGCAGGACAAATAATACCGCGAAATAGGGGAGCAGCGTTTTGGCGACCGCTTCAATACTGATTTTGCTGATGCCGCAGCCAACGAACAGAACGGAGCCAACCGGCGGGGTCATGTTGCCCATGCACATATTGAAGATCAGCATAACGCCGAACTGGATGTTGGACATTCCCAGGCTTTCTGCGATGGGCAGGAAGATGGGAGTGAAAATCAGGATTGCGGGCGTGATATCCATAAACATGCCGACCACTAACAGAATGAGGTTCATCAGGAAGAAGATGACAATCTTGTTGGTGGACACGCTCATGATCGCGGTACTGATGGCAGCCGGAATTCCTGAGTAAGCCATTACAAAAGACATGGCGGAAGAGGCGGAAATCAGGAAAAGAACCGTGCCGCTGGTGCAGGCGCTCTTTACCAGGATATCAGAAAAGTCCTTAACCGTGATGCTCTTGTAGCAGATGGACAGGATCAGGCAGTACAGTACGGAGATGCCTGCGCCCTCGGTTGCGGTAAAGATACCGCTTACAATACCGCCGATTACAATGATGATGAGAAGCAGGCTGGGAAGAGCCTCCAAAGTAACCTTGACAGCTTCTTTCATCCCCGGGAAACCGGATGTGGGGTATTTGTGCTTCTTGGCATACAGGAAAGCCACCACCATGGAGCCCAGACCCATGAGGATGCCGGGAATATAGCCAGCCATAAACAACGTGGAAATGGATACGCCGCCGGCTACCGTGGAGTACACGATGAATGCGCTGGTGGGCGGGATCAAAAGTCCTGTGGGCGCGGAGGCAATATTTGCAGCGGTTGCAAATGCCGGATCATAGCCCTCCTCCTGCTGGATGGGATAGATGCAGCCGCCCATAGCGGTTGCAGCGGCCACGGAAGAACCGGACAGGGCACCGAAAAGCATATTGCCTACGATATTGGCCTGAGCCAGGGAACCAGGGCACCAGCCTACGAAAAGTTTTGCAAAGTTTACAAGGCGTCTTGCGATACCGCCGTTGTTCATAATATTTCCTGCCAGCACGAAAAGAGGAATTGCGAGCAGGGAGAAGCTTTCCACGCCGCTGTTCATCTTCTGCATGGTGATGAAAGTGATCTGATCCCAGGACAAGCTGGAAGCTGCGGCTACGATGGATGAGATAACAATACCTACGGAAATCGGGCACCCCAAAAACAGCAGGGCGATGAAGACCGCGAACAGGACAATAGTTGTAAGACCTAGACTCATTACGCAAATCCCTCCTTATTCAATCTTGGTTCCGGTAACATCCTCATACAGGTTGATAATCTGGGCAAGGATGATGAAAATTCCGGAAATAGGTGCCATGGCATATACCAAACTTCTGGGAATTCCCAAAAGGGCAGAGAATTCCTGGCGGGCGCTGACAGCCAGTTTAAATCCGCCGATGGTGATAATCAGGATGGCAAACAGCAGGATCAAGGTATCGATAAAAATCATAAGGACTCTCTGGCCGGAGGGTTTTAAACTGTCGTGGAGAATGACCAGAGCCATGTGATCCCGGCTGCTGAACGCATAAGCTGCGCCTATAAAACTGGTCCAAATCAGGGAATAACGTACAAGCTCTTCTGTGAAGGCTGCAGGGTTGTTTAACACGTAGCGGGTAAATACCTGGTACAGAACCAGTATGGTCATAAAGGACAAAAGTACGGTTGCGATGCGGGACAAAAAGAAGATCATCCACTTTTTAACAGTCGTCAAAAACTCTTTCATGAAAACTCCCCCTTTACTCTACGGAATTGATGAGGTCAACCATCTGCTGTACGCCGGGATACCGCGCGCAGTATTCGTCAACCAGGCCGGCGGTGGCTTCCCGGAAGGCTTCCTTGTCTACGTCCTCCACAAAGGTGACTCCCATCGTGTCTTGGGCTTCCTGGACGGCTTCTTGGATGGCCGCATCCCATGCAATTTTATGACTGTCCGTGGACTCATAGGCAGCTTCCAGGATAATCTGCTGATCCTCGGGACTGATATTGTTCCAGATCTGTGCGCTCATAACCATAACGTCAGGGATCATGGCATGCTCGTCCTTTGAGAATACCTTGCAGATCTCTCCATGTTTGCCGGTGGTAAGGGCGGTCTCATTATTTTCCGTTCCGTCAATGATTCCGGTCTGGAGGGATGTGTACACATCACCATAGGACATAGCTACGGGAATGCCGCCAAGGGCTTCGAGCATATCGGTCTGGGACTGCATGTCCTGGACACGAATTTTAAGCCCGTGCAGATCCTCCGGCGTACGGATGGCCCTGTCCTTGGTGTAGAAGGAGCGGGCACCCGAGGTGTAGTAGGTCAGGGTCACAAACCCATCGTCCGCTGTGGATAGGAAGAAGTCACGCATCTGCTGGGAATCCATCTTGTGATAAAAATCTTCCGTGTCATCAAACAGGTAGGGAAGGCCGAAGGTGTGATACGCTTCGTTGTAGGTTGCGAGGCCGGGGGCAGAAACCTTTGTCATAGCGATAACCCCTGCCATGAGCTGTTCCATGTTCTCTGTCTCAGAGCCAAGCTGGCCATTGGGGAAAATTTTTACCTGAATGCGGCCGTTGGTTCTCTCCTCTACCTTCTGGGCAAACTCCATCATGGCAATGTGCACGGTATGGCTTTCGCTTAAGCCGTGGGCCAGGGTGAGAACCATGGGGTTCTCCGCCGTTGCCTGGGCACTGGTGGCGGCGCCGGAGGAGGCGCAGCCGGACAGCGCCAGAGCCGAAAGGCCGAAGGCTGCCGCAATTGCTGCAAATTTCTTCATATTTAAAATCCCCTTTCTTTTTACATACCTATTAAGTCAAACTGCTCAAAGGACACGACAACCTGGTAATCCTTTTTCGGATTCTTATATTTTATCTGCACGGATTTGAGGCTTTGACTGTAATACCAGCCGCATTCCGCCTCCTCAAACTTGCGCCTGTGAAGGTAATGGGGAACCAGCTTACCGTCCACTGTCACCCAGAAGGGAGATTTCTCCCGGTGAATCATGTCGATGGCCATGGTGTCCGCCGTGCTCTCATAGCTTCCCTCACGCACAAAATCCAGGGTAGTCTTTTCGCCGGCTTTTAAGGTGATGAAGGTCTTTACATACTGCCCCTTTTCATAATCCATGGTTACGCCGTCATCCTCATACAGAGTGAAGGAATTATCCTTATCAGCGGCGCACAGGAGCGTTATGCCGGTTACCGTCTCGTTCATCAGATTGTACATCTGGTTGGAAGCCATAGGTACAATGGCATTGCTGCGGATAAACAGCGGGATGCTGCCTAAGTCCACAGGGAACTCGATGGTCTGCCCGCCCTCATAGGGCATGCGTGTGTAGAAATCATAGAAAGTTTCACCTGCAGGCAGGTATACCTTCCGGGTTTTGGCGCCCTTCTCCACCACATTGGCTACCAGAAGAGAGTCGCCGAACATGAAGTCCACGCCCTCCTCGTAGCAGGCAGGGTCATTCTGGAAAGCGCTGCACAGGGGTTCCATAATGGGAAGTCCTGTCTCATGGGAGCGCTCCATCAGGGAGTACAGGTAGGGGAACAGACGGTAGCGGAATTTGATGGCGTCCCGTATATAATCCTTGCAGCCGCTGTACATCCAAGGCTCGGTCACGGTATTGTCCGTGTTGGTGGAATGGATGGAGAAGCGGGGCTGGAAAATACCATTCTGGATCCAGCGCACCAGAAGCTCTGCCTCGGGCGCCGGCCCGTAGAATCCGCCGATATCACAGCCCTGATTGGCCACGCCCGACAAACTCATGCCCAGGATGGTGGCGATGTTGTATTTCAGAGAATCCCAGCAGGTCAGATTATCGCCGGCCCAGGTCTGAGCATAGCGCTGGATGCCGCAGTGCCCGGAGCGGCATACGATGTAAGGGCGGGTATTGGGGTAGGTCTCATGGATCGCCTCGTCCGTGATATGGCACATGATGTTGGACATAACGGACTTTAACTGACCGATGGTGCCGCCTTTCCCCTCAAACGAGCAGCGGCAGTCCTTGTCAACTAAGCTGTCGTACTCACAGTTGTCATTCCACACGGAGCTGGTGCCGCACTCCAGCACATTCTCTTTTAACATGGCCTTCCAGTTTTCGCGTGTGTCTTTATTTGTAAAGTCCACAAACATGCCCTTGCCGCCCCACCAGGTGCCGATGCCGGGTGTATCCTTCACGCTGTCCCGGATGAACATGCCCTTGGCCTTCATCTCCTCCAGCTTGGGGTGAACAAGGAGAATGCCCGGCTTCACATTGGGAGATACGCATACGCCCCTCTTCTTCATCTGTGCGAAGAAATCTTTCGGGTCTTTAAAGCGCTTCTTATTCCACGTGAACACGCAGCGCTTGATTCCCTGCTCCGTCTCAATGGCGCAGTAGCCGGATGAGAGCTGGAAGCCGTCTACCGGGATGCCTTCCTCCTTGGTGGTGTCAATAAATTCCGTGATGGCGTCGTCGCAGTCTGCCTCAAGCTCCGGATAGTACATGGAGGAGCCCAGATAGCCCAGGGCATACTTGGGCAGCATAGCGGATTTTCCTGTAAGATCCGTGTAGCGCTCCACAACCTCCCGCACCGAGGGGCCGGCAATTAAGAACAGGTCGATATCCCCGCCGTCCGCCCGGTAGCGGCTGTGCATCTTCCAATAATTACTTTTCTCACGTCCCATATCGAAGTCGCACTCATAGGTGTTGTGATAGAAATAGCCTGCGGCCTTTTTCGTAGCCCGGTTTAATTTGATGTAGAAAGGAATGTGCTTGTAGAGAGAATCCGTCTCCTTGGGATTGTAGCCCATGGCGTCCTTGGGGCTCATTCCCATAAATTTCTGGGCTTTGTTAAACTCCCCGCTCTTTTCACCAAAGCCGTAGAAGCAGTCGTCAGGCGATATCTCGCTGGTGTGAATTCTGCGGTGATTGGAGTCTTCCTGATAGGCAAGATCTACGATGTCCGCATGGAGCATAGTCCCCTCTTCATCAAATACACAGATGCGGAAGGGTTCCTTTTCCACCACCACCCGGAGCTTTTTCCCCTGAATTACCGCCTGCATGTCCCCATCATTCAGGCTGGCGCAGGCAGGTTCAATCCGCTTTCTGCGGCCCTTCATAAAATCATCCATTCTGTCCTCCCAGGCGGTTGTCACCAGACTGTAGGATTCCTCGGAAAAATCCCCGTCAAAACCTGCCCGGATGCGAACAATGGAGTCAGTCAAGAAGCAGATTCGGATTTCCGCCGCATTTGTTGTGACGGAAAAGTATCCGTTTTCCTGCTTAACTGTGCTGGCACTTGTGCATACCTTCATAAAATTTCTGCCTCCTTATTTTTTAAAACCGGTTTTATGACACAATGATAGTAAAATGACGGAGGAGAAACTAGACAAAAATTGCGGTGAAAGGGCTGTTTTTCAACATATCTTGCTTTTAACATGAAAAGAGAGCATATATCTGGGATGAAAAAGAATAAAATTTATGATATTTTAACGAGACGAAAGGGATTGTTTTGGTGTAAAAACAATATAGAAGAAAAAGTGTTGGAAATACGATAAAAAGAATTCAAGAGATTCGCGGTTTTTACTAGAGAATGGGGAGGGTATATATGATCGACCAGGCGGGGATTATGATGGCGCAGGGATACAGCATTGCGAGTGAGCGGATAGCCGGAGTGAATGATAATATGGCTAAATCTCATTATCATGATTACTTTGAACTGTATTATCTGGAAGCAGGGGAGAGGTATCATATGATCCAGGATCGGCTCTATAAGATTTATCCGGGAGAATTTCTGATCTTTCCTCCCTACATGATGCACCACTCCTATGGAGAAAAAAACGTAGAGTTTAAGCGGCTTTTGCTCTATTTCCGCAAGGAGGAGGTGAGTTCTCCTTCTCTGCTTCACATTCTGGAAGAAGGGACGGGAGTGTATAAACCGGATATGCGTACCAAGCATCTGATCCATCGGATGCTGGAGGGCCTGCTCAGTGAGCAGGAGAAGCAGGGAAGCCTGTCGGAGCTGTACAGCCATACGCTTTTGAATATGATTCTTCTGATTATTGTCCGTCAGATTCAAACGCCGGTAAAAGAAGAAAAGAAGGGCCGGATGGGAGAGGTTATCAATTATATACACACCCATTACCAGGAAGATATCACCCTGGACAGCCTGGCCCAGAGATTTTATGTCAGTCCCTATTATCTGTGCAGGGAATTTAAAAAATACACAAACAGCACCATTATTCAATATCTGAACGTCACAAGAATTATGAATGCCCAGCGCAAATTTATGGAGACAGACAGAAATATTACGGAGATCAGCAAAGCCACGGGCTTTTCGAATATCACGCATTTCAATCGTGTGTTTAAGTCCGTTACGGGTATGACTCCCTCCGGCTACCGAAAGCTCTTGTCGGCAGCCGGTTCTCCGGCTAGCAGCGATGCTGATCGGAAGGTATAATGATGGCGGCCGCAAGATAGGCCACGATCCCGAAAAACAGGGTGCACACCGTGCAGATAGCCCATATCAGCCGGATAATAGTGGGATCGACATTAAGGTATTCTCCAAGGCCTCCGCATACGCCGCAGAGCATATGATCCCGGCTGGAGCGGTATAATTTTCTATCCATACGTATCTCCTTTCCTTGAGCGTTCTAAAGCCAGTGAGCGCTTCTCATGTGTTCTCGGCGGTATTCTTTGTTTTCCCGGTGATGTTCCCATATATCCCGGTCAAAGATCTGGTCCAGCCGGTCTTCCAGGCTGTCAAAAAAGTCATCGGCTCGTTCTTCCAGAAGAAAGAGGCCGCGAAGAGGATGAAAACGATAGCCGGGAAGCGAACCGCCCAGACCGGCAGCTGCAGCCGTGATGATACAGCCGGTCAACAGAAAGACAGCGCCCATAGAGGCACAGCGCCGAATCAATTTTTTCATAATTGAACCCTCCTCCCGCGGATCAGCCGGTCCAGGGCATCTGCGGATTTACCCAGGACAAAGGGGATAAACCGCCCGTAAAACAGGAGAGACAGGGATAAAAGAAGAAGCCCTCCTCCCAGGAAAATGAGTCCTGTACCGGCGGTCATGAGTCCGCTTAATGGCTGTGAAAAAATAACGGCCAGTCCGAAGGGAATCAAAACGATTCCTGCGGCGAGAAAAGCCAGGGTACACAGGCCCAAAATCAGAAACAGGCCGATCAGAAGCCCTGCAATCCCCACGAGAATGCTGAGGAGCCCGCCTCCCACGCCCAGAAGGACGGGAAAGAGCAGAACCAGCAGAACGATCCATAAAAAGATTTTCAGCGGCCGGCTTGTAAAGGGGGGTTTTTGCTCCCTTTCCCCCGCAGCCGGGCCAGAGGAATTTTTTGTTTCGGGGCCGGCTGATGCATGGGAGCAGCCCCGGCCGGAAGCCTGTTCAGCCGGGGGCATCTCGCTGCCTGGCCGTGCAAACCGCTGATCCTTATAGCCGGTATCGGTAAATTCGCCCCCATCTCTTAATTCTCCGTTCAGATTGGAACGGATAATAGAGGCAAGCTGCTCCGGACTCCCCAGCTCCTTTATAATCTCCGGCTCTCGATCCGGTCCGGCCTCGTCAAAGTAATCATTGTAATACTGAAGCGCATCCTGCCGGTCTTCCGTATCCATATCCTGGAGCAGGTACGCAAGTTCTTTCATAAATGCATCCCTGGTCATATCCTGGCCTCCTTAAAGATTCGGCTGATTTTCTGGGAATAGGCGGCCCATTCCCCGCAGTACAGCTTGAGCTGAACCCGTCCCTTTTCCGTCAGCTTGTAATACCGGCGGTTTCTCCCGTCAATCGCCATATCGTAGACGGCAAGGCAGTCTTCCTTCTGAAGACGCCGCAGCACGGGATAGAGGGTGGATTCCGATATATCAATGGCATGACGCACATCTTGGGTGATCTTGTATCCGTACGTTCCATCCGCGTCTGTGGAGACCACTGCGAGGACAATGGCGTCCAGAAGAGCGGAGCCTGTGTTAAATACCATATGCATCCCTCTTTTTTATGAATCATGATGGTTCCGCACAATGCATCCTGCGGAACTGCTTCTGCCTATACTATATATTATATAATATTATATGTCAACGAAAGAAATTCGAAAGATTTTCTGAGGATTCGGGGAGGAAACGCTCCGTGCAAAAAGGAATCCATAATATGTCAGAATTTTTTAAATCTCTTTAGAAAGAGTTTAGTATCTGTCCAAACTTCCGTCACAAATGTCCCTTATACTGAAACCATAAACAAGCAGTCAGAGCTTTTTACATAGAGTGAATTTCTTACTAAGCCGGTGGGATTGGCGGAAGGCCAGTTTTGCCGGCTCAACCTAATTTACGGCAATAATTTTGCCAGCAAAAAGGCGCATATCCTTTGTATGCGCAAAATAAAATGATACAAAAGGCGCCGGGATTCTGTATCGCTTCAGATTGCAGACCGGCACTTCTTGTATCGTATCATAAATTATTTAACCGCAGCGGCGGCCGATTGTCAGCCGCCGCTCATTGCGATCCCATTATATAGCGCGGAAAGTTTCATGTTTAAGAAACAAAACGGCCGCCGTCCTACTCTGCTTTCGGAGGATAGAAACCAGTGGGTGCTTCACTCAGATTGATCATAATATTCTTCATCTGGGTGTAGTGCTCCAGGATTACCTTGTGCGTCTCCCGGCCAATTCCCGAGGTCTTGTAGCCGCCGAAAGGTGCGCCCTCAGGAATAGAATTGTAGGTATTCACCCACATGCGTCCGGTCTCCACCGCTCGGGCTACCCGGATGGCCCGGTTGATATCTCTGGTCCAGACAGCGCCGCCCAGACCGTATTCGCTGTCATTGGCCATAGCAATTACTTCGTCTTCTGTCTTAAACTTTAAAACGCAGGCTACGGGGCCGAATATTTCTTCCTGCGCCACCCGCATCTGGTTAGTCACATCTCCTAAAAGCGTGGGGCGTAAGAAGCAGCCCTTATCCAGCCCATTTTCCGTCACCTGGAAACCGCCGCAGAGAACCTTGGCGCCCTCCTCTTTGCCGATGTCTATGTAGCTCAATATTTTGGCCATCTGCCCCTTGCTTATCTGGCTGCCCATCTGAGTATCCGGCTCCCAGGGAAGCCCTACTTTTACCTGATTAAAGCGTTTTACAGCCTCCTCCACAAACCGGTCATAGATACTCTCCTGTACGAATACCCGGGAGCCGGCGCAGCACACCTGCCCCTGATTGAAGAGAATTCCCATCTGCAGGCCGTCCATCGCCATCTCCCAGTCACAGTCTTCAAAGAAAATGTTGGCAGACTTTCCGCCCAGCTCCAGAGTAGAAGGAATCAGGCGCTCCGCCGCAGCAATAGCTACATTGCGTCCCACTTCTGTGGAACCGGTAAAGGCCAGCTTGCGGAATCCCTTGTGTTCCAGCATATATTGGCCGGATTTGGAGCCAGAGCCTGTAATTACGTTAAATACGCCGGCCGGAATCACATCTTGAATCAGCCGGGCAAGTTCCAGAACACTTAATGGGGTGGAGCTGGAGGGCTTAAATACGGTGCAGCAGCCGCTGGCGAGTACCGGGGCCAGCTTCCATGCAGCCATCAGGAAGGGGAAGTTCCAGGGAACAATCTGCCCCACGACTCCGATCGGTTCACGCAGAATGAGGCTCAGTGTATTCTCGCCCAACATGCTTGCGCTCCCTTCCTCTGCCATGATGCAGCCCGCAAAATAGCGGAAGTGCTGGGCAGATAAAGGAATATCAACGGCCATGGTTTCACGTATAGGCTTTCCGTTGTCCATGGTCTCTACCATGGCAAGATGCTCTGTGTTGGCATCAATACTATCAGCGATCTTGTTGAGAATTGCCGCCCGTTCACTGACAGATGATTTTTTCCAGGCGGGGAAGGCTTTCCAGGCGGCTTCTACAGCCGCATCCACATCGTCCCTGGTCGCCTCCGCACACTGTGCAAGAACCCGTCCGTCCGCCGGACAAGTAGTGGTGAATACTGCCCCATCAGAAGCATCTTTCCACTCGCCGCCGATAAAAAGCTGGTATTTGTCTTGAAGTTTTACATCTGACATGTTGCTCTCTCCTTTCCATAAAGTTTATATTTTTATATAAAAATAGCCGATGATTTGTATCTGCTTTTATTATATCACCGGCACTTTAACTGTCAATTTAATTAAAAAATTAACAAATATTTGATAAATTTGTGTCAATTAATGAATTATAAAATAATTATGAGATGTAAATGGAGAATTTAAATTCATGGTTCTTAATCCGGCGGCCGGCAAACGGATACGCCCGCATCCGTTTGCCGGCCGCCGAAACGGTGTCTCACGTCCTGCGGATGAACCATATTTCATCAAAAAGGTTCTTTGCCCGCAGCAGGCATCCCTCATTTCCCGCAGCGGCCAGAGCTCCCTGTCTAATTAGGCGGCTGATGGCCTGACCGGCCTCTTTTTGGCAGGAAAGATCCGCCAGAGGAATGTCGGCGGCTATGGCCTGCAGATCCTCCGGCCGGATGCCTGCCAGATGCCTGCGCATGGCAGCCATAGGGCGGCCGAGAACGCCGGAAGGCGGGAGTACCTGGGAGTAGGCGCTTAAAATATAGCCGGCCAAATCCTCCGGGGAGATGTCCAGGGTTTCCAGGGATTTTCCGGAGGACAAAAGCAGAGGGATGGTGGAATCCGCCCGGGAGTCCGCCGTGCTCCACAGAGTAAAATATCCGCCGGACAGATAGATATCTACGCCGCTGTCGTAGGCTTCCCCCTGATATCGGACGCCGGGCTTTATGTATTTGTCTCCGGCTGCCAGGAGGAAGGGGAGGTAACGCCCTTTGAAGTCCGCATCGCTGCGGAAATCTCCCAGAAGGCGTATTTCAAGAGAGGGACTGTCAGTCACGGCGCCGATTCGGCGGGAAATCCGCGGGAGCGCTGCCATGGCTTTTTCTCTGCCTTCCGGCAGCAGGGAAAGATGTGCCAGTGCCTGTTCCTGTATGGAGGGGAGCGCATCCTCCTCCGCTGCGGAAAGAAAAATCAGATTTCTTCGGCAGACCGCAGCGGCAGCTACCTCCCGGAGCTTTTCTGCCAGTACAGAGATCCAATGCGGATCTTTTTGAAGCCGATCCAAGATATCCCGGAGAAAATAATAAATGTCCGGGCTGTTCAGATGAAAACGGAAGAGACTGCTGTGGCGCAGCCAGCTTTCGGCCAGAGCATAGGCCAGGGAAGAGGTGCTTTCCGGCCGGGCCAGGTCATAGTCCGGCAGATATTTCTCCAGAACCCGGATGATGGTTTCGCTGTCCTCATAATGGGCACCGGTCATGATATCCAGAAGAAGACCGAGGCTGCTGTCAAAATCCTCCGAAAATCCGTACCAGACGACACTCATCATGGGGCGGCTGCCGCCGCCGGCCTCTTTTCCCGGATAGAGTTCGTCGAATGCACAGCCATGAAGGTATTCCTGTTCCAAGGCTTTCTGATCTTCTACGGAGTAATGCCCGGTATCCAGTTCTGTGAGAAGAAGCTGATAGAGGGAGAGGTATTTCCAGTCCTCGGGAGCAAGCCCGCTCAGATCAAAAAAGAGCTGATAGCATCCGAGACCTGCCGCGGGGGCCGGGGCTGCGTAGAGCGTAATGCCGTTTTTTTGGGTGATTGTGAACGCGGGCTCCTTTTCCGGCTCCGGAAGCTCGCTGGGGCTGATGAGAAAGTCCCGACAGCTTTTCTCTTCCTGGCTCCATACCCGAAAACGGCGGGTTTGCTCCGCGAGATCTGCCCGCTCCCCGGGCGGCATAGCCTCTAATTTTTCTTTTAAATACCACTCCTTTTCTTTTTCCATGGCCTCAGCCATGCCGGGAGCCGGAGCGGTGAGGCAGAAGGCAGAGGCCCTAGGAGACAGGGCCCGCGCGGCCAGACGCCGGGGAATGGCCTGGAATCTGTCTTCGCTGAATGCTGCGAGGGCTTTTTCGTAAAGGGGAAAATAATCTGTCCGCCCCGTGACACTCCAGAAGTGCCCGATCTCTTCGGAAATATGAAAGCCAAGATGAGAAGATTCCCGGGTCAGGCAGTCGGAAAGCCGTTTTTCTTTTAAGGATGCACAAACCAGCTTTTCAGAAAGACCTTCCTCGCTCACGATTCTCAGAGAATTCCGGATGCAGCGCAGAAAGGAATCTTTTTGGACAGAATCCCCGTTGTGCAGCCGGAAGCGCAGGGAGGGCCGGGCGCCCAGGTCGGCGTAGACCTCCAAGGCATTGTTAAGGCCCTCTTCCCGCGCGCATTGCTGCAGAGGGGAAATATCACTGTCCAGCATGTCTGCCAGCAGATCCCAGTACAGGAGATCTTCCTGGCTTACATCCGATAAATCAATGGCATAGTCCAGAATGGAAGCGTGATCCTTCGGGCTGTCCTTGTAGGCCGGGCTCTGAGCATAGATTTCACGAAAGCCTGGGGCCGGCGGCTGGCCAAAGAGTGCGAGGGCCCGGTGCGCGGCCGCTTGGACGGGGCTGAGGCGAGGTTCGGAGCCATTTCCTGCCGCCATGTCCGAGCCGGCCGGATACTTGGAAAAATGTTCCCTGTGGAGGAAGTCCAGAATTTTCTCATAATCCATAGCACCGTAGAGGACCACGAGGCAGTTGGAGTAGGAGTAAAATTGGGAAAATACCTTTTTTACCTGTTCAAATGAGACCTCTTTATAATGAAAATGCGCGCGGCCAAGAAGATGGGAAGCAGTGTGGCCGGGATAAAGGGCCCGGGCCGTGTTGCTGTCGGCATTTTCCAGGATATCCGTCAAATGGCCCCAGTCCTCGCTGAATACCGTTCCTTGAAGCGTGAGGGGGCCTTTCTCGCCCTCCAGCTCATAACGGATTCCCTCCCGGAGAAAGAAATTTTCATTTTCCAGCCCTTCCGGCGCCTCCATACAGCATAAAAACACATCGGCCAGACGGATGAGCTGCTCCTGGCTTCGGGTGCACAGCGGATAGCAGGTGTAGGTATTGTCCGTGATTCCGTTCATAAAGGAGGCAAAACTGCTGCTGTCCATGTCGAAAAAAATATCCCGGCTGGGATATTTCTTGCAGGAACAGAGAATAAGATGCTCCAAAATATGGCAGGAATCCGCGTCGTCCAGCTGGGGTGTGCGGAAGATAATGTTAAATCCCAGCTCATGGTCGTCGTTTTGAATATATAAAAGCTGCGCGCCGCTGGCGGTGTGAATAAATTCCGCTGTCCGCGCGCCCAGCATGCCGATTGTTCCGGTCTGCATAAGAGTAAAGCCGTGGAGGGATTCTCCGGGATTTGGAAATGCATTCATAATTAAAAAATCCTCCTGATAATGCACTACAGAGTATTTTAGCATGGGATGGCAGATTTTACAATCAGGGGCAAACTGCGGCCGCCGGACGCGGGCCGCAAAAGACCGCAATTTCCTGACGCGCTCTGCGGTACTGGGGCTTGCCAAAATGGCCAAAAGGTATTATGATGATAAAAGCGCAGGATTTTGAGAAATATCCGATTATGTGCGAATAACAAGAGATAGCATACAGGAGGTATTGCCATGAAGATTGATAAGACGATGCTGATCGGTGAACTGATTCAGATGGACGAACTGATTCCCTCAATGCTCATGGGCGCCGGCATGCACTGCCTTGGCTGCCCCGCATCCCAGGGCGAGTCTTTAGAGGAAGCCTGCATGGTTCACAACATTGACTGTGATGACCTGGTTTCCAAGATGAACGAGGTTCTGGCTGACCGGTAAGATGAGTTTTGTAACAACCCTCTCCCGAAGACTGCGGCAAAAGATCGAGGTTTTTGCGGAGAGGGTTTTGCGTCAGAAGACTTGACGATGGATTATTTTAATAGTAATATATTAGTATATTGTTTTGAGCCGGAGGCATGCCGAATCAATATAATAAAAATTTGAGAAGGAGGATTTAATCGATGGACATGACATTGCGCTGGTTTGGGGAGGGCGTAGATTCTGTCTCTTTGGAGCAGATACGCCAGATTCCGGGAGTAAAAGGGGTTATTACCACTCTGTACGACATCCCCGCAGGAGAAGCGTGGCCGATGGAGCGCATCCAGCAGATGAAGGCGTATGTGGAGGAAAGAGGTCTTAAGGTTCTGGGAATTGAGAGCGTGAATATCCACGATGCCATTAAAGTGGGAATTCCGGAGCGGGAAAGGTACATCGCAAACTATATCACCACCCTGGAGCGGCTGGGACAGGCGGACATTCATGTGGTGTGCTACAATTTTATGCCGGTGTTTGACTGGACACGGTCCGATTTAGCGAAGGTACGCCCCGACGGTTCTACGGTGCTGGCTTATGACCAGAAGGAAATCGATAAGATTAACCCGGAGAATATGTTTGCATCCATGGGAGAGAAGTCCAATGGCTTTGAGCTGCCCGGATGGGAGCCGGAGCGTATGGCCCGGATCAAAGAGCTCTTTGCGATGTATAAGGATGTGACGGCGGATAAGCTGTTTGACAACCTGGTTTATTTTCTCAAGGCGATTCAGCCGGTCTGCGAGAAGTACGATATAAAGATGGCGATTCATCCCGATGACCCTGCCTGGCCCGTGTTCGGCCTGGCCCGGATTATCACCGGCAAGGAGCAGCTTTTAAAACTTATGAGGGCGGTAGACGCTCCTTTTAATGGGGTGACCTTGTGCACCGGATCTCTGGGAAGCAATCCGGACAATGATATTCCGGATATCATTCGCTCTCTCAAAGGAAGAATTCATTTTGCCCATGTGAGAAATCTGCAGTACAATGGCCCCGGGGATTTCCAGGAGGCGGCTCATTTGTCCGCGGACGGGAGCATGGATATGTATGCAATTATGAAGGCGCTCTATGACATTGGCTTTGACGGAATTATGCGTCCGGATCACGGGCGGGCTATCTGGGGCGAGGTGTCTATGCCCGGCTACGGCCTGTATGACAGGGCATTGGGAGCATGCTATCTGAACGGCCTGTGGGAGGCCATTGTAAAGGCAAATCAGTAAGGCGGCGGAATGAAGATAGATACACGCGGATATGGGGAGACAGCCAGGGCGTATGCCTACCGGGTTATCCGGGAAAATATTATTTCTCTGGATCTGGAACCGGGCTCCCCGTTCAATGACATGGAGTTCTCGCGCCGGATCGGTATCAGCCGGACGCCGGTGCGGGAGGCTGTGATCCAGCTCAGCGAAGAGTCACGCATTATTGAAGTTTTTCCGCAGAAGGGAATGCGTATCGCTCTGATTGATGTAGATCTGGTGGAGGAGGCCAGATTTTTGCGGCTTCTTCTGGAAAAAGCGGTAGCAGAGCTTGCCTGTGATATGGCGGCGCCGGAGGACATAGAGCAGCTTCGTGAAAATGTAAAACTCCAAAACTTTTATATGGAGGAGGGATCTCCGAAAAAGCTGTTGGAGCTTGATAATGAAATGCACAGAATCCTTTTTGTTCTCTGCCGCAAGGAGCTGACTTACAATATGTGCCGCCGCTTGGCGATTCACTACGACAGAATCCGGAGCCTGTCGGTTAACACAGTAAAGGATCGGACAATTATCGAGGATCACCGGGAACTGATTGAGGCGATCGCCGCGAAGGACAAAAAGAAGGCGGCGGAAGCCATGGAAAGGCATCTGAACCGCTGGCGCCCGAACGAGCATAGATTCCGGGAACAGTATCCTCAGTATTTTAAGCCTGCGGTGCACGAAAGAGAACGCTTTCAGGAAATTTCCTGAAAGCGTTCTCTTTAAACTTTTATAAGATTTTCAAGTGCATGATCGGGTATCAATACCTCATAATGCTCTTTAAAATATGCTTCGCTGGCATGTTCGCCCTGAATCTTTACGGCATATTCCGCCAGGATATTGCAAATGCGGGAAAATGCCAAGTCCGCACTGCCTGCGTGCCGGAGCACAAGATAATACTGCCGGCTTTCCGGCTTCTTGTACAGGGTGCTGGAGCCCGTCCATATGCCGGAGACAGCCCGGGAAGCCTCCGCGGCCCGGTCAAGGCTGTCAAATCGGAAGATCCGGCAGACCTCCGACGCTGCGTTTTCCGCAGAGCCATCGGTAGATCCGGCCGCTTCTTCGGCAATCTCCTTAGGGATGGAGGATCCCAGGTACTCCAGGGAAGCCTGGGCGCCCTCGAGAAACTCGCTGGCCAGCTGCGAGGCGGCTGCGCCCGCTGTATCCTCCCCATAGGGTGAGAATTTGGAAAACCGTGTGTCCAGTTCCTCAGGATCTTCTATCTTTGTAATAACCAGCATGATACTTTCGCCAGGGAGAGGAATGGCTTCCACCATGAGAGGAATATCCTCCGCCTCAAAGCCGACGTCATTGGATGCTTTCTGTATCATCTCCCGAAAGAGCTTACGCGCTTTTTCTGTGCCGTAGGCCAGCTCCATCAGATTGATATTGCGCGCGCTCAAATCAAAGCTGGTCAGGGTACAGCGTATCTGATTATCATTAATTCTCTCTATCTTCATCGTATCACTTCCTGTTCCGTATCAAATTTAGAAATAGATAGACTTCTACAATTTAAATATACTACATAACGGGGGGAAATATCAATCCAGAAAGAGAAAAATTTATAAAAATTTTGCAGCAAATTTTTGCAGCATGTCAGCTGTTCTGCATCCCGTCCAGGAGCATGCACGGCCGGACAGATATAATTTTTTAGTGAATATTTAAACTGTTTTTATTCGTATAGCCGTTTTAACGGCTATAGACATTTCGGCGGATCCCGGTTTATAATCATGGTAAGAGATGGCGGGAAAAGAGAGGAGGGAGAGACAGGAGAGATCTTTTATTTGGAAAGTACCGGCTGCTTGGAAAGGCTGGTTCCGGGGGAACCGGAACCGTATGGCTGGCAGTCCATATAGGGCTGGAAGAGTACCGGGCAATCAAGTGCGTATCCAAGGCGCAGGTAGATTATGAGACATTCCGAAGGGAAGCGCTTATTTTGAAGGAACTGCGTCATCCGGGGATTCCCCTAGTTTACGACTTGGAAGAAGATGAGGAGCATTTTTATTTGATCGAGGAATATCTGGAAGGGCATTCTCTTTACGCTCTGATCAGGGATCAGGGCACTCTTCAGGATGCAGAGGCAATTCGTTATGGACTGCAGATCTGCTCTCTGGTTGAATACATGCATTCTGCATGCGACCCCCCCATACTACATTTGGATTTACAACCTAATAATCTGATGATCTGCGGCGGAACCGTTCGGCTGATTGACTTTGACCATGCGTCGGCGGGCAGAGCGGCGGACCGCTTGGGACGATACGGGACAGTTGGATGTGCGGCCCCTGAACAATATGACCCTGACCGTACACTGGATCCAAGAACGGATATCTATGCCATTGGTGCAGTTCTCCGATTTATGCTGCAGGGAACCCTGCGTACAGAGGACGGACAGCCGTATCCTTTATCGAAGCCGCTTGCGGATATCATCAGCAGATGTATGGAAAAAGATATGGAAAAGCGCTATTCTACCGCCGGGGAGGCGGCAGAGGCGCTGCAAAGGCTTCTTGCCGGGGAAAAGCCGGAAAAAGATAAAAAGGAACCGCCGTCTCTTACCGTAGTTTTTGCGGGAAGCCGACCGGGAGCGGGAACGACTCATCTGGCCTTTGGCCTATGCCGCTGGCTGGACAGGAAAGGGATATGGGCGCTGTATGAGGAAAAGAACCGCAGCATGGCGGTGCGGACTATGGCGGAAAGCCTGCGGGCACGCCCGGATAAAAGAGGGATATACCGTATGAAGGGCTGCTGGATGCGCCCTTGGTATG
The DNA here is from genome assembly GCA_019119575.1 of Candidatus Enterocloster excrementipullorum. Taxonomy (GTDB): domain Bacteria; phylum Bacillota; class Clostridia; order Lachnospirales; family Lachnospiraceae; genus Enterocloster; species Enterocloster excrementipullorum. Next base: position 42,688 of record DWWT01000016.1, read on the forward strand.
GTCCCGGCGCAAAGCTGCCGGAGGCAAAAGGATTTGCTGTAATCCTGAAGGACTTCGGCTTGGAATGGAAAGAAGCGGCTCGGGTGCTGAAGGATGAAAATACCGTTTTTGTAGGCTGCGCCGCGGCGAGTCCCTGGGAGGGCGATCGGGCCGGCCGTATGCTTGATGAACTGAAGGAAGGAAAAGGGGGCGGACAAAGAATCTTGGTGTTCCGCTGCGGAGCGGAGGGATTTTTGAAAAGAACATGGCTCAGAAAAGCTCTGTCAGGCTGTCCGGAGGGAGTATCCGTATTCTGTTCTCCCGAGTACAGGGATCCGTTTCGTCCGGGGCATCAGGAAGATTTTCTGCAGGCGGTCTGGAAGCGGATCGAGCGTTCTCTGCCCCTGCGCCAGGAAAAAAGGAGATGGTTCGACTGGTGGAGACGGTGAGGCTGATCGGTATTGTCGGCGTTTGCCGGGGAACAGGAGCAACACATCTGGCAGTTCAGATGGCAAACTGCCTTGTGAGCTGGATGCAGCGCAGAACGGCTGTAATTGAGTGGAATCCTCATGGGGATTTTGCGTCGGCAGAGATTCTGATGCGTGCGGATGAACACAAAAGGAGCGGCCAGAAGACAGAGGAGATCTTCCGCAGAGGATACTCCCTCCTTGAGGTAGATTATTATAAGGAAGGAAATCCGCGCATCCTGGCAGGCTGCATGGAGGGACTTTATGATGATATAATCATTGATTTTGGACAGATGCGGCGGGAGATACGGGAAGAGTGGCTTCGGTGCGGGACGAAAATAGTGACAGCATCCCTGACGGAGTGGAAGCTGTACGCATTTTTGGAATTTTTGAACGGGGAGATACGGCTGGGGAACGGGTGGATCTATGCGGCCGCCTTTGGCGGCGAAGACACAAGAAGAAAAATTGAGCAGCGGTTTGGGATATCCCTAAAAAGAATTCCTCTTTCAGTAGATGCGTATGCAGTGGATCGCAGGGTAAAGGATTGGCTTGAGGGGATTTTAAAGTAGAGAGGGACGGACAGCGGGCGGATTCCGGCGTTATATGTCACGAATGCCTCCTGCCGGGACAGCGGCTGTCCGAAGGGGGCCATAAGATGAAAGGAAATGGGTACTGCGATCGGAAAAAATTGCAGAATACGTATCTGGAAGGACTAAAGAGATACAAAAACCGGGGTGTCCGCATCCTGGTGGACGGGGTGGAATGCCCGGAAAAGGATTGGGGGCGGATATTTGAGTTCGGGGAAGACGGAGGATTCTATATGGGAGACTATGTGGGAGCAGAGCAGGGAAAGCTGGTAGAAATTCGTTTCGATAAGGTTTATCTCTGCGATCCGCCTTCCGGAAGAGAAACCTTTTGAAAGCAATCTGACAAGTGCGCAGCCATTTTGAGAAGGGAAACCATCTCTGCCTGATAAGCCAAAGCCAGAGCGCACGCGGACAGATCATGTTTGCCGTCCCGGCATCGCCTTTCCGGGGCGGCTTTTTTGGGCCGCCCCTTGATGTCCATGCGGCGCCGTGATAAAATGAAATCAATTACTCACGATGGGAGGAAGGCATGGACAGGAGAAGACAGGGGCCGGGCTGCGCGGTCTGGGTACTTTTGACGCTGCTTTTATTGGCAGCTGCGGGAGCCGGGCTGGGCTGGATCTATGTAACGCGTTATATGCCCACCAGCGAGTTGGCGGATAAGAGCCGTATTTTTGGAGTCAGCGGAGATCGAGTGGCATTGATTTTAGATAATACGATTCAGGAGGAACAAGGGATTTACGAAGACGGACAGATTTACCTTCCGGTGGGATGGGTGAACGATTATTTGAACCAGAGATTTTACTGGGATGAAGGGGAGGAGCTGCTGGTGTATGCCCTCCCGGATACGATTGTATATGCGGATGCGTCCACACAGGGGGAGAACGGGCCGCTGATCAAAGTGACTTCCCAGGGCGCATATCTCTCTCTGGGCTTGGTGGCAAACTATACGGATATTCGGTCGGAGGCCTTTGCTACCAGCCAGATTAAACGGGTATATATTGATACACAGTGGGATCCCTACGAGCAGGCGGCTGTCAGGAGAGAGGGAATGGTCAGGGAGCGCGGCGGCGTGAAAAGCCCTGTAATCACCCAGGTCCGCGAGGGGGATAATCTTCGGATCCTTTCAGCCATGGAAAAATGGTCCCTGGTGCGCACGGAGGACGGATATATCGGTTATATCGAGAACCGCAGGCTGGGAGAGCGGAGCACGCTGACGCCGGTGAGCAGCTTCGAGGCGCCCGTATACACCGGTATTTCTATGGACGAAAAGGTGCGTCTGGGATTTCACCAGGTGACGACCCAGGCGGCCAACGACGATCTGGAAGAGTACGCGTCGGTGGCTCAGGGGATGAATGTGATAGTGCCGACATGGTTTAATGTGACATCCAATGACGGAACCTACACATCCCTGGCGGATCGGGAATATGTGGATAAGGCACACGAGCTGGGACTGCAGGTATGGGCCATGGTGGAAAATGTGAGCACAGAGGAGAGCGTGAAGAACCTGGATACAAAGGAGCTCATGTCTTCCACATCCAACAGGAGAAGGCTTATTGATAATTTGATGGAAGAGGCCGATACTTACGGATTTGACGGTTTCAACCTGGATTTTGAAAGCCTTCGGTCTGAGGCAGGGCCGCATTATATACAGTTTATACGGGAGCTGTCGGTTGCCTGCAGGCAGCGGGGACTTGTGCTTTCTGTCGATAATTACGTTCCTTCGGAATACACGTCCTTTTATAACCGAAGCGAGCAGGGCGTGTTTGCGGATTATGTGATCGTGATGGGATATGATGAGCACTATGCCGGAGGGGATGCCGGATCTGTGTCCTCTATTTCCTTTGTGAGGGAGGGAATTGAAAATACGATTGAGGAAGTGCCGAAAGAAAAAGTCATCAACGGTGTTCCTTTCTATACCCGGGTGTGGACGGAAAAGGACGGTACTACTACATCGAGAGCATACGGGATTGCCAGTGCCAGAGAGTGGGTGGAGACGAACAATGTACAGCTGGAGTGGCAGGAGAACCTGGGCCAATACTACGGAGAGGTTGAAAATGAGAACGGACTTCAGCGTATCTGGATGGAGGAGGAGCGCTCCCTGGGGCTGAAGGTGGATCTGATTAATGAATACGATATAGCAGGAGTGGGCTGTTGGAAGCTGGGATTTGAGACGACTGATATATGGGAGGTTATTTCCCGTGTAGAGTGACGGGCGGAGGATGGATATGAGACATGAAAGATGGATTGCAGGAGCGATTGCAGCGGGAATCTGTCTGTCTGCGGCAGGCTGCGGCATAATCACGGACAAGCAGGAGAGCACGGCAGCCCTCCCCACCGCGTCGAAGGAGGAAGAGACCCCGGCGGAAACGGCTAAACCCACGGAACCCCAGCCAGAGGAGATTGTGCCGTTTCCGCAGGAGCCGGAGGTTCCGGCGGAGGAGCTGGAGGGCGGAAAACGCATTGTGATCATGACGGATATCCACTATATGGCATCTTCGCTCACGGATATGGGAGAGGGATTTCAAAATATGGTGGAGCACGGGGACGGAAAGCTGACCAACTATATCTGGGAAATTACAGATGCGGCTTTTGAAGAGATCAAGCTGCTGACGCCGGATGTGCTGGTCATCACGGGAGACCTCACCCTGCAGGGAGAGAAGGAGAGCCATGAGGCTCTGGCCCAAAAGCTGGATGAGGTGGAAAAGAGCGGCATTGAGGTGGTGGTAATGCCGGGAAATCATGATATCAACAACCCCAGCGCTTCCTCCTACTCGGGCCCCATCCGGAGGCCTGCGGAGCGTGTAACGCCGGAGGAATTTGAAGAGATTTACCAGGAGTTCGGTTACCGGGAGGCATGGAGCAGAGATCCCTATTCTCTCAGCTATACATATGATCTGGGACCGTCCATGCGCCTTATGATGCTGGACAGCTGTCAGTATGAATCGGGAAATAAAGTGGGCGGCATGATCAAGACGGAGACGTATGAGTGGATTGAGTCGCAGCTCCAGGAATCATTGGAGAACGGCATATATCTTCTCCCGGCAGCGCATCACAACCTTCTGGAAGAGAGTAAGGTGTATACCCAGGACTGCACCATTGAACACAGCGAGGAGCTGGTGCAGCTGCTCGAATCCTACAATATAGGCCTGTTTGTCAGCGGGCATCTGCATCTCCAGCATTTTATGCAGCACATGGATATCGGAATCTGGGAGATTGTCACCAGCTCCCTCTCTACCCCTCCCTGCCAGTACGGGGTTCTGGAGTACATGGATGACGGTTCGTTCTCCTACTATACCAGACAGGTGAATATGGAAAAATGGGCCAGGGAACAGCGCTTAGAGGATGAAAATCTGCTGAACTTTAATACATACGGACCGCAGACATTGAAGCGTATATTTTATAATCAGGCCTATGACGCCATGAAGGATTCGCGGGAGGAGGAGACCGGAAGCCTCTTTGTGCAGCTTACCGAGGAAGAAAAACAAGAGATGTCCCGGGTCTATGCGGAACTGAACGCGGCATATTTTGCAGGCAAAGCTTATGAGGTTGTGGAGGAAGCGGTGGGCCAGCCGGGATACGAGATGTGGAGGCGGTACTGCTACCCGGCGATTCTCTATCAATATCTGGAGTGCATCGTGGAGGACGGGGTGATGGATTACAATTATCTTTCCCAGGATTGAGGCGGGTTCATTTTTGGAGCGGGTCTGAATATACTGAAATAAAGGCCGCTGCCCGGAGCATGCGGCGGCGAATCAAGGATTTGGGGAGACCCGCTTATGAGACAATCCGTGTGGCAGACGTTTATGGGACTGCTTCTGCTTTTTGTGGTGGCTTTGATATCCTGGCATTCCGGAAGTCTGGCGGCGCAGGGGCTGGGACAGGGAAAACAGGAGCCCAAGAACCGCCCGGTCGTTGTTTTGGATGCCGGGCACGGGGGGAAGGATCCCGGAAAAGTGGGAGTGGACGGCCAGCTGGAGAAAGATATCAACCTAGATATTGTAAATAAGCTGAAATATTATCTGGAGGCCTCCGATGTGGATGTGGTTCTCACCAGGGACGGCGATAAGGGCCTCTACTCTGCGGGTGACAGCCGAAAAAAAACTGCGGATATGAAAAAGAGATGTGAGATCATAGAGGAGGCTGAGCCGGATCTGGTGGTCAGCGTTCACCAGAACAGTTACCATGAACCGGATGTATCCGGAGGCCAGGTGTTCTATTATAAGTCCTCGGAGAGGGGGAAATATCTGGCGGAGATTCTGCAGCGGCGGTTTGACTATGTGCTGGGGGAGGAAAATCACCGGCAGGCCAAGGCCAATGGGAATTATTATCTCCTTCTCCATGTGAAGGAGCCGATCGTCATTGTGGAATGCGGATTCCTGAGCAACAGGCAGGAGGCAAGAAGGCTGGAGCAGGAGGAATACCAGGATCGGCTGGCCTGGAGTCTTCATGTGGGGATTATGGAGTATCTGAATACGGCTTCCAAAGAAGGAACGGGCACAGGGGCAGGACGTTAGGATGCGCGGAGTAAGACACAAAAAAGAAACGGAAACCCTGTAAAATCAAGGTTTCCGCCCAATTAAAAAGAGCGCGAGACGGGATTCGAACCCGCGGCCCCCACCTTGGCAAGGTGGTGCTCCACCCCTGAGCCACTCGCGCAGAAATATTTTGCTGACGAATGCTATTATAATAAAAAAAGGCGGGGCTGTCAACGGGTTTTTTAAATTAATGGCTCAAAGCGGAACTGCCTGAAGTGAAGTGTTACAATGGTTTAGATCTGCCGCATGAGGCTTACCATCTCGATGGCTCCCAGGGCGCAGTCATAGCCCTTGTTTCCGGCTTTTGATCCGGCGCGTTCGATGGCCTGTTCGATATTTTCTGTTGTGAGAACGCCGAACATGACAGGGACGCCGGTGGACAGGGAGACGGAGGCGATTCCCTTGGATACCTCATTGCACACATAGTCATAGTGGCTGGTGCTGCCGCGTATGACGGCTCCCAGGCAGATCACCGCGTCATAGTTTTTGCTGGCCGCCAGCCGTGACGCAATAAGCGGGATTTCAAATGCGCCGGGCACCCAAGCCACATGAATGTTTTCTTCCTTCACGTCATGCCGCTTTAAACCGTCCAGTGCTCCGGAGAGCAGACGGGACGTGATAAATTCATTGAACCGTGAGGCCACAATGGCAATGCGGATGTTATGTTCTGTGAGTTTTCCTTCTAAAATTTTCATAACGGTTCCCCTTTCAGAGTAGTGATTTCGGCGGTCAGCAGATAGGCTCTTTAAAGATGTGGCCCATTTTCTGCTGCTTTGTTTTCAGATAAAACCGGTTGTAATTTGTAGCATGAATTTGAATAGGGACGCGCTCCGTGATGGACAGGCCGAATTCGGAGAGCTGGTAGACCTTGTCCGGATTGTTGGTGAGCAGGCGAATGGTCCGGACACCCAAATCCCGCAGAATCTGCGCTCCGATGTAGTATTCCCGCTCATCCGGGGCAAAGCCCAGAGCCACATTGGCCTCCAGGGTGTCCATACCCTGTTCCTGGAGCTCATAGGCGCGGAGCTTGTTGATCAGTCCGATGCCCCGGCCTTCCTGACGCATATAGAGAAGAATTCCTCTTCCCTGGGCATCAATCTCTTCCATGGCTCTGGCCAGCTGCTGTCCGCAGTCGCAGCGCAGAGAACCAAATACATCTCCGGTGAGGCATTCGGAATGGACGCGGCAGAGAACATTCTCTCCGTCACCGACTTCTCCTTTTACCAGGGCGATATGATGCTCACCGTTCAGCCGGTTCACATATCCGTATGCGGTAAAATCTCCATAGCGCGTGGGCATGCGGGTGACGGTGACGCGGTCCACCAGCTTTTCATGGCATTTCCGGTAAGCAATCAGATCTTTTATGGTGATAATGGGCATATTCCATGCCTTGGCCATCTCCATAAGCCGGGGCGTGCGCATCATGGTACCGTCCTCCTCCATGATCTCACAGCACAGGCCGCAGGTTTTAAGGCCGGCAAGGCGCAGAAGGTCCACGGTGGCTTCCGTGTGCCCCGCACGCTCCAGCACGCCGTTTTTTCTGGCCAGGAGAGGGAACATGTGGCCGGGGCGGCGGAAGTCCTCCGGTGCGGAAGCGGGGTCCGCGCATTTCATGGCGGTGACGGAGCGCTCCTGGGCGGAGATTCCGGTGGCAGTGCTCACATGGTCAATGGATACGGTGAATGCGGTTTCGTGGTTGTCCGTGTTTTGGGAAACCATCTGCGGCAGCTTCAGCCGCGCCGCATACTCCTGGGACATGGGCATACAGATCAGCCCTTTTCCGTGCACAGCCATAAAGTTGAGAGCGGCTGTGTCCGCGTACTGGGCCGCGCAGATTAAATCCCCCTCGTTTTCGCGGTCCGGGTCATCGGTTGCCAGGATCATGCGCCCTGCTTTTAATGCCTCCAGGGCCTCTTCAATGGTGTTAAATGCATACATTTTGAACTCCTTTCCGGCATTGCTCCGGAGCGGGAACGAATTTTCAAACCCGCTCTAGGCAAGCCCGTGCTGCTGCAAAAATTCCCAGGTAATGGAGCTGCCCTGCGGCGGGGTGCTCTCCGCCGTGTTTTGCGGGAAAAGCAAGAAACGCTCCACATATTTTCCTATCACGTCGGTCTCCAGGTTTACCGCGTCGCCGGGACGCCGTTCCCCGAGAGTTGTCTGGGACAGCGTGTGGGGGATGACGGACACGGTGAATGTGCCGCGGGAGATGCCCGCTACGGTCAGGCTCACACCGTCAATGGCCACAGAGCCCTTTTCCACGATGTAGCGCAGGAGGGCTTCCGCGGCCTGAATCTGAATAAGAACGGCCGGCCCATCCCTCTGCATCTTTAAGAGCCGTCCGGTTCCGTCTACGTGCCCGGCCACAATATGACCGCCGAGCCGCCCGCCAAGAGCGAGTGCGCGCTCCAGATTGACCCGGCTCCCCCGGTGAAGGCCGGAGAGGGAGGTTCGGTTTAAGGTTTCGTGCATGGCGCAGGCCTCAAAGCGGCCGGGATGAAGCGCGGTGACCGTGAGGCAGATTCCATTTACCGCGATACTGTCTCCAATCCGGGTTCCCTCCAGAACCTTCTGCGCCCGGATGGACAGGACAACCGAGGAGGAGCCGCGGCGCATTTCCTCCAGACTGCCGACTTCTTCTATGATTCCTGTGAACATGCGGTATCGCCTCCTTCCTGGCTGCGGACAATGCCCTGTATGAGAAAATCTTTTCCGAGAGGCGTGACGGATACCTCCGAGAGAGGGAGGGCCTGGGAAATGGCGGAAAATCCCTCTCCGTCCACCGGCGTATGGGAGGCGGCGCCTCCGAGGAGCTTCGGGCTTATGTAGGCCAGCACCTGGTTTACAATGCCGCTCTTTACCGCTGCCCAGTTCAGATTTCCCCCTCCTTCCAGGAGGATACTGTCAATGCCTTCCCGGCCCAGGCGCTCCATCAGGGCGTTCAGATCCGGGCGCCCGTCCTGATCCGGTATGTCAAATACCCGGCAGCCTGCCTCTTCGAACCGCTTTCGGAGGGAATCCGGCGGATGGCAGGCGGCAAAAATCGTTGGAATTTCCCTTGCTGTCCGGACAATCCGGGAGTCGAATGGCGTGCGCAGGGAGCTGTCGCAGATGATGCGGATGGGATTGCGGCCATTTTCAATCCGGCAGGTGAGAAGCGGATCGTCCGCCAGAACAGTGCCCGCTCCGGTCATGATGGCACTGCACCGGAGGCGCTGCCTGTGGACGTGAGTTCGCGCTTCCTCCCCGGTAATCCACTGGGAAGCGCCGGTGGGAGAGGCGGTTTTTCCGTCCAGGGTCATGGCGTACTTAAGGACGACAAAGGGCCGTTTGGTTCGGATATAGTGAAAAAATATGCGGTTGAGCTTTCGGCACGCTTCTTCTAAAACAGGTTCGGTCACCTGGATGCCGTGGCTGGAGAGAAGGGCGATGCCTTTGCCGGCCACCAGGGGATTGGGGTCGGTGCACCCCACTGCCACGCGGCGGATGCCTGCCTCCAGAATCGCCTGGGTGCAGGGCGGCTGTTTCCCGTAGTGACAGCAGGGCTCAAGGGTTACGTACAGGTCGGCCCCTTCGGGGGATTCCGAGCAGGAGAGCAGGGCATTGCGCTCCGCATGGAGTCCGCCGTACGCTTCGTGATATCCCTGGCCGATTATCCGGCCGTCCTTTACGATCACCGCGCCTACCATGGGATTGGGGGAAGTGCGGCCCATCCCTTTTTCTGCCAGGCTGAGGGCCAGCCTCATAAAGGCTTCATCATTTTCGTGCGCTGTCATTTCCATCCTCCTTCCGACAAAGCAAAAAGTCCCGGGCAAGACCGCCGGGACAGGAAATAGAGGATAGGGAGGATGCGCGCTATGCCGGGAAAACAAAAAAGCTCTGAAATGTATAAACATTCCAGAGCAATGATTCTCCGCGCATAAATACTAGCATCCGCATATAAACCAATCTTCTTCCATCCAGACTGTACTGTCGGCTTCGGAATCACACCGAATCATGCCTTGCGGCTCGTGGGCTGTACCACCGGTAGGGAATCGCACCCTGCCCTGAAGATTTTCGATTGATTTTTATTATAGTCAGACAAAAGGAAGATGTCAATATATTTTGCGAAACAGTCGTTGCAAAATTACTCCGTATCGTGTATAATGCTAAAGGCATGGAGACGTATCGAAGAGGCCATAACGAGACTGACTCGAAATCAGTTTGCCGGGCAACTGGCACGAGGGTTCGAATCCCTCCGTCTCCGTTGATCGGCAAAAAGCTGTTTACAGCATCCGGTCTTTATGCTATACTTGAATAGCATTTAAAGTTGTTATACTAAAAGGGGATATAGCTCAGCTGGGAGAGCGCTTGAATGGCATTCAAGAGGCCGTGGGTTCGAGTCCCATTATCTCCATATCTTGAATAAAGCTGTATAGATACTGAAAGATCCAGTGTTTATGCAGCTTTTGTCATGTGTTCAGAAATAAGATACCGAAAATTTCTGTAAAATTAGGACGGGAAAAGTGATTGAAATAATTTATCATTTTATGCTATGATATAAAAAGTGTGTTAAATGTAATTGTTCAGGACGGCATATCTTTCTGCTTCCCTGAACGATTACGTTAAATTTTTGTAAGGAGGATATTATGTCAATAGATGACATTTCCAGCTTGTTTGGTTTTATAGGCGGTTTGGGCATGTTCCTTTACGGCATGAACATCATGGCGGACGGTATGCAGAAAACTGCCGGAGGAAGGATGAAGCAGTTTTTAGGCATGCTGACCAACAACCGCTTTATGGCGGTGGTGCTGGGAGCGCTGATTACTGCCATCATCCAGAGCAGCGGCGCCACTACGGTTATGGTAGTAGGCTTTGTAAGCGCCGGCGTTATGAACCTGACCCAGGCGGTAGGCGTTATCATGGGCGCCAATATCGGTACTACGATCACGGCGTGGATCGTATCCATGAGCCAGCTTGGGGATGCCTTTGAAGTTATGGAGCCGATCTTCTACGCTCCGCTGATCATTGGTATAGGTTCCCTTTTGATCATTTTCTCTATGAAACAGAGGAAAAAGCTGATCGGAGAGATCCTGGTAGGCCTGGGACTTTTATTCATAGGCCTGGATTTCATGTCCGGTTCTATCGCTCCTTATACGGATGCGCCGATCTTCTCCCAGGCGTTCGCTCTCCTGGGAAGCAATCCGATCCTTGGAATGATCGTTGGTTTTGTAGTCACTACGCTCCTTCAGAGCTCGTCCGCTTCTGTGGGGATCCTGCAGACCCTTGCGTTAAATGGGATCGTTACGACGAACGCGGCGATCTATATTACGCTGGGACAGAATATCGGTTCCTGTACTACGGCGCTGATCTCCAGTATAGGAGGATCCAGAACGGCAAAGCGGGCTGCGGTCATCCATCTTACCTTCAATATCATAGGTTCTATCATATTCGGTGTGGTCGGATTCTTTGTATTTACATTTAATCCTGCTATTGCCGGAAGCGAGATCAACGCGGTGCAGATATCGATCTTCCATACAGTGTTCAACCTGACCAACACGATCATCCTGTTCCCGTTTGCAAATCAGCTGGTAAAGATCTCCGGCCTTGTGATAAAGGAAAAACCAGGAGAAAAGGATACGGAACTGACAGAAGAAGAGGTTGTTTTGAAGCACCTGGATGAAAGGATCTTCGAATCTCCTGCATTTGCTCTGGAAACAGCTGTCCTGGAAGTTATACATATGGGACAGATCACCCAGACGAACCTTGGACGGGCGGTGAAAGCCCTGGAAGGCCGGAGCCAGGAGGACATTAACGAGGTGTATAAAACAGAAAAAACCATCAATAATATGGAGAAGATGCTTACGGAATATCTGATCAAGGTGGACAACCTGTCGCTGACAGAGCATCAGAAGCTGGTGGTGGCCAATCTCTTCTACAGTATCAGCGATATCGAGAGAGTGGGCGATCACGCGGAAAACCTGGCGGAGCTGGCCCAGGATATGGCGGATAAAAATTACAGCTTTTCTGAGACCGCTATTTCCGACCTGCGTTCCATCAGCGATGCAGTGCAGGAAGCTTTCAAGTGTTCCGTACAGGCCAGAGAGACAGGGAATATGGACGACGTAAGGAAAGTCAGCCAGCTGGAGGACGAAGTGGACAGCCTGGAAGAAGAGCTGAGGGAAAAACACATCGAACGCCTTTCCACAGGCCAGTGTACTGCTTCTGCAGGCGTTATTTTCCTTGATGCGATCAGCAATCTGGAGAGGATTTCCGACCATGCCTATAATCTGGCGGGCTATATCAAGGACGAGCTTTAAAAAAATGTAAAAAGCCTTGCCAATTTAGGAATAATTATGTACAATATAGTCTAGTCGATTATTATTTAACAATATCACTAAATATTTTTAGGAGGACTAAAATTATGGCAGTAAGAGTAGCAATCAATGGTTTTGGACGTATCGGCCGTCTGGCTTTCAGACAGATGTTTCAGGCAGAGGGATACGAAGTAGTAGCTATCAACGATTTGACCAATCCGGCAATGTTAGCTCACTTATTAAAGTACGACTCCTCTCAGGGCAGATATGCATTGGCTGACAAGGTGACAGCAGGCGAAGACTCTATTACTGTAGATGGACATACAATCAAGATCTACGCAGAGAAGGATGCAGCAAATCTTCCATGGAAGGAAGTTGGCGTAGACGTAGTTCTGGAGTGTACAGGCTTCTATACCTCCAAGGCAAAAGCTCAGGCTCATATTGATGCAGGCGCTAAGAAGGTAGTTATCTCCGCTCCGGCTGGAAACGATCTTCCAACTATCGTTTACAGCGTAAATGAGAAGACCCTTACAAAGGATGACACCATCATTTCCGCAGCTTCCTGTACGACAAACTGCCTTGCTCCTATGGCAAAGGCATTAAACGACTATGCTCCGATCCAGTCTGGTATCATGGCTACGATCCACGCTTATACAGGCGATCAGATGGTTCTGGACGGGCCTCACAGAAAAGGCGATTTCAGACGTGCACGTGCAGCGGCTGTTAATATCGTTCCGAACTCCACAGGAGCAGCAAAGGCGATCGGCCTTGTTATCCCGGAATTAAACGGCAAGCTGATCGGTTCCGCACAGCGTGTTCCGGTTCCGACAGGTTCCACAACGATCCTTACAGCTGTTGTTAAGAAGGAAGGAACAAACAAAGACGACTTAAAGGCTGGCATCAACGCAGCTATGAAGGCAGCTCAGTCCGATTCCTTCGGATATACAGAAGAAGAATTAGTTTCTTCTGATATCGTAGGCATTACTTATGGATCTCTGTTCGACGCAACACAGACCATGGTAAATCCGATCTGCGACGATTTATACGAAGTACAGGTAGTTTCATGGTATGACAATGAGAACTCCTATACAAGCCAGATGGTAAGGACGATCAAATACTTCGCTGAGTTAAACTAAGCGTCGGTATCGTCCGAAAAAGGTAAAGGATTCATCAGGGGTCCGGTCGTAAGGACCGGACCCTGTTTCTATTTTTCACTTTTACAAAAAAAGGAGATCATTTTATGCTGAATAAAAAGACTGTTGACGATTTAAAAGATTTAAAGGGCAAAAAAGTGTTGGTCCGCTGCGATTTCAACGTTCCGTTAAAGGACGGCGTGATCCAGAATTATAACCGTATCGACGGAGCGATCCCAACGATCAAAAAGCTTCTTGATCAGGGCGCAAAAGTGATCCTGTGCTCTCATTTAGGCAAGCCGAAGGGAGAACCGGTTCCGGAGATGTCCCTGGCTCCTGTAGCTCCTGCTTTAAGCGAGAGACTGGGCGTAGAAGTTAAGTTTGTCAGCGATCCTCAGGTAACAGGACCTGAGACACAGAAGCTTGCCGCAGAGTTAAAGGACGGAGAAGTGCTTCTTCTGGAAAATACCCGTTACAGGGGAGAAGAAACCAAGTATGGCAAAGATGAGAAGGCAGAGGAATATGCAAAAGAACTGGCAGCTCTCTGCGATAATGGAATCTTTGTAAACGATGCATTCGGAACTGCTCACAGAGCTCACTGCTCCAATGTTGGAGTTACTAAGTATACAAAAGAGAACGTTGTAGGCTATCTGATGGAGAAAGAGATCAAATTCCTTGGACAGGCTGTTGAGAATCCTGTTCGTCCGTTCGTAGCGATCCTGGGCGGCGCAAAGGTTTCCGACAAGATCAACGTGATCAACAATCTGCTTGATAAAGTAGATACTCTGATCATCGGCGGCGGTATGGCTTATACCTTCTTAAAGGCTCAGGGCAAGTCTATCGGCAACTCTCTTTGTGAAGAAGACAAGCTGGATTATGCATTAGAGATGGTTCAGAAAGCAAAGGATAAGGGCGTAAACCTCCTTCTTCCGGTAGATAATGTAGAAGGAAAAGAATTTTCCAACGATACAGAGCGGAAAGTCGTAGAGAATATCGACGAGGGTTGGTCAGGATTCGATATCGGACCGAAGACCATCGAACTGTATAAGAAGGCGCTTCAGGGTGCTAAGACCGTTGTATGGAACGGACCGATGGGCGTATTCGAGTTCTCCAATTTCGCAGAGGGAACTTTGGAGATCTGCCGCGCAGTAGCTGAGTTAAGCGACGCTACGACAGTTATCGGCGGCGGAGATTCTGTAAACGCTGTAAAACGTCTTGGATTTGCAGATAAGATGACGCACATTTCCACAGGCGGCGGAGCTTCCCTGGAATTCTTAGAGGGTAAGGAGCTGCCAGGCGTAGCGGCTGCAGATAACCGCTGATCTGCCTGAGGATCAAGGCTTTACAGACGGCCTTTCCGGCTGTTTATGGCGTTACCGATAGAGAAAGTTAAGA
>DWWT01000017.1 GCA_019119575.1 Candidatus Enterocloster excrementipullorum
TGGCGGGAAGTTAAAAAGGCGCAGGGCGGCCTTCCGGCTTCGCTGTGGGAAACGTACTCTGCTTTTGCCAACTGTTATGGAGGCGTCATTATCCTTGGCGTAAAGGAAAATAAGGACGGCAGCCGGTATATGACCGGGCTGGACAATGCGGCAAAACGCAGAGACTGTGCGTGCCTATCGCAACCGACATATGGCCTATAGAACAGAACATGTATGGGAGAGACTGAGCGATGAAGCGTATTTGGAGAGAATAGGCGCTGTAAAGCTGTCGGCCAGGATAGCGGTATCAGGAAAAAATAAAGGACGCAGATATAAGCGAATATAGGAGAGGAATATTTTCATGGAAAATACGTCCGAAAACAAAGAAAAAAATACAAAGAGGCAGATCACGGAACATCTTAGCATCGGTCTTTTGGCCCATGTGGACGCCGGAAAGACCACTTTGTCCGAGGCGGTTTTGTATCTGACAGGGAGCATCCGCAGGCTGGGGCGGGTGGACAATCGGGATGCGTTTTTAGACACCTACGAGCAGGAGCGGGCCAGGGGCATCACCATTTTTTCCAAGCAGGCGGTATTTCCCCTGGGGGATAAATCAGTCACCCTCCTGGACACGCCGGGGCATGTGGATTTTTCCGCAGAGATGGAGCGTACCCTCCAGGTGCTGGACTACGGGATTCTCGTGATCAGCGGCCCGGACGGGGTGCAGAGCCATACCGAGACTCTCTGGCGCCTGCTGAAACGCTGGGGAATCCCGGTTTTTGTGTTTATTAATAAGATGGACCTGGCGGGAGCGGACGCCGGGGCCATTATGGAGGAGTTGAAGTCCCGGCTGGATGAAAACTGCGTGGATTTTACCCAGGGACAGGAGGCGCTGTGGGAAAATTTGGCGCTGTGCGATGAGGGCGTTCTGGAGAAATATCTGGCGGAGGGCCGGGTAGAGCGCGCGCAGGCAGCCCGGTTAATCCGGGAGCGGAAGGTATTCCCCTGCTTTTTTGGCTCCGCTTTGAAGCTTTTTGGGGTGGAGGAATTTCTGCAGGGCCTTGGGGCCTATATGGACAGCCGGCCGGGCGGGGAGGCGTTCGGGGCCCGCGTATTTAAGATCTCCAGGGATAACCAGGGAAATCGGCTGACCCATATGAAGATTACCGGCGGCTCCCTGCGCGTGAAGGATGTGCTTCCCGGTGAGAGCCAGGAGAAGGTGAATCAGATTCGGATTTATTCCGGCTCCCGCTATGAGACGGCAAATGAAGCGTTTGCCGGGGAGGTGTGCGCGGTAGCCGGCCCGTCCGCCACCTATCCCGGCCAGGGAATCGGGACGGAGAAGGAGGGGGAACGGCCGGTGCTGGAGCCGGTTCTCACGTACCGGATGATTCTGCCGGAGGATTGGGATGCTCCCCGGATGCTGGAGAAGCTGCGCCAGCTCGAGGAAGAGGAACCGGAGCTGCACATTGTATGGGACGAGGAGCTGGGAGAGATTCAGATCCAGCTCATGGGGCAGGTGCAGATTGAGGTCCTTCGGGAGTTGATTCGGGAGCGGTTTGGAGCCGAGGTCTCTTTTGATACGGGAAATATTGTTTATAAAGAGACAATAAAAAATACTGTGGAGGGTGTGGGGCATTTTGAGCCCCTGCGCCACTATGCGGAGGTCCATCTTCTGCTGGAGCCCGGAGAGCGGGACAGCGGCCTGCAGTTTGAAACTGCGTGCAGCGAGGATGCGCTGGACAGGAACTGGCAGAGGCTCATTCTTACCCATCTGGAGGAGCGGGAACACCGGGGGGTTCTCGTGGGAGCGCCTATCACGGATATGAAGATTACCCTGCTGGCGGGCAGGGCCCACGCCAAGCACACGGAGGGAGGGGACTTCCGGCAGGCCACCTACCGGGCGCTGCGTCAGGGGCTCATGGAGGCGGAGAGCCAGCTCTTGGAACCGTTTTATTCCTTCCGCCTGGAGGTGCCGGAGGGCTCGCTGGGCCGGGCTATGGCGGACATTGACCGGATGCAGGGAAGCTTTGCGGAGCCGGAGCGCCGGGGGGATATGTGCATCCTCACAGGCCGGGCCCCGGTGGTGAATATGCAGGATTATCAGCTGGAGGTGGCTTCCTACACACGGGGAAGGGGGAGAATTTCCTTGGAGGTTGCCGGTTACTGGCCTTGCCACAACCAGGAGGAGGTCGTGGCTGCCGCGGGATATGACCCGGAGGCGGATGTGGAAAACCCCTCGGGCTCCGTGTTCTGTTCCCACGGGGCCGGGTATTTTGTGCCCTGGGACGAGGTGAAGGAGCACATGCATGTGGAGAGCCCGTGGAAGAAGCAAAAAGGTTCCGACAGCGGGGAAAGCGTCGGGGCCGGCATGCTTTCCTCCGGCCGGGAGGCGGGCGCAGTTCGCGAGGAAGCGCCAGCCGGGCCCGCACCGGGGAGGGGCCCTTCCGGCAAGACGCCTGCCGCAGGCGGAAGCTTCACAGGCAGTTCCTGGGCGGATGACAAGGAGCTGGAGGCTATTTTTGTGCGCACATTCGGCGAGATTAAGCCCCGCACCGTTTCATCGGACGGTCCCCGGCAGATGACGTATGGGGAGAACGCGAAAAAGAAGGGAGAGCCGGAGGAAGAGGAGGAATACCTTCTGGTGGACGGCTACAATATTATTTTTGCCTGGGACGAGCTTCGGGAGCTGTCAAAGATCACCATTGACGGGGCCAGGCAGAAGCTGATGGATATTCTGTGCAATTATCAGGCATACAGGAAATGTACGCTCATCCTGGTCTTTGACGCCTACAAGGTTACGGGAAATACGGGGGAGGCCCTGGATTACCACAATATTCACGTGGTCTACACCAAGGAGGCGGAGACCGCGGACCAGTACATTGAGAAGCTGGCGCACCGCATTGGCCGCAGAAACCGAGTGACTGTGGCGACCTCCGACGGGCTGGAGCAGCTGATCATTTATGGACAGGGATGTCTTCTGATGTCTGCGCGGGATCTGAAAGAAGATATTGAGCGGGTCCGCCGCCTGATTCGGGAGGAGCAGGAAAAGTTCGGCCCGCCGGGAAAAAATTATCTGTTTGAGAGCGTGGACGAGGAGCTGGCGGAATACTTGGATGAGGTGCGGCTGGGGAAGAGGGCTACAGAACCTCGCGCGAACGACAAGGAGGAGCCGTATGAGTAATGTTTACAGTCTTCGCATTTATGATACGGAGCTGAGGGTTTGAAGGGAAATTTTCCCAATATAAGCATGGCGCTATGTGGAGAACGATGGGATTTATCTCTACAAGGAAGGTACTTCCGGCGCATCCAATACGGGCCGGGAACCGTATTGTGAGTAGGACAATCACAGCGGGAAGAACACCTGCAGGCGATTGAAAAGCATATAGTAACCATGCTGCAGGAACTTGAAAGGGTTCAAATTATGGATAAACTCAAAAAAATAATATTTTCTGAAAATGGAATGAAGCTTGTGAATTTGATGTTTCTCTTATCCATGCTTGTTCGAAATGTGGGATTTATATTTGTCGCGTATATTTTTTGGATTATTTATTTAGTGTTTTGCATAAAGAGAACGCCCGCACAATCAGGCAAGATGATTTATAAAGGATTCATTGGCTTTGCTCTTATAATGATTTTGCTTAACTTTTATTTTATGCTGCGGGCATACTTCCCATCTTAAAAAGAGAGCGGTCAAGCCGGTTTCAAGGCTTGGCCGCTCTGCCGTCTACATAGATTCTCCTACGCAGCACTTGCGTACCCCGGGCTTCCGGCGCCAGAGCGCCTCATGGCTCGCTGCCATGAGGAGGAGCAACAGAATCAGATAAAAGGGGAAGAGACCAGGGCTCACATGTCCTGCCAGCCATCCAAACAGCGGCGGCATCAGACAGGTACCCACGTAGGCGGTAGCCATCTCAATCCCGATGACAGCTTGGGAGCGGGCTGCGCCAAAGTGGACCGGCGTGCTGTGAATCATGCTGGGGTAAATGGGCGCGCAGCCGAGGCCGATTAAAATCAGTCCCGCGAGGGCGGCGGTATTTCCTATGGGAAGGAGCAGGATGAGAATGCCGCAGGCAGTGACGGTCTGCCCCAGGCGCACCATCTGCCGGTCTGAGAACGCTCCGGAAAGAAAGCCTCCGGCGCCCCGGCCGATGGTTATCCCCAAGTAAAACAGGCTGGCCCAGCTGGCGGCGGTCTCCGCCGGTACGCCGCGGGACAGCGTGAGATACGTTCCCGACCAGAGCCCGGCAGTCTGCTCTAGGGCACAGTAGCAGAAGAACGCCGCTGCCGCTGCCTTGGCCTTGGGGAGAGCGAGAACCTGCTTAAGGGAGAGGGGAGCGTCATCCTCGGGCTGTCCGTCCGAAGCGGAGGGAGCGCCGTCCGGGACCGCGGCAGTTCCCGCTTTGGCCTTCCACAGGGGAAGACTCACAACCAGAACCGCCGTGAGGCAGATCTGAATCAGGCTGATGGCCCGGTAACCGGAGGTCCAGCCCTGGCCGCTGGTCAGCGCGTGCCCCATGATGAAAGGCCCTGCGGAGGCACCCACCCCCCACATGCAGTGAAGCCAGCTCATGTGACGGCTGGAGAAGTGGAGGGCAACAAAGTTGTTGAGGGAGGCGTCCACGCTTCCCGCACCCAGGCCGTAGGGGACAGCCCACAGGCAGAGAAACACAAAGGAAGGGCTGATGGAGAAGCCAAAGAGGGCCAGGGCGGTCATGGCCACGCTGATAGCCGTGACCCTTCCGGTGCCCAGGCTTCGGGTGAGGCGGTCGCTGAACAGGCTGGACACAATGGTGCCGCAGGCAATAATCATGGAGATAATGCCCGCAAAGGATACGGGGACGTCCAACTCCCCGTAGATGACAGGCCAGGCGGAGCCTAACAGGGAGTCGGGCAGGCCAAGGCTTATGAATGACAGATAGATTACAGCTAAAAGTAAATGTATCATATTGTTATTTTCCTCCAATCATGGTAAGATAATAGCACCAAACATTTGGATTTTATAGGAGAGAATCCCCGAAAAGATAGGATAAAATCTCCGGAACAGGGAGGGAGTATATGGCACTGTCCCCGTGCGGCGCGAAGATTGATTCCCAGGGCAGGGAGCTTATTTCTCATGGGACGGCCTCATTTCCGGCCGCGTGCTATTATGACGATCTGTCCAGGGAGGAGGTTCCCTGGCATTGGCATGAGGAGATGGAGGCTGCGCTGGTAGCAAAAGGAAGGGCCGTATTTGCCGCCGGGGGAAAGAGCTATCCCCTGGAGACCGGCCAGGGAATTTTTGTGAACAGCGGGGTGGTGCACGGCGTTCAGGCAGAGGGAACGGGAGAGTGCAGGCTCCACTCCATTGTTTTTCATCCCCGGCTGGTGGGCGGAAGTCTGGACAGCGTATTCTGGCAGGACTATATCCGCCCCCTTCTGGAGGACGGAGGGACAAAGGCGGTGATTTTGGAGGAGGAAATTCCCTGGCAGAAGGATGTGCTGACGGCTCTGGAAGACGCCTGGCAGGCCTGCGTGCAGGAAGGGCCGGGATATGAATTTCAGGTGCGGGAAGGGCTTTCGCGGATTGTGTATTTTCTGGCAGCGGGGAGGGCGCCCCAGTCCCGGCCGTCCGCCAAGGACCTGCGGGACGGAGAGCGCATTAAAATTATGCTGCAGTACATCCAGGAGCATTTCGGGGAGCACCTGACCATGGAGGATGTGGCGGCCAGCGCCTCCCTAAGCCCCAGCGAATGCCTCCGCTGCTTTCACAGCACCATCGGGAGCACACCCATCCAGTATGTGAAGCATTACCGCATCCAGCGGGCAGCCAGGCTTCTGGCGGGCTCCCATATGAAGATCGTGGATATCGGGACGGAGTGCGGATTTCAGGAAATGAGCTATTTTGCCAGGGCCTTCCGGGAAATCAAGGGATGCACGCCCTCCCAGTACAGGAAGAAGGCCGAGGAGAGCAGGAGGAAAGAGACGCATGCAGACGCTGAATGAGGATATTAAAAAGAGAGAATTTAGGCCCGTCTACCTGCTCTGGGGGGAGGAGGAATTTTTAAAGCGGAGCTACAAAAACCGTCTGCGGGAAGCCATTACCGGCGGGGACACCATGAACTACAATTTCTTTGAGGGTAAGGGGATTGACCCGGCGGAAATCATCAGTCTGGCAGACACCATGCCGTTTTTTGCCGAAAAACGCCTGGTCCTTGTGGAGGACAGCGGCTGGTTTAAGGGGGGGACGGGGGCGGATACCGTCAGTTCCTATATTGAGCAGATTCCGGACACCACCTGCCTTCTCTTTGTGGAATCCGAAGTGGATAAGCGGAGCAAACTATATAAAGCGGTAAAGAAAAAGGGCTATGCGGCGGAGATGGAAAGGCAGAGTTCGGCGCAGTTGGGCAGATGGGCGGCGGGGATTCTGTCCCGCAGCGGGAAAAAGATAACCTCCGGGACCATGGAATATTTCTTAAGCCTCACGGGAGACGATATGGAAAATATCAGCTCGGAGCTGGAAAAGCTGATTAGCTATACCCTGGGCCGGGATGTAATCACAAAGGAGGACGTGGACGCCATCTGCACGCCCCAGATTACAAACCGGATTTTCGAGATGATTGCGGCGATTGCAAACCGGAAAACCCGCCAGGCCATGGATCTGTATGAGGATCTTCTGACGCTCAAGGAGCCGCCCATGCGGATTCTGTTTCTCATCGCCAGGCAGTTCAACCAGATTTTGCAGGTGAAGGAACTGGCAGGGCAGGGCATGGACCGGGGCGCCATAGCCTCCCGGCTGAAGCTCCAGCCCTTTGTGGCGGGGAAGGTGATGGCCCAGGCCCGGGCATTTACCAGGGAGCAGATTCTGGCCTATGTGAATCTCTGCGTGGACGCGGAGGAGAGTGTGAAAACCGGGCGGCTCTCCGATCGGCTGGCGGTGGAACTGCTCATAGCAAATCGGTATTGAGAAAAGGATGAAAGGCGATGGATGCGATGAAAGAGATGGAGCTTACAGAAATCTGCGGGAGTACCAGAGAGGTGCTGGCGGAGTTCCTGGAACAGGCGCACATGAAGGCCGGACAGGTGCTGGTGGTGGGCTGTTCCTCCAGCGAGATTGACAGCTTTAAAATCGGCTCCCACTCCAGCGAGGAGATAGGAAGGGCCGTCTGTGAGACTCTATGGGAAGAACTGAAGGCAAGAGGGATTTATCTGGCGGCCCAGTGCTGCGAGCACTTGAACCGGGCGCTGATTTTAGAGGAGGAGGCCGCCCTGCGCTACGGCTGGGAGCCGGTAAATGTGGTGCCTCAGCTCAAGGCAGGCGGCTCCTTTGCCACAGCCGCCTATGCGCTTTTTGACCGCCCTGTGGCAGTGGAGCATATAAAGGCGCACGGAGGAATCGATATTGGGGATACGCTGATCGGCATGCATCTGCGGGATGTGGCTGTTCCGGTGCGGATTAAAACAAAGGAAATCGGCGGCGCGCGGGTGGTCTGCGCCAGAACCCGGCCGAAATTTATCGGGGGCGAGCGGGCTGTATATGACGCGGGCCGATTGTAATTATAAATATTTATCAATGGGGAGGTAAGGAAATGAAGAATGTGATTACCATCAGCGGACAGCATGGAAGCGGGAGAAAGGAACTGGGGGAGATGATCGCGTCCAGGCTGGGAATCCCTTTTTACGGGGATAATCTGGCAGCTATGATTGCCGATGAGGGCGGCGTGGACCTGGCAGCAGTGGAGGCCATGGATCAGGTGGAGCCGGACACGGAGGAGGAATCGGTTCTCCATGTGGCCCAGAATCGGACTTCTCTGACAAAGAGCATTTATAAGGCCCAGGAGACGGTGATCCGCCGCCTTGCACAGGAGGGCCCCTGCGTGATTGTGGAGCGGTGCTCGGAGACCATTCTGCCGGATGCGGTCAACATTTTTGTGTACGCGGATCTGGAGTACCGGATCGGACGCATCATGAAGGTGCATCCGGAACTTTCCCGCTATAGTCTGAAGGCCCATGTGCTCTCGGTGGATAAACGCCGCCAGGCATACTGCGATGCCTGCACGCCGGGAAAGTGGGGCAAGATGGAGACCTATGACATCTGCTTAAACAGCGGCCTGGTGGGCCTGGAGGGCTGCCTCGGCGTGGCTTTGGAGTATATTAAGGGTGTAAAATAAAAGACAGCGGTTCAAAAGACAAAAAATCCTTCCGATGGGTTAGTCCGGAAGGATTTTTGTATGTGTATAATTAAGCGATAGAATTTACAGCCTTGCTGATGCGGGATACCTTGCGGGAAGCATTGTTCTTGTGATATACTCCCTTGCTGGCAGCCATCTCGATCTCCTTGGTAGCGGCCTGCAGTGCAGCCTGAGCAGCAGCCTTGTCTCCGGCAGCGGCAGCAGCCTCAACCTTCTTAATCGCGGTCTTAACCTTGGAGCGAATCGCCTTGTTTCTCGCAGCCTTCGTCTCGTTTACTAAGATTCTCTTCTTTGCGGATTTAATGTTAGCCAATGAAATACACCTCCGTTTCTTTAAAATAATCGTTGTGTTTTCCATCAAAGCCTGGACACGGACAGTTCAATGTAAACATACTATTGTATTCTAGCCAATTTGGCAGGGAATGTCAAGTCATATTTTCGCGATTCCTGTAAAAACTGTTACTATTCCGGTAACGATTCAGGACGGCGGGAAAATGTTAATTTTAAGAAAGGTCAGGTGCATGGCAAATGAAGGGGAAACAGGAGTTAGAGGAACGAGGAATGGACGGAAAAAAGACAGAGTCTGTGAGCAGCTTTCCGGTGCGAACAGACTTGGCCCTGGAGAATCGGGAGAGCTTTGAGGGGGACGGCGGAGAGGTGTCCGGTGTGGCCCTGCGGGAATGGGTACACAAAAAAAGCCGGGTAAAGCTGACGGAAGTAAAAATTTTAAACAGTCAGGGGGCACAGGCTATGGGTAAGCCGATGGGCACCTACCTGACTCTGGAGGCGAATCAGCTTTTAAAGGAGGATGAAGAGTATCACAGCCAGATTGCCGGGGAGCTGGCCGGGGAGCTGCGGCGGCTGATGGAAGAGATGCTGGGAGGCCGGGGATGCTTTCGCAAAACGGGCGGGCCGGGCGGAGGGCAGAATGGGGAAAAGAAAAAAGGGAAAAAGAAAAAGGGCTTTCCGGCGATTTTGGTTGCGGGACTGGGAAACAGCAGTGTGACGCCGGATTCTCTGGGCCCCAGGGTTGTGGGAAATCTTCGGATGACAAGACATTTGAGAGAGTTCGGGCAGCGGGAGGAGGCTGCACAGATCAGCGGTATAGCCCCCGGGGTGATGGCCCAGACCGGAATGGAGACAGCGGAGATTTTAAAAGGGATAATCCGGGAGACAAAGCCGGATCTGGTGATTGCCATCGACGCATTGTCGGCGCGGAGCGTGCGGCGTCTGGGAACCACAATTCAGCTGACAGATACGGGAATCCAGCCGGGCTCCGGTGTGGGCAACCACAGGCACAGCCTGACGGAAGAAAGTCTGGGAGTTCCCGTCTTAGCCATCGGGGTGCCGACCGTGGTGGGGGCGGCGGTCATTGTGCAGGACACGCTGTCCGCATTGATTCAGGTGCTGCGAAACAGCAGAATCACAAAAAAGACAGGAGACTGGATTGCCGGCATGGAACCAGAGGATCAGTATCAGCTTATCCGGGAGCTTTTGGAGCCGGAATTTGGCCCGCTCTACGTCACACCACCGGATATTGATCAGTCAGTCAAACGGCTGAGCTTTACGATATCGGAGGGAATCCATCAGGCCGTATTTGAGGAAAATGGGCGGGAATGAAAATTATCCGGCTGCTCTGCATATGATACTATGAAACGGATTTGCAGGAGAATGAAATATGCACGTGGGGGGCAGAAGGCATGGGGGAAGGCTGAGCCAGGCTGCCGCCGTCCTTCTGGTCTCCGGGAGTCTGCTGGGAGGCCTGTGGGCGGGGGCCGGAGCTGTGGAAAATTGGCCGGACATTTTGCAGAACGCGGTCGGAGCCGGGGGCCGCTGGCTGGCTGCCAGTCTGTGGAATCAGAGGGGCGCATTTTTTCTGCAGGAGGCCTCCGGGAGGGCAGACGGCGAATGGGGAGAATGGCAGGAACCGGATCCTTCGTATCGGAATTACCAGGCGCTGCGCCGCTTTTATGAGGAGCACGCCTATTTGTCCTGGTATGGCGGGGAGGAGAGCGGAATCCGTGAAAAAGAAGAAACGCCGGCTGGGGACGGCCAAACCGGGGATGCGGCCTTTGCGCTCTCCGGACAGAGTGGGGTTCTGGCCGGTTCCCAGACCCTGGCGGGCAGCATTGACCGGCCTATTACGGGGAGTACATATGTGCTGGAACAGCTGATGGATTATGATTTTCTGATGAAAAATTTTTACAATGTCCATACATCTACCACGGCGGGCCGGGATATGATGGATGCCCAGGCGCTGCTGGATGTGGATCTGGCTCTTGATACGGAAGCCGGCTCTCCGCAGATTCTCATCTACCACACCCATTCCCAGGAGACCTTTGCGGACTCCGAACCCGGAGAAAATGTGGTGGCCGTGGGGGAAGAACTTGCACGGCTTTTGACAGAGAAGGGATACTCCGTGTACCACGACACATCGGTCTACGATCTGCGGGACGGGAAGCTGGACCGGAGCAAGGCCTACAACTATGCCTTGGAGGGCGTGACGTCCATCCTCCAAACGTATCCCTCCATCCAGGTGGTTCTGGACATCCATCGGGACGGAGTTGGGGAAAATGTGCATCTGGTCACGGAAGTGGACGGCCGTCCCACGGCCCAGATTATGTTCTTCAACGGATTAAGCCAGACACCGGAGGGAGCCATCGAGTATCTGCCCAATCCCTACCGGGAGGAAAACCTGGCGTTCAGCCTGCAGATGCAGCTGGGGGCCGTCGCCTATTATCCGGGGTATACGCGTAAAATTTATCTGAAGGGACTGCGCTATAACATGCACCTGCGCCCGCGCTCCAGCCTCATCGAGGTGGGGGCCCAGACGAATACCTTTGAGGAGGCGGTGAACGCCATGGGGCCGCTGGCGGAGCTTTTGGATATGGTGCTTGGGGGAGAGGAATAAGTGAGTAGCCGAAAAGATTTTGTTTGCATACTCTGCTTCCTCCATAATCTCCGAGACGCTGAGGCGGAGCGGATCGCAGATGGTTCGCTCCCTATCATAGACCGGCACGTTATGGCCAAAAGGTGTCTGCATGGTTGCGAAACCAACTTTGTACAGTTCCCTCTTGCTTGTAAAGACATGTCCGCTCCCCGCCGGTTGACAACCCCGCGCAAATAATAGTATAATCCATTTTAATGGCACCCGGCCCGGGACATGCCCTGGGAACGGGTGCATTCTGTGCAGTGCATTGTTTAATTTTAATGAAGTTTTGATGAAGTGAGGATAAAAAATGGCAGCTATTGATCAGAGCAAAATACGGAATTTTTGTATTATCGCCCACATTGATCACGGAAAGTCTACCCTGGCAGACCGAATTATTGAAAAGACAGGGCTCCTTACCAGCCGGGAGATGCAGGAGCAGGTTCTGGACAACATGGATCTGGAGCGGGAGCGGGGCATCACCATCAAGTCCCAGGCCGTGCGCACGGTCTACAAGGCGCAGGATGGAAATGAGTACATTTTCAACCTGATCGACACGCCTGGACATGTGGATTTTAATTATGAAGTGTCCCGGAGCCTGGCGGCCTGCGACGGGGCCATCCTGGTGGTGGATGCCTCCCAGGGGATCGAGGCCCAGACATTGGCGAATGTGTATCTGGCCCTGGACCATGACCTGGACGTGTTTCCGGTGATCAACAAGATTGACCTGCCCAGTGCGGATCCGGATCACGTGGCGGCGGAGATCGAGGATGTGATCGGCCTGGACGCCGCCGACGCCCCGCGCATTTCCGCCAAGACCGGCCTCAATATCGACCAGGTGCTGGAGGCGGTTGTGCATAAGATTCCCGCGCCTAAGGGAGACCCGGAGGCGCCTTTAAAGGCCCTGATTTTTGATTCGGTCTACGACTCCTACAAGGGCGTGATTGTGTTCTGCCGCCTGATGGACGGAACTGTGAAAAAGGGAACGCCCATCCGCATGATGGCCACCGGGGCGGAGGCCGATGTGGTGGAGGTGGGATATTTCGGAGCGGGCCAGTTTATTCCCTGCGAGGAGCTGTCCGCGGGCATGGTGGGATATCTGACCGCCAGCATCAAGAATGTGCGGGATACCCGGGTGGGCGATACGGTCACAAATCGGGCGAATCCCTGCGACGCGCCCCTTCCGGGCTATAAAAAGGTGACGTCCATGGTGTACTGCGGCCTGTATCCGGCGGACGGGGCCAAGTACAATGACCTGCGGGACGCTTTGGAGAAGCTTCAGCTTAACGACGCCTCCCTCTTTTACGAGCCGGAGACGTCCGCAGCTCTGGGCTTCGGATTCCGCTGCGGTTTTCTGGGGCTTCTGCATCTGGAGATTATCCAGGAGCGCCTGGAGCGGGAGTACGGCCTTGATCTGGTGACGACCGCGCCCAGCGTGGTGTACCGGGTGCACAAGACCTCCGGGGAGATGATCGAGCTGACCAATCCCTCCAACCTTCCGGAGCCGTCGGAGATTGACTATATGGAAGAACCCATTGTCAGCGCGGAGATCATGGTGACTACGGAGTTTGTAGGCCCCATCATGACTTTGTGCCAGGAGCGGCGGGGCGTGTATCTGGGCATGGAATACATTGAGACAACCAGGGCCCTGTTAAAATATGACCTGCCTCTCAATGAGATTATCTATGACTTTTTCGACGCCTTAAAGTCCCGTTCCCGGGGATACGCCTCCTTTGACTATGAGCTCAAAGGATACGAGCGGTCCAGCCTGGTGAAGTTAGATATCCTGGTGAACCGGGAGGAAGTGGACGCCCTCTCCTTCATCGTCCATGCGGATTCCGCCTACGAGCGGGGCAGGAAGATGTGCGAGAAGCTCAAGGAAGAGATTCCCAGACATCTGTTTGAGATTCCCATCCAAGCGGCTATCGGCGGCAAGATCATCGCCAGGGAGACGGTGAAGGCCGTGCGCAAGGATGTGCTGGCCAAGTGCTACGGCGGCGATATTTCCCGCAAGAAGAAGCTTCTGGAAAAGCAGAAGGAGGGCAAGAAGCGGATGCGCCAGATTGGAAATGTGGAGATTCCGCAGAAAGCCTTTATGAGCGTGCTTAAACTGGACGAGCAGTAAACCGCCGGAGGCATTGCGGCAAAATATGCTTGCGGCAGAACATTCACATGAATAAGAAGTGAGTAAAAATGACGAGAGATGACAGACAAAGCAGGCCTTTGGAGCTTTACATTCACATCCCCTTTTGCGAGAAAAAGTGCAATTACTGCGATTTTCTCTCCTTTCGGGCCCTTCCCCAGCTGCACCGGGAATATGCGGCACAGCTCTGCCGGGAGATTCGAACCGCGGGAAAAGGGATGGAGGATTACCGGGTAGTGACGATTTTTATCGGAGGGGGAACCCCCTCCGTTTTTGAACCTCTCCTTATCCGGCAGATTATGGAGGCTGTGGGGGAGAGTTTTCGGGTGGTCCCGGAGGCAGAGGTGACAATCGAGGTTAATCCGGGCACCCTGCTGAAAAATAAGCTGGCGGTTTACCGGGGCTGCGGGATCAACCGGCTGAGTATTGGACTTCAGTCCGCGGACAATCGAGAGCTTTCCTGGCTGGGCCGCATCCATTCTTATGAGGATTTTTTAAAGACATTCCAGTATGCCAGAATGGAAGGATTTTCCAATATCAGCGTAGATTTGATGAGCGGGATTCCCGGCCAGACCTTGGATTCCTGGAAAAACACCCTGAAAAAGGTGACCATGCTCAAGCCGGAGCACATCTCGGCCTACAGTCTGATTGTGGAGGAGGGGACGCCCTTCTGGGAGGTCTACGGCCCCAAAGAGCCCGGACAGGGGAGAACCAAAGGCGAAGCAGGAGTGCGCCCGGCAGCGGGCTGGCCGGCCCTGCCGGACGAGGACATGGAGTATAAGATTTATTCCTTTACCCGGACGTATCTGGCCGGCCAGGGCTATGGGCGGTATGAGATTTCCAATTATTCCCGCCCGGGATGGGAATGCAGACACAACATCGGCTACTGGACGGAGGTCCCATATCTCGGGCTGGGACTGGGGGCATCCTCCTATGTGGCAGGGGAAAGATTTCGAAACGAATCGGACATAGAAAGGTATATGGCCCTGGATTTTTCCGCTGGAGACGGCGGGGAGGCGCTGGAAGCGCTTCACGGCCCGGTGCAGAAGCTTTCCCGGGAGGAACGGATGGAGGAATTTATGTTTCTGGGGCTGCGGATGGTGCAGGGAGTGTCCGAGCTGGATTTTGCGGCTATGTTCGGGGTAAAGCTCACCTCTGTCTACGGACCGGTTCTGGAGCGTCTGAAAAAAGACGGCCTTGTGGAGCAGGAGGGAACGCGGATTGCCCTCACCGAGTGGGGCATGGATGTGAGCAATTTTGTACTCAGCGAATTTCTGCTGTGAATGTGGCAATGTGCGCCGAGGAGGAATATGGACGAGAGGAAGAGAACGGGCCTGCGGGCCCGTGTATACGAAAAGCTTTTGGATGCGTCAGAGGAGAAATACCAGGAATTTCACCGCAAGCTGCTGCCGGGGGTGACAGGAATTTTGGGGGTGCGCACACCCAACCTGCGGCGGATTGCCGGAGGACTTTCGGCAAAGGAGAGAGGGCAGTATATAGAAGAAATGGAGCGGGTTTTTCGGGAACTTTCCCAGGGAGAAAGCCGGGAAATCCCTCCCTGCTATGACGAGAAAATTATCTGGGGGCTGTGCATTGGAAAAACAAAGACATGGGAGGATGCCCTGCCCCATATCCGCGCCTTTGTCCCGGCCATCGACAACTGGGCGGTCTGCGATTTGATCTGCGGCAGTCTGAAGGCGGCGGGGAAAAACAGGAAAGCGGCCTGGGAATTTATTCAGCCCTATTTGGATTCCGGGGAGGAATATGAGCTGCGATTCGGGCTGGTTATGCTTCTTGGCTATTTTGTGGAAGAGGCGTATCTGGAACGGGCGCTGGTGCGCATTGACCGCGTCAGCCATCCGGGGTATTATGCCAAAATGGGGGCGGCCTGGGCTCTGTCCGTATATTTTGTGCATTTTCCGGAGCAGGTGATGGAATATTTAAAATCCAGCCGCCTGGACGACTGGACCTACAATAAAGCTCTGCAGAAAATTACGGAGTCCCTGCGCGTGGACAAGGAGACCAAGGCGGTGATCCGTTCGATGAAGCGGAAGGGCAGCCGTCAGGCGGCTGATCCGACGAACAGCTGCTCCGATTAACGCAGGAACAGCTCCAGGATGAACACGGTCCCGCAGGCCGCCAGGGACACGGAAAACAGGCTCTTTCCCCGATAGGCCCAAAATACGGCTGCGGCCAGGGCTGCGCCTCCGGACCAGAGGGAGGAGGTGGCGGTGAGGATGGCCGGGAAGGTCATGACGGACAGTGTGACATAGGGGACATAATACAAAAAGGAGCGGATAAAAGGGCTGCGGATTTGACGGCGGATCAGCGTCAGGGGCAGCATGCGGATGAGATAGGTCACTCCCGCCATGACAAGGATATAAGAAAGGGTGCGCACGCTCATGGATTCCTCCCATCTTCCTCATCTTCCTTCACCGGGCACAGCCACGCGGCCCCGCCGGCGATGAGGATGGTTAATACGATAATGACTGTGCCCGAAGACAGGCCGTTTAAGGCCGGCAGCCACGAAAAAAGGGCGCTGAGGGCCATGGAGATGAGAATGACGCCTGCCAGAATCCGGTTCTCCCGGGCAGGGGGGATCACCACAGCCAGAAACATGCCGTAGAGGGCCACATTTAAGGCGGAGAGCAGCCGAGCGGGCAGAAGTCCTCCGGACAGGGCGCCGAGGAGCGTGCCGAGCGTCCAGCCGGGAACCGCCGTTCCCATGAGCCCGTAGTTATAAAAGGGGCTTAACTCCCCCTGCCGGCACACGGACACCCCGAATATCTCATCTGTCACCCCGTAGGAGACAAAAAAACGGTGAAGAAAGGGCATGTCCGGCGAAAACTTCTGGGAGAGGGCGCAGGACATGAGGCAGTAGCGCAGATTGATGATAAGCTGCGCGGCCGCCATCTCCAGAAGCGAGCCTCCCGCCTGTATGATGCCCAGGCCCGCGAACTGGCCGGCGCTGGTAAGGTTGGTAAAGGACATAAGAACGGCCTCGGGCGCTGTGAGACCGGCGCCGGCCGCCATGATTCCAAAGGTAAAGGATACGGCCAGATAACCGAGGCCGATGGGGATGCCGTCGTGCAGC
Organism: Candidatus Enterocloster excrementipullorum; assembly: GCA_019119575.1. GTDB lineage: Bacteria > Bacillota > Clostridia > Lachnospirales > Lachnospiraceae > Enterocloster > Enterocloster excrementipullorum. The sequence goes on from DWWT01000017.1 coordinate 16,317, forward strand.
CCCTTTTGCAGTTGTTTGATGGATTCTGTCATTTGCAGGTTCTCAGGCTTTCCACAGGATGTCCCTGTTGATTGTTTGGTAAAAGAGAGCGCGGATTTCTTCCGGCCTTCGCGTCTGCCCCAGAATCCACATGATTTTTGTCACAGCAGCCTCCAGGGTCATGTCGTAGGCCTCCAAAAGGCCGAATTCTTTCTTTATATTTCGTCCCACCTCATACACGGACATGTTGCTTCCCTCATTGGTAACCTGGGTGGTCATAATCACGGTCTTTCCCAGGGAGGTCCAGCGGGCCACGGCCCGGTGATAGTCCCCGTTCTCGTAGGAGGGAAGGCCGCCTACCCCGAAGGACTCCACAATCACTGCGTCGTAGCGCTCCGCCATATAGTCCAGAAGAGAGGCATCCATGGAAGGAATGAGCTTTAAAAGCCCCACATTTGGATTCAGCTCGGAGTAAAAGGCGGGGCTGCCCGGCATCCGTTCCTTGTCATCCAGGTAAAAGAGAATGTGTTCCTCCTGGATGATGGCGATGCAGGGAAAATTAATGCTGGAAAATGCGTTGTAGCTCTTGGTGCGCTCCTTTTTCCCGCGGGTTCCCGCAATCACCTTGCCGTCGAAAACAATGTTCACATCGTGGGCCCGGGGACAGGCGGCAAAGCGCAGGCTGTCCATCAGGTTGGTGCGGGCATCCGTATTTTCCATATCAATGGGCTTCTGGGCTCCGGTTATGACAATGGGTTTCGGGGAATGCTGAATGAGGTAGGAGAGCGCCGCCGCTGTGTAGGCCATGGTGTCCGTGCCGTGGGTGATGACAAATCCGTCATACTCTTCGTAGTGTTCCCGGATGATCCGGGTGATGGTCAGCCAGTGGTGCGGCTGAATGTTGGTGCTGTCAATGTTGAAGGCCTGGATGCTTTCAATCTGGCAGAAATCCCGGCTGCCCGGCACATAGGACAGAATTTCCCCGGAGGTGATGACGGGCTTTAAGCCGTCCTCCGTCCGCTTGCAGGCGATGGTGCCGCCGGTCCCTAAAAGCAGGATGCGTTTCATCTTGGTAGGCTCCTTTCGGTGATGGCGGTGCTTTCCCGCCGTCCTGAACTGTCACGTTCCATTATAGTGACAACTTTCTTAATTTTCAATCCTCAGATTGATTTTGGATAAAGGTATGATAGAATGGAGGTATGAGAGGAGGAAGACTATGACGGTAGTATGGCTTGCAGCCTTTGTGGTGTTTTTGGCGGCTGAGGCGCTGACCGTATCGCTTACGAGCGTCTGGTTTGCAGGAGGAGCCCTGGCTGCCCTGGCGGTTCAGGTGCTGGGGGCGGGGATCCGGCTTCAGCTTGCTGTGTTCGTGGCGGTATCGTTTCTGCTGTTCTTTCTGGTGCGCCCATTTGCATCCCGATATGTGCAGGAGAAGAAGACGCCGACCAATGTGGACGGCCTGATCGGGCGAAGCGCTGTGGTGAAGGAGACGGTGGATGCCCAGGCCGGAACCGCGGTTTTGGCCGGAGAAACCTGGCTTGCCAGGCCGTTTGAGGCGGGAAAAAGCTTTTCGCCGGGAACCACAGTGATTGTGAAGGGAATCAGCGGAGCCAAGCTTTTAGTGGCTGCCGAGGAATCAAAGTAAAATATAGGAGGTGTTTATGAGTATGTTTGCAGCAATCGGAGGATTTATGGCCTTTATCATTATTGCCCTGATTATCTTATTTATCTTGTCCACGTCCGTGCGCATCGTGCCCCAGGCCAAGGCTCTGGTGGTGGAGCGGTTGGGCGCTTATCGGGGAACCTACGGGGTGGGCATTCATTTCCTTGTTCCTTTTATTGACCGGGTGGCCCGGAGGGTGGACCTGCGGGAGCAGGTGGAGGATTTCCCGCCGCAGCCGGTGATCACAAAGGACAATGTAACCATGCAGATCGATACGGTGGTGTTCTATTATATCACGGATCCCAAGCTCTACGCCTACGGGGTGGAGCGGCCTCTGCAGGCCATTGAGAATCTGACGGCCACCACCCTGCGCAATATCATCGGCGATTTGGAGCTGGACGAGACATTGACCTCCCGCGAGACCATCAACGCCAAGATGCAGGAATCCCTGGACATCGCCACAGATCCCTGGGGCATCAAGGTGAACCGGGTGGAGCTCAAAAATATCATTCCCCCGGCAGCCATTCAGGAAGCCATGGAAAAGCAGATGAAGGCGGAGCGGGAGCGCCGAGAGGCCATCCTTCGGGCGGAAGGAGAGAAAAAATCCACCATCCTGGTGGCAGAGGGCCGCAAAGAGTCCGCTGTGCTGGAGGCAGAGGCAGAGAAAGAGGCGGCTATCTTGAAGGCAGAGGCGGAAAAAGAGAAGATGATCAAGGAGGCCCAGGGCCGGGCGGAAGCAATCCGTACCGTGCAGATGGCTACGGCAGACGGCATCCGCTTTATCAAGGAGGCCGGGGCGGATGCGTCCGTGCTTCAGCTCAAGAGTCTGGAGGCGTTCACGGCCGCTGCGGACGGAAAGGCCAACAAGATTATTATTCCCTCGGACATCCAGGGAATCGCCGGCCTGGTCACGAGCTTTGCCGAGATTGCGGCTAGGGACGGAAAGTAAAGGAAACATACAGGAGACAGAATATTATGGAAGCACAAGCCAGGAAAAATGGAATCACAGAAGGGAATATTTTCGGACAGCTTCTGCTGTTTTTCTTCCCGATTCTTTTTGGAACGTTTTTTCAGCAGCTCTACAATACGGCGGACGCCATGGTTGTGGGGCGGTTCGTGGGAAAACAGGCCCTGGCCGCAGTGGGAGGCACCACCAGCACGCTCATCAACCTGCTGGTGGGCTTTTTCGTGGGACTCTCCAGCGGCGCCACAGTGGTTATCTCCCAGTATTATGGGGCCAGGAAGGCGGATCGGGTGCACTGGGCCGTGCACACCTCGGTGACCTTCTCTATCATGGGCGGCGTTATTTTTATGGTCATCGGGCTGCTCTTTTCCGGAGTGGCCCTGCGGCTGATGCATACGCCGGAGGATGTGATCGGCCATGCTCTGGTGTACATACGGATTTATTTTTTGGGAATGATCCCCAACTTGATCTACAATATGGGGGCCGGAATCCTGCGGGCGGTGGGCGATTCAAAACGGCCTCTGTACTTCCTCATCACAAGCTGCTTTATCAATATCGTCCTGGACCTTTTTCTGGTGGCCGTTGTCAAGATGGGGGTGGCGGGAGCAGCCATCGCGACGATTATCTCCCAGTTTGTCAGCGCCATCCTGGTGGTCTGGGCCATGCTGAAAACCGACGACATGTACAAGCTGGAGCCCAAGGAGCTTAAAATCGACCGCAGAATGCTCCGCCGCATCGTGCGCATCGGTGTGCCCGCCGGTATGCAGTCCGTGATGTACAATATTTCCAATATCATTGTCCAGGCCGGTGTGAACACCCTGGGCACGGACAATGTGACGGCCTGGGCCACTTACGGAAAGGTGGACGGACTGTACTGGATGATTATCAATGCGCTGGGTATCTCCGTTACCACCTTTGTGGGGCAGAATTACGGAGCCGGACGGATCGACCGGGTGCGCAAGGGCACCGGGGCCTGCATGGCCATCGGCGTAGTTCTCACCGGGGCAATCAGTTTGGCTATGTACCAATGGGGGATGATCCTGGTTGAGCTTTTCACCACGGATGCCCAGGTGCAGGAAATCAGTATGCAGCTCATCCATTTTGTGGTGCCTACTTTTATCACTTATGTGACGATTGAGATCCTTTCCGGCTCCCTGCGCGGCGTGGGAGACGCGTGGATGCCGCTCATTATCACCGGCGTGGGCGTCTGCACCGTGCGGGTGCTGTGGATTCTGTTTGCGCTGCCCCATTTCCATACCATGCTGGGAGCGGCCTTCTGCTATCCCCTCACATGGACGCTGACGACGGTGGCATTTATTATTTACTATTATTTTTTCAGCACGCTGCGCCGGGTAAAGGTGAAGGTGTGGAAGCCGTTCGGAAGGAGGCGCTAGGCGGTGATACAGGATATTGCACCCCGCAAATACGACCCGGTGTACCGGGAGAAAGCCCCGGGGGAGGACGACTTTGTCCTCCATTATGAATTGAACAAGGTGATGCTTTTAAAGGAAAAGGGAGAATACCGCCTGCCCATTTTCCGGGATTTGGAAAATGAGGGGGACTGGAAAAAGGATGCCTATTATCTCTTTTCTATTGACGGGCGGGGATACTTTTTAAACAGCGAGGGAAAAATGCCGGAATTTGGAGGCTGGGTTATGGAGGGGCTTCACATTTTCCGGGATTTTGCCCCCATGTACCAGGCGTACGCAGGCATCACGGGAAGCCAGATCTATCGGTGGCGGCAGAGCCGCAGGTTCTGCGGATGCTGCGGGACAAAGATGGAGGCCTCCCACAAGGAGCGGGCCATGGTGTGTCCGGCCTGCGGCCAGACGGAGTACCCCAAAATCAGCCCGGCCATCATCGTGGCGGTGATTGACCGGGAAAAAAAGAAACTCCTTATGAGCCGGTATGCCCACGGAAGCTACCGCCGGTACGCTCTGATTGCCGGATTTGTGGAGGTGGGGGAGACCTTTGAGGACTGTGTCCGCCGGGAAGTGATGGAGGAGGTGGGCCTCAAAGTGAAAAATATCCGCTATTATAAGAGCCAGCCCTGGGCCTTCTCGGACACGGAGATGGTGGGATTTACCGCGGACCTGGACGGGGAGGCGGAAATCCGCCTGGAGGAGGAAGAACTGGCGGAGGCCGGGTGGTTCTCAAGGGAGGAGATCGTGGAGTATCCCCCCTATATCAGCGTGGGCCATGAGATGATGAAAGCATTTAAGGACGGGAAATTTGGCGTATGAGAGAGAAACGGTATCTATTGTTTGATTTGGACGGCACGCTGACAGACCCCAAAGAGGGAATCACAAAGTCCGTGCGCCATGCCCTGGAGCACTTCGGGATACACGTAAAGGAGCTGGAGCAGCTGACTCCCTTTATTGGGCCGCCTCTGACCGACAGCTTTGAGTCGTTTTACGGCTTTACCCATGAGCAGGCGCTGGAAGGAGTGCGGGTGTACCGGGAGTATTTCAGCGTGCAGGGCTGGAGGGAGAACCGGGAATACGCCGGAATCCGGGAAATGCTGGAGGCGTTAAAGCGCGCCGGCCTGTCCCTTTTTGTGGCCACATCCAAGCCGGAGGTCTATGCGAAACGGATTTTGGACTATTTTTCCATGACAGAGTATTTTGACTTTGTGGGCGGAGCGGATCTGGAGGGAAAACGGGTGCGCAAGGCGGATGTCATCCGCTATACGCTGGCCGGGGCCGGGCTCGGCGAAGATGGCGGGATTTTGAAACAGGCTGTGATGGTGGGGGATCGGGAGCACGATATTCTGGGAGCAAAAGCCGTGGGCCTTGCGTCCGTGGGGGTGCTCTACGGGTACGGAAGCCGCGGGGAACTGGAGGCAGCCGGGGCGGATGCCATTGTGGAAACGCCGCGGGAGCTGGCGCAGCTGTTCGTTGAGCTATAACCTCAAAGAATAATATCCATTCCTATTATGCAATTGACAAATAGAATAATGGTTGCTATGATTAAGAATAACAGTTTGGAGTGTGTCCGCATGGTTTGGGCACGGTCCCGGACGGTGAGAAGGAAAGGTGTGAGCGTATGATGGATGACAGAATTGTATTGTCACTTCTGGTGGATAATACAGCCGGTGTGCTGGCCCGGGTGGCGGGCCTGTTCAGCCGCAGAGGATATAATATTGAGAGCCTGACCGTGGGCGTCACCGCGGATCCCCGGTATTCCCGGATGACGGTGGTATCGCTGGGGGATCAGACCGTGCTGGAGCAGATCAAGAACCAGCTCAACAAGCTGGAGGATGTGCGGGATATCAAGGAGTTAAAGCCGGACCGTTCCGTATACCGGGAGCTGATGATGGTGAAGATCCGGGCAAATGCGGCGGACCGCCAGTCTGTCAGCGCCATCTCGAACATTTTCCGCGCGACCATCGTGGATGTGGGGAAGGATTCCCTGACCGTGATGCTTACGGGAGACCAGTCCAAGCTGGATGCCCTCATCAATCTGCTGGAGGACTATGAGATTTTGGAGCTTGCCAGGACGGGCCTCACGGGTCTGGAACGGGGAAGCGAGGATATCCGCTACCTGCCGTAGGAAAAATATGCTCCGATGCGGAGTGCGGAGAGATGCAGATGTGTAAGGAGGGACCAAAGGCGGACAGAGAGTCGTCGGCCCCGGTGCCTTAAACATATATTAAGTGAATGTGCGAGACATAAGGAGGATAAAGCAATGCCAAAGATTTATTATCAGGAAGACTGCAATCTGTCTTTGCTGGAGGGTAAGACCATCGCCATCATCGGATACGGCAGCCAGGGACATGCCCATGCGCTGAATTTAAAGGAATCCGGATGCAAGGTGATTGTAGGTCTGTACGAGGGAAGCCGCTCCTGGAAAAAAGCCGAGGAGCAGGGCTTTGAGGTTTACAGCGCCGCGGAGGCCGCAAAGAAGGCCGATATCATCATGATCCTGATCAATGACGAGAAGCAGGCCGCTATGTACAAGGAGTCCATCGCTCCCAACCTGCGTCCCGGCATGATGCTGATGTTCGCTCACGGCTTTGCTATCCATTTCGGCCAGATTGTTCCGCCGAAGGATGTGGATGTTACCATGATCGCCCCCAAGGCTCCGGGCCACACGGTTCGCAGCGAGTACCAGAGAGGCAGAGGAACGCCCTGCCTGGTAGCTGTTTACCAGGATGCTACGGGCAAGGCACTGGATATGGCTCTGGCTTACGGACAGGGAATCGGCGGCGCGAGAGCCGGTATCCTGGAGACCACCTTCAAGGTGGAGACCGAGACCGACCTCTTCGGCGAGCAGGCGGTTCTGTGCGGCGGTGTCTGCGCCCTGATGAAGGCAGGCTTTGAGACACTGGTTGAGGCGGGATATGCGCCTGAAAACGCATACTTTGAGTGCATCCATGAGATGAAGCTGATCGTAGACCTGATCTATGAGAGTGGATTTGCAGGCATGCGCTACTCCATCTCCAACACGGCGGAATACGGCGACTACATCACCGGCCCCAAGATCGTGACCGAGGAGACCAAGAAGAACATGAAGAAGATCCTGGCAGACATCCAGGACGGCACCTTTGCCAAGGATTGGCTGCTTGAGAACCAGGCAGGCTGCCCGCACTTCATGGCGATGCGCAAACGCGCAGCGGAAGAGCCCTATGAGAAGGTGGGCGCAGAGCTCAGAAAGCTCTACAGCTGGAACGATGCAGATAAACTGATCAACAACTAAACGTAAATAAGCCAGGACGGCGAGAAAATAGGTGCGGATCCGGGCATCAAGCTTGCTTGAAAGCCCGGGTCCGTGCCTATTTTTACATCGGACCAGGTGCCCTACGGGGTATGGATATCCGATGCTTCTTGTCCGCACGAAGTGCGGACAAGAAGACCCGCCGTCCATGCCCGCGCAAAAACGGCTGTGAGAAACCTATGCCCGCGCGAAATCTGCCAGAGTCGGCGCATCACTCCGCCGTAGGCAAATTCCACTTATAATGCCGCGCAAGGACACGGATAAGAACAACCAGGGCGGCGCTGATAAGAAAGGCTGCCTGGGGGAAAATCCGCGGCAGCAGCCAGACGTAGCTTAGAGCTCCGGCCAGGGAAGCGCACGCATACACATGCTTTTTCAGCACAAAAGGAGTCTGGCCCGCCATGATATCCCGGAGAATACCGCCGCCGACTCCAGTGATAACGCCTAGAAAGATGATGAAAAAGTGATACTTCCCGTAACCTGCCGCTATGGCGGTGTCAATGCCCATGGCGGTGAAGACGCCCAGGCCTATGGCGTCCAGCAAATTCATGACCGCCTCGTAGGTTTCGGAGGACAGGGCCTTCTTGGAGCTGCGGCAGAATTTGACAATGAAGAACAGAATCAAAACTGCCAGAAAGGCGGTCAGCACATAGGCCGGATTGATAAATAGATTGGGAGGCAGCTGACCCAAAAGGATATCGCGGATCATGCCGCCGCCGACTGCGGTGGTGACGCCCAGGACAATAACGCCCAGAAGATCCAGCTTTTTTTCAATTGCCACCATAGCGCCGGAGCAGGCAAATGCCACGGTGCCGGTGAGCTCTGCCAAAAAGAAGAAAGAAAATGTCTGAGGCATGGGAAGCAGTCCTCCTGTTGATTCCCGCAGGAAATTTTGTTTGGCGAGAAAACCGCCTCTGCCATTATAGTATGGAGAGCTGCCGATGGCAAGAGGCAGGGGATGTCCGGCTGGCAGCGGGGGAGACTGTGCCGCATCCTGCATTTAATAGAGAAACTCCAGGAAGGTCTTTAAGGCCAGGGCCTGGTTGGCGGGATGGTAGGCAAAGCCGATGGTACGCCGGTGGATGGGAATGTCCAACGGAATTTCGGTGAGAACGCCGCTCTCTAACTCCTTCTGCACAAGCTCCTTGATGACGCAGCCGATGCCGAGACCAATTTTGGCAAATTCGATGAGCAGATCCATGGTGGTCACCTCCAGAATCTGCCGGGGATAGATATTGTTCTGGGCCATGTATTCATCTACATAGCGGCGGGTCATATTGCTGGTGTCAAGGAGCATGATGTTGCCTGTCTCAAACAGGCTTGTGTCCCGTCCTTCCCGCAGGTAGAGATTTTCCAGGTAGGCAGGGGTTGCCACGAAGATATCCTGGATATCCATCACGGGAATAAAGGAGAGCTCCTTTTTTAAAGAGGGCTCGGCCACCAGGCCAAGATCGATTTTCTGCTGCTCCAGACGGGCCAGAGTCTGCGCGGTTGCCTGGCTCTCAATGGTGACCCGCATGTGGGGGTATTGGTCCACAAAGGTCTTTAAATAGGGTAGGAGAATGTATTTGCAGAGGGTGTTGCTGACTCCGATGCGCAGGTGGCCGATGTCAAATTCCTGGATGCGCTTCAGCTCCTGTTCGCCCCGGTTCAGCGCCTCAAATGCCTCCCGCACATGCTCAAAGAGAACCTCGCCCTCGCAGGTGAGCTGGACGCCCCGGGAGCTTCGGGTGAAGAGGGAAAGCCCCAGGCTGTCTTCCAGTTTGCTGATGGATTTGCTGATGGCGGGCTGGCTTATGTAGAGTTCCTTGGCGGCCCGGGAGATATTTCCGGCCTTTGCCACTTCGTAAAAAATCTTATACTGCGACAGATTTTGTTCCATAAGAATCTCCTTAAAAAGATGCCATATAACATTTTTTCATGGATACCATTCATATTATGTATTTTCATTATAACAGTACCTATGCTAAAATGTAAAGCAGGAAATATAAGGAGGAAGCTTATTATGGGAATGACCATGAGCCAGAAAATTTTGGCAGCTCATGCGGGGCTTGATGAGGTGAAGGCCGGGCAGCTGATCGAGGCGAACCTTGATCTGGTGCTGGGAAATGACATCACTTCGCCGGTTGCGATTAATGAGATGAAAAAGATGGATAAAAAGACGGTGTTTGACAAGGACAAAATCGCCCTTGTAATGGATCATTTTATCCCCAATAAGGATATTAAATCAGCAGAAAACTGCAAGTGCTGCCGGGACTTTGCCTGTTCCCACGAGATCAGCAACTATTTTGATGTGGGCGAGATGGGAATCGAGCATGCCCTTCTTCCGGAGAAAGGCCTGGTGGTGGCCGGGGATGCGGTGATCGGAGCGGATTCCCATACCTGCACCTACGGGGCTTTGGGTGCCTTTTCAACGGGCGTGGGAAGCACGGACATGGCGGCCGGAATGGTGACGGGAAAGGCATGGTTCAAGGTGCCTTCGGCCATCAAGTTTGAGCTGGTCGGAAAGCCGAATAAGTGGGTCGGCGGCAAGGACGTGATTTTACATATTATCGGCATGATCGGAGTGGACGGGGCGCTTTATAAGTCCATGGAGTTTGTTGGGGACGGCATTCAGTACCTGTCAATGGACGACCGGTTTACCATCTGCAACATGGCCATTGAGGCCGGCGGAAAGAACGGGATTTTCCTTGTGGACGGGGCGGCCATCCAGTATATGAAGGAGCACTCCAAACGGGAGTTTACCGTGTATGAGGCGGATCCGGATGCGGAGTATGAGGAGAGCTATGTGATTGATCTCTCCGAGCTCAAGCCCACGGTTTCCTTCCCCCATCTGCCTTCCAATACAAAGACCATTGACCAGGTAGGTGAGGTGAAGATAGACCAGGCGGTGATCGGATCCTGCACCAACGGCCGGATGGATGATATGCGGGCTGCGGCGGAGGTGTTAAAGGGCCGCAAGGTGGCAAAAGGCGTGCGCTGCATTGTGATCCCTGCTACCCAGGCCATCTATCTGCAGGCCATGCGGGAAGGGCTTTTGGAGATTTTCATTGAGGCGGGCGCTGTGGTGAGCACCCCAACCTGCGGACCCTGCCTGGGCGGCTATATGGGTATTCTGGCTGCCGGAGAGCGGTGCATTTCCACCACAAACAGGAACTTTGTGGGCCGTATGGGCCATGTGGATTCCGAGGTGTATCTGGCCAGCCCGGCTGTGGCGGCTGCCAGCGCGGTGGCGGGGAAAATTATCTGCCCCTGCCAGTTGGATTAACGGGAAGGAGAGAGAGCTATGAAAGCATGCGGACATGTTTTTAAATATGGAGACAATGTGGACACGGACGTCATCATCCCTGCCCGGTATCTGAATGCCACCCAGGGAGAGGAACTGGCAAAGCACTGCATGGAGGACATTGATAAGGAATTTGTCCATAAGGTGCAGAAGGGCGATATCATTGTGGCCAACAAGAACTTTGGCTGCGGCTCCTCCAGGGAGCACGCGCCATTGGCCATCAAGTGCGCGGGTGTAAGCTGTGTGATCGCGGAGACCTTTGCGCGGATCTTCTACCGGAACGCCATCAACATCGGCCTTCCCATCATTGAGTGCCCGGAGGCGGCCAAGGCCATTGAGAATGGGGACGAGGTGGAAGTTGACTTTGACAGCGGCGTGATCACCAACAAGACCAAGGGCGAAACGTACCAGGGGCAGTCGTTCCCGCCCTTTATGCAGAAGATTATCTCTGCGGGGGGATTGGTGAATTATATTAATGGGAAATAGATAAGAGACAGCAGTGAGCGGCCGCCCGGGAGGAATGTCCGGGCGGCCGTTTTTGGCATTGATTTTTGACATATATGCTGACACATATGCCATAAAGAAGGCGGGGGTTATGTCCTGCCTCGGGATCCTGCTTCAGGGCGGGGCGGTTTAGAGCTGGCGGAGAAATCCGGCCAGCTCTTCTTTAGATAGAAGTACATCTTCGTGGGATGCCAGAAGGCGGCTGCCGCTTTCATAGCAGGGCACGGCTTCAAACCGACGGATGCTCCATACCAGACGATTATTTTTCTCCATATCCGCTTTGTAACGGCCAGAGTCCAGGGCCTCGAGGGCCTTATCCGCATCCGCGCCGCAGGCGGCAGCCAGATCTGCCAGAAGGCGGCTGCTGTCGATTCGCTTTTTCTCCCGGAAAAGGGCAAAAAAGACAGCTTCATGGAAATTTTCCACATTGCCTCCCAGGGCAGAGACGGCCAGCATGGCCTGCCCTGCCAGGCCGCTGTGTACCCAGGCGGGCTCGGGCAGCGGATGGGCTTCGCAGGGAACCCAGGTGACAGAGAAATATGGATATTCCTTTAAAAGCTCCAACAGATCGCTTACCCCGTGAAAGCAGTAGGGGCAGGAATAGTCGAAGTATACGGTGAGCGGCTTGCGCGCAGGAAAATTTGTGGTTTGCATAGGCGGGATTCCTTTCTGTCTTCGCGATGGCATTATCGTAGACCATTTTGGGGAGAAAGGCAAGAGGGGCGGAGAAATCTCTTTGGGAATTTCTGTTACAATTTATTCTTTGGCGCGGCAGAATGGAACAGCGCTTTAGTGTGCCGGTGCACTAGATTCTTTCAGAAAAACGTGGTAAGATATGGGCATAGGAGGAGCCATGGAAAGAGAAACAACCATTGGAAAAAGCTTCAGGCGATGGATGATAAGGTCAGGTATGATGCGGCCTGCAAACGACTGCTTTCGGAAAAGATTATTTTGGCCTGGATCATGAAAAGCTGTTTGGAAGAGTATCGGGATTACGATGTAAAGGAAATTGCCCGGCGTTATATTGAAGGGGAGCCCCAGGTGGGAACCGTGCCAGTTGGTTCGGATGAATCCGCAGGTGGAATGGAGTTTACGGAAGCGCATTGCGGAGGACAATCTGGTGGGAGAGGTAAAGGAGACAAAATCCCATTATGATTTAATGGCGGCAGTTATGATTTGACTGGGGGAACCGGGGAATGAGAATTACAGCGGTATTTTAAAGCTGTTGGATGTGCTGTTCTCTGTGGAAACCGATCCCAAAGAAAAAGGGCAGATACTGGAAAATGATTTTTCGATTAAAATGACACAGAGTATAGAAAGTGAGGTGTCGTTGATGTGTAATTTGAGCAAGGGTATTGAAGAGAGAGGAATCGAAAAAGGCAAACAAGAGGAACGCCAGAGAGGAATTCAGGCAATGGTGTCCGCGCTGAAAGATTTGAATATTGCAGAGGATGTGATACTGAAAAAACTGCAGGAAAAGTTTGGTTTAAGCGCCGGCCAGGCCAGGAAATATATTTTATGATGGAACGCATGCACGGCTCTCTTTTCGAAGGAGTTATTTGTGCCGGAGATCGAAGCGGCGGAGAAAAATGAGATTGGAAGCAAAGAAAGAAGTATCGGAAAAGAGATAGGAGACAATCAGATGCAGGAAACAATGAAAGAAATTCTTATGCGGGTGGACCACACCCTGCTTCGCCAGACAGCCACCTGGGAGGAGATACGGAAAATTTGTGAGGAGGGAATCGCCTTTCAGACAGCATCTGTCTGCATTCCTCCCTGTTATGTAAAGCAGGCGAAGGAGTTTGTCGGGGAGCGTCTGCCCATCTGCACGGTGATTGGATTTCCAAACGGAAACTGTACCACAGCCGTCAAGGTATTTGAGACAGAGGACGCCATTCGAAATGGAGCGGACGAGATCGATATGGTGATTTCTATCGGTCATGTGAAGTCCGGGGATTTTTCTATGGTGGAGGATGAGATCCGCCGGGTGAAAAAGGCATGCGGAAACCATATTCTGAAGGTGATCATCGAGACCTGTCTCCTCACCGAGGAGGAGAAAATTCGTATGTGTAAGGTGGTCACGGATTCCGGAGCGGATTTTATCAAAACATCCACGGGATTTTCTGCCGGAGGAGCGACTCGGGAGGACATCGCCCTTTTTGCAGCGCATGTGGGACCGGATGTGCGGATAAAAGCGGCCGGAGGGATCAAGTCATTTGCGGACGCGGAGGCGTTTATCCGCCTGGGAGCTTCCCGGCTGGGAACGAGCCGGCTGGTGGAGCTGGCGAAGAAGGAGACAGCCGGGGAAAATGGATTTTAGGTAGTGAGCCATGCGGCTTATGAGCCCTGCTCACGCTCCCTGACCAGCTCAATAAAGGCGGCCATTTCCCGTGTCACCCATTTTTCCTTATGGTATACCATCTGCCGCCAGGTTCGCATATGAAAATCTGTCGGGGAAAGGGAAACCAGCCGCCCTTCCCGTATGTCCTCCCGGACCGTAAATTCCGGCAGGAGAGACACACCGCCGCCCTGGCGCAGCAGGCGGATGATGAAATCCGTGTTGCCGATTTCCAGAAACGGCCGTATTTCTTTTTGAAGGGATGCCAGATACTGCTCTAAGATGAAGCGGTAGCTGGCATCTTTTTCTGTGAGAAGAAATGGCTGGGAGATGATTTCGGAGAGCTCCACCTCTCGGCGGCCTGCCAGGGGATTATCCGGCCGGGTCACAAAAAGAATATCTTCCGGCGCGTCCAGAACCCGCTCCCATTTGCTGTCATAGGTGGGACGATCCAGAAAATACACGATGTCGATGGCGTTCTTGTTCATCATTTCCAGCAGAGTTTCCGGGGAGTCTGTTCGGATACTCACGCTGACCTTGGGAAAGCGGCGGTGATACTCCATGATCAGGGGAGGAAGAAGGGAAGAGCAGATGGACTCAATGGCTCCCAGGCGCAGGCGGCCGGCCGGCTCCCTGGAGGCAGAGATGGCATCCCTGCCTTCCGCGAGATCCCGCATCATGGCGGAGGCATATTCATAGAACACCTCCCCCTGGTGGGTCAGGGTCGTCTGCTTGCCGATCCGATCAAACAGGTGTACCTGCAGTTCTTCCTCCAATTGCTTAATCTGAATTGTCACTGCGGCCTGCGAGTAGCCCAGGCTGCGGGCTGCCTTAGAAAAACTTTTCAGCTGGGCCACCTGGAGAAAGGCAGTGATTTCCCTAAGTTCCATATAGACCTCCATTCCGAAGCGTGTCCGGGTATTCCTTCCTGCTGTCTGCATGCTTCGCTCAGTCGATGTTTTATAAAAAAATTTAAACGTTATAATAAAAACATTAAAATTTACAAGCACTTATGGATATGGTACAGTATTTTTAAAGAAAAAGCAAGGAATATCCGAAGGGAAAGGAGATTCATTATGGAAAAGACAAATGAAAAGTATGGCGCATACGTGCAGATTTTAAAGGAGGAGCTGGTTCCGGCCATGGGATGTACGGAGCCGATCGCCCTGGCTTATGCCGCGGCTATGGCCCGGCGGGTGCTGGGCGCTCTGCCGGATAAGGTGGTGATCGGCGCAAGCGGAAGCATTATCAAGAATGTAAAGTCTGTGATCGTGCCCAACACGGATCATTTGAAAGGGATTCCGGCTGCTGCGGCTGCAGGAATCGTGGCGGGCGACCCGGATCGGGAGCTGGAGGTAATCGCCGAGGTAAATCACGACCAGATCCAGGCCATGCGGGATTTCCTGGATCAAGCGGAGATCACCGTGGAGCATGTGGACAATGGGATTACCTTTGATATCATTGTCACCTTGTACAAAGGAGATTCCTACGCAAAAGTGCGGATCGCCAACTACCATACGAATATTGTCCTCATCGAAAAGGACGGGAAAATCCTGCAGGAGACCGAGGTGCAGGGCGAGAGTGAGGAGGGCCTGACCGACCGGAGCCTCTTAGATATGGAAAGCATTTGGGATTTCGCGAATACCGTGGACATCGAGGACGTGCGGGAGGTGCTGGACCGCCAGATTTCCTATAACATGGCGATTGCCGAGGAGGGCATCAAGGGAGATTACGGCGCAAATATCGGTTCCGTGCTCCTGGATATGGAGGGCACAAACGTGCGCGTCCGCGCTAAAGCCATGGCGGCTGCCGGATCCGACGCACGCATGAACGGCTGCGAGCTCCCCGTAATCATCAATTCCGGAAGCGGCAACCAGGGAATCACCGCATCCGTTCCTGTGATCGTCTATGCCAAGGAGCTGGGCGTGAGCGAGGAAAAGCTCTACCGGGCACTGACCCTGTCCAATCTGACGGCGATCCATCAGAAGACCCCCATCGGGCGCCTTTCCGCCTACTGCGGGGCTGTGAGCGCCGGAGCCGGAGCCGGAGCAGGCATTGCCTATCTGTCCGGCGGCGGCTACAAAGAAGTGACGCACACCGTAGTCAATGCTTTGGCTATTGTGTCCGGCATCATCTGCGACGGCGCCAAGGCCTCCTGCGCGGCGAAGATCGCCTCTGCGGTGGAAGCAGGCATCCTGGGATACAACATGTACATACGGGGCCAGCAGTTTAAGGGCGGAGACGGAATTGTGGTGAAGGGAATCGAGGAAACCCTGAAAAATGTGGGCCGCCTGGGCAAGGAGGGCATGAAGGAGACCAACGAAGAGATTATTAAGATGATGATTGGGGAGTAAAATCAAATAGCTATTGGCCGAGGAGGGCCGATGCAGAACCGGGAAGGATCCGGGACCGCAGCGGCCTTTTTGTATTATGTCAAAAAAATCCACCTTTGTCCCGGTATTTTTAGTTAACGCAGAGGATGAAATGCTGGATAATTAAAAAAACTGGATGAAGGGGGATTCTAATATGATAATCGCAGCGACAGGAAGCCTGCAGGCAGGGCCAAATGCTCCAATTGTATACAGGGGCAGCTATGAAGAAATATTACCGCAGATGCGTGAGGATGGATATCGGGGGGCGGAGCTTCACATCCGGGATTCTCGGGAAATCGACAGAGAAAAATTGTGGGATGACCTAAAGAAAAATCGGCTGACGCTGACCTCTATCGGAACAGGTGCAGCCTATGGAGCCTGGCATTGGAATATTGGAGACCGTGATCCGGAGGTGAGAAAAAATGCACTTGCGTGTCTCCGGGAGCATATGATTACGGCAGCTCCTTATCACGGACTGATTATCATTGGCTCTATGCAGGGACGGTTCGGGGATGCTGAATCCCCGGAGGCGTTTGCAGCAAATGTAGAGGAGAGCCTGTACAGTCTGGACCGAATGGCAGAAGAATACGATGTGCAGGTGGGATACGAGATTATGAATCACTATGAAAGTGATTTCTTATTCAACATCAGAGACGGGGTGCGCTTTATGAAGGAGCACGGATTTAAGCGGATCGGACTTCATATTGATACGGTGCATATGAATATTGATGAGAGTGATCTGGGACATGCCATCCGGCAGGCAGGTTCCCTGGTGCGCCATGTACATATCGCGGACAACGACCGGTACTATCCCGGCCATGGGCACATGAATTTTCGGGAAATACTCCAGGGGCTCAAGGATATCGGTTACGATGGGGCCTTGGCGCTGGAAACCTTTTATCTTCCGGAGAGCAGAATCTGTGCAAGAAGGTCTTTGGCGTATTTAAATTTTATTATGGAGGAGGTTTATGGCGGGGCGCAGAAGTAAGAAATTTATCAGCATTGGCCGGAAAATTATTACGGATGTCACGTTTTTCATGTTTTTATTTGTGGCTGCATTTTCTATGTATATCTATTCCTCCATGAAGGAAAATGCCATGGTCCGTTATGAACAGCAGGCACTTATCAATGGGAAGGCAGCTGGGACAAACATAGATCATTATGTAGGAAGCATGATTACAGCGACGAAATCGGTTTATATAAATCACGCAATGATGGAATTTTTGAAGAAGCCGCACACGCAGGCGGATTTAGAAGCCAATGAAGCGCAGATCGTGGAATATTTTAAATCTGTATATTATGCCTCTTCCGTGGCCACGCAGATATATTTGGCGGTTCCCGAGAAAAACCGTTCCTTTCTTTATGAGCCTAGGTACTTAAAATTCTCCATGGCGGAAATTGCAGAAAGCGTCCATATTCCGGAGATGAAGGATTATCGGGAGATTTACATAGAACCAACCCATGTGAAGACAGATTTTGGCCATGATATTCCGGAAATGGAACGATATCCTGCGGATGAATTGGTAATTACCGTCTGGCTGCCGATATCCGATCTTCCTACGGACTCAAAGCCCATTGCATATATGGCGATTGACCTCCCAATCTCTTTCATATCAGATAACTGCGATATGATTTATACGCCAGGTGAAATTATGTATGTGGTGGACGAGGATGGGGTGATTATTGCATCGAGTGACTTAGATGCACAGATGAAGAATTTCAGCGAGTATTATCCCTGGTATGAACAGAATGGGAAAGAAAATCACATCACCAGAAGGATCCGCCAGCTGCTTGCCGCTACACGGATTAAATCTGCATATTTCGACTGGAGTATTATAAAGGCAGTGCCCACGAAAAATGTGTATGCGCTGACTACAGGACAGATGGCTTCAATGCTGGTTTTATTTGTCATTCTTGCGGGATTGTTCCTTGTCATGATTTTTCGGGGAATTCTGCGGTATGTGCGGTCTCTGCGGCAGATTACAAAATATATGGAACAGGAGAGGGAGGATGCAAGCTGGGATCAAACGGGAAAAATCAGCGATTGTATCAGTTATTACGAAAATGATGAGATCCGCTCTCTGATGGATTCCTTCCAAAGGCTGATGGATTCTCTCAAGGAGCATTCGATTCGGAAGTATGAGCTGGAGCTGGCATATGCAAAATCAGAGCTCCGAACTATGCAGGCTCAGATCAACCCGCATTTTATTTATAATATTATCCAGTGCTTTGCTACGAATGCATTGAAGAACCATAATTTAAAGCAGTACCAGATGCTGTCTTCCTTTGGACAAATGCTTCACTACGCTATGGTGCTGGAGCCCGCTGTGGTATCAGTGGATAAGGAGATCGAATATGTCAGGCGCTATATTGCCCTTCAGCAGATGCGTTTTGAGAGGGAGCTGTCATTTAGCTGTGAGATAGATGCTGCCTGTGCGGATTTTAAAATTCCCAAAATGTCGATACAGCCTCTTATTGAAAATTCTATCACGCATGGAGGCTTGATGAAAAAGCAGGGAGGCGTAATACAGGTGAAGGTAGAGAGACAGGGGGATTACGTCTCTCTGCTGGTCAAGGACAATGGAAAACCGGTGAAGGAGGAGACGGTACAGCAGATCAGCTGCAAGATCGAACAAATTCGAAGGAAGCTTTCGTCACAAGCTGACACTGCGGAGGAAAAGCAGACGGCTGCCTTGACTTATTCTGTACGGGAGGATGAGAATTCCAATCATTTTATTGGTATAGAAAATGTGTTTTCGAGGCTTTTTCTGAGCTTTGGCAGCTGTGAGCTTGTGATTGAGGCAAATAAAATTCATGGGACCAGTGTTTCCTTTATAGTCCCCGCAAAAACAAAGTGAGGAGGCGAAGGCGTGAAGGTATTGATTGTGGATGATGAGAGCCATGTGCGGGATGCAATCCGCCTGCTGCTGCCTTGGGATGCTTTAGGATTCGAAAGGATTCTGGATGCAGAGAGCGGACAGGAGGCCATGCAGCTTATCTGGCAGGAACGCCCGGAGCTTGCAATTGTGGATGTAGTGATCGGAGATACCTTTGGCATGGAGGTGATGAATTATATCAACGACAAAAGATTTAACACCAAGGTGATAGTTATTTCCGGCCATGATGATTTTCAATATGTGCGCGCCATGTTTATTCTTGGCGCCCTGGAATATCTGTTAAAACCAATTGAGCAGGATAAGCTGGAGGCCGCGGTGCGCAGGGCAGTGGATCGGATGCGGAAAGAGCCTGGTCTAGGAATGGAGGAATTTGCTGTAGATCAGAGGTTTAAAACATTGTCTCCGGATCGGCAGCACGGTCTTCTGCGAAAGCTGTTCCGGCCGGAACTTTCGGCCAAAGCCTATGAGGAGCTTATACAGACGGCGCCGCATTTTCAAGGATTCAGCAGCTGTGTGATACTGCACTGCGCGGGGTGCACACTTCCCGTGCACAAGGAGGATGCAATGCTGAAGCTGAGCCGTCTGGTCAATAAAATGCAGGAAAAGCTGGAGACAGACGGAAAGGGGACGATTTTCCAGAATATGAAGCCGTCTATGGATGTGGTTATTTTGATTTATGGGACAGACAAGACGGATTTCGCGGAAGAAATTTTGGATTTGAAAAAGCAGACCGTTGGGCAGGGCTGCGTTCTCCGTTTGGGATGCAGCAATATTTGCAGCTTCCCTGGAGAGCTGGAAAAGGCCTGGGAGGAGGCAAAAACAGCAGCAGACTATGTGCCGGGAGGCGGAATGTTTTCTGCTGCGGAGTACCAAAATGGCATGCATCCGCTTCGGCTAAGACAGAACTCTCAGGCGGAGAATGCTCTGCGCTCTTCTGTGATTCTCGGAAATATCGCAGCGGTGGAGGATGCCCTCAGCCAATGGGCAGAAAAGGTAATGGATGGAATGCCGCGGACGGTTGGGGTTTACAGAAGATTGTGGGAGGAGTTCTTCCAGCTTTATAAGAGGTGGGAGGCGGAGGATGAAGCCTCAGAGGATAGTGTGTTTTTGATAGGAGAGGAAAAGAGCCTTGGAGATATCCTGGAGGGGCCTTGGAACGGCGTCGAGGAGCGGATGTATCAATATTTCCTGGAAGCTGCTGCGAAGCTGATAGAAAAAAAGAGGCAGAGTCAGAATGCGGCAGGGATGATGCCCAAGGTGGTGGATTTTTTAGAGCTGAACTACAGAAAAAAATTTTCCCAGCAGGAATGTGCGGACTATTTCCATGTAAATAAAGATTATTTGAGCCGGGCGTTTAAAAAGTATACGGGAATTGGAATGGCAAGGTATCTGAATAATCTTCGGATTGAAAAGGCAAAGGAGCTTCTGCGGTCCACGGATCTGCAGGTTATGGAGATCGCGGATCAGGTGGGATATTTTGATGCGAAGTATTTTTCAAGACAGTTCAAGCTGGCTGTTGGCCTGACACCTGCGCAGTACCGGAGCGGTGTGCTGCCAGAAGGGGCGGAGGCAGGACAGGAGGACAGAAAATGAGAAGTCAAAAAAGTCCACCTTCCAGTCAAAAATGTATGTGCGAATATACAAAAGAGAATGGTAACATATCACCATGGAGAAAGGAGAATATCTTGCGATGAATGGGAAAATAGCTAAAAGTGGGCGTATAAAAGCGGGAACGATTGGAAATTACGCCTTATTTATCGGACCAACGATGGTGCTGTTTACGCTGCTGTTTTTGATACCCATGGTCAGTGAAATTTTCTATTCCTTTACCAATTGGAATGGAATTGACCCCACATTTGACATCATTGGTATAAAGAATTACATACGGGCGATAGAGGATGAGACATACTGGACCTCCTTCTGGTTTACAATCAAATTTTCAATTTTCGTAGTGCTCTTTTCAAACGTAATCGGATTCGCCTGGGCTTATGTTCTTTCTGGGGACATTCCCTACAAGAACTTCTGGCGGGCGCTGATCTATGCGCCGCGGATTATCGGCGGCGTGGTTCTGGGCTTTTTGTGGCGGTTTATTTTTCAGAATGTATTTGTGCAGTTCGGAGAATGGACGGGAATTTCCTGGTTTTCCCAGCAGTGGTTTACCACACCGGAATCCTCCTTCTGGGCATTGGTTATAGTAATGACCTGGTCACTGTCGGGGTATCTGATGATTATTTATAATTCCGGTCTGGCTGCGATTTCCAAAGATTATTATGAGGCGGCAATTGTGGATGGAGCTACAAAGTGGGACACCCTCAAGTCCATTACGCTTCCGCTGTTAAAGGGAACAACGGCCCGCTGCCTGTTTATCGCAATTAACTGGGCAATGCTGCTGTACGATACCAATATTTCCCTTACGAACGGCAACCCCTATCGGACCTCCGAAGGTGTAATGATGAATATCTACGCAACGGCATTCCGGAGCAATCAGATTTCCTACGGTGCGGCGAAATCGATATTGTTTATTATCGTGCTGCTGATTATTTCGTTCGGTCAGATGAAGCTTACAGCCAGAAATGAGGTGAAAATGTAATGAAGCGAAATAGACGAATTCAAATAGGTATTTCCCTTGCATTTATCATTTTTAGCTGCTGTCTGGTAGTTATTCCGCTGTACTTTACAGTTTTGAATTCCTTCAAGCCCTATTCAGAGATTGCGGTCAATATTGCGGCGCTTCCGCAGGCCCCCACCCTGGATAACTTTGTGGAGGCCTGGCAGCGTCTTAATTATCCAAGGGTTTTGGCAAACACATTGATTATAACGGTTTTTTCCGCCGGCGGCATCGTAGTTTTAAGCGGTATGTCTGGCTATTGGATTACACGGCATGAAAACCGTTTCACAAAAATATGTTATGTCTTAATTCTCTGCGGCATGAGTGTGCCCTTCCAGTGTGTCATGATTACTTTTGCAAAGATGATCGGACTGCTGAATCTGGGCAATCAGTATATGGGCGTGATTATGAGCAACTGGACATTTTCGCTTCCTATGTCCGTGTTCCTTGTGACCGGCGCGGTGAAGTCACTGCCCATTGAGATCGAGGAATCCGCAGTTATCGACGGATGCTCTCCCATAAGCCTTTACTGGCGGATTGTATTTCCTTTGACAAAGGGTACTATGTTTACCATCGTTTCCTTGGAGGTTTTGAAGTACTGGAATAATTACCTGATGACCCAGTTTATTTTGTCTAAGCCGGATATGCGGACCATTCAGATTGCCATGATGTCCCTGTTTAACGAGGCGCTGTTCTCCTGGGACGTGGCGGTTGCGGCTGTAACGCTGTCCATCCTCCCGCTGTTCATCTTCTTTGTGATTGCACAGAAGCAGGTGTTAAGCAGTGCTACGATGGGGGCAGTAAAGGGATAAGGCAGGACTGGTTAATAAATTTGAGCGCTCAAATTTAAAATAAAAGATCTAAAGCGAAAGGAGTAAAGAGTGTATGAAGAAAAAAAGGTTAATGGCAATGGTTATGGCAGCCGCTATGGCAGTTCCGGCGCTTTCCGGCTGCGGTTCCTCGGAGACAGCGGAAACGACAGCTGCTGCGGCAGCGGAGACAACAGCGGCAGCTGCCGAGGAGGATACTGCGGCGGAGGCAGAGACGACAGCCGCAGAGTCTGAGGCAGCTGGGGAGACGATCGACGTGAAGAGCCTCCCGGCAGGCTCGGTGGACCTCTCCATTATGCTTCCTCTGGGACAGTGGACGGACAATTTTGATGTATTAATCGATGCCTACAAGGCAGAGCACCCTGAGATTGGGGAGATCACAGCGACCTTTCCCAGCTCTGATAAGTACGATGATCTTCTGATTTCTGCCCTTTCCGCAGGGGATCTTCCGAATGTTATCAATCTTGGATATGGCATCCGGCGTCAGGATTGGTGGCAGTACTGCGAGGATCTCAGTACAGGCTGTCCGGCATATGAGATGCTGACAGAGCAGCAGATTGCCAATGGAACCAACGGCGAGTACGGTATGCAGGTTATGCCGATGACCCTTGAGGGCACAGGAATTCTGTACAATACTCGTATTCTTGAGGAGGCAGGCTGGGATCACACGCCCCAGACCAGAGATGAGCTCTTGCAGTACTGCCAGGACCTGGAGGCAATGGGGGTTCAGCCCTTTATGCATGCGTGGGCGGAGGTATATCTGAATCTGTTTAATAACGTGGGCAATTATTGGCTGCTCAACAAGCCGGATGGAGGAAAAGAGACGCTTGCCAAACTGATGGCCGGCGAGACTGTGGATCTGGCAAACGATCCGGAGATGCAGGAGCTTCTGGATACCTATGAGCAGGTATTGATCCCCTATGCGCAGGAGGGCGCTGTTTCTGCAGACAAGTGGACCTGCCGCAATGCCTTCTTTGCGGAGGAGTGTGCGATGCTGGTAGGTGAGGGATCCTACGAGACTCCCAACATCATGAATGCTAACCCGGAGCTGATGAATTATGTAAAGCAGGATATTCTCCCTGTCTCCAATGACCCGGAGAAGAATACGATGGCTATCGCAACTATTTCCGTCAGCGTTACCAAGAATGAGGATCCCAATGTAGTAGCCTGCGCAAAAGACTTCGTGAGCTGGCTGGTTTCCTCTGATACCGCAAGAGTTTGGCATCAGGATACCATGGGCAGCCCCACAGCCATCCAGGGCTTGGAGGT
This sequence comes from Candidatus Enterocloster excrementipullorum, assembly GCA_019119575.1. Lineage (GTDB taxonomy): Bacteria > Bacillota > Clostridia > Lachnospirales > Lachnospiraceae > Enterocloster > Enterocloster excrementipullorum. The sequence continues at coordinate 39,743 of DWWT01000017.1, forward strand.
TTCTGAGAATCTGCCTTGCATCGCCAAGGATGTAATTGATGCTCAGGAGGCTGGCAAGGGTGTTGAAAACATCTTCGTGTATATGCCCTCCTCCATCTATACGGATATGCAGGAAAACTGGGCGAAGTACGTGGCAGGCGTTTCCTCGAGAGAGGAATTCCTGGAGAGATATCAGCAGATTTTCAAGGATTACAGCGAAGGATTTTACGGCTGAGTTTAACCTGAGATAACAGCTCAGACGGTAATCCGGCTGAGCTGTTACAGCTTGAGGCAGAGGGGTAAGTGAAGATGAGCAGGTTTTATATTGCGAGAGCGGAAGAAATTGAAAAAAACTTTAATGCGGACGGATTTGCGATTACGGAGCTGCTGGCAGGGAGCCATGATGGCAGTATTCACAATTATAAGGGATTTCTGAAAGCAGGGGCAGAGATTGCACCGGAGCTGTATAAAGACAAGATTGTAATCTATATGTTTGGAAAAGGGAAGGGGTATGTGGCAGACCAGGATAGAGTGAATAGCATAGAGGAGGAGGTCAGCTTTTATTTCCCCAATTTTGACAAAAATCCATATCGGATACATGCGTTTGAGGATATGGAGTTTATAAAGTCGGTTGTGGACATGGAGGACTATGACTGGGAGGACTACAGAAGCTCCCATGTCCGTCTTCCCTATTTCCGGCCCCTCAGCAAATGCCCGCGGTATGATCAGGATTGCAAGGGTCCCCATACGACCTCCTGGCATGTCTTAAATCCCAAACAGCTGGGCCATGTGATTCTGGGAGTTGTGCGAGCTGTAGGAGAGGGGACCGACGAAAAGGGCCATCCGGCGGTACATCAGTGGAATTACTGTCTGGGCAATTCAGATTTTGATATAACCGTGGACGGAGAGACAACTCATACGAAAGCTGGAGATTTCAGCTTTATTCCGGCAGGACCGGATCACAGCCTGATTGCACAGCCAGGCAAGGAAGTCTTCTATGTATGGTATGAGCAGTATACGAGAGGCGAGGGTGATTATATTGTGAAGCTTGCAAAGGGTGAGATGGAATAAGGCGCGAAAAGGAGCAGGTATGAGCGGTTATTATATTGTGAGAAACAGCGATATTGCTGTGGAGTATGATGAAAATGGCTTTTTTCAGACAGAGGTTCTGGCAGGAAGCTACGATGGAGGCATTCGTAATTATAAATGCTTTCTGAAAGCCGGCTGCGAGGTCAGTCCGGCGCTGTATAAAGATGAGACCGTGGTATATATGTTTGGCAAGGGATACGGCTATGTGACGGATACAAAGGAAGCTCACAATATTACAGAGCTGTCCTTCTACCTTCCCAATTTTGACAAGGACCCCTTTACCATCCATGCAGTGGAGGATATGGAATTTATCATGAGTGTAGTGGAGATGAACCAGTGGGATAAGGCCCGCTATGACCATAGCCATGTACATCTTCCATTTTTCCTCAAATATACAGATGGACAGATCTATGATCAGGACTGCAAGGGCCCTAATACTACCTCCTGGCTTGTAATTGGTCCAGGCCAGATGGGCCGCATTCTCATAGGTGTTGTGAGGGCAGTAGGAGAGGGAACCGATGAAAAGGGCCATCCGGCAGTAGCGCAGTGGAATTACAGCGTGGGGGATGCGGATTTCAAGCTGAGTGTAGATCACCAGCCGCCGATCAGCCAGAAGGGCGGAGATTTCAGCTTTGTCCCAGCAGGACCGGATCATAGCCTGGTGGCGGATCCGGGCAAAGAAGTATTCTATGTGTGGTATGAGCACTATACAAGAGAACGGGATTTTATGATTACGCTTGCGAAGGGCGATAAGCTTGAGGACAAGCTTCAGCATTAAACATGAAAAGGAGACAGAGCAATGAAACAGAATTACGAGAAGAATTTTTATGTGGAGAAGGCCGCTGATATTGCTGCGAAGGCTGTATTTGATGACAATGGCTTTGCAAAGGTAGAGCTTCTGCCGGGTGTGTACGATGGCGGGATCAAGAGCTGGAAGTGCTTCCTCAAGGCGGGAAGCAGGATAAAGCCTGAGCTTTACGCGGACAAGTCTGTAGTCATTTTCTTTGGCAGGGGTGAGGGCGAGCTGACGGACTGCGATGGAGTACATAAAATCACAGAGGTGGCATTTTATGTACCATTTATGGATAAGGAGGCCTATGAGATTCATGCAATTGAGGATATGGAATTTGTCTTCAATGTGATCGAGATGAATCAGTGGGATAAGGCAGCCTTTGACAGATGGCATATTCGTCTTCCGTATTTCCGCCTCCACAGTGAGTGCGTACAGTATATTCAGGATTGCAAGGGCCCGAATACAGAGGCGCGTATGATTCTCTGCCCCAAATGGCTGGGACGTGTAATCCTGGGAACAACCAGAGCGATTGGAGAGGGAACGGTAGAGGCTGGCCATCCGAAGGTACATCAGTGGAACTACTGCCTGGGCGATTCCAATTTCCATATGAGCGTGGGGTATAAGGCAGAAAACAATATGGAGACTGTAGAGCATCACGCCGGAGACTGGAGCTTCATTCCCGCAGGTGCGGATCATGACCTGGTGGCAGATCCGGGCAAGGAAGTGTACTATATCTGGTTTGAGCATTATACAGACGAGCAGGCCATGGCTAAAATGTAAAGAGGACATACGCTGCTATCAGCAGTGTATGCAGCTTTATAAAGAGGCTGCCGCAGATTTCTGAATTTTGCGGCAGCCTCAATTATTGTAAAAGCAGGTATATGTGAAAATGAAAGGCAAAACCATAAATATGCTGGAGGGAAGACCGGTACAGACCGTTCTTCTGTTTTCTGTTCCATTGATTTTTGGCAACATTGCCCAGCAGCTTTATTATATTACAGATGCAGTCATTGTAGGAAAATTTATCGGAATTGAAGCACTGGCGGCGGTCAACAGCTGTACCTGGGTTACCTGGCTGTTAAACGCAATTGCCAGAGACCTGTCGAACACGCTGTGCATCCTTGCCTCCTACAGTGTTGGGGAAAAGGATCAGCAGAGGCTGAAGAAAATCGTGGGAAATGCATGCACGCTGACAATCGGGATTTCTATTCTGCTGACCGTCCTTGCGGAGGCCAACCTGGAGCTGTTCTTTAGGCTTTTTAAGGTTCAGGAAGAGATCATAGGGATGACCAGGGATTATTTTTCCATCGCTCTTCTGGGGATTCCCTTTGTGCTGATCTACAATGTGGCGGCGGCTCTCCTGCGGGCAGACGGGAACAGCAAAATTACCTTCTATGCGGTGGCATCTGCAACGGTAATCAATATTGTCCTGGATCTTTTATTTATAGCTGGCTTTGATTGGGGCGTAGCGGGCGGGGCGCTGGCCACCGTGATAGCCCAGGGGGTCTCCATGCTGATTGCTCTGATCCCCCTTATAAAAAACCCTATGTTTACAGCAGACCTGTCCTTTTGGAGACTGGAAAAGAGGCTCATGAAGCAGACAGCCAGCCTGTGGCTGCCTATGTTTGTAAACAGTGCCGTGATTTCCGTTGGAGGAAGTATTGTTTCCAGCAGTGTGAATGCCATCGGTCCATATTTTACAGCGGGTATCTCCTCTGGCACGAAAATTTTCACTCTTCTGGAGTCCATTGTCATGGCAATTCAGACAGGACTTTCCGTGTACATAGGCCAAAATCTGGGGGCTGGCAGAATACTGCGGGTCAGAAAGGGCCAGCACCAGACGGTTCTTTTGGCTATGGGTCTTGCGGTTGTCCTCAATGTGATTGTGCAGGGGACTGCTCCGCAGCTTGTGAGCTTGTTCCTCTCTAAGTCTGACCCGCTGTATATGCAGACCTTGCACGTAGCTGTGGCGGATGTGCGGGTGATTACTCTGGGAATATTTATTATGGCGCCCATGTATCTCTACCGGATTGCCATTCAGACACTGGGGCATCCCCAGTATCCCATGTATGCGGGATTTTTGCAGCTGGCAGCTCGGGTATTTGCGGTTACAGTGCTGCCTCCGCTTATTGGGGAGTACGCCTACTATCTGTCCACCGTACTGGCCTGGATGGTAACACTGCCAGTTGTGGTCATACCCTTTTACAAATACACCAGAATTCTGGCAAAAACAGAAATGCGGGAAGCGGTGCGCTGAGACTCTCAGCGGCCGCTTTCTCTCTCTTTTTCTTGCTTTTTGACAGGACATTTCCTATAATGGAAGCGTAGCTGTCCGAGCGGCATGAGCAGCTGGGCAGGGGACGAAATTTGTGTGACGGAAGAGGAGGGCAGCCATGGGAATGAACAACACGCCGGGAGGCGAGCGCATTCATATCAGCTTTTTCGGAAAGAGAAACGCGGGAAAGTCCAGCGTGCTCAACGCGGTGACGGGGCAGGAACTGGCAGTGGTCTCGAATGTAAAGGGAACGACCACCGACCCGGTCGTGAAGGCGATGGAACTTCTGCCTCTGGGGCCGGTGACCATGATCGATACCCCGGGGATTGATGATGAGGGGGAGCTGGGAAGCCTGCGGGTGAAGAAGAGCTATCAGATATTAAACAAAACGGACGTAGCTGTTCTGGTGGTGGATGCGGCCGCGGGCTTTGGGCCGGAGGATGCGGCGCTTTTGAAGAAGATACAGGAAAAGGGAATTCCCTGTGTCATAGCCTGGAATAAGGCGGATCTCTCCGGGGGAGAGCAGCTGGAAACGGGAAAACAGCCGATTCCCATTGTCAAGGTCAGCGCTGCCACAGGGCAGGGCATTCATGAGCTCAAGGAATGTCTGGCCCGACTGGGTCGCCAGGAAGAGAATGAACGCCGCATCATAGGAGATCTTTTATCTCCCGGGGATTTTGTGGTGCTGGTGGTGCCCATTGACAAGGCGGCCCCCAAGGGACGGCTGATACTGCCCCAGCAGCAGACCATCCGGGATATATTGGAGGCGGAGGCGGTCTCCGTGGTGGTGAAGGAGACCGGGCTGGCGGCGGCTCTGGCGCAGCTTGGAAAGAAGCCGCGCCTGGTTGTGACGGACAGCCAGGCGTTTAAAAAAGTGTCGGCGGACACACCGGAGGATATTCTGCTGACTTCCTTTTCCATCCTCTTTGCCAGGTACAAGGGAGAGCTGGAGCCCATGGTTCGGGGAGTAAAGGTTCTGGATGAGATAAAGGAGGGAGATAAGATACTGGTCTGCGAGGGCTGCACGCATCACAGGCAGTGCGACGACATTGGGACGGTGAAGCTTCCGCGGTGGATCAGGGAGTACACAGGGGTTTCGCCGGAATTTGTCTTCACCTCCGGAACGGAGTTTCCGGATGAGCTGAGCGGATACCGCTTGATTGTGCACTGCGGAGGCTGCATGCTGAATGCCAGGGAGATGCGATACCGGCTGCAGTGCGCAGCGGACCAGGGAATCCCCATGACAAATTACGGGATGACCATCGCCTACACCCAGGGGATTTTGAAGCGGAGCCTGGAACCCTTTGAGGAACTCAAGGAGATTTTGTAACCGTCCTAAACGGTTCTATAAATGATAGAAAAAGGAGAAAAATCAATGCGCGTACAGGGGAAACGAATTTGGATTGCCGGGCAGTTTATGCCGGCCCAGCTTGTAATCAGAGAAGGTAAAATTGAAAAAATACTGCCTTATGGGCAAGAGGCAGCGGATATTGACTGGGGGGAGAAGCGGGTTCTCCCTGGCTTTATTGATGTGCACACCCATGGAGCCTATGGCTATGATACAAATGACGGAACGCCGGAAGGGCTGCGAGAATGGATGCGGCGGATTCCGCAGGAGGGTGTCACATCCATCCTGCCTACCACGGTGACACAGATGCCGGACGTGCTGGAGCGGGCTGTAGCCAATGTGGCGGCTGTGGCTGAGGAGGCGGCAGCGAGTCCGGATGTCCGGGGCGCTGAGATTCTGGGAATACATTTTGAAGGTCCGTACCTGGACATGGAATACAAGGGAGCCCAACCGCCGGAGGCTATCGCGGTTCCGTCCGTGGAGCAGTTTAAAGAATATCAGAGAGCGGCCCGCGGAATGATCAAATACATCACTCTCGCACCGGAGCATGACCGGGACTGGGCCCTGACAAGGTACTGCGCGTCCATCGGCGTAGTGGTCAGCATGGGGCATACCAATGCTTCCTATGAGGAGGCCCTTATGGGCGCGGCCAACGGCGCTTCCTCCATGACTCATGTGTACAATGCCATGAGTCCCTATCACCACAGAAAACCGGGCATGGTGGGAGCTGCCTTCCGGCTTCGGGATTTGTACGGGGAGATTATCTGTGACGGATGCCATTCCCATTTGGCGGCCGTGAATAATTTCTTTGCCGCAAAAGGGCGGGATCATGTGATTATGGTGACGGATTCCCTTCGGGCAAAACATTGCCCTCCGGGCGGAAATTACCAGCTGGGAGGCCATGATATCGAGATTGGAGAGGACGGCCTGGCACGGCTTGCGGGCACGGATACCATTGCCGGAAGCACACTGCGGATGAATCGCGGGCTCAGGATCCTGGCGGAGGAAGCCCAGGTTCCTTTTGATGCGGCGGTTAATTCCTGCACGCTGAATCCGGCGCGCTGCCTGGGTGTGGATGACCGGAAGGGGCGGATTGCGGCGGGCTGCGATGCGGATCTGGCGGTGCTGGATTCGGACTATGAAGTTCTGGAGACCTGGTGCAGAGGGGCGAAGATTTGGGGATAATTCATTCCAGCGGCAGTTAGATGGGCGGACGCAGGGCGTGTCCGCCCGTCCAACTGCCGCTTTTTGACTGGATTTGTGCATGATAACTGTCGGATATTTGGATAAGAAATTGGACAATCAGGACAAAACAAAACATTGACATTTTGTACTATTTGTTATATATTTGTATTATCATATAAGGAGGGAGAAGTATCATGGAACCAAAACAGATTATCCAGTCAATCAAGGAGAAAATGCCCTGTGTCAAATCCGTATATTTTGTGGGATGCGGCGCATCCAAAGCGGAGCTGTATCCTGGAAAATATTTTCTGGAAATGAATTCTAAGAATATCCGGGTGGGACACTATACGGCCAATGAATTCCTTCACGCAACTCCGGTTGCAGTCGATGAGACAGCAATCGTGGTGACTTGTTCTCTGGGAGGAACAACACCGGAGACCGTGGCGGCATCGAAGAAAGCGATGGAGCTGGGCGCGCAGGTAATCGCAGTGACCCATGCGGCGGAGTCCCCCCTGGCTAAGAATGCCCATTATGTGATCCTTCATGGATTTGAAAAGAACTATGCGGCCAAGCTGGAGAAGATGACCAACGTTTTAATGCTGGCCGTGGAGATTTTAAATCAGTATGAGGGATATGCCCATTACGATGAGATGCAGGAAGCTTTCGGCAAAATTTATGATGTAATTGAGAAATCCGTATCCTTCGTACTGCCGTCCGCGAAACGCTTCGCAGAGGACTATAAGGATGCGCCCGTCATCTATGTAATGAGCTCCGGCGCTACGCAGGAGGTGGCTTATGCCTTCTCAATCTGCCTGCTTATGGAGATGCAGTGGGTTAACTCAGGCTCTTTCCACGATGGTGAATTTTTCCATGGACCCTTTGAGATTGTGGACAAGGATGTGCCCTTTATCCTGCTGATGAACGAGGGACGCACCAGAGCACTGGATTCCCGGGCTCTTGATTTCCTGAATCGTTTCCAGGCAAAGACTACGGTACTTGACGGAAAAGACTTTGGAATTGGCTCGGAGGTTCCGGCTGCAGTGGCAGAGTATTTTAATCCTATGGTGCTCACAGCGGTCCTTAGGGTATATGCGGAGCAGCTGGCAATTGTGCGCTGCCATCCGCTGACACAGAGAAGATACATGTGGAAGCTGGAATATTAATAACCGTTCGGGAAAGCGGGAGAACAGAAGAAGCAAAAAAGTGCCGTTTTAGACCGCCGCGGATAGTAATTCGTGATGACGGTATGTAATGGAGGGAAAGAACATGTTTAATTTTGATGAGGCAAAAGTAAGACAGGAGCACCAGAACGGTGTGGACATCATTCCGCAGGTGGAGAAGATTGTGGACGAGGTCTGCGAAAAGGGATATTCATCGATCTTTTATATCGGCATCGGCGGTACGGTCCTTTATGCCAGTCAGATGATGCATATTGTAAAACAGCTCGGCGCAAAGGTGCCGCTTTACGTGGAGAATGCAGCGGATTTCAATCTTGTGGGAAATCCCTTCTTTGACAAGGACTCCGTGGTTGTGATCGAGTCCATTTCCGGAGATACTAAGGAAGTGGTGGAAACGGTGAGAAAAGCCCATGAGGCAGGCGCACGGGTAATCGGATATGTGGAAAAGGCGGGAACGCCTCTGTATGAGAACAGCGATTACCTGGTAAGCACGGTAGGCGGCGGCTACTATTTCTGGTACACCGTGACCCTGCGTTTCCTGAAGAATGCGGGATATTTTGACAAATACGATCAGTTCTTTAAAGAAATTGTACATATGCCTGACAATGTGGTCCAGATCTATAAGGATGCCGATGCCGACGCGGAGGCTTATGCAAAGACCTACTGCGATGAGCCCCTCACCTATCTGATCGGCTCCGGAAACCTGGAGGACTGGGCAACCTGCTACGGCATGTGCATTATGGAGGAGATGCAGTGGATGCGCACGAGACCTATCTCCGCGGCAAATTTCTTCCATGGAACCCTGGAGGTTGTGGAGAGGGATATTCCGGTAATTTTAATTAAGGGCGAGGATGCTACCCGTCCTCAGATGGATCGAGTAGAGAAGTTTGTAAATACGATCAGCGCTAAGGTGATTGCCTTTGACTCCAAGAAATTTAAGCTGGAGGGAATCAGTGACGAGTTCCGCTGGATTTTGGCTCCTATTGTGATGCGTTCCGCTTTCCAGCGCGTAAATGTACATTTGGAGCACTACAGAAGACACCCGCTGGCGATCCGCAGATATTACAGGCATCTGGACTACTAAAATTCTGGCATAAATTCCTTCTCTGTGTTATGATAATGATAATAAAAAAACAGGCTGCAGGAAACATTCGGTGGCGCATCATGGAACATGGAGGGGAAAAGAATGTCAGATGTGGTTCGGGATACCGCGGTTCCGCTGTACCTTCAGATTGCCCAGGATATCAAGGGAAAGATTGACCGAAAGGAGATTGCGGCCAATTCCCGGATTCCTACAGAGGCAGAGCTGAGCAATGCTTACCAGGTGAGTCGTATTACTATACGAAAAGCCCTGGAAATATTGGTGGATGAGGAGATTTTGGTGCGCAGGCAGAGGATCGGCACCTTTGTGTCAGACAAAAAACTGTCAAGAAATCTGAATCATTTTATGGGATTTACAAAAATATGCGAACTCAACGGCAAAAAGGCGGGAACCAATTTTTTGTCCGCTGAGCTGGTGCGGGCCATGCCGTCGGATGTAAAGCGTCTTGGGCTTTCGGAGGACGATAAGGTGATCCGTATCCGCCGGCTGCGCTACTGTGATGATGTGCCGGTGATTTTGGAGGAAAATCATTTTCCGAAAGAATATGCGTACCTCCTGGCGGAGGATTTAAACGGATCCCTGAATGAAATATTAAACCGGCATGGGGTATCCCTGGTGGGCGGTTCCAAGATTATCGGGGTGTGTTATGCCAACCGTGAGGAGGCGCGCCTTTTGAACATCAAGGAAAATGATGCCCTCATCCTCTCAAAGGATGTGGTTCACGATGCGGCCGGAAACGCGGTTTACTGGGGAAAAGAAGTTATCAATGTGGAGCGCTATGAGTATAAAATTCTCATAAATGATCGGGTGGAATTTGGATGAAGTATATAGGCCGAAGACAGATTTCTGTCATGAATATTCAGTATAAATACTTCCCGCTGTCCTTATTTTTGGATGACGCGGTGCGCTTTGGAGTGGAAAATGTGGAGCTGTGGGGCGCTTCGCCCCACTTCCATATGGAGGATATGACCTATGCGCAGATTCGGGATGTGCGCCGGGAAATTGAGTCCCGGAAGCTGAACCTTGTGTGCTTTACCCCGGAACAGTGCGTATATCCGGTAAATCTGGCCTCGGACAATGAAGATACCCGCAGGCGAAGCAGAAAGTTTTTTGAGAACAGTATCCGGGCAGCGGGGGAACTGGGCTGCAAAAAGGTTTTGGTAACCTCGGGAACGGGATATTTTGACGAGAGCAACCGGGAGGATGCCTGGAAATGGGCGGCGGATGGACTGTATGCCCTGGGCGAGATGGCAGCGGATTACGGCACGGTTCTGGCTCTGGAGGTGCTCCGCAGGGATGAGAGCAATCTGGTACATGATCTGCCGAGCCTTCTTCGGATGCTGAATGAGCTGAATCATCCCGCTGTTGGCGGGATGATCGATACGATTCCCATGGCATTGGCCGGAGAGAGGCCGGCCCAGTATCTGGAGTCTCTGGGAGATAAGCTGGTGCACATTCATTTTATTGACGGTGCTCCTCGGGGCCACCTGGCGTGGGGGGATGGAGTCCTGGATATGGAGGGATATCTGGCGGAACTGGATGCATATCCCTATAAGGGATATCTGTCCCTGGAGATTACGGACGGAAGGTATTTTACGGATCCGTCCTCCTCGGTGGAAAAAAGTATAAAACGGCTCTGGTCCGTGCTTTAGGATGTGAAAACGGCGCGTACAGGCGCCGGAAAACATATGACAAAGGCGTCATGCGGCGGAAAATAGAAAGAATTTCCGCTGCATGGCGTTTTTTCGTAGGCAGCGGGCCGGGAGACACGCCTTGGCGTCCATCCGATGACTGCCGTGAGGGCTACATACCCCGCCGGCTGAACGGTTACGAATTATGTAAAATTTGCTCAAATGAATTCGAATAAATACTTGATTTATTGGTGCAAATATGATATAACAAAATAGTACATTAAAAAATAACAAATAAAGGTGCGTGAAAATACATGATAAAGGTTCTTGGAATTGGCGATAATGTCTGCGATAAGTACCTCCATACGAAGACCATCTACCCAGGCGGCAATGCTCTGAACGTAGCTGTTTTTGCCAAGGTGATGGGAGCGGAAGCGGCATACCTGGGCACCTTCGGGGATGATGAGGTGGGGGAACACGTGTATACGGTGGTGAAGGAGCTGGGACTGGATTTGTCCCACTGCCGTATGGAACAGGGGCCCAACGGCTGTGCCAGAGTGCAGCTGGTGGACGGAGACCGGGTTTTCCTGGAGGGAAATCACGGGGGAATCTCCAGAGAAAAGCCTCCTGTATTGACGAAATTAGATGAGCACTACATATCAAAGTATGATCTGATCCATACCAGTATTCATAGTTTTATGGAGTCGGAGCTTCCGGCGATGAACCGGGCCGGAAAATTCGTATCTATGGATTTTTCCAACCGTTACGATGAGGAGTACTTGAAAAACTGCTGCCCCTATATTGACTGCGGAGAGATTTCCTGCGGCGATATGGAGGAAGAGGAGATAAAGAAAACCATGCTTCAGATGATGGATTTCGGTTGCCGTCACATAGTGATTGCGACGCGGGGATCCAAAGGGTCTCTGGTTCTGGTGGACGGGACGTTTTATGAGCAGTCTCCCTGCCTGGTGAAGGCCAAGGATACCATGGGAGCAGGGGATTCGTTTATCGCCTGCTTCCTGGTTCACTACCTGGACGGAATCGGGGAGGCAGTTGATTTCGGCGAGGGGTCGGGAAGCCGGGGAACGGTGACGGCCGCAAGCTATAAGGATCTTCTTATTAAGACCAGCCTGTACCGGGCGGCGGTGTTCTCCGCCGGGCAGTGCCAGAGAGACGGATCCTTTGGATTTGGAAAGGTGGTTGATCTGACAGAGGAAGACCGGAAGATCATGAACCATTCAAAATAAGCCCGAAAAAGGGTTAAGCAGGAAAGGAGAGTTTTATGAGAAAAAGAGTGGCAAAGAAGGCATTGTTAGCAGCAGTGGCGGGCCTTGCGGCGCTGGGCCTTGCAGCATGCGGAGGCAGTTCCAGTGAGACAACGGCAGCAGCAGGAGATTCCGCAGAGACTACGGCGGCTGCAGAGGGAGATACCACCGCAGCGGCAGCGGAATCCACCGGCGAGCAGAAGGTGATCCGGTTCATGCACCGTTTCCCGGACGAGCCCTACAACAGCTTCATCGAGGCAAAGCTCCACGAGTATGAGGAATCCCATCCGGATATTAAGTTTGAGATCTCCAGTGCTCAGAACCAGGAGTATAAGGAGAGAATTCAGGTTGTGGTAGGCGGTGAGGAGGCACCGGATATCTTCTTCAGCTGGGTTGGCGACTTTACGGAGCGGTTCATCCGCGAGGATTTGATTCTGGATCTGACGCCCTATCTGGAGGAGGATCCGGAGTGGAAGGACTCCTTGATTGAGTCCCAGATCGCTGAGTACACTACGGACGACGGCATGGTTTACGGAATCCCCTTCCGTCTGGACTGCAAGCTGTTCTTCTACAACACCCAGATTTTTGAGGAGAACGGCCTGACAGCTCCCACCACCTGGGATGAGCTGATTCAGGTGTGCGAGACGTTAAAGGCAGCGGGCATCACCCCCATTGCCTACGGCAACCTGGAGCCCTGGTCCGCTTCCCACTATATCGGCACGCTGAACCAGATCTGTGTGCCGGATGATGTGCGGGAGAAGGATTACGATCCCGCCAGCGGCGAGTTTACGGATCCCGGATATGTGCAGGCCCTTGAGTATTATCAGCAGCTGCTTCCCTACATGACGGAGAATCCCAACGGCGTGAAGCCCGATATGGGACGTATGAATTTCTCCATGGGAACTGCCGGAATGTATTTTGCAGAGCTGATCGAGATCCCCTACATCACAGCTGAGAATCCGGAGATGGAGTTCGGTATGTTTAAGTTCCCGCCCATCGAGGGAGCCGCAGGCAACGCGAATATCCTTACAGGCGCTCCCGAGGGCTTTGTGGTGTGCTCCAAGACCCAGTATCCCGACGAGTGTGTAGAGTTCCTTAAGTGGTTCCTTGGAACCGAGGTGGGAACCGAGCAGTGCCAGGAGATCGGCTGGTTCAACGCCGCGAAGAATACAACGGACGGTGTCACCGATCAGGCCCTGCTTGACGGCTACAATACCATCATGGAAGCCGAGGCCATGGGTCCCTGGCTTGACAACGCCCTGTACTCCACTGTATGCGACGAGTACCTGACCGCTGTGTCTGACCTGACCAATGGAGACATCACTCCCGAGGAGGCTATGGCCCGCATCCAGGCAAAGGCCGTGGAGGCCCAGACTCTGGTGGGTACCGGCGAATAAGCTTCAAAGGTATAACAGGCCCTGGGCCTGAACACAGAGGGGCTGCCGTCTTATAAGCGGCAGCCCCTGCGCTAAAAAATCTAAGGAAGGTGATCATGTGAGAACGAAAAAGCACACGCCGTATCTTTATATGCTGCCGGGTGTTTTAATGGTTCTGTTTTTTGTCTACATTCCGGTGCTTATGAATATCGTCTACAGCTTTTTCAGGCTGTCGTCCTTTTCAGCGGAGAGCACCTTCGTGGGTCTGGACAATTACAGAAGATTTTTTTCTGATGATGTGTTTCCCATTATGCTGAAAAATAACGTGGCCTACTGCATCATCTCCCTCATCGTTCAGGTGGGGTTCGGAACCATCCTGGCGCTGATTTTGGAGAGCAACGCCATTGGGTCTAAGATGCGGGATTTTTTCAGAAACTTTTACTATCTGCCCGCCCTGATCTCCCTCACGGCGGTGGGCCTTATGTTTACCTTTATCTACGACCCGAATATCGGCTTCCTGAACAACCTGTTAAAGATTTTTGACCTGCCCACACAGAGCTGGCTGGGTGATTCGAAGCTTGCGATCTACTGCATCATCGCTATGAGCCAGTGGCAGTTTACCGGCTACATAACCCTGCTCATGGTGGTGGCCTTCCAGAATGTCCCCAGGGACTATGTGGAGGCAGCGGCCATTGACGGAGCAGGACCTATCAAGCGTGCGCTCTACATCATGCTTCCCCAGGCAAAGGAGCAGCTCCTTGTCTGCACCATCATTACCATAATCGGCGCCTTCAAGCTCTATACCGAGGTGTACGCTACCACGAGCGGCGGCCCCGGCAACAGTTCCCAGGTGCTGGGACTCTACCTGTATCAGCAGGCCTTCCTGCACTCGGATCTGGGAATGGCGGCTGTGACGGGCGTTTTTATCTTTGTGATTACGGTTACCCTTTCGATTATCCAGATCCGGGTGACCCGGTCCGGAAGCGTGTAGGGGAGGTGGAGCTATGAATAAGAAAAAAATCCGTGTTTCATCCATTCTTCTGAACCTCCTGTGCATTGTGCTCTGCGCGGTTATTGCGGCGCCCCTTTTGTGGATTATCTTAAACTCCTTTAAGACCAACCAGGAGATGTTCATGGATTCCCTGGCCCTGCCGGAGGTATGGCAGTTCGGCAATTATGCCAAGGCCTGGTCCATGGGACTTTACCGGTATTTCGGCAACTCTGTCCTGGTAAGCGCCATTGCTCTTGTGGGCATATTGGTGCTGGCCTCCTTCCTTGCCTATGGCCTGACGCGCTTCCGGGCAAAGGGGAGCAACATTATTTTCATTATCGTGCTGGGCGGCATGGCGCTCTCCGAGCAGATTGCCCTGGTGCCCCTTTACAACATCCTGCAGGCTTTGCACCTGTATGACACCTATGCGGCGGTAATACTGCCCTATATCGCGTTTCGGATTCCCTTTACGGTGTTTTTGATGCGCGCCTACTTTATCACGATTCCCGAGGAGCTGGAGGAGGCTGCCGTTGTGGATGGCTATAACAGCCTGCAGATATTTACCAAGATTATTGTGCCTATCTCCAAGCCTATATTCGCCTCCTGCGCCATCGTGAACCTGAACTTCGTGTGGAATGAGTTCCTGTTTGCCAATGTGTTCCTGAGCAATAAGGCCATCCAGACCATCCCCATTGGCCTGATGACCTTTAAGGGGGACTTGAAGGTGGATTATACGACCACGCTGGCAGGTCTGATTATCGCCTCTATGCCTCTTATCATCCTCTTTCTGCTGATGAGCAAGCAGTTTGTGCGCGGACTTACAAGCGGGGCTGTCAAGGGGTAGAAGGCGGAGATGTTTTGTGGATTTTGCGCGGAAATGATTTTGATACAGAGCCGGAGGAACCGGCCCGGAAAGGAAAATAAAAGCTATGCAGAAAGTAAAAGAAATTGTAGGAAGCATCCTGAAGGATCACGCGGTTGACACGGTGTATTTTGTGGGATGCGGGGGTTCTCTGGCGGGGTTCTTCCCGGCTAAGTATTTTTTAAGCTGCGAGGCTGCGAAGCTTAAGGTGGGATATATCAACGCCAATGAGTTTGTCCATGCGACGCCTAAGGAGATCGGTCCGGGCGCGGTTGTGATTCTGGCTTCCCAGAGGGGCAATACGCCGGAGACTGTGAAGGCCTGCCAGGTTGCGAGAGAGAAGGGAGCCGCCACCGTAGGCCTTACCTTCCAGGTTCCCTCACCGCTCTCCGAGGCTGCGGAGTATGTGATTCTCTATGAGTTCGGCGATGGCTCCGTTGTGGAGTACCAGAAGCCCTCCTACGGCTTTAAACTGGCGGTGGAGCTCTTGCAGGAGATTGAGGGATATGCGGATTATGATAAGCTTCTGGACGGCCTCAAGAAGATGGACGGTATTGTGAAGAAGGCCTGCCGGGAAATCGTGCCCTACGCCATCAAGTATGCCTGGGAGTTCAAGGACGATTCCGTGATCTATACCATGGGAAGCGGCGCCTCCTGGGGCAGCGCCCACCAGGAATCCATCTGCATCTTTATGGAAATGCAGTGGATCAACTCCAGCGTCATCCATTCCGGCGAGTATTTCCACGGCCCCTTTGAGATCACGGATAAGAACACGGCCTTCCTGATGATGAAGTCCACCGGAAGAACCCGCGCGCTGGACGACAGGGCCCTGACCTTTATGAAAAAGTTCAATGATCGCTGCATGATCCTGGACGGGCTTGATTATGGAATGGGAGAGCTGGGCAATGTGTCCGAGTACCTGGATCCTTTCTTCCACACCAATGTAGTGCGGGTATTCAACAACCTGCTGGCTGATGTGAGAAACCATCCGCTGAGTGTGAGACGGTATATGTGGAAGTTTGATTATTAATTTCCAGATATTTGACATTTCGCATAAAGTAGTGTATAAGTATATATAACATAAAATATTTAAAGTTTCTGGAAGGGAAGGTCCTTCGCCTAAGGCGGGGGATCTTTCTGCTTTTTTGCTTGCCAACAGGGTAAAAGTGGGATATAATTAATTTCATATTTTACCTTGCTAATAAAATAAAGTGATACAAGGCAAGTGTACGGACGGTTCTCCCGAGTTTGCCACTTCTATAGGAGAAAAAAGCCTTGAAAGGTAGGATTTAACTATCTTTGCAATCTTAGAAAAAAGCCTTGAAAGGTAGGATTTAACTATCTTTCAGGGCTCTTTGCCTCTTAATCTCGCAACGTACTTAAAAAATATCTATCTTTGTCTTTAGCCGGAGCAGCTCCCCGCTGGAATACAGCTTCTGGGAAAGCCTGATCCCTATCGCATCCAGGATCTTCCCCAGATCCTCGTCATCTGCGTCCGCAAACCAATAACTGTTTTCTCCCATCCCCAGCACCTTCCACTTTTGCAGGGCTTTTTGTACCCGGCGTCCGCTTAACCCATACGTCCATTCCCGTCGGTCCCCTGCTTTGGGTGGATTCTTTTTCAGATATTTCCTTTGAATCAGCCGGATCATAACCAACGCAATCATGCAGATTAACAGATGCGCGTAAATGTGCTCCGGTGTCCGGACATACGCCGGACGTGTCTGAAGGGGCCCTTTCATTTCCTCAAACTGGTTTTCTATCCGGGAAAGGCCATGGTATTTATCGATTACTTCCTGCTCATCCATATCCAGTTCACTGGTCCGGATCTGGTAGTACCCCATCAGCCCCGTATATTCCTCCAGCTTTTTCTCATCAATCATGGACAGCAGCTTCCTCGAATCATAAATCTCTCCCGTGTCCCGATTGACCACGTCTTTTGACAGAAAGCGTTTTATGCTTCCCGCCTGGGATTTCGTTACCCGGAAGGAGGATGGGCTTTCCTTCAGCTTCTCAATGAATTTCAGAAATGTCCTATGCTCCGCCACGTCCCTTTCATAAAAATGGCGGCTCCAGTAAACGACGGATTTCTGTTTTACCTTCCTCTTTTTCCCATTTTTATCCTGCATAGTCACCGTAAGGATCCGGGACTTGTATTTGAAGTTTTCATTGACTTGTATATACCCCTCCTGTTTCAATGCCCATTGGCGGTCTTCCTTCGTGCTTTTCCGCAGGCTCTTACTGATGATATAGCCGTTTCCGCCGTCCAGAAGGTCACACATGATCGGCCCATTGCAAATCCCCCGGTCCGCGACAAAAAGGAATCTCTGGCGGAAGCCCATCTTCCGTATGGTCTGCTCATAGCTAGGAACCGCGGTGCAGGCATCCAGTGTATTTCCGGGAAAAAGACTGATGGAGATTGGAATCCCGGAATTGTCCAGGAACATCGCCATCTGAACAATGGGTTCTTTTCGGTTTTCCTTGCTGACGCCAAGCTGCCGCAGGCCTTTTTGGATAACCTTTCCCTCCTCATCCTCCAGGTTCGGATCCGGCTGTCCGATTTCGAAATAGAAGTTTGTCACATCATAAAAAAGCAAAGAGGTATCCCTTCCCATTCCCTTCTGAATGGAGGAATCCATCCTTTTTAGGATCTGCAGACGGTTTTTATAGATCACATCCAGAGTGTCATATACATGGAAGAGATATGGGTCATCCTTCACAATGGGCAGATAGTATTCCCCATTTTCCCGGACAGTTGCAGACTTAGAGGCAGGATCCATAATCCGGCCAAAGACCAGAAGGCGCACATAATCCACCAGGTCATACTGAATTTTCGAATTATGTTTAATGGACGCAAAAAGTTCTGCCAGTCCCAGCTGCTGAAAAATCCGGTCCAGAAGGAGCTGGGAGCAGTACCTGGGGTGGGCAAAGGAAGAAGAAAAGATATCCGCTGCCGTGGAGAGGCCATGCTCCTGTGGGACAATGGGCTGGGAGACGTAAGGCTTTAAGGAGTCAATGAGAGGGCTGCCCTCCTTAAAGGACTGTTTTAAGCGTTTTACATAATCGGGCTTTCCATCATCGAAACGGGAAAGAGGCCCGATGGAGAGCTCAGTATGTTTGTAAGAAGTGATCTTGTTGGGATCACTTTTTGAAGGACGCCGCACGCTTCGCACCAGCCTAAGATAAGGAATTCCATTGTTGTTATAACATTCAATAAACATAAAACCGCCCCTTTAGATGCCTATAAACCTATGTATAATTATATCGCAAGTAAAAAGAAAAAGCAAGGGGAATAGGCAAATTTCCTTGCTTTTTGAAGTTTTTCATTCAACTGTAATAGCTATGAAGTGGCAAACTCGGGGTATAGCACCCGGAAGGCAGAATGACAAAGGAAAAAATGCTTGAATAATCAGTCCGAATACGATATAACAAAATAGAATAATTGCATGGCAGTTCAGAACAACAGGGAGGAAATTAGAAAGCTCATGATGAAAGCGCTTATATTTGACATGGACGGAGTGATTATAGACAGTGAGCCGGGCAGCATGGAGCAGATACTGGCGTTCGTGCGCTCGAAACGGCCGGAGGTGACCCGAAAGGAGCTCTACCAGATCGTAGGGCGGACCAGCAGGGATGTGTGGACGAGGATTGCGGGGGTGATCGGCTGGGACAAGGACTGGCTTGCGACGCGGACCGAGTACCGGGAGGTATGGCAGCCGGCTCACCCGCACACGGTGAATTACCATGAAATTTTCCGGCCGGCGGCTCTGGACATTCTCAAGTGGGCCAGGGAAAAGGGAATGCGGACCGCAGTTGCGTCCTCCACGGCCTATGAGAAGGTGAAAACGATTCTCACCCAGGTGGGCGTAGCTCCCTATCTGGATGTGATTGTCAGCGGGGAGCAATTTAAGGAGAGCAAGCCGAACCCGGAGATTTACTTGAAGACCGCCCAGCTTCTGGGAGCACTCCCGAAAGAGTGCATCGCCATTGAGGATTCCACGGTGGGAATCACGGCGGCCCACCGGGCGGGGGTGAAGGTGATTGCCCTGCGGGACGACCGCTTTGACTTTGACCGCAGCCTCGCTGACGGAGAGATCGGGGCGCTGGAGGAGTTTATCGGACTTTATGAGAGGGAGGAAGGTTGCAGGCCGTGATATGGAAGCCCTGCCTGCGATTCCCCTCAATGATGGTGATGCCTCCGTTTGACAGTTTTGTTTTCCCGGTGCCCATTTCATAGTCGGAGAGGCCGGCTATGAGCACGTTGATGGCAGCGCCGTGGGACACGGCGGCGATGACGGGGATGCCGGTTTTATCCAGCTTTTCGAGCGCCTTTTCCATGCGGGCCAGGACATGGGCAAAGGGCTCCATCCCGCCGGCCTCGCTTCCCGCGGAGATGGAAAAATAGTCGGAGCGGTCTTTTATGTACTGGCCGGAATATTCTCCTAAATCCCGCTCGATGAGCTCCGGCAGGTTCTGCACCGCCTCACGGGGGAGGGCCAGCTGTTCGGCGATGATTTCCCCGGTGCGGCGGGCGCGCACAAGGGGACTGGTAAAGACTGCCTGTACGCCTGCGCCGGCCAGAGCGCGGCCGCAGGCTTCGGCCTGGGAGATGCCTGTCTCATTTAACGGGATATCTTCCCTCCCCTGAAAGCGCATCAGGCGGTTCCAATCGGTTTCTCCGTGACGGATGAGATATAATTTCATATGGGGGTACTCCTTTGCTGACTTTATGTGTTAGTATTATACCACGTCTTAGGAAGGCTGGGGAGCGGCAAAGGAGGAAACGTTGCTAAAAAATGCTAAAGCAATGTCAGTTAGTTAAGAAAGAGACCTGTTCTTAAAGAAATAAAGATTCCCTCTTCATGGGAGAATGAATGGCGGCCTGCAGCCTTGGATATTTCCTGTCCTTACGCAAGGGAATCAGCTCCTTACGGAGCAGAGCTGCTATGTTCATTCGGCCTTCCTCCGGGGGCAAACGGAGGAAGGCCCTGCAAATGTGGGCAGTCCTTGTGAAGTTCACCTGATATGCATACTTCGTGTTCCCGGCTTCCGGTACTGTGGACTGTACAAGAGCTTCCGTTATATTATACAGGAGAAGCCTCGCGTACACTTCCTGCTCAACATGCATGGCTTTGCAGGAGTGGAAGCTGGTCATTCCGATGGTGTATTTCAGATCGCGGTAGGCGCATTCAATCTTCCACCTCGAAAAATAGAGTCCGGCGAGCCGCTCCGGTGGGAATTGCGTGGGGGAAAGGTTTGTGACAAGGCACTCATACATGCCGGAGGGAAGCTGCATTCTGACAGCCCGGAAGGTCATCGTGTAAGTATCGTCAGAACCGTACTGCACATAGTCGAAGGAAATGTCTGCCTCTATAAAACGGGGATGGCTTCCCGGCAGGATGGGGATTCCTTTGGATAGGACATCCTTGGAACGGAAGAGGAAATGCTGGCCTTTCTCCATGGCATGAGCCATGTTGTTGTAGGAACAGTATCCCCGGTCTGCGATATAGATATCGCTGGTTTCTGGAATGAGGGGGATACGGTCTACCATGGGGCAGAAGGCGCGGAATTCGTCCTTTTTATGGACAGGCTGGAGGAAAGCATCTATATACAGGTGGGAATCCATATCAAACAGAGTGTTTACATGAATACTGTAAAAGCCTTTCGCGGAATGGCCTCCGGATACGAAGTAGCTGTCGGGAGAGAAGCGGGGAGCGCTGTAGAAAGAGGCGGTGGAACCATCAGCGGCAAGGCAGCGGTAGCCCGGGTCATATCTTTGTAGGTCGCATAGTTGGAAGCCTTGTCTGCCAGTTTCCGAATCTCAGCTTTTTGTTTTTTCGCCAGTGCTGGATTGTAAGAGACAATTCTCTTTTCCGCCACGGAGAACGTCGTCACAGCCACTTTCCCGGTCTCCGGATTGGGTCCCTGGAAGCGATAGGGAAAGGTATCCACGCAGGACTTGAGGCGGTATAAAAGATTCCCGTCTCGATCCGTGTAATCCGTCCACACATTTTGGTCGTTTTCCAAAGTGAGCCATTCCTTTTCTTTCGCGCTTAAGTTCCTGCCATGGATGGACTTGGAGAAAATGTACCCGTCAGTGGCTTCCTTCACGGCAGCGTAAATATTCCTGGCACAATTAAGGCCTTTATCCGCGACCTGCACGGTCTTCCCGGAAATCCGATGCCGGTTCTCTTTGGAGGGGCCTTTCTGCTTATCTTCACAGGGCAGATCGATCTCAAAATAATAATTCGTACAATCAAAAAATGCATGGCTGAAATCTCTCGGGTAATACTGCTCATAGCAATGGTTAAAGAGCTCGATATATTTTTTGTAGGATTCGCCAATAAAAGCCAGGCCGTCGTAAACCTGGTCCTCGGAAATGGGGAAGCTGTTGTAAAGATGGGGAAAAACCGCGGAGACGGTTTTGGCTTTTGAGCAGGGAGAAATCACCCGAGAAAAAATGAGCTGGGCCATCATGTGATATACGCTGAACTGGAAGCGCATTTGGGCAGACAGGATGTCTATGACTTCCCTGACATTCAGTTCTTTTAAAAGAGTATGGAGGAGAAAATGCCCGAGACTGTATTCCGCGGGGGAAGCAAAAGCGCGAGGACGGGTTTCCTCGGCGACGGAAGACGGGACTAGTTAGAAAATTTTATTAGAAAATTTTTGCACATTTTCAGTAAAAATGCTTGCATTTCCCAATACAAGATGGTATAGTATCCATGATAACTAACGTAGATTACTGATAAAGAGTGGGCGCCGGTCCACTCTTTCGTATTGTTATGGAGGAAAGGTGGTGGAAGAATGGCAAAGAAGGAAAACTACGAAAGCCGGGTGGAGGCCTATCTTCTCCCGCTGATGGAGAAGCACGGATTCGAATTGGTGGATGTAGAGTATGTGAAAGAGGCGGGCACCTGGTATCTTCGGGCCTACATTGATAAAGAGGGCGGAATCGGAGTAGACGACTGTGAGGTCATCAGCCGGAGCCTAAGCGACTGGCTGGACGAGGAGGACTTTATAAACGACAGCTATGTTTTGGAGGTGAGTTCTCCGGGACTGGACCGGCCTTTGAAAAAAGAGAAGGATTTTGTCCGGAGCATAGGAAAGGACGTGGACGTCCGTCTTTACCGGCAGATTGACCGGCAGAAAGAATTTACCGGGGCCCTGACGGCATATGATGATAAGACGGTCACCCTCACCATGGAGGACGGCAGCCAGAGGGTATTTGATAAGGACGATATTGCGCTGATTCGCCTTGCGCTGGATTTTTAATCAATGAGGAGGATAAACATGAACAAGGAACTGTTGGAGGCATTGGAGGTATTGGAGAAGGAGAGAAATATCTCCAAGGATGTCATGATCGAGGCCATAGAGAATTCTCTGATTACCGCCTGTAAGAATCACTTTGGGAAGGCGGACAATGTGAGAGTGACTATGAATAAGGATACGGGAGATTTTGCTGTGTACGCGGAGAAGACCGTGGTGGAGCAGGTGGAGGATCCGGTGCTGGAGATCAGCCTGACGGATGCCAAGATGATGAGCCCCAGATACGAGTGCGGCGATACGGTGCAGATTCCCCTGGATTCCAAAAAATTTGGGCGGATTGCCACTCAGAATGCCAAGAATGTGATCCTCCAGAAAATCCGCGAGGAGGAGCGCAAATCCCTCTACAATGATTACTATTCGATGGAGAAGGATGTGACCACCGGCATTGTCCAGCGCTATCTGGGCAAGAACATCAGCATTAATCTGGGCCGGGTTGACGCTATTTTGAACGAGAGCGAACAAGTAAAGGGAGAGAGCTTTAAGCCCACGGAGCGGATCAAGGTGTATATCCTTGAAGTGAAGGATACTCCTAAGGGCCCCAGGATTTCTGTGTCCAGAACCCACCCGGATCTGGTGAAGCGCCTCTTTGAATCTGAGGTGGCGGAGGTTCGGGACGGAACCGTGGAGATCAAAGCGATTGCCAGGGAGGCGGGATCCCGCACCAAGATCGCGGTGCAGTCCCATGATCCCAATGTGGATCCCGTGGGTGCGTGCGTGGGATTGAACGGCGCCAGGGTTAATTCCGTGGTGAGCGAGCTGCGGGGAGAGAAGATTGATATTATCAACTGGGACGACAATCCCGCATATCTTATTGAGAATGCCTTAAGCCCCGCCAAGGTGATCTGCGTGGTGGCCGACGAGGAGGAGAGGGAAGCGCAGGTTATCGTGCCGGATTATCAGCTCTCCCTGGCGATCGGCAAAGAGGGGCAGAACGCCAGACTGGCGGCACGGCTTACCGGATTTAAGATTGATATCAAGAGCGAGACACAGGCTAAGGAGATGGGGCTTTTCGAGCAGATGGGACTGCAGTACGGGGATGCCCCGGAGCCCGAGTATCCCTCTCTGGATGAGGAGGAAGGTCAGGACGCTCAGGAAGACTACCAGGAGTACGACGGACAGTAAGAGGAAGAACTCTGAAGGATTGGAGTGATATAGGTGAGCATGAAAAAGGTTCCTCTCAGGCAGTGCATTGGCTGCGGGGAGATGAAGAGCAAGAGGGAAATGATCCGAGTGATTAAGACGCCGGAGGATGAGATCCTGCTGGATGCCACAGGCCGCAAGAATGGAAGAGGCGCGTACCTGTGCCCGGCCATGGAATGCCTGAAAAAGGCGGTAAAGAGCAAGGGACTTGAGCGGTCATTTAAAATGGCGATTCCCCCTGAGGTATATCAGGCTCTGGAAAAGGAGATGGAAAAACTTGAACAATGATAAAAAGATTTTCGGTCTCATCGGATTGGCGGCCAGAGCCCGAAAGGTGGCCAGCGGAGGATTCATGACGGAAAACGCTATAAAGAGCGGAAAGTCCCATATGGTGCTCCTCTCTGTGGAGGCCTCGGATAACACAAAGAAGAAATTTACCAATATGTGCGCTCACTATAAAATTCCGATCTATATATTTGGAAGCAAGGATGAACTGGGGCACGCCATGGGCCAGGAAATGCGCACAGTTCTGTCCGTGAATGATGCAGGGTTCGCGAAGGCGATGAGGGAACGAATGAATAATGATGGAGGTAGTTTGAATGAGAGTAAGTGAACTGGCAAATGAGCTGGGCAGAACCAGTAAAGAGATTATAGAGATTATAAAGAAAAAGGAGGGCACAGCAGCCCTGTATGCGGCCTCCAGCGTGACCAAGGAGCAGGAGAGCGCTGTGCGGTCCGCCTTCGCGGCAAAGAAAGAGGCGGCAAAGGAGGCTTCCCAGCCGGAGGCGCCGAAGGCAGACGCAGCCAGGACGGAAGCAGGGAAGGCCGGAAATGTGCAGACAGGGACGGCTCAGGCGGGAGCAGCCCAGTCGGGAGATGCAAAGGCCGCAGGCCAGGAGAAAAAGGCGGAGGGCGCGAAAGCAGAACCCGCCAAGAAACGCCTGACGGCGGTGTTCCGTCCCCAGAATGCCCAGCAGCAGATTAAGCGCACCCTTCCGCCCAAGTCCCAGGCCCAGGCGGGCAGAGGACAGGGACAGCCGGCAGGAAAGGGACAGGCAAAACCGGAGGCTGAGCGTGTTCAGGCGTCAAAGCCCCAGGAGACGGCAGCTCAGGAGGTTAAGGCGCAGGAGATTAAGACGCAGGAGGTTAAGGCCCAGGAGGTCAAGACGCCCCAGACTGCAGCAGATAAGGCGCAGGAGCCAGTAAAGGCCCAAGCCGCGGAAAACCGTGAGAATATCCGGAGCGCGGCGCAGGAGACCCGCACGGCGGGCGTTCAGAGCGGAGCGGCAGCCCAGAATGCTTCTGCGGGCCAGAACCCGTCCGGCAGCCGGGAGGACGCAGGCCAGGGAGGAAGCCGTGACAGTCGCGGCCAGAGTTTCGGAGGAAATCGGGACGGCCGCAGCCAGAGTTTCGGAGGGAACCGGGACGGCCGTGACAGCCGCAGCCAGGGCTTCGGAGGAAGCCGTGACAGCCGCGGCCAGAACTTCGGAGGGAACCGTGACGGCCGGGACGGCCGCAGCCAGAACTTCGGAGGAAACCGAGACAGCCGTGACGGCCGCAGCCAGGGCTTCGGAGGAAACCGGGATGGCCGCAGCCAGAACTTCGGAGGGAACCGGGACGGCCGAGACGGCCGCAGCCAGGGCTTTGGAGGAAACCGGGACGGCCGCAGCCAGGGCTTCGGAGGAAATCGCGACGGAAGAGGCCAGGGCTTTGGGGGAAATCGCGACAGCCGCAGCCAGGGCGGTTTTGGAGGAAGCCGTGACAGCCGCGGTCAGAGCGGCTTCGGAGGAAACCGAGATGGCCGCGGTCAGGGCGGATTCGGCAGCCAGGGCGGCTTTGGAGGCCGCAGCGGGGACGACAATCGGGACTCCAGAGGAAACCGCGACAGCCGCAGAGGCGGCAGGGACAGCGGACGGTCGTCCTTTGATTCCCCGATCCAGACAAAGCCCACCAACAACCGGCAGCAGAATAAGACAGCGCACAAGAACGACCGGTTCGACAAGAGAGACCGGGAGGAGGACGGCAAGAAGAAAGCGCCAAAGACCGGAAAGGGAGCATTTATCATGCCCCAGCCCAAGAAGGAAGAGGCCAAGGTGGAGGATATCAAGACCATCACTCTGCCGGAGACTCTGACGATCCGGGAACTGGCCGACAAGATGAAGCTCCAGCCCTCTGTCATCGTGAAGAAGCTTTTCCTTAAAGGGCAGATCGTGACTCTGAACCAGGAGATCGACTATGACCAGGCGGAAGAGATTGCAATGGAGTTTGACGTGCTCTGCGAGAAGGAGGAGAAGGTGGATGTAATCGCCGAGCTTCTCAAGGAGGACGAGGAGAATGAGGCGGATATGGTTCCCAGACCTCCGGTTGTCTGCGTTATGGGCCATGTAGACCACGGCAAGACTTCCCTGTTGGATGCCATCCGCCAGACCAATGTGACGGCCCGGGAGGCCGGCGGCATCACTCAGCACATCGGCGCTTCTGTGATTGAGATCAATGGCCGGCAGATCACCTTCCTCGATACACCGGGACACGAGGCATTTACCGCCATGCGTATGCGCGGCGCTCAGTCCACGGATATCGCCATTCTGGTGGTTGCGGCGGATGACGGCGTGATGCCTCAGACCGTGGAGGCCATCAACCATGCCAAGGCCGCAGGAGTGGAGATTATTGTTGCCATCAACAAGATTGATAAGCCCAGCGCCAATGTGGATAAGGTGAAGCAGGAGCTGGCTGAGTATGAGCTCATCCCCGAGGACTGGGGCGGCAGCACGATTTTCGTGCCGGTTTCCGCTCACACCAAGGAGGGCATCACCGATCTTCTGGAAATGATCCTTCTGAGTGCGGATGTGCTGGAACTCAAAGCCAACCCCAACCGCAAGGGCCGCGGCCTGGTGATTGAGGCCGAGCTGGATAAGGGCAAGGGCCCTGTCGCTACGGTCCTGGTGCAGAAGGGTACGCTCCATGTGGGCGAGACCATCGCGGCGGGAGCCTGCTACGGCAAGATCCGCGCTATGATGGACGACAAGGGCCGCCGGGTGAAGGAGGCAGGTCCCTCCATGCCGGTTGAGATTCTCGGCCTGAACGATGTCCCCAATGCAGGGGAAGTGTTTGTGGCTACGGAGAACGAGAAGGAGGCCAGAAGCTTTGCCGAGACATTTATCTCCGAGGGCAAGAATAAGCTGATCGAGGAGACCAAGAGCAAGCTGTCCTTAGACGATCTGTTCAGCCAGATCAAGGCAGGCAATGTGAAGGAGCTGCCCATTATCGTGAAGGCAGATGTACAGGGCTCCGTGGAGGCCGTGAAGCAGAGCCTTGTGAAGCTCTCCAACGACGAGGTAGTAGTGAAGGTGATTCACGGAGGCGTTGGCGCCATCAACGAGTCCGATGTCTCCCTGGCTTCCGCTTCCAACGCGATTATCATCGGCTTCAACATCCGTCCGGATGCCACGGCCAAGTCCATCGCGGAGCGGGAAAAGGTGGATATCCGCCTGTACAAGGTGATTTACCAGGCGATCGAGGACGTGGAGGCAGCTATGAAGGGCATGCTGGATCCTGTTTTCGAGGAAAAGGTGATCGGCCATGCCGTGATTCGTCAGATCTTCAAGGCTTCCGGCGTGGGCACGATCGCAGGTTCTTATGTGCTTGACGGCAAGTTCCAGAGAGGCTGCAGCTGCCGGATCCGCCGGGAAGGCGAGCAGATCTTCGATGGCGCTCTGGCTTCCCTGAAGCGGTTTAAGGACGATGTAAAGGAAGTGAATGCGGGCTACGAGTGCGGTCTTGTATTTGAGAAGTTCAATGATCTCAAGGAGGACGACGAGATCGAAGCCTACATCATGGTGGAGGTGCCCAGGTAAAGGACGCCCCGCGGGCAGGCGGCTTAAGGCGGCCCTGCCCTGCATAACAAGAAAGGAACTATATGCGCAAAAACAGCATTAAAAATACAAGAATCAACATGGAGGTTCAGCGTGAATTAAGCGAGATCATCCGTTCGGGGATCAAGGATCCGCGGATCCATTCCATGACGAGCGTGGTTTCGGCTGAGGTGACTCCGGACTTGAAATACTGCAAAGTATATATCAGTGTTCTGGGGGATGCGGATGCCCAGAAAGCCACCATGGAAGGATTAAAGAGCGCGGAGGGCTTTGTGCGCAGGGAGCTGGCCAGACGGGTTAATCTGCGCAATACGCCGGAGATCAAATTCATATTGGACCAGTCCATTGAATATGGTGTAAATATGTCGCATCTTATTGACCAGGTGACCAAAGATCTTCACGAGGAGGAGATGGAATGACGATTCTGGAGCAGATGCTTTTGAATACGGATTCTGCGGTGATTTTGGGCCATGTGCGCCCGGACGGGGACTGTCTGGGCTCGGCCCTGGGGCTGTACAATTATATCCGGTCCTTCCGGCCGGATATCCGGACAGCTGTTTATCTGGAGGAGGCATCTCCGAAGTTTGCCTATTTAAAGGGCTTTGAGGAGATCCGCCACCGGACGGATGACGAGAGTTACCGCCTGTGTATCTGCGTGGACAGCAGCGACAGGGAGCGGCTGGGAGAATTTGCTGTCTATCTGGACCGGGCGCAGGCCAGTCTGTGCCTGGATCACCATGTGACCAACACGGGCTACGGAGAGTGCAGCGTGGTGGAAGCCGGCGCCAGCTCCACCTGTGAGGTTTTATTTGGACAGATGGATGAGAAATACATTGACAAGTCTGTCGCGGAGTGCCTGTATACCGGGATCGTCCATGATACCGGCGTATTCAAATTTTCCTGCACATCCCCGAAAACCATGGAGATTGCGGGCCGCCTCATGGGAAAAGGCGTGGATTTTGGAAATATTATCGATGACAGCTTTTACCGGAAGACCTACATACAGAATCAGATTCTGGGTCGGGCGCTTCTTGAAAGTATTACCTTTCTGGACGGCAGATGCATTTTCAGCGCCATCCGGCAGAATGAGATGAAATTCTACGGGGTGGACGGAAAGGATATGGACGGGATTATCGACCAGCTTCGCCTGACCGAGGGCGTGGAGGTCGCCATCTTCATGTACCAGACCGGGGCTTCGGAATACAAGGTCAGCCTCCGTTCCCAGAATATTGTGGATGTGAGCCGGGTGGCGTCCTTTTTTGGAGGAGGAGGCCACGTGCGGGCTGCGGGGTGCACCATGTCCGGAAGTATCCACGATGTAATCAACAATCTGTCCCTGCATATTGAGAAGCAGTTAAACGAGCGGGAACAGGAGGGTTAAAACAGGCCATGTATCATGGGATTATCAATATATACAAAGAGCCGGGCTACACATCCCACGATGTGGTGGCCCGGCTTCGAGGGATTTTAAGGCAGAAAAAAATCGGCCACACAGGCACCCTTGATCCGGATGCGGAGGGAGTGCTTCCCGTGTGCCTTGGGATGGGGACGAGACTGTGTGAGGCATTTGCCGGGGAGACAAAGACCTACGAGGCTGTCCTTCTTCTGGGACTTGTCACCGATACCCAGGACACATCGGGCCGGGTGCTGGCGGATAAGAGCCGGGAGGCTGCCTTTCTGACGCGGGATGCGGCGGAGGAGGCTGTACTCTCCTTTGCGGGCGGGTATGAACAGATTCCCCCCATGTATTCCGCTCTCAAGGTGGGCGGAAAAAAGCTCTACGAGCTCGCCAGACAGGGAAAAGAGGTGGAGAGGAAGCCCAGGCATGTGGAGATTCCCTCTATTTCCATCGAGGAAATGGAGCTTCCGCGGGTGCGTATCCGTGTGGACTGTTCCAAGGGCACTTACATCCGTACTCTCTGCCATGATATCGGGGAGAAACTGGGCTGCGGCGGATGCATGGAACATTTGACGCGCCTGCGCGTGGGGCAGTTTCGGGCGGAGGACAGCCTGCGTCTGGCTGCGGTGGAGGCGCTTCGGGATGAGGGAAGAATTGCGGAAAAAATTCTCTCGGTGGAGCAGGTGCTGTCCGTATATCCGGCTCTTCATACCCTTCCCCAGGGGGACAAGGCGCTGCACAATGGGAACCCTTGTTTCCCGGGACAGATTGCCGCGGAGGCCGGCAGGGAGGACATGCCGGGGACTTCAGGCCGAAAAGCTGCGGAACCCGCAGATGGGGCTCGTGCCAGGATGTATGACAGCCAGGGCGTATTTGCCGGCGTATATGAATATCGGAAGGACAGGGGCTGGTGGAAGCCCTGGAAGATGTTTCTCTCCCGGGAGGAGCAGCCAGAAGGGAGGCAGGGATGAACTATATATCAGATACCACGGATTTCCAGATCCCTGAGCCGACCATTGTCACGTTGGGAAAGTTTGACGGACGGCATCGGGGGCATCAGAAGCTGATCCGCACAATGGAACAGCAGAAGGAACGCCTGGGCTGTCCCACGGCTGTCTTTACCTTCAGTATTGCGCCCCTGTCTCTGGTGGAGGGAGAGCCGGCCACGGTGATTACGACGAATGAGGAGCGCCGGGCCAATATGGAAAAAATCGGGGTGGACTATCTGGTGGAATATCCATTTACCGAGGAGGTGCGCCGCATGGCCCCGGCAGACTTTGTGCGGGACGTGCTGGTGAGGAGGATGCATGCCCGTGCCATTGTGGTGGGGCCGGACTGCAGCTTTGGGTACAAGGGGGCCGGAAACGCAGAGCTTCTGAGAGAGCTGGCGCCTTCCCTGGGCTATGAGCTGACGGTGATTGAGAAGGAAAAGGACCACGCCCGGGATATCAGCAGCACCTATATCCGGGAAGAGCTGGACCGGGGCAATGTGGAGAAGGCCAATGAGCTTCTGGGAGAGCCCTATGCCATTCACGGGAGGGTAGTGCACGGAAATCATATCGGAGGGAGCCTTTTGGGATTCCCCACGGCCAACATTGTACCGCCGTCCATCAAGCGCCTTCCGCGGTTCGGGGTCTATGTGTCCCGGGTGCTGGTGGACGGCTGCTATCACCGGGGTGTGACCAATATCGGAAAGAAACCGACGATCCAAGGGGAGTATCCGGCAGGTGCTGAGACGTACATTTTTGATTTGGAAGAAGATTTATACGGGAAATGGATTGAGGTTCAGCTTCTGGCCTTTGACCGGGGGGAACAGAAATTTCCCGATTTGGAGACGTTAAAAGCCGCTATTGAAAAGGACAAGGAATTTGCCGCGGCGTATTTTGAGAGGCATCCGGAAATCCGTTTGGGGCCGGTTGATAATTTCGAACAAGACTTGGAAAAAGAAGGCCGGCAATTGTCAAACACGCTCTAAGAACCTTCTTTTCCCAAAGCCCGGATGGCAGAGATTAAATCCTCGTAACCCGCGCAGTATTTGTCATAGACAGGCTCCATGGCGGCGATGAATTTTTCCCTTTCACCGGCATCTAACTGCGAGGTAAAGACGCCGGCCTCTGCCATATCACTTTTTGCGGAACGCACCTGTTCGCTCCAGAGGCGCCTCTCATAGCGGGCGGATTCCCGGGCGCAGCCGAGGATGATCTCCTGATATTCCTCGGGCAGCTTATCCCAGGTTTTTCGCGAGACCAGCTGCATTTCAGGGATGCGCATATGTTCATCCTCCGTAAAATAAGGAGCCGGCCGGTAATGGTTCATGGCTTCATAAGAAGGCCAGTTATTTTCCGCGCCGTCGATCTGTCCGGTCTCCAGGGCCTGATAAACCTGATCAAATGCCATAGGCACGGGAACAGCTCCCAGGGCGTATACGATATCATCCATCAGGTTCGACTCCGCTGTCCGGATGCGCAGGCCTGTCAGGTCTTCCAGACGCGTAACAGGCCTGCTGGTGGTATAGAAGGAGCGGGCCCCTGCATCGTACCAGGAGAGAGGGACAAAGGGGGAATCGTCAAGCTCTGCCATGAACATATCGCCCAGCTCCCCGTCCAGAACCTTCCACATATGTTCGGAATCCTTGTACAGATACGGCATCTGGAGAAGATTGAGCTTGGGAAACATATCGGCCAGGGTTGCCAGGGAAAAACGGGTGAAATCAATCCCCCCGAATTCCAGCTGCTCCATCACGGCCGGCTCGTCGCCCAGGGAAGAATTCGGATGGATCTGGATTTCCACCTTGCCGTTGGTTCGCTCCCTTACCAGCTGCGCAAAATGAAAGGCGGCCCTTGTGGTGGGATAGTCCTCGGTCTGATTTTCCGCATAGGTCAGCACATATTCCGGCTGCATTTGAAGCCGGTTTTTTTTGCGCATATGCAGATATAGGCCGGCGGCGAGAACGGCCGCGGCCATGGAAAGAAGAATCAGATAATTTCGGAAGCGTTTCCTATTCATGATTTTCCCTCAGTTCTGCATTTCTCCGCCCGGGAGACAGCGTAGTTGTAAAATGCTTCCCGCTCTCCGCCGAGAACCCGATTGGAGAGCACATATCCGTGGGCAGCATCCGTGTACAGAATGATCATGGTCGGATTTTTGGCAATGCGTCTGACTGAGCGCCAGGGCAGATTTGCCTGTTTCTTTCCTACGCGGATGTGAATGCCGGACGCATCCGCCGAAAGCGTCGTATCTTCCGTGATGCGGGCAGCCTGCCTGCGGGCCCGGCGGTATATGACCAGGGGCTGCAGCACAGTAAAAACAGACAGGGCGGCGATCAGAAGCGCTCTCTGCCAGATCAGAGCGGTCTGCCAATAGGCGACGATCAGGGCGATAATTGCCCCGGTAAAGATGAGATTGCACAAGCCCACCATGGAGCCGTAAATATAATACATGGACAGCTGCCAGAGTTCACTGGCAGTTGTCCGGTAAGTATACTGATAAGTCACAGATATTCCTCCGTTAGGAAGCTGTTACATTGCACCCAGAAGCGTGGGCAGTCCCAAGCTGAACACCGGGAAGAAGGTGATGAGCAGCAGGGTGATAATCATGCATAAGTAGAAGGGCAGGGTAGCCTTTACAATCTGCTCCATGGGCAGCTTTGCCACAGCGGAGCCGATAAAGAGCACGGCGCCCACCGGCGGCGTCAGAAGGCCGATGCCGCAGTTTAATACAACCATGATGCCGAACTGCACCGGATCGAGGCCGATGGAGGTTGCGATGGGCAGCAGGATGGGAGTCGCGATCAGGATGATGGGCGACATATCCATGATGCAGCCGAGCACCAGCAGGATGGCATTTAACAGCAGGGCCAGCAGAATCGGGTTGGTGGTCAGGCCGGTGATGGCGCTTGCCGCCAGATCCGGCACATGAAGGCTTGTCAGGCAGTAGCCGAAGATGTTGGAGGTGGCAATCAGGATCAGCACGATGGAAAGCGTGTCGATGCAGTCGCCGATTACTCTCCACACGCCCTTCCAGTCAAGGCCCTTGTAAATGAACACGCTGACGATCAGGCTGTAGATTACGGCGATAGCCGCGGACTCCGTAGCGGTGAACACGCCGCCGACCACGCCGACAACCACGATGAGAACTGCGGCCAGGGCCCAGAAGGAAACGGAGAGCTGTTTAATCAGGTTCTTCATGCTGAACTTGTCGCCCTTGGGATAATTGCGCTTCACAGAGATGATGTAGGAGCCAATCATCAGGGATACGGCCAGCAGGGCGCCGGGAATATAACCGGCCAGGAAAAGGCTTCCCACGGAGATACCGCCTGCGGTGGTAGCATAGATAACCATGTTGTGGCTGGGGGGAACCAGAAGTCCCTCGCAGGAGGAAGTGATGGTAACGGCTGTAGAAAAGTCTCCGTCATAGCCCTGATCCACCATCATGGGGATGAGGATGGAACCCAGGGATGCGGTGTCTGCCGCAGCGGAACCGGAAATTCCTCCGAAGAAATAGGAAGCAACGATATTTACCATGGCCATGCCGCCGCGCATCCATCCCACGCAGGCATTGGCCAGCGCGATCAATTTCTCAGAAATACCTCCGGTGCCCATCAGGCAGCCCATGGTGATAAAGAAGGGAACGGCCATCAGGCTGAAGGAGTTGATGCCCTTTACCATCTGCTGGCAGATGGTAGTCAGGGGCAGGCCCTGGTACAAAAGGCAGAGCACGGAAGAGAGCGCAACTCCGTAAGCGATGGGGAAGCGGAGGAAAATCATAAGGAAGAAGCTTCCCAAAAGTACCAAAATCGCAGTTGTATCTGTCATCACTTAGCCTCCTTTACACAAATGCTCTTTATATGGTTATAGAGAGCCTCGATCTCGAAAATCAGCATGGCAACGCCTGCCAGGGGAACCGGGAAGTAGAGCCAGAACCGGGACAGCCAGGGCATACTTACATAGAAGCCCTTGGAGCCGATGCCGGAGGCGTAGCTCCAGCCCACAACGATCATGATCAGGGCTAAGATCAGCACGCAGATATCCGCTAAAATGTCCAGAAACTTTACCAGCCCCTTGGGAAGGTAGCGGTCCAGGGCGGTCATGCGGATGTGGGCGCCGCGGCGGATGGCCAGGGCTGCGGAGAGCACAGCCATGTAGGACATCAGGGTAAGAACAACCTCCTCGCTCCATGCCGGATCGGGGATAAAGGAAACATACCGGCCCACAACGGCGAAGCTGGTGATGGCGATATCCGCCACCAGAAGCAGCTTGCAGACAAACATAACGATTTTGTAGGTCACGTCGTAGGCGGGTTTGATGCGGTCGATTTTATCAAAAATTGACATTTTTCATACCTCTTTCTGAAAGCGGGCACAGAGGGGTTTAATCGCTCTGTGCCCTGTGCTGTTGCTGCTTACTGTGCAAGATCCAGAATTGCCTGATACAGGTCCGCGTTGTCAGCGGAGTACTCGGCGATTACATCCGCGCAGGCCTCCTGCCAGGGGGTCTTGTCCTCCACATCTACTACGTTCACGCCGGCGGCTCTTAACTCGTCAAGAACCGCGTTCTCATTCTCCTCGGCGATCTGAGCGTTGAATTCGGAAGCGTACTGAGAAGCCTCCAGCACACACTCTCTCTGCGCCTCGGTCAGCTTGTTGTTCCACGCGTCGTCCGTAATGATAACCTGTACGGCGCCCATCTGATGTCCGTCCAGAATCAGGTTGGGTGCAACTTCCTGGAAGGCATTGGACTGGTAGTTGGTGATGGGCTGCTCCGCGCCGTCAACCACACCGGTCTGAAGAGAAGAGTAGAGCTCTGTGAAGGCAACGACGGTGGGGTTTGCGCCCAGGGCCTCTACGGTGGCAACCATAATGGGGTCATTGGAAACACGCAGCTTCATGCCGGCCAGATCTTCAATTGAGCTTACAGGATCAACGGTAAAGAAGTGGCGGAAGCCCTCTTCCGCATAGAACAGACCTCTTACACCCAGGCCCAGATCCTCAGGCTCCATAAGGAATTCCTCGGCAAGATCGCTGTTTGCAAAAGCCCAGTAGTGCTCTCTGTCCGTAAAGGTATAGGGAATGGTGAGCAGATTGGATTTTGCCGTGCCATATGCGGTCAGAGATGCTGCGGAAATACGGGCAATGTCAATCGTACCGCCTCCGCCCAGCATAGTGTCCAGCACATCTCCCTCGGCACCGAGAACGCCGCTGGCCTGCAGATCAATGGTGATGGATCCGCCGGAGAGCTCCTCTACCTTCTCCTTAAATGCGGTAGCCGTCTGACCAACAACGGTGTCCAGAGGATTTACTTCCGCGTAAACCAGGGTGACAGCGGGATCGTCCGCGGCATCTGCATTTACCTCACCGGAAGCGGCCTCGGCGCCTTCCTCAGCGGCAGCCTCTGTATCTTCAGCCTCCTCAGCGGCCTCTGCGTCCGCGCCTGCCTCCTCAGCGGCGGCAGCCGTGGTTTCGGGGGCAGTCGTAGTGGTCTCCGGCTCCTTGAGTCCGCAGCCGGCCAGGGAGCATACCATGGCGGCACCAAGAGCAGCGCCTAAAAGTTTTTTCTTCATCATACATCCTCCTCACATTTGCTTTATGGATTTTTTATGAAATCCTAACATTTTGTTAACAACAACATTATAACGTGTTTATATTCGGAGGAAAATGGGAAATTATTAAGATTGCTAGTAGAATTTTGTCATGATAAGAAAATCTTGTGCATATATCCCAGAATACACGGAGGGAACGGTTCTTTTGTTAACTGTTTTGAACGATATTCGGAGAAATGGGTTCCTGCGCGGAGCCGGAAGGCTTTGAAAAAGAAGATGCATATTGACTTTACGGAAAAGCGGGATTACAATGCCGTTATAATACCGTTAAGGAGGAGAAGGATATGGAACAGATACAAACTCCTTTTGGAGGAATCTTGGAATTGTACCCCTCTTCCGGGGAGCGTGCTGAGGAGACCGTGCTCATCTGCCCGGGCGGCGGCTATAGTTTCCTTGCTCCCCGGGAGGCAGAACCCATTGCGGAAGCTTTCGGGGAGGCGGGATATCATGCCGCCGTGCTGAAATATTGTTTGGATAAAGAACCGCTTGGCACGAATCCCGTGCGGGAGCTTGCTTGGAGCGCCCGCTGGCTGCGGACAAACCCTGCCTGGGAGGGAAAGGCCTGTCGGATTTGGGTGGCCGGATTCTCCGCAGGCGGACATTTGGCGGCCAGTCTGGGAGTTTTGTGGAATGAGGAATCTGTATTCACACCGGAGGAGCGGGAGAAAAACCGGCCGGACGGGCTGATCCTGGGATATCCTGTTATTTCTATGGATACGTACGGTCATGAGAGATCCACCCGGCGCCTCACAGGAGGGGATCCGAAGCTTGTGGAGCTGTTCTCTCTCGAGAAGAGAGATCTGAAAGAGACGCCGCCCGTATTTTTGTGGAATACCAGGGAAGATGAAAAGGTCTCTTCGCTGAATTCCCTGCTCTTTGCCCGGAAACTTTTTCTGGATGGGGTGGACTGTGAGTATCATATGTTCCACAGGGGGCTCCACGGCATGAGCCTGGCCACCGCCAATGTGGAGTCCGAGGAGGAAAATCTGCACCCGGATGCGCATGTGGCGCACTGGCTGTCTCTGTGCCTGGAGTGGATGAATGAAGTGAAAGAAGTACGTACAAATTAATGCTTTACAAGGCAGGCGGGCTGTGCTATACTGAATCGGTATGAACTGACGCCGATGCTCGGCGGCCCGGTGACTCCAGCCGGCGGCCTGGTATGCGGTGAGAATAAGAATTTTAGGAGGAAATATCATGATTTCAAAGGAAAAGAAAGCCCAGATTATTGCAGAGTACGGACGTAAGCCTGGCGATACCGGTTCACCGGAGGTTCAGATCGCCATCCTGACGGAGCGGATTGCGGAGCTCACCGCTCATCTTCAGCAGAATCCCAAGGATCACCACTCCAGAAGAGGCCTGCTGATGATGGTTGGACAGAGAAGAGGTTTGCTTGATTATTTAAAGAAGACCAACCTGGAAGGCTACCGGGCATTGATTGAGAGACTTGGAATCAGAAAGTAGTTCTGACATTAGGGTGGAGAAACCTCCACCCTATATTTGCATGCCTAGAAAAGGAGATACAGTATGTTCAAAAGCTTCAGTATGGACCTGGCGGGCCGCAGGCTGACCGTGGAGATCGGCAGAGTGGCGGCTCAGGCCAACGGTGCCGCATTTATGCATTACGGGGACACCGTGGTTTTGTCCACGGCCACCGCATCCGCAAAGCCCAGGGAAGGCATTGATTTCTTTCCCCTGAGCGTGGAATATGAGGAAAAACAGTACGCAGTGGGAAAGATTCCCGGCGGCTTTAATAAGAGAGAGGGAAAGGCTTCTGAGAACGCCATCCTCACCTCCCGCGTAATTGACCGCCCTATGCGTCCGCTCTTCCCCAAGGACTACCGCAACGATGTAACGCTGGACAACATCGTTATGTCCGTTGATCCGGACTGCAGTCCGGAGCTCACCGCTATGCTGGGTTCTGCCATCGCTACCAGCATTTCCGACATTCCCTTTGACGGTCCCTGCGCCATGACCCAGGTGGGCCTGATTGACGGGGAGTTCATTATCAATCCCACATCTGACCAGAAGCAGGTGTCCGATCTGGCCTTGACCGTGGCTTCCACCAGAGAAAAGGTAATCATGATCGAGGCCGGCGCAAACGAGGTTCCGGAGCAGAAGATGATTGACGCCATCTTTAAGGCCCATGAGGTGAACCAGGAGCTGATCAAATTTATCGATACCATTGTGGCGGAGTGCGGCAAGGAGAAGCACAGCTACGAGAGCTGCGCGGTTCCCGAGGAGCTGTTTGCGGCCATTAAGGAAATCGTTCCTCCCCAGGAGATGGAGGAGGCGGTATTTACCGACGACAAGCAGACCAGGGAGAACAACATCGCCGCCATCACCGAGCGCCTGGAGGAGGCGTTCGCTGAGAATGAGGAGTGGCTGCCGCTCTTGGGCGACGCGATTTACCAGTATGAGAAGAAGACGGTTCGCAAGATGATTCTGAAGGACCACAAACGTCCGGACGGCCGGGCCATCAATCAGATCCGTCCTCTGGCCGCAGAAATCGACATTCTGCCCAGAGTGCACGGTTCCGGCATGTTTACCCGCGGGCAGACACAGATTCTGAATGCCTGCACCCTGGCTCCCTTATCCGAGGCCCAGAAGCTGGACGGCATGGACGTGAATGAGACCAGCAAGCGCTATATGCACCACTACAATTTCCCCTCCTTCTCCGTGGGCGAGACAAAGCCCAGCAGAGGACCGGGACGCCGGGAGATCGGCCACGGCGCTCTGGCAGAGCGCGCTCTGATTCCCGTGCTTCCCAGCGAGGAAGAGTTCCCCTACGCCATCCGCACGGTGTCCGAGACCATGGAGTCCAACGGCTCCACCTCTCAGGCATCCATCTGCGCCTCCACCCTGTCCCTGATGGCGGCAGGCGTGCCCATCAAGGAGATGGTAGCCGGTATTTCCTGCGGCCTTGTGACCGGGGAGACGGATGACGACTACATTGTGCTTACGGATATCCAGGGCCTGGAGGATTTCTTCGGGGATATGGACTTTAAGGTGGGCGGAACCAAGAACGGCATCACTGCCATCCAGATGGACATCAAGATCCACGGACTGACTCGGCCGATCATCGAGGAGGCCATTGCCAGGACAAGGGAGGCACGGATGTACATTCTGGACGAGATCATGAAGCCTGTGATCTCCGAGCCAAGAAAGCAGCTCAGCCCCTATGCGCCTAAGATCAAGCAGATCACCATTGATCCCCAGAAGATCGGAGACGTGGTAGGCAAGCAGGGCAAGACGATCAACAAGATCATTGAGGAGACCGGCGTGAAGATCGATATCACGGATGACGGCGCTGTGAATGTCTGCGGCACGGATCAGGCCATGATTGACAAAGCCATCGCGATTATCACCAGCATTGTCACGGACATTGAGCCGGGCATGGTGTTCACCGGCAAGGTGGTGCGGATCATGAATTTCGGCGCTTTCGTGGAGCTGTCCCCCAATAAGGACGGCATGATCCATATCTCCAAGCTGTCCGACAAGCGGGTCGGCAAGGTGGAGGATGTGGTGAACATCGGCGACGAGGTTACGGTAAAGGTCCTTGAGGTGGATAAGATGGGCAGGATTAACCTGACCATGCGGCCAAGCGATCTGGCGAAATAAGAGAATATGCCTGTATGCAGGCTTTTGCGGCGGCGGGAAACCGGCCGCCGCTTTTTGCTATTTTTCCGGTTTTTTAATTTGACGGATGCGCCGACCGTATCATATAATAATAAATCATTGCTGCGCATCAGCGTTTCCGGCCCCCGCGAGCCGGCGGAAAAGAAAAAAGAAAGGATGAAAACTGCCTGTGAATCAAATCCTGCTCCTCGTTGGAACCGTTATTCTCATCTGTATCCTTACCAGCCGCTTTACGGAGCGTCTGGGCGTTCCCTCCCTGCTGGCATTTATTGCCCTGGGGATGTGCTTTGGCGTGGACGGGATTTTTAAGATTCCCTTTGACGACTACAGCGTCTCGGAGACGATCTGTTCGGTCAGCCTCATATTTATCATGTTTTATGGAGGCTTTGGGACGAACATCAAAGAGGCACGTCCGGTGATGCCCCAGGCGATCCTTCTGTCCACCATGGGGGTGCTTCTGACAGCAGGGCTGGTGGGCGGTTTCGTTTTTCTGGTATTAAAGCGGCCGGTTCTGGAGAGCCTGCTCATAGGCTCTGTCATTGCTTCCACGGACGCGGCCTCTGTCTTTAACATTCTCCGCTCGAAAAATCTGAATCTGAAAGACAACACGGCATCCCTCCTGGAGATGGAGTCGGGCTCCAACGATCCTATCTCCTATATGCTGACGGTTATTCTCACGGCTATGCTGACCGGGCAGGAGATATCCGTGCCTGTGATGCTCTTTCAACAGGTGTTTTTCGGGCTGCTGTGGGGATTCCTGGCGGGAAAAGGCGCTGTATGCGTCCTGAACCGGATCCGTGTGACCATGACGCAGGGAAAGACGATTCTGGTGATTTCCGTGGCAATCCTGGCCTATGCCATTCCGTCCATCATGGGAGGAAACGGATATCTCAGCGTATATCTGTGCGGAATTATCATGGGAAATGCCTACCTGCCGGACAAGAGGGATCTGGTCCGCTTTTTCGACGTGATC
Source organism: Candidatus Enterocloster excrementipullorum (assembly GCA_019119575.1). Lineage (GTDB taxonomy): Bacteria > Bacillota > Clostridia > Lachnospirales > Lachnospiraceae > Enterocloster > Enterocloster excrementipullorum. The sequence goes on from DWWT01000017.1 coordinate 79,766, forward strand.
ACCGGGGTAGCCCAGATGATGATCTTTTTCCTGCTGGGCCTTCTGGTGACGCCGTCGGAACTTCCGGAGGTATTTATCCCTTCCCTCCTCATCATGCTGTTTATGACAATTGCGGGCCGGCCGGCTGCGGTGGCGGCGCTCCTGTCCTTTTTTAAGGCATCCCCGGGCCAGATCGGCGTGGTATCCTGGGCGGGCTTGAGGGGCGTGGCTTCCATTGTGTTCTCCATCTACGCGGTTCTGAATCAGGTATCCATGGAATACAATCTCTTCAACCTGGTATTCTGCATCGTCCTTCTCTCTATTTCCACCCAGGGAGCGCTCCTCCCCCGGATATCGGAAACGTTTCATATGATCGACGCCCATGCGGATGTCTGGAAGACATTCAATGACTACCAGGAAGAGAGCAGCATCAGCTTTATCAAGATTTCCGTCAGTGCATCCCACCCGTATGCGGATCACACCTTTAAAGAAATCGTACTGCCTCCGGAACTCCTGGTGGTTCTGATCCTTCGGGGAAAGGAGACGATTGTCCCCAACGGGGATACAAAAATTCTGCCGGGAGACCTTCTGGTGGCGGCCGGCAAGGAATTTGAGGACAGGAAGAATCTGACGCTTCGGGAGATCACTGTGGGGAAAAACTATAAGTGGAAGGGCAAATGCCTGACGGAAATCCCGGTTCCCAAGGGAACGCTTCTTGTGATGATTGAGCGGGGCGATACCACGATTATTCCCAGCGGGGACACGGTAATCCAGGAGGGAGATGTGCTGGTTGAGGCGCAGTTTTAACGATAAGAAAACGGCTGTTGGCAGATTCGTCCGCCCCCCTTCGATTGACGCGCCTTTCCAAAAAATGTATAATATTTTGTGTTCCGGACAGGAGGGAGTTTTTGCGGGAAGGCGCCTGTCTGAAGGAGGAAAAGGGATATGATTGCGCTGAAGGCGGAGGATGTAAGGGATTTTACCTCAAAATTATTTTTGGGGGAGGCATTTGACGGCTTCCTGGTAAAAGAAGCAAAGATTGTTACATATAACCAGTTTTCCATCGACGGACACATACGCAAGGGATATTTTGGACCCGAGGAGCTGGAAGAAAAGGGAATTGAGGAATTTTCCTCCTGGGCAATGCTCCGGCCGTTCTGCTTTTCTCTGATTAAAGGGAAGAAGCTGCCGGAAAGCTTCCAGATTGTTCTGCAGCTTCCCGCCCGGAATACGGAACAATTCGCGGCCTCTTCTGGCTGCGGAATGGATGGAAAGCAAATCCAGGGCCTGTATCTGAATATCCGCTATGAGGATGGCGCATTATACTGCATAACGGGTGTTGGCCTTCAATTTTTTACAACGGACAGAACCCTGGAACGGGAGTGGGACGAGGGGGTTAAAAAGTTCCTCCATGGCCGGGGGATTGTGTGCTCTCAGCAGTAAGGCCGGGGGAGGTTTAGTCCCAGAGATGAGGGAGGAATTTTTATGGACAAGACGAAGCTGACGCAGGTTTTGGACCGTCTGGTTTCCCAGGCGGCCGCAAATGAGAATCAGTTGGACATCGCGGCGGTGATGGATGCTTTTGCGGGCTCTCCGGTTACGCCGGAGGAGATGGAGGAGGTATACAGCCGTCTTGAAAAACGCGGAATTAAGATTCAGGCGGATGAGGAGGAAACCGTTCATGAAGCGGACGACGGCCTCCTCCTGGAGGATGACAAGGAAGAAAGCCTTCCGGACGATGTAAATGCGGTTCGGGAGGATTTTCGCTGGAAATATGCTTCTGTAGACGGGGACGACGGAAAAGACACGGATTATGATGGTTATTCCGCTCCGGATTTTTCACAGGAAGAGCAGGAAGAACAGGAAAATTACAGCCAGGAGGGGATTTTAGAAGGCGTTTCCAGCGCGGATCCCATCCGAGAGTATTTGAAGGAGATCGGCTCTATTCCCCTTCTCTCACCGGAAGAGGAACAGGAGCTTGCCAAGCGCAAGTCTTTGGGAGATTCCGAGGCAGGGCGCAGGCTGGTGGAGGCGAATCTGCGCCTTGTGGTGAGCATTGCCAAGCGGTATACGGGGCGGGGGATGAGCTTTCTTGATCTGGTTCAGGAGGGAAATATCGGCCTCATGAAGGCGGTGGAGAAGTTTGACTATACGAAAGGATACCGTCTGAGCACCTATGCGACCTGGTGGGTGAAGCAGTCCATCACCCGGTCGCTGGCGGACCAGTCCCGGACCATCCGCCTTCCCGTGCATATGGTGGAGGCGGTAAATAAGATCCGCCGGGCCCAGAGGGCCCTTTCCGTGAAGCTGGGACGGGAGCCCTCCAATGAGGAAGTGGCCGAGGAAGTCCATATGTCGGAAAAACGGGTGGCGGAGCTCATCCAGGCATCCGGGGATACCGTGTCTCTGGAAACCCCTGTGGGTGATGAGGACGGCTCCAACCTGGGGGACTTTGTGGCGGACGACGCCGGGGGCTCCACAGAGGAAAAAGCGGAGAGCGTGTTCCTCAGGGAAGAGATCGACGCCATGCTAAAGGGCCTGAGCCCCAGGGAGCGGGAAGTGATTATCCTGCGCTTCGGCCTGGAGACGGGCCGGCCCATGACCTTAGAGGAGGTGGGCCGCCGGTTTAAGGTGACCAGGGAGCGGATCCGCCAGATCGAGACCGCGGCGCTCCGGAAGCTGCGCAATCCCACAAGGAGCAAGAAGATTAAGGACTTTCTGCCGTGAGGCGGGGCGGAGAAGATCTCATGCCAATTGCTTTGCTTCTTTTAGAAAAAATGATATTATCAGCACTCAACTTAAAAGAGTGCTGATTTTTATTGACATTTTGCTCAATCGGTTATAAAATGTAAGGGTGGCTGAAAACGGGCCTGGGAATCCGGGTGTATCGAGAAAGGATCCCTTTTGGCGCGGCAGAATTTTATTTACAGACAGCAGGAACCGTTCCGGACGGATCCCGACGGGAACGGCTGCCGAATAGGAAGAAAGAGGCGAATCGATATGGCAAAAAAAGGAAGTTTGTCTATTACGAGTGAAAATATTTTCCCGGTAATCAAAAAGTGGCTGTATTCCGACCACGACATCTTTTACCGGGAGCTCATCAGCAATGGCTGCGACGCCATTACCAAGTTAAAGAAACTGGAGCTCATGGGCGAGTATGAGAAGCCCGAGGATGTGGACTACAAGATCCAGGTCCGTGTGAACCAGGAGGAGAAGACCATCAAGGTCACGGACAACGGCCTGGGCATGACCGAGGAAGAGATCGACAAGTACATCAATCAGATCGCATTCTCCGGCGTGCAGGATTTTATGGCAAAGTATAAGGACAAGGCCAATGAAGACCAGATTATCGGCCATTTCGGACTGGGCTTTTATTCCGCGTTCATGGTGGCAGACAAGGTGAGCATTGACTCCCTGTCCTGGCAGAAGGACGCGAAGCCCGTGCACTGGGAGTCCGAGGGCGGCATTGACTTTGAGATGAGCGACGGGGACAAGAAAGAGGTGGGTACCACCATCACCCTGTATCTGAACGAGGACAGCACGGAGTTCTGCAATGAATACCGGGCCAGAGAAGTGATTGAGAAATACTGCGCGTTCATGCCCGTGCCTATTTACCTGGAGAACGAGAAGGCGGAGCCGCAGTATGAGACCATTGAGAAGGACGAGCTGACGGACAAGGATACCATCGTGGAGACCGTGGTGGAGCCTGCCAAGACCGAGGAAAAGGAAAAAGAGGACGGCACCAAGGAGACCGTGGAGGTGGAGCCGGCCAGGGAGAAGTATAAGATCCGCAAGCGGCCAGTGGCGTTAAACGACACCAATCCTCTGTGGAATAAGCATCCCAATGCGTGCACCGAGGAGGACTACAAGAGCTTTTACCGGAAGGTATTCCGCGACTACCGGGAGCCCCTGTTCTGGATCCATCTGAATATGGATTACCCCTTCAACTTAAAGGGCATCCTGTACTTCCCGAAGATCAATATGGAGTACGACAGCCTGGAGGGCGTGATCAAGCTGTACAACAACCAGGTGTTTATCGCGGACAATATCAAAGAGGTTATCCCGGAGTTTCTGATGCTCTTAAAGGGCGTCATCGACTGCCCGGATCTGCCGCTGAATGTATCTCGGAGCGCCCTGCAGAATGACGGCTTTGTGAAGAAGATTTCCGATTATATCACCAAGAAGGTAGCGGACAAGCTCTCCGGCATGTGCAAGACAGACCGGGAGAATTATGAGAAATACTGGGATGATATCGCTCCCTTCATCAAGTTCGGATACATCAAGGACGAGAAGTTCGCGGAGAAGATGGGCGACTACATTCTCTACAAGAATCTGGAGGGCAAGTATCTGACGCTTCAGGACTGCCTGGATGAGAACAAGGAGAAGCATGAAAACACCATCTTCTATGTGACGGACGAGAAGGAGCAGAGCCAGTACATCAATCTGTTCAAGGAGCAGGGCATTGACGCGGTGATCATGCCTGCGGCCATTGACAACCCCTTCATCAGCCATGTGGAGCAGAAGAAGGAGGGACTCAAGTTCCTGCGCATTGATACGGATCTGAACGCCGCTTTCAAGGAAGAAGTGAAGGAGGACGACGAGGAGTTTAAGAAGACCTCCGAGGAGCTGACGGAAGTATTTAAGAAGGCGTTAAACAATGACAAGCTGGACATCAAGGTGGAAAAGATGAAGTCCGCCGCGGTGGCTTCCATGATTACGGTATCCGAGGAGACCCGCCGGATGCAGGATATGATGAAGATGTACAGCATGGGCGGCGGCATGGACATGGATATGTTCGGCGGCGCAGGGGAGACCCTGGTGCTCAACGCCAACCATCCGCTGGTGCAGTATGTGCTTGCGAACAAAGAGGGGGAGAACACCCCGGTGATCTGTGAGCAGCTCTATGACCTGGCATGTTTAAGCCATGGCCAGCTCTCACCGGAGCGCATGACCAAGTTTGTGAATAGAAGCAATGAGATTATGCTTCTCATGGCGGGGGAGAAGAAGAACCAGATTTGATACGATAAAAGCCGGGAGGGGCTGCCTTGAATGAGATTTCAGGGCAGCCCCTTTTTCATGCATTTTCAGACAGCACACTCCCCGCAAATGCCTCCATCCCGTAATCCCGCGGATCTTCCAGCCGGTCCATCAGCAGATTTTTATTGTCGTCCGAGTGCTCCACCTCCCGGGAAAAGCAGTGGGCCGCATCCGCGAAGTCGGCAAAGGACAGATTCTTGCCCTGGCAGAGCCACCGGCCGAAAGCCAGCTCCTGAATCACCCGCGTGCCGTACACGGCAAATTTCATCCGCGTGTAGGCCCTGCCGTCATACACGGCCCCGCAGTAATAGGTAAACAGGAAATAGACCATCAGCTGCTCCGCCCATACCGACCAGTCCAATTCGGGATGGACGCCCATCCACTGCTGGAATTCTTCCCAGTGCTTTTGATAATCCGCTGGCCCGCCGCCGCAGAGCGCCCGGCACAGCCTCTCCCGTTCCTTCTCCCAGGCGGGATTTAATACCTCCATGGAAGACAGGACAGCCAGTGCCTTTTCCACGGCGGCAAATCGCCGGGCGGGTCCGAAGGCCATAGCTGCCGTCTGCCTCTGAAACCGGGCGGCTGCGCCCGCCTTCCCGTAGCGCGTAAGCAGCGCGTCCACCTCAAACAGACGGCCCGCCCGTATCCTTCTTTGGACATCATGGGCCAGGGAAAGGGCCATGAGCATCCGCACGTTTATGTCCATCGTCCGGTTCTGCAGGATGGCGAGGGCCAGATCCCTGCTGTCTGTCAGCTTCGTATAGAGAAAATAGTCAAAATCCTCAAATGTCTCCTCCGGGCTTTCGCGTTCTCTGCGCAAAAAGCGGACCGGCTCCCGGCATCCCAGGATGGTCTGGGCCGCGCGGATGCAGGAAAGGCTCAGGGAGATTTCCCGTACCCCTTCAAATTCCTCCACATGGCGGGGATAAAGACGGCAGGTTTGGCACAGCATTCCCTCCCCGCCCTCGGCCTGCAGGTCACAGAGACCTTCCTCATTGAGAAACGCGCATCGGCGGCCGTACTGACGGAATACGCCGCGCTCCCAGCGGATGCTGTTGTGCAGCCGGTTTCCCAGGGGGCCATGTGCCTTCCTGTATTTTTTCAGTGATTTTGGATCAATGGCGATCTCCCAGCCTGCGCAGCATGTGTCCGGGCAGCTCCCGGCCATGCACTGAAAACGGTTATAATAGTGGGGGATGGTATAAAGCATCGTATTCTCCTGTCTCCTATCAAAACATATTTGAAAATCCAATCCTCCGGATGCCTGCCGGCGGACGGCTCCATTATACCGCCGACAGCCGGGAATGTCATTTTTTTATGGAAAGATGTAAGAAAAAATTCACTTGATTCCCATTCTTTCTTATTATATGCTTATAACTGTTTATCGGAGGAACATGCATTGAAACAGGGAGGACAAGATTGAAAATGAATATAAAACAAAAGCTGCGCTACGCAGCGGCCCTTGCGTTGGGCACGGTCTTTATGGCAGCCGGGAGTTTTCACGCCTGGGCGTCCCAGGCCGGGGCCAATCCCGCGGCGGCCAACACCTGGGTGCCGGACGCCCAGGGAATCCTGTGCCATCTGGACGGGAATGGACAGATTCAGTACAATGCCTGGATTGACGAGGGCGGAAGATGGAGATATGTGGACGGTCAGGGACATATGGTAGTGTCCATGACAAAGACCGTGGGCGGTGTTCAGTACACCTTTGACGGTGAGGGGTACATGGTCGCCGGAAGCGAGCGGCCGGCCTGGGAGTATGAGATCGGCAGCCTCTCCGGCCAGACTTATGAAAACCGGTGGGCGGATATTCGCCTGACGTTCCCGGATACGGCGGAGGTTCGCCTGGGGGACGGCAGCGCCAGAACCTACCCGGTTATAGGAGGAGAGCATGTGGAGGAAAATGACCCGGAGCTGGGCTACCGGTTTACTGTGGATTTTCTGGACGCAGCTATGTCTCTTGCGCAGTACCATGAAAAACTGATCCAGGATGCGGCGGCAAAAGGATATCAGGTGAATGACAGCGGGACGGCCGTAATCGGCGGATACGAGTACCTGACCTGCAGGGCCTCCTTTGGGTTCAGCGATGGAACCTCCCATTTTTCCGAGGTTTACGTGCGCCAGATTGACGATAAGCTTGTGGAACTGCGGTTCGACTACTATGAAGAGTTAAAGGATCGGGCGGATTTTGTCCTGACAGGAATCAGCAAAGCGGGATGAGACGGCTTTATAGGCTTTTTCCAGCGCTTTTGGGATTGCATTTTGTATAGCATACTGCTATAATATGTGGTAATGAATACTACATATGAGATGATTCCATTCCCAAAACTGGAGGAGAGCACTATGAAGTACAAAATTATCGGGGACAGCTGCCTGGATTTGACGGAGGAGATGAAGCGGGATTCACGGTTTCAGATGATTCCCCTGACGCTTCAGCTGGGAAGCCTTCACGTTCTGGATGACGCCTCCTTTGACCAGAAGGCGTTTCTGGAAAAGGTGAAGGCCAGCCCGGAGTGCCCGCAAACTGCCTGTCCCTCTCCGGAGGCTTTTAAGGAAGCATATGAATCGGCGGATGCGGATGCTGTTTTTGTGATTACGATTTCACGGCATTTGAGCGGGAGCTACAACAGCGCGGTTCTGGCAAAAAGGCTATATGAGGATGAGCAGGAGGAGAAGGGACGGAAAGGAAAGCAAATTGCGGTGATCGATTCTCTTTCCGCATCCTCCGGCCAGCTGAACATTGCCTTGTACATTCAGGCGCTGTGCGGGGAGGAGATACCTTTTGAGGAGGTCATCTCTTTGGCGGAGGCCTACAGGGACAGGATGCATACGTACTTCGTTCTGGAAAGCCTGGACACCCTGCGGAAAAACGGACGGCTCACCGGGCTTCAGGCTTTTTTCGCGACAGCTCTCAATATTAAGCCGGTGATGGGAGCGGCCAGCGGTACGATTATCAAGCTGGATCAGGCGAGGGGAATCATGAAAGGGCTGCAGCGCATGTGCGACATCGCAGTGAAAGAGGCGGGAGACACCCTGGGAAAGCGGGCGGTGATCTGCCATGTGAACAATAAAAAGCGCGCGGAGTACGTGAGAGAGCAGCTGGAAAAGCGCGCGAATTTTAAAGAAATCCTGATTACCAGCGCCGCGGGCGTTGCCACTGTTTATGCGAATGACGGGGGCATTGTGCTGGCGGTGGGATAGGCGGAGACAATGAAAAACAGAGGATGGGTATTGGCGGCAGCCGCTGTTTCAGGGCTGCTGCTGGCAGTTATAATTGGCCTTTTTGTACGGCAGGGGATGGAAAATACCTATACGGCTTCGGAACACTTGGCCGGGGCGCAGAAAGAGAGCGGCGCCGCAGGACAAGATGCCGGGACGGGAGCGGAACGTGATTTTGCGTCCGGCAGCGCGGAGCCGGAGACTGTCCGGGCCGAAAATCATGAGGAGCAGGCGGACGGCGCAGGCAATGGGGAAAACATAGAGGAGACCGGAACGGCGGTTGGTGAGAGCCGGGAAGAGCCGGCTGCAGAAGAGCCGGTGCGCCTTATTTTCGCGGGCGATGTATATCTGTCGGATCACGTACTGGCTGCCTACGAGGCCGCCGGAGGGATAAGAGGCGTGCTGGATGAGACCCTGGCGGATGTGATCGGGAGCGGGGATCTTTTTATGGTGAATCAGGAATTTCCCTTCAGCAGCAGGGGGACTCCGGCGCCGGATAAACAGTACACATTCCGTCTGCCGCCGGAGCGTGTATCCCTGCTTGAAGAGATGGATATTGACCTTGTGACGCTGGCAAATAACCACGCCCTTGATTACGGGACGGAGGCTCTTTTAGATACATGCCAGACCCTGGACGCGGCAGGTATTCTGCGGGTGGGCGCGGGGGAAAATATTGACGAGGCGAAAAGGCCGGTTATATGGGAGACAAAGGGAAAGAAAATTGGATTTCTCGGCGCTACCCGGGTGATTCCGGAGACATCCTGGAACGCTTCCGCTCAGACACCGGGCATGCTGGCTACCTATGATCCGGCTCTTCTTCTGGAAGAAATTCGCCGGACAAGGCCCCTCTGTGATTTTCTGGTGGTCTATGTCCACTGGGGAATTGAAAGGGAGGAGCACCCGGAAGAGTACCAGCGCGTTTTGGGACAGCAGTACATAGATGCCGGTGCCGATCTGGTGATCGGAAGCCATCCCCATGTGCTTCAGGGGCTGGAGTATTATAAGGGAAAGCCCATAGTGTACAGTCTTGGAAATTTTGTTTTTGGAAGCAGCATTCCCCGGACAGCCCTGCTCACCGTTGTGTGGGACGGGGAGGAGAGCAGCCTGTCTTTGACTCCGGCCGTATCCTCGGGCGGTTTTACGAGGGCTGTGACAGATGCCGGGGAGAAAGACGCATTTTACCAGTATATGACGGATATTTCCTACGGCGTGCAGGTGAGTGAAGCGGGGATTTCGCCCGTCTCGCCGGGGACGTGAGAAGCCCGGCGCCCCTGCCAGGTATTCCTGCGGGCCATCGTCTGGTGCAGGAGGTTTAGAACCGCTCGTTTTCTGCGGCTCCACTGGGGCGCGATGAGAAGATTTCCGGGGCCGTCACCGGTAAGACGGTGAATCACGACATGAGGGGGAAGGAGCTCCAGGCAGCGGATGACGCAGTCAACATAGCCCTCCATGGTAAAGAGGGGAAAGGGATCGCTCTGGTACAGATCAGCCAGATCGGTCCCTTTTAATATGTGGAGAAGCTGGAGCTTGATTCCGTCTATGGGGAGGCGGGAGAGATAGGAAACCGTGGCCTCCATCATTGAGGGAGTCTCCCCGGGAAGCCCCAGGATCACATGGACGATCACAGTGAGGCCTTCTCTCTTCAGGCGGGCGAGCGCGTCTTCAAAGACAGGAAGAGGATAGCCCCGCCGTATAAACCGGGCGGTTTCCGGATGAATGGTCTGCAGCCCCAGCTCCACCCACACGGGCTTTTGCCTGTTCAGCTTTGCAAGCAGTCCAACCACATCGGAGGGAAGGCAGTCCGGCCGGGTGGCTGTATCCAGGACAGCGATGTCCGGGCGGGCCAGGACGGAGGAAAAGAGAGGGCTCAAATAGGAGACGGGGGCGTAGGTGTTGGTATAGGATTGAAAGTAGGCAATGTATGGGCCGTCCTGGGGCATTTTTCCCTGCACCCGCGCCTTGGCAGTCCGGATCTGTTCTTCCAGGCTTTGGCATCGGGGGGCAGCAAAATCACCAGATCCGCCCTGGCTGCAGAAAATGCAGCCGCGGTCTCCGAGGGTTCCGTCCCGGTTGGGGCAGGTCATGCCGCCGTCCAGGGACAGTTTGTAGACCTTTTTTCCGAACTGGCGGGTTAATTCATAGGAAAGGGAATGATAGGACTTCTGATCCCAGTGCATAAAGGGGCCTCCTTGTTGCGTTCTCAGCGAATTATACATCTGTTCGGCTAAAGAAGCAATGGTTTGGAACGCAGAATCTCCTGTTTTTGCCGCGCGCGGCCGGGGAGTAATTTTTTTTATAAAGAAACGAAAATTATTCTACTGTTCTTTTGCGCGTCTTTGTGCTACACTCTCTAGAGTAAAGAATTTTTGCCCCGTGAAAAACGGGCAGAGAGCCCGGTGACGGAGGAAGGAGAAGGACTGATATGAAAGTAAACGAGACAATACGGATGATTAAGGAAGGCCGGATGGACAGCCTCCTTATTCAGCTTTATGGGGAGGAGAAGCTGACAGACAGCAGGGAGAGGTGCCGCATGGTGCTGGACGGATACGGGAAGACGTTCGGGACAGAGGAAGATGTGCTCCTCTTTTCCTCGCCAGGACGGACGGAGATCAGCGGGAATCATACGGATCACAACCATGGCAAGGTTCTGGCCGGTAGCATCAACCTGGACTGCCTGGGTGTGGCCGCTAAAAACGCTTCCTGCCAGGTGCGTATTGTCAGCGAGACGTACGGACAGGATTTTACCATTGATTTAAACCATCTGGAGCCCAGCGCCAAGAAAGCGGGAACTGCGGATCTGGTGAAAGGAATTCTGAAGGGATTCGAAGAATCCGGGTGCAGTGTGGGCGGTTTCAATGCCTATGTGACCAGCAATGTGATCAGCGCCGCAGGGGTTAGCTCCTCCGCTTCCTTTGAGATGCTTCTGTGCTCCATGCTGAACGTGTTTTTCAATGAGGGTCGGATGGACACCGTGGCCTATGCCCACATCGGAAAATATGCGGAGAACCACTACTGGGACAAGGCTTCGGGCCTGCTGGATCAGATGGCCTGTGCGGTGGGCGGCCTGATCACCATTGACTTCTGCGAACCGGCTGTTCCCGTGGTGGAAAAAATAGACTTTGATTTTGCTTCCCAGGGGCACAGTCTGATTATAGTACAGACGGGCAAGGGACATGCGGATCTGAGCGCGGACTACTCCGCGGTGCCCGAGGAGATGAAGCGGGTGGCCGCGTTCTTTGGCAAGGAGGTGCTGGCCCAGATATCGGAGGAGGACGTGATCGCCCATCTCCCGGAGATCCGCAAGGCCGCCGGTGACCGGTCCGTGCTGCGGGCTCTCCACTTCTTTGAGGAGAACAAGCGCGTAGAGGCTGAGGTGCAGGCATTGAAGGACGGACGTTTCCAGGATTTCCTGGCAAATATCACCGCTTCCGGCAACTCCTCCTGGAAATGGCTGCAGAACTGCTTCACCAACAGCAACTACCAGGAACAGGGAATCACCGTTGCGCTGGCCCTGACGGAGCTCTTTATAGCAGAGAAACAAAAAGGAGCCTGCCGGGTACACGGAGGCGGCTTCGCCGGCGTGATCATGGCTATGCTCCCCAACGAGATTGTGGACGAGTACATTGCCTACATAGAGAAGGCCATGGGAGAGGGCAGCGCTTATCGGATGAGTATTCGGCCTTACGGCGCTATCTGCATGAATGATTTCGCATAACTAAGGAGCAATTTTCAAACTTGACAAGAAATACAAAAGGTGTTACTTTAAAAGTAACATAAATGATTGCCTTGCCCAGAGGAACCATTTATGGAGGAACCCGATGAAATTTTCTACCAGACTGAGTGATGCGGTCCATATCCTGCTGTTTATTTATTTGAATCAGGAAACCAGGCTTTCCAGCGATCAAATTGCGAAAAGTATCTGCACCAATCCGTCATATGTCCGCAGGCTGATGGCAGAGATGAAGGAGGCCGGCCTGATCCGAAGCATGCGGGGGCAGGCCAATCCGATGCTGCAGCGTTCTCCGGATTCGATCACGCTCCTGGATGTATACAGGGCGGTGGAGGATCAAAAGCCTCTGCTTCATCTGGATACGCATACCAACCCGGAGTGCGGGGTGGGCGTAAATATTCAGCTCGCTCTGCAGGAGCATTATGACAGGATTCAGGAAATCGCGGAAAAAGCAATGGGGGAAACTTCGCTGCAGGATATTTTGGATACGTATTACCGGCGTCTGTCCTGACACGTTCAGAAAGGAGCGGATTCAAAATGGCAGACAAAAAACCCAACCTTTTGTATATTTTCGCGGATCAATGGCGGGCCCATGCCGTAGGCTATAAGGGGGAGGACCCGGTGGAGACCCCCTGGATGGATCAATTCTGCGGGGAGAGCGTGTGCTGCTCCCATGCCTACAGCACATTTCCCCTGTGCACGCCCCACAGAGGCTCTCTGATGACGGGAAAATATCCGTTTTCCATCGGACTGTGGACCAACTGCAAAATTGGTCTGGAGGAAAAGATAATGCTGAAGCCCCAGGAGACCTGTATTGCAAATGTGCTGAAGGAGAATGGGTACAATACCGGCTATATCGGAAAATGGCATTTGGATTCTCCGGAATTGAACTTCACGCCCCATCCGGAGTCCGGAGCGCAGGAATGGGATGCGTTCACTCCGCCGGGAGAGCGGCGTCAGGGCTTTGACTACTGGCTGTCCTACGGGACATGCAACAATCATTTGGATCCCCACTACTGGGAGGACACGCCGGAGCAGATCAGGCCGGGAAAATGGTCGGCTGAGTTTGAGACGGACAAGGCGCTGGAGTACATAGAGGCCTATAAGGATAAGGAAAAGCCGTTCGCCCTGTTTGTGTCATGGAATCCGCCGCATCTGCCCTATGAGCTGGTGCCGGACGCGTACTATGAGCTGTACAAGGACAAGGATGTGCATTGGAGACCCAATGTGCCGGAATCTATGAGAACGCCGGAGATGGAGACCAAGGCCCGCCAGTATTTTGCGGCGGTTCACGGACTGGATATACAGTTCGGCCGTATTTACCGGTATTTAAAGGAGAATGGGCTGGAAGAAAATACGCTGGCGGTGCTGTCCGCGGATCACGGGGAGATGATGGGCTCCCACGCCCGGATGAGCAAAAACGTGTGGTACGAGGAGGCGCTGCATATTCCGCTGATGATTCGGCAGAAGGGGCGCCTGATCCCCCGCGAGGTGAAGACATTGTTTGCCAGTCCGGACCATATGCCGACAGTGCTGGAACTTTTGGGACTGCCGGTGCCGGAAACCTGTGAGGGATACAGCCATGCAAAAGGGATCCTGACAGGAAAGGATGAGAATGCGCCGGAGGATATGTTTATCTGTTCCTATCCGGGTGAGGCGGAGATGGTGGCGGCCTACGCGAAGAAGGGAATGACGCATAAAGCCTACGGCTGGAGAGGAATCAAGACGGAGCGATATACATATGTCTGCTACAACGGATACGAGCCCGGCGAGACGCCCCATGAGTGGCTGTATGACAGTCAAACGGATTACTATGAAATGAGCCCTGCAGAGATTGCTCCGGACTGTATGGATGCGAGGATCCTGGGGTTTCGGAAACGATTGAGAGAATATCTGGATCAACAGGGGGATCCGTTCCTGTTCCGGGGAGTTTAAAAAAGAAAAGCGCTGCGGAAAGGCATGAAACAGAATGCTCCGCAGCGCTTTTCTTTTCGGCAGCCTCGTACTATTTCCCCGCGCATCCGCCGCAGGAGGCGCATCCGCCGGCTCCGTCTGAGGTCCCGAAGACCTGCTCGTGGAGCTTTCTGCCCGTGGGAGTGGCCGCAAGGCCGCCCTCTGCGGTTTCCTTTAAGGTGGAGGACATAGCGTCCCCCACTTTTTTCATGGCCCAGATGACTTCATCCGCGGGAATGGCGCTCTCGATTCCGGCCAGGGCCAGCTCCGCGGCCACGAAGGCTCCGGCTACTCCGGAGGCGTTCCGCTTGATGCAGGGGATCTCCACAAGCCCTGCCACGGGGTCGCAGACAAGGCCGAGGATATTTTTCAGGGCGATGGCCACCGCGTGGGAGACCTGCCGGGGCGTACCGCCCGCAAGCTCCACGATGGCTCCGGCGGCCATAGCTGCGGCGGAACCGCACTCTGCCTGACACCCTCCCTGTGCGCCTGCCAGGGAGGCATTGTTGGCAATGACCATCCCGATGGCGGAGGCGGTGAACATGGCCATAACACAGTCGTGTTCCGGACATCCTTTCTCCGCCTGCATTGTCAGAAGGGCGGCGGGGAGGATGCCGCAGCTGCCTGCGGTGGGAGCCGCCACGATGCGGCCCATGGAGGCATTAAGTTCGGAGACAGCCAGGGCCCGGTAGAGGGCGCCTGCCATCAGGGATCCGGTAAGGCTTCCGCCGCCCTCCGCGACCCGGCGCATCTTGTAGGCGCTTCCGCCGGTGAGTCCGCTGGTACTCTTTACGTCTCTGCTGCTCCCCGGTTCTATGCACTGGCTCATAACCTGGAAATTTTCACGCATGCGGCTGTAGAGGGCTTCCTCGCTCTCCTCCATCTGCTGGGCCTGCTGAGCGAGAATCAGGGCGGAGATAGGTAAATTATTTTTTTCCGCGGCGTTGACAATGGATGCCACGGAAGAATAATTAAAGTCAAAATCCATACATTTATTCCTCCTGTTATTGATCTTCAAAAACGTACCAAGCCGATTAAGCGTATCAGATGGGCTGCAGCATGATGCTGGAGAATACATTGTCCAGGGTCTGGATCCGCTCGTTGACCTCCGGGCCGAAGGTACCGTCCACCTCTATGGTCATTACCGCTTCCCCGCCGCGCTTCTGGCGGGAGAGGCGAAAGCTGCAGATATTGGCTCCGGCCTCGGCCATAACCTCCGTGACGGAGGCAATGGTACCGGGGGCGTCCCTGTGAAGAACGATCAGAGTGGTCTGCTGCCCGGTGACAGCTACATCCATGCCGTTGATCTCTGTCACGAGAATATTGCCGCCGCCGATGCTGCTCCCAAGGAGGGACACGCTGCGTCCGCCGGCGTCTGTCAGGGTGACGCGGGCTGTGTTGGGATGGGCGCCGTCGATCTCCCCGGTCTCGATGATCACCTTAAGCCCCTGCTTTTCGGCCAGCTCTGGGGCCTGCCGGATGCGCGCGTCGTCTGTGGCCATGCCCATGATTCCCGCGATCAGGGCTTTGTCCGTGCCGTGTCCCTTGTAGGTTTTGGCAAATGAGCCGTGGAGGAGAATATGGGCCTCTGCGGCGGGGGCCCCCAGGAGGGCCAGGGTAATCCGGCCGATTCGGGCAGCGCCGGCTGTGTGGGAGCTGGAGGGGCCGATCATCACGGGCCCCAGGATATCAAATACGTTCATGGTTTATTTTCCGCCTTTCTTTCAGACTTTTATGCAATGATGAGATTTGCGCCCACAGCCAGGAAGCGCTGGCGCATCAGAGGATCCAGACCGGAATCCGTAATGATGGCGTCCACATCCTGGACGGAGCATATTTTCAGGAGGCCGGTTCTTCCGAATTTGCTGGAATCCGCAAGAACTACCGTGCGGCCGGCCAGCCGGTGCATCCGGTTCTGGATGCGCATCTCGCTGAGACGCTGATCCGTGAGGCCCACTTCGGGCTCCACCCCCGAAACACTCATAAACATAATATCAATATGAAAATTATCCAGGATCGCGGAGAACTCGTCCACCAGGGTGAGCTCGTCCCGATTTAAAATACCTCCCAGAAGGATCACTGTGATTCCCGGATTTTCTGACAGAATCAATGTGTTTTGTATGGAGTTGGTGATGACGGTCAGCCGGGAGAAGCTGTCTCTCAGAGCCATGGCCATAATTTGGCTTGTGCTTCCGTAATCAAGGGCCACAGACTGTTCTTCCCGCACCATTTCCAAAGCCCGCCTGGCAATGGCGGCCTTCTGCTCCAGATTCTGCGTGTTTCGGATTTTCAAAGAGACATAGCCGGAGGAAGCCGGTTTTTGGGCATCTTTCTCCAGGGGAACAGCGCCGCCGTGAACCCGGGTCAGTTTCCTGCGGCTGTCCAGAAGCTCCAAATCCTTTCGGATGGTTTCCGAGGATACATCCAAGAGTTTGACAAGTTCTGCTGTGTGAACTCTGCCGTTTAGTTCCAATAATTCCAATATTTTATCCTGTCTCTGTTTTGCCAGCACTTCTGCCCGCCTCCCTTCGTACATTCATTATAAACGAAATACAAGAGGAAAAAAAGTAAAATCCAATTAAATCCAAGTTTTTAATAAAGAGTTTATAATTTTTTTAGAGCTTGGTTAGAAAAATACAGCCTGAATTTCTGGGCAAACTTGCGCTCACAAGCATTATACACAATAAAACACAAATGATAAAGAGGAAACATGCACGAAACTCGCACAATAATTTTGGATATATTGCGAAAATATTGGTTTTTATTGCGATTACACTTGAAAACACAATTAAAAACAGATATACTAAATGCGTACCCAATAGATCTTGAAAAAATCAAGGGAAAGTTTATAATTGAAGAGGGGGAACAAACAATGACCCAAGAGATGAAAAAAAACATCGTAAAAGCAGCTCCCAACCGCTGGCTGGTGTTCTGCATCCTGACCCTGTCCGGAGGAATCGCGTTTAAGCTTTCTTCCATGAAGGACATGTTTTATGTGCCCATGCAGGAGTTCATGGGACTTACCAATACCCAGATCGGCGGCGCCATGAGTATGTACGGCACGGTGCAGACCATCGGGCTGATCGCCGGTATTTACGTCTGTGACATGTTCAGCAAGAAGTACATGATCGGCGGTTCGCTTATCGGATTGGGAGCTGTGGGCGTGTATCTGTCCACATTCCCGGGATACTGGGGATTCCTGGCGGCGTTTGGCGTGATGGCCATTTTGGGCGAGGTTACATATTGGCCGGTTCTTCTTAAGGCGATCCGTCTTTTGGGAGATGAGAAGACCCAGGGACGTATGTTCGGTTTCCTGGAAATGGGACGCGGCATCGTGGATGTGATCATCGCGTCTACGGCACTGGCGATCTTCAGCGCTATGGGAGAGGGATCCGCAGCCCTCAGGGGAGGACTTTTGTTCTTGTCCGCAGCCACAGCAGCGGCCGGCGTGCTCTGCCTGATTTTTGTTCCTAATGATGAGAAGCGCGTAGACGCGGACGGAAAAGAAGTAAACAAGGCCCAGGCAGCTTTCGGCGGCATGATGCAGGCTATTAAAAATGTGGATATCTGGGCAGTGGCGCTCAATGGATTCACGGTTTACTGCATTTACTGCGGACTTACCTATTTTATTCCGTTCCTGAATCAGATTTATCTTCTTCCTGCTACTGCGGTAGGAGCATACGGAATCATCAACCAGTACGGCTTAAAGATGGTGGGCGGCCCCATCGGCGGATTTATGTCTGATAAGGTTCATCACTCAGCTGCCAAGCACATCCGCATGGGTTTTGTCGTTTGTATCGTTGCCATGGCGCTGTTCCTTATGGTGCCTCATGAGGCGCTGGGACAGAGCGGAAAATGGTACCTGGGCGCTGCGTGCACCCTGCTTTTCGGAGCGATTGTCTTCACTATGCGCGCGGTGTTCTTTGCTCCCATGGACGAGGTAAAGGTTCCCGCAGAGATCACGGGAGCGGCCATGAGTCTTGCTTCCCTGGTTATTTATCTTCCCAACGCGTTTGCCTACCTGATCTACGGCAGCTTTGTTGATAAGTATCCGGGCATGACGGGCTTCCGCATTGTGTTCTGCATCATGATCGCCTGGGCGGTTGTGGGAATCTTTGTTTCAACCTTTTTGATCAGCCGCATTAAGAAGCATCAGAAGGAAGGGTGAGATGAATGAGAGAATATCACGGGTTTAAACAGAATGGAAACTGGTATAAGGGAAATATACACAGCCATACAACGGTGTCCGACGGCATGCTGACGCCGGAGCAGTCGGCAAAGCTCTACAAGGACAACGGCTACCAGTTCATGTGCTTTTCAGAGCACGACATCTTTACGGACTTCAGAGAGCAGTTCAACACGGAAAACTTTATTATTCTTCCTGCTGTTGAGAGCAGTGTGATTTTGTATCGGGCAAAGGGAACGGGAGAGAGATATAAGGTCCATCACCTGCATGGGATCCTGGGG
This sequence comes from Candidatus Enterocloster excrementipullorum, assembly GCA_019119575.1. Taxonomy (GTDB): domain Bacteria; phylum Bacillota; class Clostridia; order Lachnospirales; family Lachnospiraceae; genus Enterocloster; species Enterocloster excrementipullorum. The sequence goes on from DWWT01000017.1 coordinate 98,151, forward strand.
ACGACTGAGATGCAGGAAGCCGCTCCGGCCGGGCTGTTCTCTCATATGCAGTATATACCGCCCATGAAGTTTTTCGGGGAGTGGACCGGGGCTAAGGCCAGCCAGGAGATCGCGGATCTTCTGGCAGCCCACGGCTGTGTCACCACCTACAATCACCCGATCTGGAGCCGGGTGACGGAGGATGAATTTATCCACACGGAAGGCATTTCCGCTCTGGAGATCTTCAATTTTAATACGGTTCAGGAGTCGAATACAGGCTATGATGTGACCTACTGGGATCGGATGCTGCGGATGGGCCGGCGGATCAATGCGTTTGCCAGCGACGACAACCACAATGAAGGGCTGTTTGAGGATTCCTGCGGCGGCTGGATCTGCGTACAGGCTCCGGAGCTGAGCCATGACGCCATTGTGCAGAACTTTATTGACGGAAATTATTATTCCTCTTCCGGCCCCCAGATTTATGACTGGGGCGTGCGGGACGGAAAGGTCTGGATTGATACTTCCGCGGTAAACCACATCAATTTTGTGGCCGGAAATATTATCAATGACGGAACCACAGTTCTCGGAAAGCGGTTTGAGGATAATCTGACACACGGGGAGTACACGCTGAAGGGACATGAAACCTATGTGCGGGTGGAGGCAGTTGACAAATACGGCCGCACAGCCTGGACCAATCCGATTTATCTGGAGTGGGATTAGAGCGTGTTTGAACATCCATATCCGGGCAGACAGGCGCAGAGGGGCGGCTGTCTGCCCGGATGATTTAGAGCGTGCAGGGATAAAGAGAGCAAAAGGAGGAGATACGGTATGGATGGGCTTTTGGAGGTCTTGACAAAAATCGACAACTGGCTGTGGGGGAACTGGCTGCTGTTTGTGCTGCTGGGGGTTGGACTGCTCTACACAATTATAACGGGAGGCATCCAGATACGGCATTTTGGCTATATTATCCGTACCGTGCTGTGGGAGCCTCTGCTGGCGAAGAATAAGGATTCAAACAAAGAGGGAACCATCTCTTCTTTCCAGGCATTGTGTACGGCGGTGGCTTCCTGTGTGGGAAGCGGCAATATTGTAGGCGTGTCCACAGCCGTGCTGGCCGGAGGAATGGGCGCAATCTTCTGGATGTGGGTAGCGGCCTTTTTGGGCATGGCCACCAAATACGGGGAGATTGTTCTCGGCATGCTTTACCGGGAGCGCAATGAAGAGGGAAATTATGTGGGCGGCCCCATGTATTACATAAAGAAGGGACTGCACGCGCCCTGGCTGGCGGTGCTGGCAGCGTTTTTTATGGTGACCCAGATCATCGGAGGAAACTTTATCCAGTCCAATACCATCAGCGGCGTAATGAAAGACAATTTTGGGGTTCCCGCTCTTGCAACAGGTGTGATCCTGGTTGTGCTGATCTTTATCATCACTTTGGGCGGCCTTAAACGTCTGGCCCATGTGGCGCAGAGACTGGTTCCCTCCATGGCGCTTCTCTATGTGGTGGGCGGCCTGATCATTATTCTGGCAAATATTACCAAGCTTCCCGGCGTATTTGTGGAGATCTTTGCCGGCGCGTTCGGTCTTCGGGCGGCAGCGGGAGGAATGCTGGGCTCCATGATTATGGCGATGCAGAAGGGCGTGGCCCGGGGGCTTTACTCCAATGAGGCGGGCGAGGGCTCTGCCCCGGTGCTTCATTCCGCGGCGGATGTGGAGCATCCGTCCCAGCAGGGAATCACCGGCGTGGTTGAGGTGTTTCTCGACACCTTTGTGATCTGTACCATTACCGGCCTGGTTCTGGGCGTTACCGGGGTTCTGGATCTGGGAGTGGAGGGCAATGTTCTTGCCATTTACGCCTTTGGCTCCGTATGGTCTCCTCTGCGCTATGTGGTGTCCATCTGCCTGCTGATGTTCTGCTTCACCACCCTGATGAGCCAGTGGTATTTTGGATTCGTGGGCTTAAACTATATCTTCGGCGTAAAGGTGGCGGGCAAATTTAAGTATGTGTTCCCCTGCTTCTGCGTCATCGGCGCACTGACCGAGCTGGAACTGGTGTGGACCATTCAGGATATTGCCCTGGGGCTTCTCACTCTGCCGAACCTGGTGGCGCTGGTATTTCTGGCCCCGCAGGTGAAGAAAGCGACGAAGGAGTATTTTTCCGGACTGAAGACGAAATAAAAAAAGAACAAAAAGGAAGAGGCCTGTCTGACCGCATGAAAGCTGGAGCAGACAGGCCCTTTTTGCGGCGGCTCGGGAGGACGCATCTTCTATTGACAATCCCTTCGCAGCGGGCTACAATCATAACAGCGAAAGGAACCTGCATGGGCGGCGTTTCCGCTGTGGAGCACACCGCTCTGCGAAGGGAGAAAGAGAGGATAGTTACAATGATTGCAGAGAAGATGAAACCCCTTGTAAATAATAATTCCGCGATCCGTGCCATGTTTGAGGAGGGAAAGCGCCTGGCGGCTCAGTACGGGGCGGAGAACGTATATGATTTCAGTCTGGGAAATCCCAATGTGCCGGCGCCCGCGGAGGTTAACCAGGCGATTATTGATCTTGTAAACGAGGAGGATTCCGTCTTCCTTCACGGATATATGAGCAACGCGGGCTATGAGGATGTGCGCCGTACCGTGGCCCAGTCGCTGAACAGCCGGTTCGGCACGCATTTTCATGAGAACAATATCCTGATGACCGTAGGCGCGGCCAGCGGGCTGAATGTGATTTTAAAGACCCTATTAAATCCAGGGGACGAGGTGCTGACCTTTGCACCCTATTTTGTGGAGTATGGGAATTATGTGAGAAATTATGACGGAAACCTGGTGGTTGTCTCCCCGAATACGGAAACCTTTGAGCCGAATCTTGCGGAATTTGCGGAGAAGATCGGAAGCCGCACAAAGGCAGTGATCATCAATACGCCGAATAATCCCACGGGCGTGGTTTATTCCGCTGAGACGCTGACGGCTATGGCGGATATTTTGAGGAGAAAGCAGGAGGAGCTCGGCACGGACATCGCGATTATCTCGGACGAGCCCTACCGGGAGCTGGCCTACGACGGGGTGGAGGTTCCCTATGTGACGAAATTCTATGACAATACGGTGATCTGCTATTCCTACAGCAAGTCCCTGTCCCTTCCCGGCGAGCGGATCGGCTATCTGGTGATCCCGGATGCGTTTAAGGACAGCGAGGAGGTCTTTGGGGCCGCAGTCATCGCGAACCGGGTGCTGGGCAGCGTGAACGCGCCCTCCCTGATGCAGCGGGTGATTATGCGCTGCATTGATTCCAAGGTGAATCTCGAGGCGTATGATAAAAACCGGAATTTACTCTACAATGGATTAAAAGAGCTGGGCTTTTCCTGCGTAAAGCCCCAGGGCGCCTTCTATCTTTTCGTAAAGTCACCGGAGCCGGACGAGAAAGCATTCTGCGCAGCCTGCAAGAAGCATAATATTTTAGTGGTTCCCGGCAGCTCTTTTGCGTGCCCGGGATTTGTGCGGATTTCCTACTGCGTGTCCTACAACCAGATAGAGCGGTCCCTTCCGGCCTTCCGCAAGGTGGCACAGGAGTATGGGCTCTGTGAAAAGGGAGAGTAAACAGGAGGGAAATCGTATGAGACCATGGGAGAAAGCGATACGCAGGGTGACCCCCTATGTTCCGGGAGAACAGCCCAAGGGCGGGGATCTGGTAAAACTGAATACCAATGAAAATCCCTATCCGCCCTCACCGGCAGTGCTGGCCTGTTTGAGGGACATGGACGGGGGGAGCCTGCGCAAGTACCCGGATCCGGCCTCCTCGGGACTCACGGAGGCGCTGGGAGCCCGCTATGGGCTGGGAGCGGAGCAGATTTTTGTGGGCGTGGGGTCGGATGATGTGCTGGCCTTAAGCTTCCTCACTTTTTTTAATTCCGGGCAGCCGGTGCTTTTCCCGGACATCACCTACTCCTTTTACAAGGTGTGGGCAGAGTTGTTCGGCGTTCCCTATGAGACGCCGCCCCTGGATGAGAACTTCCGCATCCGGACAGAGGACTATGCCGGGCAGAATGGAGGCGTGATCTTTCCGAATCCCAATGCCCCCACGGGCATTTATATGCCTCTGGATCAGGTGGAGGAAATTCTCTCGGCAAACCGCGATTCGGTGGTTATTGTGGACGAGGCCTATATTGACTTTGCGGGGCCGTCGGCTGTGGGGCTTCTGGAACGATATGAAAACCTGCTGGTAGTGCAGACCTTCAGCAAATCCCGTTCCCTGGCAGGCCTGCGCATTGGCTTTGCCATGGGGCATCCGCGGTTAATCCGGGCGCTGAATGATGTAAAATATTCCTTTAATTCTTACACTATGAATATGCCCTCCCAGCTTTTGGGAGCAGCGTCCGTGGGAGATGAGGCCTATTTTCAGGAGACGGTGCGGAGGATCAGGGACACAAGGGAGAAGGCCAAGCTGCGGTTTCGCGGACTGGGATTTTCTTTCCCGGACTCTCAGGCCAATTTCCTGTTTGTAACCCATCCCGGCGTTCAGGCCCGCGTCCTTTTTGAGGCGCTGAAGCGGGAGAGGATATATGTCCGGTATTTTGACGCGCCCAGGCTGGATAATTTCCTGCGCATCACTATCGGGACGGAGCAGGAGATGGAGAAGCTCTTTGCTTTTTTGGAGGATTTTGTAAAAAAAGAGGGATGACATGAAGGAAACAAGCGGACAGGAGCCGGAGTGGAGATATTGTCTGCGTCTGGTTCTGAATATCCTCATTCCGGCGTCCGGTTGGATTTTGGCTCTGTTTGCCGGGCCCCGGCTTCTAAAATTTTTCATGCCGTTTGTGATCGGGTTGGTGATCTCTATGATTGCCAATCCTTTGGTGCGCTTTTTGGAGCGGCGCCTGCGCCTTGTGAGGCGGCACAGCTCCCTTCTGATTGTGGCGGCAGTGCTGGCGCTGGTAATCGGCCTGCTCTATCTGGTGATTTCCCGGGCAGTGCTGGCCGGCCGGGCATTCATCTGGTATCTCCCTCAGCTCTATGGGGCGGTGGAGGAGGAGGTGCGCCAGGGATTTGATAAGCTGGGGGACAGCCTTTCGTTTCTGCCCCAGGGCATGAGAGAGAGCTGGGAGGCCATTGGCAGCAGCCTGGGGGATTATCTGAACCTGGCGGTGGAAAAGGCAGCTCCCCCCACGGTGGAGGCGGCGGGCAGCGTGGCCCGGGCACTCCCGTCCCTTCTTGTCTATTCTGTGGTGACAGTTTTATCCGCCTACTTTTTTATTGTGGAGAGGGACCGCATCATGGCTTTTCTGCAGGAGCGCCTGCCTGCGGGCGCCTGGCGGTACCAGCGCTATCTGAGAGGAGAGATCCGGCGGCTGGTCGGGGGATATTTTTTGGCCCAGTTCAAGATCATGGCGGTGGTATGCCTCATCCTGACCGCGGGCTTTCTCGTCCTGGGCGTGCGGTTTGCGCTGCTGTGGGCTGTTCTCATCAGTCTTTTGGACTTTCTCCCCGTATTCGGCACAGGGACGGCGCTGATTCCCTGGGGCATCATACAGATTTTGGACGGGGAATACGCCTTTGCCGCAGGGCTCCTGCTCCTTTATGTGCTGACCCAGGTGGTCCGGCAGGCCGTGCAGCCTAAGCTGGTGGGAGATTCCATGGGGTTAAATCCGTTTCTCACCCTGCTGTTTTTGTATTTGGGTTTTAAAGCCGGGGGAATCGCGGGAATGATTCTCGCGGTGCCGGTGGGACTGTTTTTCCTGAATCTGTACCATTACGGTGCATTTAAGGGGATGACGGACAGCGCGGCGGCGCTTATTCGTGAGATACAGATGTTTCGGAAGGGAGAAAAAGACGATGAGCGGGAATAGTCGTTCCGTACAGTCTACGCTGGATACGGACCGGATACGGGAGCTGGTATGGAGGCTTGCATTTCCCTCCATGCTGGCTCAATTTGTGAATGTGCTTTACAGTATTGTAGACCGGATGTACATTGGAAATATACCGGATATTGGACCGGCGGCCCTGGCCGGGGCCGGGGTATGCGGGCCAATTGTGACCTTGATCTCTTCTTTTGCCAGCTGGGTGGGAGTGGGGGGAGCGCCTCTCATGAGTATCCGGATGGGGCAGAAGCATATGCGGGCGGCCTCCCGGATTGTGGCAAACTGTTTTGTGCTGCTTTTGGGCATGGCCTTTTTGATTATGTTTCTCGTGTTCCTGCTGAAGGACAGGCTCCTTGCCTGGTTTGGGGCCAGTCCGGCGATTTTTCCCTATGCGGATACCTATCTGTCCTGGTATCTGCTCGGAACCGTGTTCGCCCTGCTGGCTACGGGGATGAATCAGTTTATTATCTGCCAGGGCTTTGCAAAGACAGGGATGCTGTCGGTGGTTCTGGGGGCAGTGTGCAATATCGCGCTGGATCCGGTGTTTATTTTTGTTTTGGGTATGGGAGTGAAGGGAGCGGCCATTGCCACCGTGATTTCCCAGATGGTTTCCTGTGCCTGTGTTTTGGGCTTCCTTTTCAGCAAAAAACCTGCGGTGCGGATTACGTTCGGCTCTTACCGCAGGAGGGTGATGGCTCAGGTGCTGGCGGTGGGGCTGTCTCCCTTCCTGATTATCGCTACGGACAGCATTCTGATCATTGTCATGAATATGGCGATTCAGCATTTTGGAGGAAACGGACAGGGGGATATGCTGCTGACCTGCAATACCATTGTCCAGAGCTTTATGCTCATGATATCCATGCCTCTGGGCGGAATCACAGGGGGAACCCAGACGATTATGGGCTACAACTACGGGGCCAGGCGGCCGGACCGGATCCGGAAGGCATTCAAGCATGTGCTGCTTTTGGGACTGGCGTTCACGTCCTTTATGTTTTTCATCGCCCACGTTGTTCCGGAGGTTTTTGTGCGGATATTTACCAAGGAGCCCGCGTATGTTGAGACCACGGTTCAGGCCATCCGCGTTTATACCATGGGGATCATTCCTATGACGGTTCAGTACACGGTGGTGGACGGATTTACCGGGATGGGGATTGCAAAGGTGGCGGTGAGCTTGTCCCTCTTCCGAAAATTCATCTATTTTTTGGGAATCCTGTTTCTCCCGGCAGTGCTGGGGGTGGGAGCGGTGTTTTACGCGGAGCCATTGTCAGATGTGGTGGCCTGCGTCTCTTCCGCCACGGTGTTTTTGCTGCTGAGCGGGAAAATTTTAGGCGATAACAGGAGGCTGTGAGAATATGAATATATTAGTCAGCGCCTGCCTGCTGGGGACGCCCTGCAGGTACAATGGAAAGGGAGTTCTGGCCCCGGAAGTACGGGCGCTTATGGAAGAGCATCACCTGATTCCGGTCTGTCCGGAGATACTGGGCGGGCTTGCGACTCCCAGAACTCCGGCGGAGCGCAAAGGAGACCGGGTGGTCACGAAGGACGGAGCGGATGTGACAAAAGCCTATGAACGGGGGGCAAAGGAAGTTCTCCGCCTGGCGCGGCTGTTTGGGTGCCAGGCGGCTGTCCTGAAGGAGAGAAGCCCGTCCTGCGGGGCGGGAACAATTTATGACGGGACATTCACCGGAACGCTCACAGAAGGAAATGGCGTCTGCGCCCAGATGCTTTTGGACGCGGGGATCCGTGTCCTGGGGGAAGGAATGGTTTCGATTTCCCGCGGCCTCGCGGAGGAAAAGGTTACTTGATGAACAATTTCGCGCGGTATTCGGAGGGACTCATCCCCGTATAGCGGCGAAATACTTTGGTAAAATAGTTCGAATCCCCATAGCCTACCGCCTTGCCGATATCCTTGATATTCACCGTTGGCCGGGCCAGAAGCTTCTTGGCTTCTTCCATGCGGTATTCCGCCAGATAGGCCGTAAAATTGCAGGAAAAACACTGCTTGAACAGCTTGCAGAAATACGCTTCGGAGTAGTTCATCGCTTTCGCCGCATCTTGCATGGAAATTTCGTTTTGATAATTCCGGTGGACATAATCGGCGATGGCCTGCGAGAGGAAGAGTATCCGGGAACGGTTTTCCTCATCGGTTTCATCCGCGTCCGTTTTTGGCCCGGCGGGAGCTTGGGCGGATGCAGGAGCTGCGGACAGGAGAGGGGCGGGAGAGGTATTTTCCAGGCGCCTTCTGGTCAGGCGCACCGCCTCGTCCAGAACGTCCAGGAGCTCCCGTTCAGTATAAGGCTTTAAGAGGTACTCCATGGCGCGGACATGGACAGCCTGCCGGGCATAGTGAAAGTCATCGAAAGCTGTGAGAAAAATAATACAGCAGTCGGGATCACAGCGGCGTATTTCCTCCGCGGCCTGAATGCCGTTGATTCCCGGCATTTCTATGTCCAAAATAGCGATCTGGATGTGCTTTTCCCGGTATAGGGCCAAAGCCTGTCTTCCGTTTTCTGCCTCATAAATCTGACAAATATCGCCAAGGTATTTGTCGAGTGTTTTGCGGAGCACGAACCGTTCAATGCGCTCATCATCTGCAATCATGAGTTGAATCATGGATTTTCCTCCTCTCAGCTTTTTTTCAATGGAATTCGCAGCTGGACAACGGTGCCTATATTTGCCCTGCTGTAAATGCACAGCTCCCCGTCCTGGTACATCATCTGAAGGCGCTTATAAATGTTTCCAAGCCCGATTCCGGCTTTGGAAGTAGATTCCTTTTTGCAGGCATCCCTAAGCTCCTCGAGCCGTTTCTTATCCATACCGGCGCCGCTGTCTGCCACGGAAAGGACAATCTGGTTCTGCCGGGACCAGATATGGAGATGAAGGGTGCCGCCCTGTTCTTTTTTGGCGAGGCCGTGGATAATGGCATTCTCCACCAAAGGCTGGAGCGAGAAGGATGGGATGAGAACGCTGTGCTCATCTACATCTACCCGTTTGCGGTAGTGGATCCGGCTTCCGAAGCGAATCTGCTGGATATACAGGTAGTCCTCTACGATCTTGAGCTCCCGGGCCAGTATGACTTCATTTTCCGTAGTCTTCAGGTTATAGCGCAGAAGGCTGCTCATACTGGTGATCATTTTTTCTGTTGTTGCGGCCTCCTCGAGCTGAGCCATACAGGCGATGGTGTTCAATGTGTTGAAAAGGAAATGGGGATTGACCTGGCTTTTGAGCATTTCCAGCCGGGTTGCCTCCAGGGCCTTTTCTGTGTTTACCCGCTCCAGTTCTTCGCTGTGCAGGCGTTCCGCCATTTCCTGTTTTTCACGCAGCGCCGTGATATAGCTGGCAGTGGCGTGTTTCATAAGATTGAAGGCGTGGACAAGCTCGCCCACCTCATCCCGGCTTTCGACAGGGAGATCCGGGGCGGAAAAGTCATTCTGGGCAATCTTTCGGGAGAGGAGAGCGAGGCTCTCGACCGGGGAGACCACGGAATGGCGCAGCAGCCGCGTAAAGCGCAGTACCAGCCATATAAGCGCGGCTCCCAGGGTCAGGAGGAGCCAAGGCAGCACGCGGAATATGGGGAGACGATTTAAATAGTCGGTGTTTCCGGCTTCAAGGGTCAGGGCGGTCAGAACTTCCGCATATTGTTCCAGGTAATTCTGGAGACTGAATACTTCATAGAGAGATTCTACGTAGCCGGGGGCCGAGCTGTCCAGTGCGGCTACTTTGTCCCGGGAAAGAATATAAGATTCATAGGTATTGTGTATGGACCAGGTTTTGGCATAGCGCTCCCTGCCGATGGCTTCATAAGAAAAAGGGAGAGACTGGAGGGCCAGGGCCGTCTCCTTGCAGGCTGATTCATAAGCGCCAAGCGTTTCATCGTTTTTGCCTCTCACATATGTATTAAAGGCCAGGGCTTCCTGGGAGATGGCGGACTGAAAACGGTGGCATTTTGCGTTGTCCTCCAGGATTGTCCCAAAGCCAAAAAACGCAAAGTTCGCGGCGAACAAACTCAGAAGAGCAATTATGGCGGTAGTCAGAACTACGGCCGCGGCGAAAGCGCCGAATTTTTTCTTTAAGGAAATGGAGAGCCACCAAGAGCGGATGCTGTCCCTCGCCGGCTTTATAGAATGGATTTCCATGATGCATACCCCCTGTTTCTTACAGTGTATCATAAAAATGGAAAATCGGGTTATATATTTTAAGAGAAGATGATTGGCGTCTGAACCGCCGCGAAAATGAGAGGCTGAGCAGCGGGGAGACTGCAAAAATCTTGACAAATAAAGGAAACCAGCTTATAATCCCCTTAGTGCAGCTAGGGATTTACATAAGAGTATTCAATTATCAATAGGAACCGTACGCAACGGTTGCTATCAATATTTTGTCAGGGAGGACATGGACTATGGTAGAAGCTAAGAAGGAAGTCAAGGCAGCTGCCGAGACCGCGGCGGATGCTGCCGTAAAGGCCGAAGTGAAGCCAGCAGCTCCAGTTGAGAAAGAGGAAGCAAAGGCTCCGGCTGCCAAGAAGACAACAGCGAGAAAAACTGCTGCCAAGAAGACAGAGCCTAAGACGGCAGAGCCCAAGGCAGCCGCGAAAAAGACAGCGGAATCCAAGACAGCTGTGAAGAAGACGGCGGCAAAGGCTGCGGAACCCAAGAAGGAGACCGCGAAGAAAGCGCCGGCAAAGAAGGCAGAGCCCAAGGCAGCCGTTCATTTCCAGTTTGATGGGAAGGACATCGTTGCAAAGGATGTTCTGGATCAGGCGATCAAGGCATACAAGAAAGCACATCGGGGCGTGGAGATTAAAGATATCCAGCTCTACATTGTGGCAAATGAAGGCGCAGCGTATTACGTGGTGAACGGAGAGGCTGCGGACGAGTACAAAATTCTTCTGTAATAACGTACCCTTTGTCTGCTAAGGGTAAGGCTGAAGGATAGGAGAGGCCGCTGCATTGGGATTGATGCAGCGGTTTTTTTGTGTGGCAGGACGGACCGCGCGGTGCGTGCGCAGCGCCTGTTTTGCGGCGCCTGCAGGGAATGCGGATTGGCAGGAAAGGAAGTGGAGTGATGGATCTGCCCAAGGGGTTCAGAGAGCGGATGGAAGTGCTTTTGGGTGAGGAATACCCGGATTTTTTGAAAAGCTATGAGGGGGAGAGGGCCCAGGGACTGCGGCTGAACGGCTGGAAGACAGAGGAGGGACGCAGGGATGGATGGGAGCAGTCAGGCGCGGCACGGGAAGCCGAGCTGCTGTGCGGGCTGGCCGGATTCTCCCTGCGGCCTGTTCCCTGGGCTGCGGAAGGATACTTTTATGGGGAGGACTGCCGCCCCGGACGCAGCCCGCTCCACGAGGCAGGGGTCTACTATATCCAGGAGCCAAGCGCCATGTCCGCGGGAGCGCTTCTTGACCCGCAGCCCGGGGATCTTGTCCTTGATCTCTGTGCGGCGCCCGGGGGGAAGACAAGCCATATTGCATCCCGGCTGAAGGGGCGGGGGTTTCTGCTCTCCAACGAGATTCATCCGGCCAGGGCCAGGATTCTGTCCCAGAATGTGGAGAGGATGGGCCTGGGAAATGTGGTGGTGGCCAATCATTCGCCGGAACAGCTTGCGGAGCGGTTTCCGGAATTTTTTGACAAGATCGCGGTGGATGCTCCCTGCTCCGGCGAGGGGATGTTCCGCAAAGAGGAGGAGGCCCTGGCCCAGTGGAGCCCGGAGCGGATCCGCGCGTGCGCGGCCCGGCAGCAGGATATCCTCCGATCCGCTGCAGTCATGCTCAAGCCCGGCGGAAGGCTGGTGTACTCTACCTGTACGTTTGCGCCGGAGGAAAATGAGGGGACGCTGGCCCGGTTTCTCCTGGAACATCCGGATTTTTATCTGGAGGAGCGGGAAGGCGCTCCGGGCTTTGTGCCCGGAAGGCCGGAATGGGCCTGGTTTGGCCGGGAGACGGAAGGGGAGGATGTGGAAACGCTCCATCTGGAGCGGACGTTCCGGCTGATGCCCCACAGGATCTTCGGGGAAGGGCATTTTATCGCTTCTCTGCGGAAAAGAGAAGATGCGTTTGCAGGGGATCATGCTTTTTCCGGATACAGAATACCGGGGAATCCGCCGCAGTACCTGGATAAAAAGAAACAGAAGATACTTTGGTCTTCCTTTGAAACATTCCTTGAGGAAAGCCTTGCTGATCCGGAAGAATTGAAAGGGCGGCGGGAATATCTGCTTTTTGGCGACCAGCTGTATCTGGTTCCTCCTCAGATGCCGGATATGGATGGGATGAAAATCCTGCGGCCCGGCCTTCACATGGGGACATGCAAGAAAAACCGGTTTGAACCCTCCCACAGCCTGGCGCTCTGGCTGCTTCCCGGCCAGGCCCGGCGGGTGCGGGAGCTGGCGCCGGACTCCCCGGAGGCCCGGGCCTATCTGCGCGGGGAAGCTCTGGCGCAGGAGACAGCGGAAAAAGGGAAAAAAGGGGGAGATAAGGGCTGGGTTCTGGTCACAACCGGGGGATTTTCCCTGGGCTGGTGCAAGCTGGCGGCCGGCGTCCTGAAGAACCACTATCCCAAGGGACTGCGGCGGCAGGGGGATTAGAGCGTGTTTGAAACACATGCTAATGCGTTCTCCCTTCGAGCTGGCCCAGATGCTTTTTCTTTCCGGCGGCGTGATCCACCGGGGCGTCCTTTTTCAGAAAGCTGGCCCGCTTGATGGAGTCCACCCCGTAGCGGCTGCGTATGGCATCCACGGTTTCCTCAAAGCGCTTCTTTTTAGCGGCGGCGGGATCCTCAAAGAGGCTCATCTGAACAAAATCCCGGCTGGAGAGCTTGCCGGCGCGAACACCCATGAGCCGCAGAGGCGTCCCGTCCCAGCATTCTTCCAAAAGGCGGCAGGACTGCTCGTAGAGCAGGGAGGTGGAATCGGAGGGCTCGGAAAGAATGGCCTGGTGGGAGCGGTCCTCGAACCTCCAGTCCCTAAGCTCCACGCACAGATTTCCGGCGAGAACCTGGTCGGCGCGGAGTCTGGCCCCTACGGTTTCACAGAGGGAGAGAAGAACCTGGCGGGCGTCCTCGGGGCGGGTGACATCCCTGGACAGAGTGATGCGGCTTCCGCAGCCCTTTCCCACGGGCTCCCGCTCTTCTACGGGGCTGTCGTCCATACCGTTGGCATAGCGCCAGATCAGAGCGGCGTATTTCTCACCCAGATGGGCGGCCAGGAGGGAGAGATCGGCGGCCGCAAGCTGTCCGATGGTGTGGATTCCCAGATTTTCGAGGCGCTTTCTGGCGGAATCGCCCACAGAGAACAGATCGCGGATGGGAAGGGGCCACATCTTGCCCGGGATTTCTTCGGGAAAGAGCGTATGGCACCTGTCCGGTTTCTCAAAATCTGACGCCATCTTGGCCAGGAGCTTGTTGGGGGCGATGCCGATGTTTACCGTAAAGCCCAGCTCGTCCCGGATGCGCCCCCGGATCCGGTCGGCGGTCTCTAACGGATCCCCGAAGAGATGGATCGTGTCCGTCATGTCGAGAAAGGTCTCGTCGATGCTGAACTTTTCATGATCCGGGCTGTATTCCTCCAGAAGATTCATCATGCGGCGGGAACATTGGATGTAAAAGTCAAAGCGGGAGGGAACGACTACAAGGCCGGGACACTTGCGCAGGGCCTGGGCCAGGGGTTCTCCGGTGGACACCCCGCATTTTTTTGCCAGAGGGGACTTGGCCAGGACAATCCCGTGGCGGGAAGCCGCGTCTCCCCCTACTGCGGATGCAATCGTACGCAGATCCAGGGCATCGGGATCGCGGCTTAAGCGGTAAACGCATTCCCAGCTTAAAAATGCGGAATTGACATCAATGTGAAAGATTAGGCGGTTTCTGCGGTCCCGCGGCATGAGATCAGTCCTTTCGCGGCCGGAACGGCTGCATTAAAGTTTATTAAAAAATATAAGACTATTATACCAGAATGTACCATCTGTGTACAAGGGGGAGCACGCCCCAAGCGCTCTTGCATGGCGCTGAATTGTATGTCTCCTGGTACATGGATGGCACGTTCGATCGCAGGACCGCGGGCATAATTTAAGCGCAGAGGGAATAGGATGATAGAAAAGCGGTAAGGCGGCGGCCTATGAAGCGGGTTGCATGGATTCTGATTGTCTGCTGCATGGTTTTGGGAAATGCGGTGGCAGCCTTGGGAGCCCAGGGCGGATTGCTTTTAAGCGCCCGGGAGGGGAGCGATGAGAGCGGGGAGGAGCTGTCCCTTTACGCGCAGTCCGCTGTGCTGATGGACGGAGACAGCGGCCGCGTTCTCTATGGAAAGGAGGCCAAAACGATCCGCCCTATGGCAAGCACAACGAAAATTATGACATGCATCCTGGCCCTAGAATATGGAGATATGGAGGATACGGTGGAGGCATCCCGGGAGGCGGCGGCCCAGCCGGCGGTGCATCTGGGCGTGCGGGCCGGGGAAAAATACCGGCTGGGGGACCTCCTCTATGCCCTGATGCTGGAGTCATACAATGACGCGGCAGTTATGATTGCGGAGCACATCGGAGGGGATGTAAAAGGATTTGCAGAGCGGATGAATGACAAGGCCAGGAGCCTGGGATGCGAAGATACCTATTTTATTACGCCCAACGGCCTGGATGCAAAGGAGGAAGATGAGGCGGGGAGAGAGCGGATCCACTCCACCACAGCGGAGGACCTTGCGCGGATTATGTGCTACTGCATCCGCCGGTCGCCCAAGAGGGAGGAATTTTTGGAGATCACCGGAACACAGAATTACTATTTTACGGATGAGGAAGGGAAGCGGTCGTTCAGCTGCTACAATCACAACGCGCTTCTGTCCTCCATGGAGGGAATGCTGTCCGGAAAGACAGGGTTTACCGGGGGAGCGGGGTATTCCTATGTGGGGGCCATAGAGAGCAGAGGACGAACCTTTGTGATAGCCCTTCTGGGCTGCGGGTGGCCTCCCCACAAGACCTATAAATGGGAGGATGCCAGGAAGCTTTTTTCCTATGGAAAGGAAACGTATGAGCTGCGCCAGGTAGCGTTTGCGGGAGAGTACCCTTCCCTCCCGGTGCTTGGAGGCTTGTATTGGGAAGAAGGGGAGGACGGGCGGAGAATAGAGGTTTACGGAAATACTCCCGAAGGCGCGGCAGGATTTACGCTCCTTTTGGGGGAAGATGAGAGGGTAATGCGCCGTGTGATTCTGCCGGAATGCCTGTCCGCGCCCGTATCCGAGGGGCAGGAGGTAGGCCGGGTGGAGTATCTGCTGGATGGCGAAGTGCTTCTGAGGTATCCGCTTCTGGCTGCCCAGGAAGTTGAAAAAATGACTTTTATGCGCGGGCTGTCCCATCTGTGGGAAATGTTTTGGAGTCTATGTCCGTCTGTAAAAAGTTAAGCTTTTCTTACGAATCCCTGTATTCTGTGAACTTTGCCCCGTTTCGGTTGACATGGGAAGGCATTTGTAATTATAATAGGATTAATGCCGTGAATCCCCGTATATGGGAGGGGCAGCCTTTTACAAAGGGAGAATTGGTTTATACCACACAGGAGACAGACATATAATGAAGGGAAGAATACATAAAAAGGGACTGGCCCTGATTTTGGCGCTGGCATTCGCGGCCCAGGGGCTGGGAGCGGGGCGATCGCCTTTTCGCACCTTTGATTCCTATGCATATACAGGGGCGGCCACAGTGAAGGCCTCCTCTCTTAATGTACGAAGCGGTCCCGGCACGGGATATTCCTCGCTGGGCCGTCTGGCTGCAGGGGCTTCCATCAACATCATAGGAGAGCAGCAGGGCACGGATGGGAACCTTTGGTATCAGATTCAGTATACGGGAAGCGGCGGTTCGGTGAACACAGGATATGTGTCCTCTCTCTACGTGCGCCTTCCTGTCTCATATTCCACGGATGCGGATTTCGAGGCATACCTGACTTCACAGGGATTTCCGGAAAGCTATAAAAATGGTCTCAGACAGCTTCACGCCCAGTATCCCAACTGGGTATTTGTGGCGAAAAATACGGGACTGGACTGGGAGACAGTGATTGAAAATGAGAGCGTTCTGGGGCGAAATCTTGTATCTGCCTCCAGTATTTCCTCATGGAAATCTGTGGAGAGCGGCGCCTACGACTGGAACAGCAGTACCTGGACGAGTTTTGACGGGAGCAGCTGGGTGGCGGCTTCGGAGGATATTATCCGGTATTATATGGATCCAAGAAATTTTTTGGATGAGACGTATGTATTCCAGTTTTTGTCCCATGAGTATGACGCATCCACCCAGACACGGGACGGGCTTGCCAATATGGTAGAGGGAACGTTTCTGTCGGGAACGACCACATCCACAGGAACCTCCGGCAGTGATTTTTCCTCCGGTTCTTCCGATGGGCCCGGGGGGAGTTCTTCCTCCGTTTCGCAGGACGGTCCAGGGGCAAGTACATCGAACCGGGATGCGGTTACAGGCCCGGGTGTCCAGGGAAGCGGCAGCTCAGGCGCCCAGAGCGTGGCGCCGGACGGCAGCACATCCGGAAGCAGCGGATCATCAGAGAGCAGCAGCGCGTCCCCGAGCGGGTCGGGAACCACGTCTTCGGATGTGAGCGTGAGCCTGGAGGGCCCCCACGCATCCATTTCTCCCAAGGGGAGAAATCTGGTGGCGGCTTCTGTGACATTGGTGGGCCCGGGGGCGGATGACAGCGCGCAGACCCAGACCGGCCAGGAGGGGCCCGGCGCGCAGACGGAATCTTCCGGGGAATCCGGGACACCGTCCGCCGCTTCCCTGTCCTATGTGGATATTTTGATGAATGCGGCGGCCCAGTCCGGGGTGAGCCCCTATGTGCTGGCAGCTATGATTCTGCAGGAGCAGGGGAAGTCCGGTGGAACGAACCTGATCTCCGGAACGTATTCGGGCTATGAGGGATATTACAATTTCTTCAATGTGGAGGCCTATCAGTCGGGTTCCATGTCAGCTACGGAGATGGGACTGCGGTATGCCTCGGAGTCCGGTTCTTATGGACGTCCCTGGAATACGGTGGAGAAATCCATTCTGGGAGGCGCCCAGAACTACGGGGACAATTATGTGAAGGCCGGGCAGAATACCTTCTATTTGAAGAAGTTCAATGTGCAGGGAACAAACCTGTATAAGCATCAGTACATGAGCAACATCCAGGGAGCGGCCTCCGAGGCGGCTTACCTGGCGGGGGCATATACGGACCAGCTTAAAAATTCGGCCCTGGAATTTCACATTCCTGTGTACAGTAATATGCCGGAGCAGGCCAGCGTGGCACCCACAGGGGACGGAAGCCCCAACAATAAGCTGTCTTCCCTGGGCGTTGATGGATTCAGCCTGACACCCACCTTCAGCAGAGATACGGAGAGCTATAATCTGATTGTTGATTCTTCCGTATCGCAGGTTCAGGTGACAGCTTCGGCGGCGGATGGAACGGCCACGGTAACGGGTACGGGAAGCATCGCGCTTGCAAGCGGCGGAAATGATATTACGGTTTCCGTACGGGCGGAAAACGGAAGTGTGAGATATTATGTCATCCATGTAGTCAAGCAGGAGGGCGGCCCCACAGCGGGAAGCGGCGCTTCGAGCGCTTCTTCGGACAGCGGGACTTCGTCCGGTCCGGGAGCCTCCGCAGGCCCGGGAACGTCCTCGGACGGCAGCTCGGGACCCGGCGGCTCCAATGTGACGATTGTGGAGGTTGCACCCTAGCGTGTGTCTGAACGTGTTTTCTGCCGTATGCGGAATGCACATGGGGTTAATATATTTAGAAAGTGGGAATGATGATGACAAGACGAATCAGAATATGGGCCGCATTTCTGGCCTTGACCTGCCTGCTGGCTGCCGCGATGCCTGCCAAGCTTATGACAGCTTTTGCGGCAAATGGCCGGATCGCGTTTTCCGATCCGTCAGGCAGTGTGGGAAGTCAAATCACTGTAAATATGGAAATTACGGACAGCGAGAATCTGGCCAGCGCGGATGTGATGCTGGCCTATGATTCCAATGTCCTGGAGTTTGTCAGCGGGACCAATGCGGAGGGGGGAGCCGGAGCGATCCGGGTTCACGGCGACGGGGGAACACCCAATACCACCAAGCTGCGCTTTACCCTTACATTCAACGCGCTGGCCGCAGGAACCACAAAGATCACGGTCACCAGCCAGGAGGTTTATGATTCCAATTCCCAGCTGGTGACGATTGAGCGGCAGGGGGATTCCACCGTCACGGTGGGAGCTCTGTCCACTGCGTCCAATGACGCTACCCTGCGCTCGCTGCAGGTGTCACCCGGCACGCTGACGCCGGCATTTTCCCCGGACGTGGATACGTACGCGGTGACCGTGGGAACGGATGTGGATAAGCTGATTGTCAGCGCGGAGTGCGCCAATGAGAATGCGACCAACGTGGTGAGCGGGAACGAAAACCTTCAGATGGGAGAGAACCGGGTGACCTGCCAGGTGACGGCTCAGGACGGGGAGACCGTGAAGGAGTACGTGATCGTGGTGACCAAGGCTGAGGGCGGCGCGAGCGCGGATACGAGCCAGGCCGCGGGCTTCCCGATGCGGGTGTCCGAGCGGACAATTACGGTGCTTGAGCCGGATGCGTCCGTGGAGATTCCGGAGGGCTTCGTGGAGCGCACGATCCGGATGGATGGAAATGAAGTGACCGGCTGGGTATGGGGCTCTGACGAGGATCCGGAATACTGTGTGATTTATGGAAGAAATGAGGCGGGAGAGACAAACTTCTACCGCTATGATATGAAGGATACGGAGCGGACGCTTCAGAGGTATTTTGCGGATCCCGCCATTGCGGATTCCGTATCCCAGGAAGTGTACGATGAGCTGGCTGTCCAGTACGATTCTCTGCGCAGCGACTTCAATCTGTTCCGCATTCTGCTGATTGCCGCTATTGTTATTGCGCTGGTTCTTCTGGTTCTTCTGGTTGTCGTAGCGGTTGGAAAGGGCTCAAAGAGACAGTCCGTATCCCGGGGAGGACATCCGGACAAGCCGGAGCGGATTTCCAGTGAGCGGACAAGCCGGAGAAAAGCAGTTTCATCCAGGCAGGATGCGGAGGTGGAGCCTGCGGAGGAAATGGAAGAGGAGCCGTATTACCCGGAGGAGGATGAGGAACCGGCTGCCTCCGCTGAGGAATATCCGGAGGACGCGTATGAGGATGCATACGGGGAGGACGGATACGCGGCTGTATATGAAGAGGATGCGGCAGAGCAGGATGACGGGTATGAGGCTGCCGGAGAAGAGCCCCAGGTCCAGGCGGTTTATCCGGAGGACGAAGAGGAGGATTCATCGGTGGTTTATGAGGAGCCGGCCGTACCGGAGGAGAGTCCCGCTCCCGGAAGGAACCAAAAGCCCGAGACGCGGCGCCGGGCAGAGAACGCGTCTGAAACCGCAGCAGCTTCGCCCAGGAGGGATACAAAGACTCCGTCCTCGGATGATGATTTTGAGATTTTTGATTTGTAGCAGCGGCCCGGACAAGACCATGCGCTGTCCGGAATCGTTTGCTTTGCATTCACTTTAAACAGGAAGGGAAAGGAAGAAAAAGCGATGTATTGCGTAAAGACCATTAAGGAGGATTTGTTTTGGGTAGGAGGAACGGACAGGCGGTTGGCGCTGTTTGAAAACGCATTTCCTATTCCAAGGGGCGTCTCCTACAATTCCTATGTTCTGATGGATGAAAAGACCGTGCTGTTTGACACGGTGGACCGTGCAATCTCCCAGCAGTTTTTTGAGAATCTGGAGGCGGTTTTAAACGGCCGCTCTCTGGACTACGTGGTGGTGGATCACATGGAGCCGGATCACTGCGCGACTTTGGGAGAATTGGTGGCCCGGTATCCGGATATGCAGGTGGTGTGCAATGCCAAGACGGTTTCCGTCATCAAGCAGTTCTACAATTTTGACATTGACGCCAAGGCGGTTGTGGTTAAGGAGAAAGACACCCTGACAACGGGAAAGCACACGCTGACCTTTGTGATGGCGCCTATGGTTCACTGGCCGGAGGTTATGGTCACCTACGATATGACAGACAAGATTCTTTTCTCCGCCGACGCTTTCGGTACGTTCGGAGCTATGAACGGCAACCTGTTTGCGGACGAAGTGAATTTTGAGAGGGACTGGCTGGATGATGCCAGAAGATATTATACGAATATTGTGGGCAAGTTCGGTCCCTCGGTGCAGACGCTTTTAAAGAAGGCATCCGCACTGGAGATTGAAATGCTCTGCCCCCTGCACGGACCTGTGTGGAGGGAGAACATCGGCTGGTACGTGGACAAGTACCTGACCTGGAGCAGCTACGCGCCGGAGGAAAAGGCCGTGATGATCGCCTACGGCTCCATCTACGGCAATACGGAGAATGCGGCCAATATCCTGGCCTGCCGCCTGGCGGATCTGGGCGTGAAGAACATCGCCATGTATGATGTGTCCTCCACGCATCCCTCTTACCTGATCTCCGAGGCGTTCCGCTGCAGCCACATGGTGCTGGCCTCCGTGACGTACAATGGCGGCCTGTTCAGCTATATGGAGCATTTCCTGTCCGACCTCAAGGCCCATGGCCTTCAGAACCGGACCGTGGCGCTCATTGAGAATGGCTCCTGGGGCATTCTCTCCGGAAAGATTATGGGAGAGGCGCTGGCCGGCATGAAGAACATGAATGTTTTGGAGGGCACGGTTTCCATCAAGTCTTCCTTAAAGGACGGTCAGGAGGCCTCCCTGGAGGCGCTGGCGAAGGCGGTTTGGGAGTCTATGCAGTAATCACCTGCACCCCATAATGCTCCAGCCAGAAATCAATCTGGAGCAGGTAGGCCAGTATCTGGGGGCCGGCCATGAGCTGGCCGTACCAGGGCTTTCCATAGTCCTTGACGCTGGTGAGGAACTGCCGCAGTTTTTTCTTATCGATAAATTCCATAACAGGGGAGCCGCCCTCCAGGCGCTCCTCTATTTTTTTGGCCAAAATTCGCTCATAGTTTCTGTCATAGGTCTTGGGATAGGGGGATTTCTTGCGCCGCAGCACATCTTCGGGGAGAAGGCCTCTGGCGGACTGCCGCAGAAGCTCCTTTTCCACGCCGCCCCGGGCTTTCATTTTCCAGGGGACATTCCACAGATATTCAATAATCCGGTGATCCGCGAAGGGAACCCGGGCCTCCAGGCCGGAGTACATGCTGGTCCGGTCCATGCGGTTTAAAAGGGTCTGCATGAACCAGGTCAGGTTCAGCCAGGAAATTTCCCGGCGCCGGGCCTCCTCGGGGGTGTCCTCTGGCAGCCGCGGGGTCTGGGCCAGGGAGCGGGCATAGGCCGCGTTCACATAGCCGTCCATATCCAGATATTCGGCAAATTCTTTTTTCAGGAGAAATTTTCTCGGGCTTAAATCCATGGACCAGGGGAAGGTGCGGGCCGTAAAGCACTCCTCCCGGTGAAACCACGGGTAGCCGCCGAAGATTTCATCCGCGCATTCCCCGGTGAGGGCCACCTTGTGGTCTTTTGCAACCAGGGAGCAGAAGTGGAGGAGGGAGGAGTCCACATCCGCCATGGAGGGGAGGTCGTGGGCCAGGACGGAGTCCGCGAGGCAGTTCGCCTGGACGGCGCTGGTGCACTCCAAATGGTGATGGCGGGTACCCAGATACTCCGCCATCTCATCCGCGTAGGGGCGGTCCTGGGAGGGCTGGAAGGAGTTGGCGGTGAAATTCTCCGCATTTCCGGCAAAGTCAAAGGCGTAGGTGTCCAGGATTTTTCCGCGCTGTTTTAACTCCCCGGCGCAGATGGAGGAGACCAGGCTGGAATCAAGTCCGCCGGAAAGGAAGGTGCAGATGGGAACGTCCGAGACCATCTGCCGGCGGACGGCATCCCGCACAAGAAAGGCGGTCTTTTCCACAGTCCGCTCAAAGGAATCCGTGTGGGGCCGGCTCTCAAGCTTCCAGAAGGCTTCCCGGCGCAGGCCTTCCGGGGAGAGAAGGAGCATATGGCCGGGAAGCACCTCGCGCACATTCCGGAATACGCCGCATCCCGGCGTGCGGGCAGGGCCCAGGGAGAAGATTTCGTTTAACCCCTCTTTGTCCGCCTGGGGGACAATTTCCGGGACGGCAAAAAGCCCTTTGGGCTCGGAGGCGAAAAAGAGTTCTTCCCCCCGCACCGTATAAAAAAGGGGCTTTACGCCTGCGCGGTCCCGGACCAGGCAGAGGCGGTTATTCGCTGCGTCCGCGATGGCGATGGCAAAGATGCCGTTTAAGCGCTCCGCGAAGTCCGGGCCGTACTCCAGGTAACTTTCCAGAATTACCTCGGTGTCGCTGGAGGTGAGAAAGGTGTGGCCCAGGGAGAGAAGCTCTTTTCGGAGTTCCTCGGTGTTGTAGAGCTCGCCGTTGTAGGCGATGGCCGCTGTGCGGCCGCCCGGAGATTTGACCATGGGCTGGCGGCCGCCGGCCAGGTCGATGATGGACAGGCGCACATGGGACAGGCCCGCGTGGGGGGAAAGCCAGACGCCGGAATCGTCCGGCCCTCTCCGGCGCTGGACGCGGGCCATGGATGCGAGGATGTCCTTATAATGCGCCTCCTGGGATGTATAGTTTTTATGGGGATGATAGAAACCGGCGATGCCGCACATAGTCAGGCCTCCTGGAAAACGGATATTACAGGCTATTGTATGCAGGGCAGGGAGAGAATGTGACGGGGTGGAAAGGTAAAAAGTTGGGATTTGCTTGGTTTTCCCAATTTACTTTATTGCCCAGGACGTGATTGTGGAAACAGGCTCCAAATGATATAATAACCATAAAGATTCGGAAGGAGGCCGTTGTTATGCTGAAAATGATTATCCGCATGGATGACGATAAAATCAATATCGAAAAGAAATATCGCCTGGATGGGATATACAGAACGATTGACAGTGTCTTTGTTAAAATGGGTTTCCCGCGCATGGAGGATTCATCAGGTTCTTTGGTGTACCGGGACAGCGGGCATACAAAAGATTATGGACGGTTTGGGAGGATTGTCAACACCCTGAAAAAGCAGGCATGGTTTATGGATAATGTGGCAGTCTGGCTTTTATGCGACAGCGACGATTCCGACAGCCCGGACGATTTCAATGAGGAAGATTTGCTGAACCATTACAGACAAAAACAGGCTATGGAGGCGTAGTGATTGGAGAGAAAGTATTTTAAGGCTCTGAATTTTGATTTAGATCCACACCAGCTAAAGGCGCATTATCCGGGAGCAAATTACCGGCAGGCTTATGATGACCTTCGGAGACTTTTTAAACGACATCAGTTTTCCCACCGCCAGGGTTCCGGATACACATCAGATACAAAACTCAGTACGGCAGATATTTATGATTGGATGGATGAGTTAGCTCGGAAGTTCCCTTGGATTGGAGCCTGTGTTAATAAAATCGATGTTACAAATATTGGACGTCAGCATGATTTAACGGAGCTTTTAAATCTGACGGATGATATAGAAATAGACACTTCCATGCTGTTTGCGGAAGATTCGACGTTAGGTATAGAAAAAGGAAGATAATTTTCTCAACTTTCCCAGTTTCTAGAACTCGGGAAGTGTATATGTGATAAAAAGAAAACCGTCCTGCACATGATATACAGGACGGTTACGAGCATTTTCGTTCGGCCGAAGCCTACTCCGGTTTGAGGTTTCACTGCACAACCCCTCTCGAAAGCTCCACATAACAAGGCTTTCCGGTACGCTGTTATGTTTCAGCGCTTGGACAGGCACACGCCGTTGCCTGTCTGGTACTATTATTATATGCGGAATACAAAAATATGTCAAGGAAACAAAAAATTCGGATTGCCCAGCCGGAACGTTCGGAGTCGAAAAATTGGCATAAAAATTGCTGCAAAACAAAGTAGAAGCAGAGGACTTATCAAGGAGGGATTGTCTATGGACAAGAAACAATACGGCTGGGCGATCTGCATGGCCTGCGCCCTGCTCCTGTTCTGCACGGCCGGGCTGGCGCAGACGGGATTTTCCGCGTATCAGCCCTATCTGACCCGCATCGGAGGCCTGACCAATACCCAGGCATCCACTGTAGTGCTGTTTCGCAATCTGTTTGGCCTGGCGGGAATGCTGGCGGTGACACCGCTGATTCGAAGGTTCGAGGTGAGGAGGATTGTCACCTGCGGCATTCTGCTCTGCGGTGTTTCCTTTTTGGCGTACGGGTTTTCCCGCAGCTTTTTCGGATACTGCGGGGCCGCGGCGCTTTCGGGGTGCGCGCTGGGGCTGGGCGGGATGATACCGGCCTCGGTGCTCATCTCCCGGTGGTTTAATGAACACCGGGGGCTGGCCCTGGGAATCTGCATGGCGGCTACCGGCCTGTCCGTAATTGTCGCTTCCCCGATCATTACGCTGCTGGTGAGCCGCGTGTCTCTCAGATTTTCCTTTTTTGCGGAGAGTGCTTTTGTCTTTCTGGCAGCCGCGGTGGTGTGGACCGTTCTGCGCAGCCGTCCGGACTGCCTGCACACGGAGCCCATCGGGGCGCATCACGTGGAGGCGGCGAAGAGCTATGCGCCCCGCAATGCGCCGGCCCGCCTCTCATTCTTTATGATGCTGGGCATTCTGATCTTCGGAATGCCGGGAAATAATCTGTACTCGTATATCTCCGCGCTTTATCAGTCTACGGGATTTGGGGCCATGGAGGCCTCCTGGCTTTTGTCCGTATTTGGAATCGCCCTGACCGCGGGGAAATGCATCTACGGACAGATTGCGGATAAAATGGGGACGTACCGGTCCATCTGGATCCTGTATATTCTGGCAGCCCTGGGAACGGGCCTGTGCTGTCTGGCGGGAAATGGAAATTTTGCGGTGGCTGCGGCCGGCGTCATTCTTATGGGGCTGGGCCTGGCGGTGACGACAGTGTCAATCTCCATGTATGCGGCCGGGGCGGCCACGGAGGAATCTTATCCGGCCACTGTGACAAAATACCAGGTGCTCTCCACTCTGGGAGCCCTGCTGTTCGGCGTGGTGCCGGGAGCCACGGCGGACAGAACCGGGGATTATGTGCTCGCATTTGTCATCATGCTCATTCTCACGATTGCGGGAGCCGTGATTGTACAGACTGCGTACCACGCAATCGGGAAGGAGAACAGGAAATTGACAGAGGGGCGTCTCTAAGCGGGAGAGAAGAAAAGAAGGAAAAAGAGAGCCGTCGCACCCATTGGGCAATATACCGGCTAATGCCCCTTTCTAGGCAGGGCAGTATTGCCGGCATATGCCAATCGGTGCGGCGGCTTTTGTGCGCTGGGAAGTTAACCGTTTTTGGGGCGGAGGAGGGGGCAGTGCGCCTCCTCCTTACAGGTCCAGCAGCTTGGCCGGGTTGGTTTTTACCATGAGCTCTACCTCCTGGGGCGTGCAGCCGAACTGGAGCATCATGGTGATGTAGTGGCGCATGCCGCTTGCGGGCATGGGATCCCAGACCTGCCCAAGATCCGAGCCGAGGATGGTGCGCTCCGCGCCCACGGCCCGGATGCAGTCCACATAGTCGCTGGGGTCCATATTGCCCAGGCGGGGCATCAGCGTTCCGTATACATGTTCGATATAGGCGCCCTTGTCGGCGAGGGCGAGAATCTGCTCCATGGTAAAGCGGCTGAGCTCCGCCAGGGGATGGGTGGCGACCATCTTGGTGATTCCCATTTCCACGCAGGCGTCAAAAAGCTTGGCGGTTTCCTCGTAGGACATGTGGCCGCTGCAGACGACCAGATTGTATTCTTTGCAGACCTTTAAGATGTCGTAGACCTGGGGCTTTAGCCCGCCATTCTCGTCGAGGATATAGATTCCCTCGCCGCTCTTTAAGTAGTCCATGCACCATTTCGCGTCAAAGGTGGGGAACCAAACGACCTTTGCACCGATGTCCGCCTGCTTTTTAATTACGTCCGCCGCGTGATCCAGGCCGCCGGTTTCCGAGTAGGCGATGACCACGGCTCCGAACACATGGAGTTCCGGCGTCAGGTGCTTTTGAATGATGTAGGCATCGGATGCGGTGGGATAGGTGACGCTTTTTAACACAATGGCGGCCATCCCGGCCTTCTGGGCCTCCAGGGCCATAGTGCCGCTGTCGTTCGGGCGGTCCGCCACGGGGTCCGGGCCCGGATGCACGTGCATATCGATGCTTCCATGAAATAAATCGTCAATAATCTGATTGTCCAGGCGGCCCAGCAGTTTTCTCTCGTCTTTGTAACGTACTGACATAAATCATTCCTCCTCATGATGGTTGGTACTCCTGTCCGTTGGGGACGGGGATGCTAATAGTAAATAGAGCAAGTTTGATGCCAAAGCCGGAAAAGGCGAACGCACGGTTTCAGTCAGGCACAATCGGCCTTTTCAATTTCGCAGATTCGTGCTACAATACCAGTGATATGACACGAAAAATGGCACAAAAACAGCAAAAAAGTGTGCCATAAGATAAAATTGATTCATAAACACACAAAAAGTGTGTCATGACACAGACAGAGGAAGGCACGAGCTGCTGCGCGGCATGACACACATGGCACAGAAGGAGGACGCACACATGGAGGAGAAGGAAAAACAGGAGCGGATTTTTCACAAAGCAAAACCCGCGCATGTGGAGGCGGAGCGGGAGAGGCTCTTAGGCTACAATATCTATCTGGAGCGGTATGTGGCCAAGACCTTTAATAAGCTGAAGAAACAGACGTTTGCCATCGGCCTGTTTTCCGCAGAGGGGATATTGGTGGATCTCTATCCGAGGGATGACAAGACGCTGGAGGAACTGTTCGGCGGGGATATACAGGTGGGGGACATCTGGCAGGACGTGGGCTACAACGGGGTGAGCCAGGGACTTTCCATCCGCCGAAGCTGCAGCAGTGTGGGAGAGGAGAATGAAAACCCGGTTCTGAAAAAATATGCCATTTATTTTTCCATTATGAATATGCGGGGTATCTACGAACCCTATGACCTTGAGCCGGCCTGCGGGGTGGCTATTCTGACGCCGGTGAAGAATGCCTGGGATGTGTATTACGCCATGATTGTGGGGATTGCCCATGATCTGATGCTGAATGTCCAGTTTAAAAACACCTCGGTGAAGTTTTATGAGCGGAGCGGGAAGGGGCTTCTGGTTGTGGATGCCATGATGGCGGATAAGACCATCGTTACCTATTACAATGAAGAGCTGCTCCGCATCCTGGGCGTGCCGAAGATAAATCTCTGGTACCGGCCGGTGGAGGAGTTAATTAATCCCCTGCCGGACAACCGGGAATTTTGGAGCATCATTGAAGCGTGCCGGGTGGTCAGCAATTATCCCCTGAAAATACGGGTGGGGGAGATGGAGACCGAGTGCCTGGTGTCCACGGACGCGTACAAACAGCCCTCCATCAAGTCCGTGGGCGTGATTTTCTACATGACCACCCAGCAGAAAATCAGCGCGGAAGTCTCGGAGAAGATGGCCAACGGAGCGGTGAAATCCTTTGACGATATCATCGGCGAGGATATGGAGCTGAAAAAGATAATCGAGAGGGCCAAGCGCATGGCCTTAACGGACAGCAATATCATGATTCTGGGGGAGAGCGGGACGGGAAAGGATGTGATGGCCCAGGCCATCCACAACGCGAGCCACCGGAGAAAAAAGCCCTTCATCGCCTTAAACTGCGGGGCTGTGCCCAAGGACCTCATAGAGAGCGAGCTTTTCGGCTATGAAGCGGGGGCATTTACCGGGGCGAAGAAAAATGGAAATATGGGAAAATTCGAACTGGCCTCCGGCGGAACCATTTTCCTGGACGAGATCGGGGAGATGCCCCTGGATCTGCAGGCCAAGCTCCTGCGGGTGGTGGAGCAGAAGCAGCTCATGCGCCTCGGGGGCTCCCGCCTGATCAATGTGGATGTGAAGATTATCGCCGCTACCAATGTGGATATCTGGGATATGATTCAGAAAAAGCAGTTCCGGGCAGACTTATTTTACCGCTTGAGCACCATGCGTCTGAACCTGATGCCCCTCCGGGAGAGAAAGGGGGACATCATTCCTT
The DNA here is from genome assembly GCA_019119575.1 of Candidatus Enterocloster excrementipullorum. Taxonomy (GTDB): domain Bacteria; phylum Bacillota; class Clostridia; order Lachnospirales; family Lachnospiraceae; genus Enterocloster; species Enterocloster excrementipullorum. Next base: position 125,928 of record DWWT01000017.1, read on the forward strand.
TAAGCGAATTTTTTATCCGCAGGATTTCAAACCGCATCGGGAAGCAGAATATCATGCGTCTCACCGAGGAATCCAAGGAACTGCTCTTGTCCATGGACTGGCTGGGAAATGTGCGGGAGCTGCAGAACCTGATGGAATGTATTGTGCAGCTCTACCCCGGAGACCTGATCCTGCCCCAGTATATCCTGGAAAATACGGTGGGATATGTAAGGCCCTGTGACCGCGTGCAGATGAGGCCCGCAAACGGGCAGGAGCAGGCCATGCCGGAACCTCTGCCGCAGCCGGAGCGCCCGCAGGCCCTCACCAGGGAGGAGATCCAGAACGCCCTGCATATCTGCGGAAACAACCGCACCAATGCGGCAAAATATCTGGGAATTTCCCGGAGAACTCTGTACCGGAAGCTGGAGGAATTTGGATTTATTTAATGAGGTGAAATTTATTGGAATATTATTCCGCATACAAAAATAAGAAAACGGGAGACGTGCTTAGGGAGTGGGAAAAAGGCGTAATTATTCAAAAAATATACGACAATTATTGGATTTACCATACGGAACGGATTGAAAATGCCTATATGGACATTGATAGTTTGATGAAAACAGGGAAAAGTGCCTGGTAATATCGAGATAAAAAACTATTGCTTGGGAACAGCATAAGTACGGAGACGTTATAAACTTATTGTCGGGGCAAGATTTTAATCCCAATGAGTATAATGATTTAAGGGATGGAATTCCTTATATGACAGGTGCAAGTTGTATCGTTGAGGGTCAGACTATAGAAAATCGGTGGCTCCTCTATTCCTCGATGTATTGCGCATGAAGGGGATGTTCTTTTGGTTTGTAAAGGTTCTGGTTGAGTTATTGCAGGAATAGATCGATCTGCGGTGCTTAGGCAAAAGGTGACATTGCCATCAGAAAAAGAGCAAAAGGAAGTAGGCGAATACCTAGAACACCTTGACAACCTCATCACCCTTCACCAGCGCAAGTGCCGTGAATTGCAAGAATTAAAAAAATTATGCTTCAAAATATGTTTGTGTAGATATCAGAGCGGAGGGATGCTATGAGACTATATTGTAGAAGAAGTATAGAAAATGAATGAACAGAAGCAGTTGGTTGAAATAGACGGGAAGGAGAATTTATGAACGAGAAGTATCTGGAAGCTGTTAAAACCATTAAAACGGCTATTTTAAGAAGTCAAAGCAGGGCTGTAAAATATACAAACATTGAAATGCTGTCTCTATATTATGTCATAGGCGGTTATGTTTCCGACAATTCAAGAGCAGGAACCTGGGGAACAGGCGCTATTGATGAAATCAGTGCTCGCCTGCGAGAGGAACTTCCGGGGCTGCGAGGATTTTCTCCTGGAAATATTAAGTTGATGCGTCAATTTTATGAAGCATGGCAGCCATATTTGAAAACGAATGATGAATTTTTTCTGGAAAACAAATCGATAGCCGCGGCTACCGATTTAGAGCAGATAGATGATGTTGGTCTGGCAATTTCGGAAAAAGGACTGACAGCGGCTGGCGCTTTTCCGATGGACGCTTTCCTGGAAATTAGTTTTACACATCATATGGAAATTTTGCATAAAACCAAAGAATTGGATGAAAGACTCTTTTATATTCGTGAATGTGCGGCAGGGCATTGGAGCAAAACTGCTCTGCGTACCAGACTAAAAGAAAATCTCTATCAGCATAAAGGTGCGTTGTTCAACAATTTTTCGATGACTGTGCCTGATGATAAGCAGTATATGAAAATAATTCAAACCTTTAAGGACGAATATTTTCTGGATTTTATTAACACCGAAGAACTTGACTTATCGGATCCACAGGATTTAGATGAGCGTGTTCTGGAAAAGGAAATCATCAATCATATTCGCAATTTCATTCAGTGTCTTGGTTCCGGCTTTTGTTTCATAGGAAATCAGCACCGTATTGAAGTTGACGGCGAGGAATTTTTTGCCGATTTGTTGTTTTTTCAGCGTGACCTGAAAGCATTAGTGGTGATCGAATTGAAAAAAGGAAAGTTCAAGCCTTCGTATTTGGGACAGCTCAATTTTTATTTAGCGGCGCTGGACGAGAAAGAACGAAAGAATGGAGAAAATCCGGCTATCGGTATTCTCCTTTGTCGAGAAGCAAATAAAAGTGTTGTGGAGCTGGCAATTCGGGATTATTCCAAACCGATGGGTGTTGCGACCTACCGTACTGCGGATGAATTGCCTGCCGGTTACAAGGTTCTTGCACCAATTATTGAGGAAGTGCCGAAAATGCTGGATGAAGCGGAATATGAGGAAGGCAGTGAGGACGAATGAAGCTGCATGACAAAACTGGTTCCTGCAAGCAAAACCATGCAATCTGTGAAATCCACAAAAATGAGGTTGTGCTACTAAAAGATTTTCTGTATGAAGCGATTTTTATTCCGGAGGGTGTAACTCCGCCGCTGAAAAGTATCCTCGACCAGCCGGAGCTGCGAGTATACATAGACGATTTCGGTTCCCGGAAAGGGGATTATTGTTTGGTGGCTGACTATGATGGAAAAGTGGTGGGCGCTGTTTGGACAAGAATCATGAACGATTATGGCCATGTGGATGATGATACGCCATCCTTTGCTACTTCCCTGTATAAGGAGTATCGTGGAAAAGGCATTGCCTAAATTCAGATACTATTCGCAGTGTATGACTGAATTAAAGAAAATCCTGAAAGAAGAGATAAAACCACTGCTCAGTACGGCATAAGGGTATGGAGCGATGTTTACAAAAAGGCGTGATAAGAGAAGCTACCATGGCGAAATATTTGATGACACAGAAATGGGTCGAAAAACTGGTTCCGAAATTTACGCTGATCATAAAAAGCGAGAAAAACCTAAACAATTACAGAAAACGTAACCTGTGCCACATGTGTCAGATGTGCCGTGAAAATTTGCCTCACGGCACATTTTTTTGTGCGATACGCCCGGGAAGCGGCTCTTTAGACGGGCAAGCTTGCTTGCGCGGCCAGAGAGCCATTTCCCGGGCAACGGCCAGGGAACGGCTTTGCCGTGAGCTGGCGCCCGGGAAGCATGCTTTGGCGTGCTGAAAAATCTGGCATCAAACTTGCTCTACTATAATGTGTGAACCGCATCCGCAGGAGAGATGCGAAAAGGAAATAAGCACAGGAGGTTTTCATAATGAGAAAGATGATGAGCAGGGCGGCCGTTCTGACGGGAATCCGCCAGATGGAAATGCGGGACATCCCGATTCCGGAGATTGGGGACGAGGACGGCCTTTTGAAGGTGGAGATGGTGGGAGTCTGCGGCTCGGACCCAGGATTTTACAACGGAAAGACAAAGGTTCCCTTCCCGCTGATCATGGGACACGAGATCGTGGGCCGCATCGAGGAGATCGGCGCGAACAAGGCGAAGATGAGCGGTGTAAAAAAGGGCGACCGGGTGGTTGTGGAGAACCGTTTCGGCTGCGGAAAGTGCAAAGCCTGCATCGAAGGCAATTATGCCCAGTGCGTGGACCGCATGGGCTACGGTGTGTATTTTGCCTGTGACAACCCGCCTTACCTCTGGGGCGCGTACAGCGAATATCTGTACCTTCCGCCCAGGGCCATGATTCACAAAATCGATGAGAGCGTTCCCCTGGAGGCGGCGGTGCTCACCACCTCTGTTATAGGAAACAACGTGCGCTGGCTGGGGGAGATCGGCGGTGTGAAGCTGGGCGACACGGTTCTGATCGCGGGCTGCGGGCAGCAGGGCCTGGCGGGAACCGTGGTGGCGAAAGAATTCGGCGCGTCCAAGGTGATCGTCATGGGCACCAGCAAGCCATTTGACAAGGAGCGCATGGAGCTGGCGAAGGAGTTCGGCGCAACGGATCTGATCTATGTGGATAAGGAGGACCCGGTAGAGCGGGTGAAGGAAATCACGGACGGGGCCCTTGTGGACGTGATGATGGATGTGAGCGGCGCGCCCTCCAACATGGAGATTTCCGTGAATCTTGTGCGCAAGATGGGAACCATCGTGACTCCGGGCTTATACGGCCCCCATTTTGCGGCGATGGATTTCGACAAGGTGGTCCAGAAAGAGCTCAAAATCTGCGGCGCCCTTGCCCAGAGCTATCATTCCAATGAGATTGCGGTGAAGCTGGTGGAGAGCCGCAAGTATCCCCTGGAAAAGATGGTTACCCACTGGTTTGAGCTGGAGGACGCGGAGAAGGCGGTGCTGACAACAGGTCATGAGCTTGCCAGTGACCGGGCTCCCATCAAGTGCGTGATTACGCCCAACGGACGGCAGTAAAAGACGATAGAATAGGAGGAATAAAAAATGGCGGTAAAAGACGAAAAGATTCTTGGATTTCTAGGCCTGGGAGCAATGGGAACGGCGATGTGCTACGGCCTGGTAAAATGCGGCTTTCAGGTGGTGCTCCCGGCCTACCGAAGGGAAATTGACACCGCGGCGGGCTTTTCACCGGTGGCTCCGGACGCTGAGGCCAAGGCCGCAAGGTATGATGAAATGCTGGCGGGCACGGGCATTGCGGCGGCTTCCCAAAGAGAGCTGATTGAGAAGGCGGACGTGCTCCTCATCAGCATGCCCACTTCCAGGCAGGTGGAGGGCCTGATGTACGGGGAGGACGGAATCATGGAGTGCATCCGTCCGGGAAGCGCGGTCATCGATCTGACCTCCGCGGACCCCAACAGCACGAAGAAGCTGGCTGCGGAGCTGGAGAAAAAGGGCGTGGACATGCTGGACTGCCCCATAAGCGGCGGCACTGTGGGAGCTTCCAACCAGACGCTGGCAGTGATGGCCGGAGGAAAGCGGGAGGTGTTTGAAACATACAGGGAGGTCCTGGAGACTATTGGAGCGCCGGAGAAGGTGACCTATGTGGGGCCCAGCGGCGCGGGCGACACCATGAAGTGCGCCAACAACTTCCTCTCCGCCTGCTGCGTGGCGGCTACCACCGAGGCGCTGATGGTTACGGCCAAGGCGGGCATTAACCCGCACACGGCCTGCAAGGTGATTGCGGGCAGCGGCGGACGAAACGACGCGGCCATGTACAAGTTCCCCAGCCTGGTATTTCCCGGCAAGAACCTGGGAATGGCGGTGAGCCTGATGTTAAAGGATGTCAACCTGTTCAATGAGGCGGCCAAAGCAAGCGACGTGCCGGCTTTTGTAGGCAATCTGATTTACCAGCTCTGGCATGTGCCGGTGGCAGAGCAGGACGGCGGAAAGGATCTGGTCCGTTTCGTGGAGATGTATGAGAAGTGGTGCGGAGTGAAGCTGCGCGGGATTGATAAAGAAGAAAATTAGGAAAGAATGTCTTTAGGGGGATAAAAGAATGAATTTGACGAAAGATCAAAGAAACCTGATAATTGCAGTCATTATAGGAGCGCTGATTTTCTTCCTGCTGCCTGCGGGGAACGGACTCACGGAGCAGGGCGTGCGGCTTTTGGCCGTGTTTATTCCCACAATCTATCTGTGGATGACCGTGGGCGGCAGCTGGGCCTCCTGGGCCAGCATATCCGCCGGCGTGCTGCTGTCGGCCTATGAGGGAAGCGCTGCCTTCACAGGAATCTGGGGAAGCGTGTTTGTGGCAGTGCTGATTCCGTTCTTTATGATCGCCACCGTACTGGATGAGAGCGGTGCTCTGGAGTGGCTGGTCAAGTGGATGATTTCCCGGAAGTTCATCCACGGAAGACCCACCCTCTTCACCATCATGTTTACTCTGGCCATGATTTTGGTCTCTATCTTTACCGTTCCCATCGTGGTGGCGGTTATGTTCTTCAAGATTCTGGGCCAGATCTGCCGCTCCATGGGCTACACCCGGGAGGACAGCTTCTACCGCGCCCACGGCATGCTGGTGGCCTGGGTTTCCCAGACCTGCGACGGATGTCTGATCTGGGGAAGAGCGTATATTCTGTCCATGGTGACCGTGGTGGTCGGCTTTGGATTTACGAATTTTGATACCACGTCTTACTTGAAAATCGGCCTCATTTATCTGGCTCTGTTCACTGTGGCGGCTCTGCTGATTGTAAAGCTCTGGATTCGTCCGGATACCTCCAAGTTCGTGAACTTTGACGATGCGGCCATCCGTCAGGAACTCAAGGAGAATCCCATGTCCAAGCGCGCGAAAATTGCCTTCGGCGGCATGCTGGCAGTTCTGGTTATGTATATCCTCGCGTCCATCACAGCTTTGGGCCCTGTGGCTTCCTATCTCTCCGGCCTGTCGGTTGCCGGACCGGTTATGATTGTCTGCGCTCTGCTCTGCGTGATTACGGCAGACGGCAAGCCGGTGATGAACCTGGGTGAAGCGGCCTCCAAGATATCCTGGCCCACCATCGCCTTCATGGGAACCATCATGTACTACGCGGGAATCTTCGGCGGCGAGCAGTACGGCATTACTTTGTTCCTGCAGAACCTCCTGGCACCCTACGTGGGAATGATTCCTGCCGGCGTGGCGGTCTTCCTTGCCCTGGCGATTGCAAGCCTTATCACCAATGTGGCTTCCAACTCCGTGGCGGCCATCGTGACCATGGCGAGCTTTGTGCCCGTGTTCCTTTCCGGCTCCGCGCTCAGCCAGGGAGAGATCCTGACCTTTGCCGCCTGCGTAATCGCGGTCTGCGCGACAGCCTTCTGCACCTACAGCGCCTGCGCAACCATGGGCGTGGTGTATTGCGAGGAGGGAATTGATTACAAGGGCACGCCGAAATACAGCATTGTGCTGTGCGCCATCATGGTGGTGCTGTGCGCCGTGCTCCTGGTGCCCTTTGGGGACGCGCTGATGGGCGCATTTGTCTGACGGGGCGTTTTTATAAAAGAGATTTGACGGAAAATTGCCGGGAATGCAGCAAACGGGGCTGCTCCCGGCAATTAAAAATGATATAAAAGCAATTGAGAAAACCGAACAAATGTGCTATACTGCTGGTACGGAAAGTCAGAGCGCATTAAAGGCGGCCTACCCTCCACTTCTGGAGGGGAAACCCTCCGGATGTCATACCCTCGGGTGTGAAGGAAAGGAGGGCGAACCAATGTATGTTACATATCAGGATTTAGTCCAGATAGGGACATTCGTTGTGGCCCTTGTCGGATTGTGCTATACAATCTTTAAAGGAAAAAAGTAGCCGCCACTACTCGCACTAGTGACGGCTGTTGTAAAAAACAGTTTGTAACTCGTTGTTAGGGTAGGCCGTGTGTCTCTGGCTTTCCCTTTTCTATTGTTAATATAGCACATTTGGCAAAAAGGTGCAAGGGGCAGTTGGTTCATTTTTGGGCAGCGAATCACGGCATC